>CAIPZV010000085.1 GCA_903869595.1 uncultured beta proteobacterium | reverse complement strand
GTTTGACCTGCCACAGGGCTTGCGCCTGCCGCGGGCCTTACTTTTCTTTGCTTCGCCAAAGAAAAGATAAGCAAAAGAAAGGCGAGCCAAAGGCCGTGCCCCTTCGGGGTACCTTGCGCTACTCGCGTCGCCCGGGGTCGGGCGCAAACTCGCTACGCTCAAACAAGCGCCCGCCCTGATCCGGTCGCCGCTGCGTTGCTCAGCACGGCCAATGGCAGCGGGGGACCGCGCGTGCTCGTTCGCTGCGCTCACCTTGCACACGCAAATTGGGGCGCAATGCGCGCGCTGTCGTGGCAGCCGTCGCTTCCGCCACAACAAGCAAAAACGCAACCGCAACCGCACCCACAGCCGCAGCCGCAGCCGCGCCAAGCCCCCATCCATTGACTACGACCGTATCGTTCCCCAATCGGGGCCGACAAACCCGCCTCGCAGCGCCCCGATTCAAAAACACCTCTCCAAAACAAAGAAACCAAATTGGGTATTCCAGCTCCCCTTCACCCCAGCGGGGGTGAAGGGGCGGGGGGGAAGCGGGGGGTAAACCAGCGGGGGCAAAACAGCGTAGGGCCAACAAAAGTCCCACAGCGGAAACCCATAACGCAAAACCAGCCGTAGAGCGCTAAGCCCCAAACACCGCGCTCCAAACGGCCAAGCCAGCTTGCCGCTCAAGGAGAGCATCCCCCAAAGCCACATGCGTAGGCTCTTCATTGAGCCGCGCTTTATGCTGGATACGCCTAAGCGTTCGGTAAGCCTGAGCCGCCTCATGGGCCAGCGGCGCGGGCAAAAGGCCGCAGTCTTGCGCGACTTGCAAGAGCGCGATATTGCCCACATTGGCGCGCAGACCCGGATGCGCCTGCCCATGTGCCAGCACTAAAAATTGCACTGCAAATTCAATATCCACCATACCGCCCGGACTGTGCTTGACGTCAAAACGATCAGCAAGCACAGGATGGGCGGCGCGCACTTTCTCGCGCATGGCGGCGATTTCGCCGCGCAATGCCGTGTGGTCGCGCGGGCTGCATATGACAGCTTCGCGGATGGCGTCAAAACGGCTGTGCAGGTCGGCGCTGCCGAGCACGCAGCGGGCGCGGGTCATGGCCTGGTGTTCCCAGGTCCAGGCGGTATTGGAGCCGCGCTGTTGTTGGTAATCGGCATACGCGGCGAAGGTGGTGACCAACAGGCCGGAGCTGCCATTGGGCCGCAGCGCGGTGTCGATTTCGTAGAGGTCGCCCTCGCCGGTTTTTACCGTGAGCCAGTTAATCAGTTTGCGTACCAAGGTGCCGTAGATTTCACCGGCGCGCTCGTCCGGGTCATCGTACAAAAACACAATGTCCAGATCGCCGCCGTAGCCCAGTTCTTTACCGCCTAGCTTGCCGTACGCGATGATGGCGATACGCGGCAATTCGCCATGGCGCTGCTTCATGCGCTGCCACACCCAGTGGGTGGTGATGCGCAAAATCACTTCAGCCAGCGCGCTTAAATCGTCGGCGACTTGCTCTACGGTAATCAGGCCTTCCACATCGCGCGCCAGCGTGCGAAAGACTTCGGCATGGTGCGCGCGGCGCAGCAGGTTGAGCAGGTTTTCTTCGTCTTCTTCGCCGCTGTTGCGCAAGGCTTTGCAGCGGCGCTCAATATCGGCCTCACAGGCATCAGCATCAAAGCGCTCACGCACCATGGTGCTACCCGCCAGTTCGTCGATCACGCCCGGGTGCTTAAGCAAGTAGCGCGCAGGCCAACGGGCGGCGCCTAAAAGCCGTAACAAACGCTGGTGTACACCAGGGCGCTCCACCAGCAAAGCCAGGTAGCTTTCGCGGCGCAACAGTGACTCCATCCAGTCCATCAAACGCACTGCTGCATCCTGGTTTATTTCGCCCTCCTGCAGCCACTGGCCAGTGCGCTGCACCAGGCGCAGCAAGCGGCCACGCGACTCTTCGCGCAAGGCGAGGATGCGCGGATGGTCACGCCACAGCGCCAAGTGCTCTTGCATGGCTTTGGGCAACTGCGCGAGCACGCTGTCTAGGTCCGTCACCGGCACAGCGCCAGGCTTGGCCGTGCCGCCCTCGCCAGGTTTACATCCAGTACAAGTTTTATCGCTGCCACCCAGCAAAACATCAAACTCCTGCGCCACGTTTTCGCGGTGGTGGTCTAGCTGGGCTAAAAATGCGCTGGTGCTAGCGATACCCAAGGTGTCGGCGATCCAGGCCAGGTCGGCATCCGCAGTGGGCAGCACATGGGTTTGTTGGTCGTCCAGGTACTGAATGCGGTGCTCCACGCAGCGCAAAAAAACATAAGCTTCTTGCAAGGCCTGGGCTTTTTCGGCGGGCATCAGGCCCGCCTGTACCAAGCGTTGCAAGGCGCTCAGCGTGGGGCGGGTGCGCAACTCGGGAAATTGGCCGCCGCGCACGACTTGCAGTAGTTGCACGGTAAATTCAATTTCGCGGATGCCGCCGCGCGAGAGCTTGACATCGTTGTGCCGCTCGGGGTGGCCCGCGCTGCGTTTGCCCGCGTGCTCGCGGATTTGGCGGTGCAGCACGCGCAGCGCGTCAAACACGTTGTAGTCCAGGTATTTGCGAAACACGAAAGGCGTAACAACTGCGCGCAATTGCAGCGCAAAAGCGCTGCCCACGCTGGACTGTGGCGCTAGCACCCGGCTTTTGAGCCAGGCAAAGCGCTCCCACTCGCGCCCCTGGGTCTGGAAATATTCTTCCAAGGCGCCCAGCGACACGGCGGGCGGGCCAGAGTTGCCGTTGGGCCGCAGCGCCAGGTCCACCCGAAAAACAAAACCGTGCTCGGTGGTGTCGCCCAATAGCATGTACAGCGCGCGCACCAGCTTGCCGTAGTACTCCTGGTTGGAGATGCGGCCGCGCCCTTCGGTATGGCCGCTGGTGTCGCCATCGGCTTCGTACACATAAATCAAATCAATGTCGCTCGAAACATTGAGCTCGCGCGCACCCAGTTTGCCCATGCCGATGATGCACAAGGCGCTGGCGCTGCCATCGGCTTTGCAAGGCGCGCCATGCACGGACTGCACATCGGCGCTGGCCTGGGCATAGGCTTCGCACAGCGCCAGTTCGGCCAGTTCGGTCATACACTGCGTGACCGCGCGCAAGTCCAGCCCCGCCTCGCAATCGAGCACCAACAAGCGTTCGAGTACCTGCTGGCGGGTGATGCGCAAGGCCTCGCCAACCGCCAGGTTTTGTGCGCGTAAAGCCTGGTACAGCGTAGCTTGCGCGCTTGCATCGGGCAGGCCCTGTGGCAGCATCGCCAATGTCGCGCCGTACCGTCTGCGTATTCTTTGCGCAAATCGAGAGTGTTCAGCGCGTGAAGCGGGTGTATTGGCGGTCATAATTCCAAGCTTGACTGCACGCGCCAATGATTGAACCCACCAAGACCCCCTCGCGCACCTTGTTGACAGTCGCTTTTTTGGCCACATGGCTGCTGCGCCTGGTCGGCGCAGCTTGGCTGTTGTTTGCGATGTTCTGGGCGGTGTTGCACTTTGTCATTGTGCCGCGAATCGACACTTTGCGCCCTTGGCTGGAAGAACAAGCCACCCAGCGTTTGGGGGTAGGGGTGCGCATTGGCAATATCGAGGCGGTATCCAACGGGCTGATTCCCTCGCTCGCGCTGCATGGGCTGCAATTGGTGGACCAGCAAGGTCGGGTGGCGCTGACGCTGCCCACGGTAAAGGCGGCGATTTCCCCGCGCTCGCTGGCCGCCGGTAACTTGGAACAACTGTATGTGGAAGGCGCTGTGCTCGATATCCGGCGCGCGCCCGACCGCTCCATCTGGATTGCTGGCTTGCAACTAAGCCAGATCGATGATACGCCCGGCGCGGCGGGCGACTGGCTCTTCAGCCAACCGGAAATCGCCATCCGCCACGGCCAACTGCGTTGGACCGATGAAACGCGTGGCACAGCGCCGCTGGAATTGTCCGATGTGGACCTGGTGTTACGTAACCGGCGTTTTAACCACAGCTTTAGGCTCGATGCCAGCCCGCCAAGCGCATGGGGCGATCGCTTTACGGTGCAAGGTTTATTTAGCCATCCGGTACTTTCCCGGCATGTGGGCGAGGTCAACACGTGGTCAGGGCAGATGTATGCCCTGTTTGGCGATGTGGACTGGGGCCAGTTACGCAACTATCTGGACTTAGGCACCAACGTCAGCCAGGGGCGTGGCAGCGTACGCGCATGGGCCGATGTGCTGCGCGGCCAATTCACAGGCGCCACCGCGGATGTGCTGGTCAAAGATGTACAACTGGGCCAGGGTGAACAAACGCCCTCCATGGTGGTGCCCACCGCTTCCGGGCGCCTGGCTGCGCGCAAAATTGATGGCGGCATGGAATACACCAGCGACGGTTTGCAGTTTGTAACCAGCGACGGCGTACGCTGGCCTGGCGGCAATGCACGTTTGTCGATTTGGGATGCGCAGACAGGCAAAGGCGCCAAGATTGACTCGGCGCCGGCGCGCGGTGAACTGGTCGCCGAACGCTTGGATGTGGGCGCTTTGAGCCAGATCGCACAGCGCTTTCCCCTGGATGCCAAGCTGCGCGCTTGGTTAGAGGCCTACCAGCCGATTGGTAATGTGCAAGGTTTTCAGGCGAGCTGGAAAGGCGTATTAAGCGCCCCGGAGACCTTCGTCGTGAAGGGCCGTATCCGCCAAGCCGGCATTGCACCACAAGCCGAAGGAACGCCCGGCTTTCGCGGCCTGGACCTGGAGCTGGACCTGAGCGAGCGCGGTGGGCGCGCGCAATTGGCCATGAGTAAAGGGGTCTTCGACTTCGGACGGCACTTGTCCGAACCCTTGGTACCGGTGAACGAATTAAGCGCGGACCTCCAATGGAAAAAGGCTTCTACCGGCTGGACTGTGAGTGCCAGCAAAGTGCGCATCACCAATGCCGATGTGCAGGGTGAGTTAGACGGGCAATGGGCCATGCAGCCAAGCGGCACCGGGCCTGGCACGGTCGATCTGCAAGGACGCTTCGCCCGCGTGGAGCTGACCCGCGTGCAGCGCTATTTGCCGCTGTCCCTGTCTAAAGACCTGCGCGACTATGTGCGAGATGCTGTGCGCGCGGGTAGCGCGTCGGACATCAAACTCAAACTCAAAGGCAACTTACGCGAGTTTCCCTTTGCGCAAGCGCGACAGGGCGAGTTCCGGGTTTCGGCCAATGTCAGCAATGCAACTTTCGCCTATGTGCCGCCCTTGCCCACCACCAAACTGCCCTGGCCGGTATTTACCCAGCTCAATGGCGAGTTGGTAATAGACCAAAGCGCGCTTTACCTCAACGGCATGCGCGGCCTATGGGGCACGGTGCCCATGGTGCGCGGCGACGCGGTAATTAACAATCTGTACGGAACTTCCACGGTATCCGTCAACGCACAAGGCCGCGGGCCACTGGCCGATGCTCTGACCGTAACCAATAATTCGCCCCTGGCCGAGATGACCGGACAGGCGCTGTCCAAGGCCTCGGCCAATGGCCTGGGCGAGTACCGCGTCAAACTCGATTTCCCGCTGGCTGATACCAACCGCATGACGGTTAACGGCAGCGTCAATTTGCAAGGCAATGACGTACAAATCCTGCCAACCACGCCGCGCATCTTGCGCGCGCGCGGGCCGATTAACTTCACCGAATTTGGCTACAACGTCAATGGCGTGACCGGGCGTTTGTTTGGCGGCGATGTACGCATTGATGGCAGCTTGGGCAATTTAGGCGCTGTGACCGATAGCCCCGCTGCCTCCACCGCCAAAGCTGCGGATGGGGGGGCGAACTTGAAAGCCAGCCCGGCAACTCTGCGGCTGGACGGGCGTGTAGCCGCAGAAGGTTTGCGCGAGGCTGCTGAACTGGGCGGGCTGAGCAATTTGGCGCACTACGCCGCAGGTGCGGCCAACTACCAGGCAACGATCGTGATGCGCTTGGGCGTGCCAGATATCACGGTGAACTCCAATTTGCAAGGCATGTCACTGAGCCTGCCTGCACCGCTTACCAAAACCGCCGAAGCGTCTTTGCCGCTGCGCATGCAAGTGTCCGCGCCGCTGGACGCCAGCGGTGCAGCAGTCGCGAAAAACCAAGAGCAGTGGCAAGTGAGCCTGGGCACGGTTGCCAACCTCAATTTGCTACGCGATATTTCCAGCGCTGCACCACGGGTACTGCGCGGCACCATGGCCCTTGGCGCCGGTGCGAACGAAGCCATGGCCATGCCCACGCAAGGTATTTCCGCGCGGCTGAACATGGACACGCTGGATGTGGATACCTGGTCCGTGCTGTTCAGTGGTGTAAGCAATAGCGTGGGTACGCGCAAAAAAATCAGCACGCCGCAGTTTGATTTGGGCACGGATTTCCTACCCAATGCACTGCAACTGCGCGCGCGCGAAATCAGTTGGAGCGGCCACGCAGTACATGCAGTCAACCTCAAGGCGACGCGCATCGGCAACTTGTGGCGCGCGCAAGCCGAGACTACCGAGTTCAGCGGGCAACTTGAGTACCGCCAGGCCGGGCTAGGCGGCACCACGACAGAAATCAGCAACGCGGGACGTCTGTATGCGCGCCTCAGCCGGCTCACACTCAATAGCAGCGCTGCGCAGGAAGTGGATAAATTGTTGGACGAGCAACCCTCCAGCATTCCGGCGCTGGACGTGGTGGCCGAAGAGTTTGAATTGCAAGGCCGCAAGTTGGGGCGGCTGGAAGTGGAAGCCATTAACCAGGTGTCGCCTGCCGCGCGCGATACGCAGCGTGAGTGGCTGCTCAAACGCTTTAATGTCTCCATGCCTGAGGCGGTGCTTAACGCCAGCGGCTCTTGGCGCTTGCAACCCCCGGCGCCTGGCGCTGCGGCCAATGTGCCCGCCGAATCCATGCGCGACCGGCGCCGCACGCAGTTGGACTTCAAACTCGAGGTCAAGGACTCGGGCGACTTGCTGGCGCGCTACGGCATGAAAAATGTCATCCGCAAAGGCAAAGGGAAAATCGAGGGACAAGTGGGCTGGCTCGGCTCGCCGATTACCGTGGACTACCCGAGCATGACCGGCAGCTTTAACGTAGCCTTAGATGATGGGCAGTTTCTCAAGAGCGAGCCCAATATCGGCAAGCTACTCGCTGTGCTGAGTTTGCAATCCTTGCCACGGCGTTTGATGCTGGATTTTCGGGATGTGTTTAGCGAAGGCTTTGCCTTTGATTTTGTGCGCGGCGACGTCAATATTACGCAGGGCCAGGCGCGCACCAACAATCTGCAAATGAAGGGGCCTAATGCGGTCGTCTTGATGGAAGGTAGCGCTGATATTGCCAAGGAAACCCAGGCGATTAAAGTGGTGGTGATTCCTGAGCTCAATGCCGCTGGTGCCGCCCTGGTCTATACCGCCGTCAATCCGGTGGTGGGTATTTATTCCTTGCTGGCGCAATGGCTGCTGCTCAAGCCGCTGGTGCAAGCCAACACGCATGAGTTTTTTATAGACGGCACTTGGGTCGAGCCGCGCATCACCAAGGTGGAACGCAGCAACACACCCAAGTAAGCCGCCTAGGCTTTTTTTATTTAACCCGTTTTTCAGGAGCGTGGTATGCAGGTCGCAGCAATTCAAATGGTGTCCACCGGCGTGGTGCAAGACAACTTAGCGCAGGCCGCCAAGTTGTTAGAACAAGCCGCGCAGGCCGGAGCGGAGCTGGCAGTATTGCCCGAATACTTTTGCCTGATCGGCCAGCACGACGGTGAAAAGCTGGCCATTCAAGAACAGTTTGGCAGCGGCCCGATTCAAGACTTTTTGTCAAAGCAAGCCCGCCGCTTAGGGTTGTGGATTGTGGGCGGCACCTTGCCTTTGTCCACCAGCGCGGCGGGCGACAGCGACAAGGTGTTTAACAGCAGCCTGGCCTTTGACCCGCAGGGGGCTTGCGCTGCGCGTTACGACAAAATTCATTTATTTCGCTTTGACAATGGCACCGAGTCCTATGACGAATCTCGTGTGCTGCAAGCGGGGCACCAGCCAGTGCAGTTTGCACTGCCCTCGCGCGACGGGCATGTGTGGACGGTGGGCATGAGCGTGTGCTACGACTTGCGCTTTGCCGAGTTGTACCGCACCCACTCCGCAGCCGGGGCAGACTTACTTCTGGTACCCAGCGCTTTTACCTACACCACCGGCCAAGCGCATTGGGAATTGCTACTGCGCACCCGCGCGGTAGAAAACCTGAGCTTTGTGCTGGCCGCTGCGCAAGGCGGCACGCACCCCAACGGGCGCCGCACCTGGGGCCAATCCTTGGCCATAGACCCTTGGGGCGCCATATTGGCGCAGCAAGCGCAAGAGCCGGGTGTGGTCTTGGCCACGTTGGATGCTGCGCAATTGGCACGCTGCCGCATGCAGCTACCGGCTTTGCAACACCGCTTGCTGTGAACGTCGCTTACGGCTTGGGTGGCGTTTCGTCGTCAGAAGACTGCGGGGGCAACTCCCCGTTTTTACGCCCCGAAAACATGGTCCACCACACGATGCCAACCAGCAACACGCCAGCGCCGAGTGCTTCCAAAATAATCAGGGTCATGGGGTGGGGTGTTGCCGCAGTGATGTGCGCGCTGATTGTAGGAAGCCTGGGTGCTTGCGGCAGTAGCCCTACCCATGCGCCGGTTGAAGACCGCACACCGGCTGCGTCTACTACTGCGCCGCAAGTGGCACCCGCTGCGGCAGTGGTAGTTGCACCGCCTAAAGTAGAAACCGGGCAAACCATCGTCCAAGCGCGTAGCCGCTGGGTGGGCGTGGGCTGGGACGCCTTACCCGGTTTGCAGCAAGATGCCTTGGGCCAAGGCTGGCGCGCTTGGATCAAAAGCTGTGAGCGTAGCGCCAGCATGCCCCCGGCGCTGTCTACTTTGTGCCCGCAAGCCATGGCGCTAGCTAACGCCGATGCAGCCGGGCAACGCGCCTGGATGTACCGTCACTTGCAGCCCTACCGCGTCGAATCGCTGCAAGGCGAAACCCAAGGTTTGCTCACCGCGTATTACGAACCGGTATTTGAGGCTAGCCGCACGCCCAGCGCCAGTTTCAGTGCGCCGATTTACGCGCCACCGGCCAACCTGGCCAGCCGCAAGCCCTGGTACACCCGCAAAGAAATGGACACCTTGCCCGAGGCCAAAGCCGCGCTCAAGGGCAAAGCGCTGGTGTATCTGGATGACCCGGTGGATGCGCTGGTACTGCAAATCCAAGGTTCGGGACGCATCCGCGTGCAGCAGCCCGATGGCAGTTTTCGCAACTCGCGCTTGGCTTTTGCCGGCACCAACGAGCAACCCTATAAAAGCGTAGGCAAATGGCTGCTAGACCAGGGCCTGACCAAAGACGCTAGCTGGCCGGGCATCAAAGCCTGGCTGGCACGCAATCCGCAGCGCCAGCAAGAGCTGCTGTGGAGTAACCCGCGCATGGTGTTTTTTCGGGAAGAAGCCTTGAGCGAAAGCGAAGTGGACGCGGGCCCGCGTGGCGCGCAAGGTGTGGCCCTGAGCGCTGGCCGATCGATAGCCGTCGATCCGGGCAGCATCCCCTATGGCACACCGGTCTGGATCAGCTCGGCAGGCCCGCAAACCCAATTGCAACAATTGGTCATTGCCCAAGACACCGGCAGCGCCATCACCGGCGCAGTGCGCGCCGACTACTTCGCCGGCTTCGGCCCGCAAGCAGGGGATTTGGCCGGGCGGCTCAAGCAGCCTTTGCAGATGTGGGTGTTGTGGCCCAAGTGAGTGCACCTACCTTGATGGAGTTCGCTAAGAAAATGTCAACGCAATTAGCCGCCCTGCTATGCATGAACTAGGCCCGCACAGCAAAAGCTTTCCCCTCGGCGCGCAGCCCGGTGCCTTGGCCGACATCGCGCAACGCGGCTGGAATGTGCTGGGCAACCACTTGGCTTTTCCGCTGGCGGTGTTGCGCCGCAGCGCGCTCATGCACAACTTGCGCTGGATGCAGGACTTTGCGCAGCGCAAGGGCGTGCACCTGGCGCCGCACGGCAAGACCAGCATGTCGCCCGAGTTGTTTGCCATGCAACTGGCCGCAGGCGCTTGGGGCTTGTCTTTTGCCACGGTGTTTCAAATAGGCGTGGGCGTGGCCGCCGGGGTGCGGCGCGCCATCATTGCCAACCAGGTGTTGGGCGCCGCAGACTTGGTCGGGCTGCAGCACTTGCTGCGCCAGCACCCTGATTTGCGGGTGTGGTTTTTGGTCGATTCCATCGCGCAGTTGCGCTTGATTGAAGCCTGGGCGGATACGCAAGCCGACTGCCAGCCTTTTGATGTGTTGCTCGAAATGGGTATTCCCGGCCAGCGCACCGGTTGCCGCACATTAGATGAAGCTTTGGCGCTGGCCCAAGCGCTGACAAGCTCCAAAGCCGTGCGCCTGGGCGGCGTGGAGTGTTATGAAGGCCATGCTGCGGTGTGCGACCCGGCGCTGGATCCGGTGGCAGTCAGCGCACTGGTCCGCCGGGTGCTGGAAGTGGCACGCGCTTGTGATGCGCGCGGGTGGTTTGCGTCGGGCGACATTATTTTGTCGGCAGGTGGCTCGGCGGTGTTTGACCTGGTGTTGCCGCTGCTGCAAGCGCAAGGTTTGTCGCAGCCGGTGTGCGGCGTGTTGCGTTCGGGCTGCTACTTGACGCACGACCACGAGCACTACCGCCACTACCTGCGCCTGGTGGAGCAGCGTGAGGGCTTAAGCGACTCACTCTTGCCCGCGCTAGAGGTTTGGACCCTGGTGCAATCCGTGCCCGAGCCGGGGCTGGCTTTGCTCAGTTGCGGCAAGCGCGACATCTCGTATGACATCGCCCTGCCCACAGTGCAATGGCACGCCAGCGCGCACCTGCGCAATTTGCAAGATGCGCAAGCAGCGCCTGCCAATTGGCACATCACTGCCCTGAACGACCAACACGCCTATATGCGCTTTGACCCTGCGGGGCCTGTGCCAGTGGTGGGCGACCGCGTGGCGCTGGGCTTGTCGCACCCCTGCACCACCTTCGATAAATGGCGTTGGATGCCGCTCGTCGAAGACGACGGTGCCATCAGCGGCGCGATACACACTTGCTTTTAGTTTGACTACACTGCACAGCTAGCGCAGCCTTCCTACCCGGAGCCGTCTGCACAGACTGCCGCCCACAAGGCGGCCCCACTACCCCAGGAGTCCCTCACCATGAACGCCCCCCTGCACCCCGACCAGCTACGCGCCGCATCCGTCACGCTGGACGACAAATACACCCAAACCACCGGCCAGGCTTTTATGAGCGGCATCCATGCCCTGGTGCGCTTGCCGATGATGCAACGTGTGCGCGACCTGGCAGCGGGCAAAAACACCGCAGGCTTTATCAGCGGCTACCGTGGCTCGCCTTTAGGCAGTTACGACCAATCGCTGGCTAAAGAGAAGAAACGCTTGCTGGAGCACCATGTGCATTTCCAGCCCGGCGTGAATGAAGAACTGGCCGCCACCGCTTTGTGGGGCACGCAACAACTAGGCTTTGCGCCGCCGGGCAGCAATAAATACGACGGCGTGTTTGGCATCTGGTATGGCAAAGGTCCGGGGGTAGACCGTTGCTCCGATGTGTTCAAGCACGCCAATATGGCCGGCACCACGCCCTGGGGCGGCGTGATTGCAGTGGCCGGTGACGACCATGTCTCCAAAAGCTCGACGGCAGCGCACCAGAGCGACCATATTTTTAAGGCCTGCGGCACCCCGGTGTTTTTCCCGGCCAGTGTGCAGGATATTTTAGATTTGGGCGTGCACGGCCTTGCCATGAGCCGCTACGCCGGTGTCTGGGCGGGTATGAAAACGATTCAGGAAATCGTCGAATCCAGCGCAGCGGTGGATGTGGACCCACACCGCGTCAAGATGGTGATGCCGACCGATTTTGTAATGCCCGCAGGCGGCGTGCACATTCGCTGGCCCGATGGCGCGCTAGACCAAGAGGCGCGCCTGTTTGACACCAAGTGGTATGCGGCGCTAGCCTATGTGCGTGCCAACCGGCTCAACCACAATGTGATCGAAGGCCCGAACGACCGCTTTGGCCTTATGGCCAGCGGCAAAGCCTTTAACGATACGCGCCAGGCCTTGCTCGATTTGGGCTTGGACGATGCCACCTGCCGCCGCGTAGGCATACGCCTGCATAAAGTGGCGGTGGTCTGGCCGCTAGAGGCGCAGCTGACACGCGAATTTGCCAGCGGCTTGCAAGAGATTTTGGTGGTCGAGGAAAAGCGCCAGGTCATTGAATACCAACTCAAAGAAGAGCTCTACCACTGGCGCGCCGATGTGCGCCCGCGCGTGGTCGGCAAGTTCACCGTGTCCGATGACGCGGCCAGCCCCTACGGCATTGGCGGCGAATGGTCGGGCTCAGAGCCTTCGGCCAACCGCTTGCTGCGCGCCAACGCGGACCTGACGCCCGCCATGATTGCCCGCGCGATTGCGCAGCGCCTCACTGCGCTGGGTGTAGATGCCGATGTGCGCGCCCGCATGGATGCGCAGTTGGCTATTTTGGACGCCAAAGAAAAGTCTATGCAGGCGCTGGCCCTGGGCGCGCCGCTGGCCGAGCGCCAGCCCTGGTTTTGCTCGGGCTGCCCGCACAACACCTCCACCCGCGTGCCCGAAGGCTCGCGCGCCATGGCCGGTATCGGCTGCCACTTTATGACGCTGTGGATGGACCGCTCCACCACCGGCTTTACCCAAATGGGCGGCGAAGGTGTGCCTTGGGTCGGGCAGCAGCCTTTTGTGAACGACGCGCATATTTTTGCCAACCTGGGCGACGGCACCTACTTTCACAGCGGCTTGCTGGCGGTGCGCCAGTCGATTGCGGCGGGTGTGAACATCACCTACAAAATTTTGTACAACGACGCAGTGGCGATGACGGGCGGCCAGCAAATCGGCGAGCGCGCCGAGGGCCATAGCGTGATCCAGATCGCGCAAAGCATGCGCGCTGAAGGTGCGCAGCGCATTGTGGTGGTGACCGACGAAACCGAAAAATACGATGGCGTCAAAGGCCTGCCCGAAGGCGTGGCCGTAGAGCACCGCGACAGCCTGGACGCGGTGCAGCGCGTGCTGCGGGAAATCAAAGGCACGACCGTCATCATTTACGACCAAACCTGCGCCACCGAAAAGCGTCGCCGCCGCAAACGCGGCACCATGGTGGATCCGGCCACGCGCGTGGTGATTAACGAGTTGGTCTGCGAAGGCTGCGGAGACTGCGGCGTGCAAAGCAATTGCGTCAGCGTCGAGCCCCTAGAAACCGAACTAGGCCGCAAACGGCGCATCAACCAAAGTACGTGTAATAAAGATATTTCTTGCGTCAAAGGTTTTTGCCCTAGCTTTATCACCGTGGAAGGTGGCAAGCTGCGCAAAAAGAAAAGCACTGCGCAGTCCGCTAGCAGCGGTCCGGCTGCCGGCCTGCCGGAGCCTGCGGTATTCGATTTACAACAAGCGCATGACGGCGTTTGGGGCCTGGTCGTTGCAGGCGTGGGCGGCACGGGCGTCATCACCATCGGCCAGTTGCTGGGCGTGGCCGCCCACATCGAAGGCAAAGGCATCGTTACGCAAGACGCGGGCGGCCTGGCGCAAAAAGGCGGCGCTACTTGGAGCCATGTGCTGATCAGCCACAACCAAGACGCGATACGCACCACCCGCGTGGGCATGGCCTGCGCGGACCTGGTAATCGGCTGCGACCCTATCGTCACCGCAGGCAAAGAAACCAGCTTGCGCCTGCGCGCCGGACGCAG
Organism: uncultured beta proteobacterium; assembly: GCA_903869595.1. Classification (GTDB taxonomy): domain Bacteria; phylum Pseudomonadota; class Gammaproteobacteria; order Burkholderiales; family Burkholderiaceae_C; genus Allorhodoferax. The sequence goes on along the minus strand of CAIPZV010000085.1, from coordinate 51,800 downwards.
CCGCGTGGTGCTTAACAGCCACAGCCAACCCACCGCCGCTTTTGTGCAAAACGCCAATTGGAGCAACCCTGGCGAGGCCTGCATAGCCGCCATTGCCGCCACACTGCAAGAGCCGCAATCGCTAGGCTGCGTGGACGCCGAAGCCATCGCCACCGAATTGCTGGGCGACAGCATTTTTACCAACCCGGTGCTGCTGGGCTACGCTTGGCAAAAGGGCTGGATACCGCTGGGGCAGGATGCGCTGTTACAAGCCATGGCGCTCAACGCCGTGGCCGTCGAAAAAAACCAAACCGCCTTCCACTGGGGCCGCTTAGCCGCGCACGACCCAGCGGCGGTGCAGCGCAGCTTGCTACCTGCGCAAACCGTGCAAATTGTGCGCAAGCAAGCCCCCACCTCGCTGGACGCGCTGATAGAGCACCGCGCTACTTTTTTGACCGGCTACCAAAACGCTGCCTACGCGCAAAGCTACCGCGACTTTGTGGCTAAGGTACGCAGCGCAGAAAGCGCGCTAGGGGCCCAAGCCGACGCCAAAGAGTTATCGCTAAGCAATGCCGTGGCGCGCTACCTGTTCAAGCTGATGGCCTACAAAGACGAATACGAAGTGGCGCGTCTGCACAGCGACCCGGCGTTCAAGGAAAAAATCAACACCATGTTTGAAGGCGACTACCAAGTCAACTACCACCTGGCGCCGCCACTCTTGGCTAAGAAGGATGAAAAAGGCCGCCTCATCAAACAACGCTTTGGCCCTTGGATGGGCTTGGGCTTTCGCCTGCTGGCGCCGCTCAAGGTCTTGCGCGGCACGGCGCTAGACATCTTTGGCTACAGCGAAGAGCGCCAAGGCGAGCGCGCCCTGGTGCAGAACTACATGCAGACGCTGGAGCGCATGCTGACGAACTTAAGTCCCGCCACCCTACCCGACGCGCTACGGTTTGCCAAACTACCCGAAGAGATTCGCGGCTTCGGGCATGTGAAGGCCCGGCATATTGCGGCGGTGAAACCTAGCTGGGAAGGGCTGGGTGGGAAGTTGCCTTAAGGCGGCGCCTGCACGCAGCATGTTCGCTCCCAGCAGCGCGAAAAGCTTACTGACCTTGTAGACGCAATCCACAAAAGTGTGCATACGGCATGCCCTAAAGGAATATGACCATGCAATCAGTGACATCTAGTGAGGTGCAAAGCCAGTACGGAAAATTCCTTGAATCCGTGCAGGACGATCTTATTTGCGTGACCCGCCATGGGCGCCCATTATTTTGGGCTTTGTCAGTTCGCCATGTTCGTGCGCCTGACCCTAGCATTCTGATTGGCCGAATGTTGCTGCTGCACGGTCAGCTCAACCGTGAGACGCAAGACCGTGCAGGCGATGCGTTAGGGAAAGTCCTAGAGGAGCTCGATGCTAGCCGTGACCCGAAGGACAACAAGTTTCTTTCCCTGGCCATTGATGCCAATGCCGTTGCGATCGTTACCGGCGACGACGACCTGAAAGTGCTGCACCCGTACAAAGGCATCGCCATTCAATCTCCAGCTGACTTTATTCGCCTGCAGATGCCGGCATCACGATAGCCGCTACTGCCGAGAGCCTACAAACTCAAATATCAATATTCCCCGCCCGCAGCGCATTGGCTTCGATGAACTCGCGGCGCGGTTCTACTTCGTCGCCCATCAGCATGGTGAACACGCGGTCGGCTTCGATGGCGTCGTCGATTTGAACTTTCAGTAAGCGGCGCACGGTCGGGTCCATGGTGGTTTCCCACAGTTGCGCGGGGTTCATCTCGCCCAGGCCTTTGTAGCGCTGGCGCGCAGTGCCGTTTTCGGCTTGGGTGATGAGCCAGGCCATGGCTTGGCGGAAGTCGCTCACTTTTTCTTCCTTGGCCCGCTCGCCTTCGCCGCGCATCACGCGGGCACCTTCGGCCAGCAAGTCTTTGAAAGTGCTCGCGGCTTCGGCCAGTGCGCCGTAATCTGCGCCGTGCACAAAGTCTTGCGTGAGCACGCTGCTTTTGACGTTGCCGTGGTGGCGGCGGCTGATGCGCAGAATCGGTTTGTCGCTGCGGGCGTCAAACTCGCCGGCCACTTCGGCATCGGGCAGGCGCGCTTGCAAGGCGGCGGCGGACAGTTCAGCATCAGCCACGGTATCTAGGTTCAGCGCCACGCCATCGGCTACGGCGCGCAGGGCTTCTGCGTCCATAAAGTTTTGCAGGCGCGCGATCACGCTTTGCGCCACCTGGTGCTTGCGCGCCAGCTCGGCCAGGGTGTCGCCTTGCAGCGTGCTGCCATTGGGGCCACCGGTAAACACCGATGCGTTGATCAGCGCAATACGCATCAAAAAGCTATCGAGGGCCGAGGCGTCTTTCAGGTACAACTCTTCTTTACCGGCCTTCACTTTATACAGCGGCGGCTGCGCGATATAGATATGGCCGCGCTCCACCAGCTCGGGCATTTGGCGGTAGAAGAAAGTGAGCAGCAAGGTGCGGATGTGGGCGCCGTCCACGTCGGCATCGGTCATGATGATGATGCGGTGGTAGCGCAGCTTGGCGACATTGAAGTCGTCGTTGCCGGTGCTGCCACCGGCTTTGCCGATACCGGTGCCCAGGGCGGTGATCAGCGTCAAAATTTCGTTGCTGGTCAGCAGCTTTTCGTAGCGTGCTTTTTCCACATTCAAAATCTTGCCGCGCAAAGGCAGGATGGCTTGGAATTTACGGTCGCGGCCTTGTTTGGCGCTGCCACCGGCGGAGTCACCCTCGACGATATAGATTTCGCACATCGCGGGGTCTTTTTCCTGGCAGTCGGCCAGCTTACCGGGCAAGCCCATGCCGTCGAGCACGCCTTTGCGCCGAGTCATGTCGCGCGCTTTGCGGGCGGCTTCGCGGGCACGCGCCGCTTCGATAATTTTGCCGACGATGATCTTGGCGTCATTAGGCCGCTCTTGCAGGTAGTCGGCCAGCAGTTTGCTCACGATGTCTTCCACCGGGCCGCGCACTTCGCTGGAAACCAGCTTGTCTTTGGTCTGGCTGCTAAATTTGGGCTCGGGCACTTTCACCGAGAGCACGCAGCACAGGCCTTCGCGCATGTCGTCGCCGGTAACCTCCACTTTGGCTTTTTTGGCCAACTCTGATTCGTCGATGTATTTGTTGATGACGCGCGTCATGGCCGCTCGCAAACCGGTCAGGTGCGTGCCACCGTCGCGCTGGGGGATGTTGTTGGTAAAGCAAAGCACTTGCTCGTTGTAGCCGCTGTTCCACTGCATCGCCACTTCGACACCAATGTTGGTGTTTTGGTCGCTCTGGCGGTCGCCGGTGGCGTGGAAGATATTGGGGTTGAGAACGCTTTTGCCTTTGTTGATGAAGTTCACAAAGCCCTTCACGCCGCCCGCGCCCGAGAAGTCGTCTTCTTTGCCGGTGCGTTCGTCTTTGAGACGGATGCGCACGCCGTTGTTCAAGAAGCTCAGCTCGCGTAAGCGCTTGCTCAAAATCTCGTAATGGAAAACATTGTTTTCTTTGAAGATATCGGTGTCGGGCAAAAAGTGCACTTCGGTGCCGCGCTTTTCGGTATCGCCCGCAATCTTCATAGGCGAGACTTCAAAGCCGTCTTGCATCTCGGTGATGCGGTTTTGCACAAAGCCTTTGCTGAACTCCATGACGTGCACTTTGCCGTCGCGCCGGATCGTGAGGCGGAGCATTTTGGAGAGCGCATTCACGCAACTCACGCCCACGCCGTGCAGGCCGCCTGAGACTTTGTAGCTATTTTGGTTAAATTTGCCGCCCGCATGCAGCTCGGTGAGCGCGATCTCGGCAGCGCTGCGCTTGGGCTCGTGCTTGTCGTCCATCTTCACGCCGGTGGGAATACCGCGGCCGTTGTCGGTCACGCTGATCGAGTTGTCCGAGTGGATGGTGACCACGATGTCGTCGCAATGCCCGGCAAGTGATTCGTCGATGGAGTTGTCCACCACCTCAAACACCAAATGGTGCAAGCCGGTGCCGTCCGAGGTATCGCCGATGTACATGCCCGGACGCTTGCGCACCGCCTCTAGGCCTTCCAGAATTTGGATAGAACCTTCGCCATAGGCATCCGTCGCGCCGGCCTGGTTGGTGTCAATAGTGGGCTGGAAGTTAGAACTGTCTGCGCCGCTTTCGCCGGTGTTGACGCCTTCGGTGGAGTCATGGTTGGTGGCGTCGGGCTGCTTATCTTGGGTCATGGAGAAGTCTTCTGGTTATCAATTCGGGCATTGCCAAACGCTTAGTTTTGCAATGCCACTCAAAAAATCTGCTGTTCTGGAATGTCCAAACCCCCGGGCTGCGGGGGTTTGGCTTGGGGCACCGGATGGGGCGCGGTCAAATGCGCATGGGCATCACCACGTATTTGAAGGTGGCGTTGTCGGGGATGGTCATCAGCGCCGAGCTATTGCCGTCCGAGAACTCAAGCGTCACCATTTCCTGGCCCATATTGGTCAGGGCGTCGATCAGGTAAGTGACGTTAAAGCCGATCTCGATGCTGTCGCCTTCGTAGTCGATGTCCAACTCGTCCACTGCTTCTTCCTGCTCGGCGTTGTTAGCCGCCATGCGCAGGGTGCCGGGGTCGATGTTCAGGCGCACGCCTTTGAATTTATCGCTGGTGAGGATCGCGGTGCGCTGCAAAGTGGCCAACAAAGTGGCGCGGCCCAGCACGATGCGGTTTTTGTGGTTTTTAGGAATGACGCGGTTGTAGTCGGGGAACTTACCCTCGACCAACTTGGTCACAAACTGCATGCCCTCAAAGCTAAAGCGCGCCTGGTTGCTGGCAAATTGCATGTCGATGGCGCCTTCGGCATCCGAGAGCAGGCGCTGCAACTCGATCACGGTTTTGCGCGGCAGGATAACTTCCTGCTTGGGTACCTCCACATCCAGCGTGGCCGAGGCAAAGGCCAAACGGTGGCCATCGGTGGCGACCAAGCTGAGCTGCTTGCCTTCGGCGACAAACAAAATGCCGTTGAGGTAGTAGCGGATATCGTGCACCGCCATGGCAAACGACACTTGGCTCAGCAGGCTTTTGAGGGTTTTTTGCGGCACGCTGAACACCGGGCCAAAGCTGGGCGACTCTTGCACCAGCGGAAAGTCTTCGGCGGGCAGGGTTTGCAGGGTGAATTTGCTTTTGCCGCCCTTGAGAATGATTTTGCTTTGGCTCGCTTCCAGGGACACGGTCTGGTCGGCGGGCATGGTACGCAGGATGTCAATGAGCTTGCGCGCGCCTATGGTGGTACTGAAATCGCCGGCATCGCCACCGAGCTCGGCGCTGGTGCGGATCTGGATTTCCAGGTCGCTGGTGGTGAACTGCAAGCTAGAGCCGGTTTTGCGCACCAACACATTCGCAAGAATGGGCAAAGTGTGGCGACGTTCGACGATACCGGCCACCGATTGCAATACGGACAACACCTGGTCTTGCGTGGCTTTCAAAACAATCATGTAAGACTCCAAATTTCTATCTATTTACCAGCTGGCAGACGCGAACGGACAGCACCCGCCATTTTCGCTGTTTATTGGGCTGTTTTCCGGCGGGAAAAGCACTTTTATCTCAGCCCTTCAGCGTTTGTTCCAAAACGTGCAATTGTTGGTTCAATTCGGTGGCCTGCTGGCGCTCCAGGCTGATTTTGCGCACCGCGTGCAGCACAGTGGTGTGGTCGCGCCCGCCAAATAGCTCGCCGATCTCGGGCAAGCTTTTTTGCGTCAGCTCTTTGGCCAGGTACATGGCGATCTGGCGCGGCCGGGCAATACTGGCCGGGCGTTTCTTGGAATACATGTCCGCGACCTTGATTTTGTAGTAGTCGGCCACGGTTTTTTGAATGTTTTCCACAGATATCTGGCGGTTCTGTATAGAAAGCAAGTCTCTTAAGGCTTCGCGCGCCAGCGGGATGGAAATTTCCTTCTGGTTAAAGCGCGAATAAGCCAGGCATTTGCGCAAAGCACCCTCTAGCTCGCGGACGTTGGAGCGCACATTTTTGGCGACGAAAAACGCCACTTCCTCGGGCATCTCGGCGCCCTCGGCGCGCGCTTTGTTGATCAAAATCGCCACCCGCATCTCTAATTCGGGCGGCTCAATCGCCACCGTCAGGCCCGAGTCAAAGCGCGAAACCAGGCGTTCGTGGATGTCCGTCAGGCCCTTGGGATAGGTGTCGCTGGTCATCACGATGTGGGATTTTTTGGCCAGCAAGGCCTCAAACGCATTAAAAAACTCTTCCTGGGTGCGCTCTTTATTGGCGAAAAACTGCACGTCGTCGATCAGCAATAAGTCCAGGGAATGGTATTTGTCCTTGAATTCTTCAAAGGTTTTGCGCTGGTAGGCCTTAACCACGTCGGACACAAATTGCTCGGCATGGATGTACAAAACCTTGGCCGCCGGTTTGTCAGCCAGCAGCCGGTTGCCTGCGGCGTGCATCAAATGCGTCTTGCCCAGCCCCACGCCGCCATAGATAAACAAGGGGTTGTACAGGTGTCCGGGGGTGGTGGCGACGTGCATGGCGGCGGCGCGCGCCATGCGGTTGGCGCTGCCTTCGACCAGGTTGTCAAAGTTAAGCATGCTGTTGAGGCGGTTTTTGGGCGCCTCGGGCACGGCGGCGGCCTGGCTGTCGGCGCCCTGGGCGCGCACGGCGGGGCTGCGGGTCGACAGCTCTTGGCGGGGCGGCGCCTCGCGCTGACTTATTACCAGCTCTACTTGCACCGGCTGGCCGCACAGGCGCTCTAGCACGGCGGCCATCGGCGCCAGGTACTGGGCGCGCACCCAGTCCAGCTTGAAGCGGTTGGCCACGATCACCTGCACTTTGCTGAAGTCTTCGGACACCTGGGCCGTCAGGGGCTTGAGCCAGGTGTTGAACTGCTGCTCGGGCATGTCCATGGCCATTTTTTCCATGCACGAATGCCACAAGGCCTGGCCCGCATCGCCGGTGTGCGCAGCATCGCCATAAGGCACAAAATCTTCGGTCATGAGCGCAGTCGATCTGTGGATAAAAAGGGGAGTGTGGGTGCCGGGTAGGTGAATTATCAAACACTTATCCACAAAAGTGGAGCGCCTGGCCGACGCCCTGATGCTAACCGCAAGCGCGGGTTTTGGGCCACGAATTTTATGAAATTTGTATTTCAAAACAAGGCCCTGGGCAGCCTCAGAACAGTCGCCAGTCGCAATTGCTTGGCTTGGCGCCGAAAATTTGCGATAATCCTGGGCTTTCCCTAAAAATCCTTTGGGGAACCCTGCCGGCAAGTTTATTCGGAGAATTTGATGAATAGACGCAAGTACCGGATCCGATCTGTCAGGAAATCCAAATGAAACGCACTTACCAGCCCTCCAAAATCCGCCGCGCCCGCACCCATGGCTTCTTGGTCCGCATGAAAACCCGTGGCGGCCGCGCAGTGATCAACGCACGTCGCGCCAAAGGCCGCAAACGCCTCGCTGTCTAAGCGGTACGCGCCACGGCGCCGGCCTGACCAGTGCAAGGACTGCGCACCCGCGCCCAATTCCAAGCGGCGATGGCCGGCACGGTGCAAGCCCGTAGCCACCATTTCGTGTTGCACTTTTGCAGCTTCGATTCCGCCCAGCCCCCCCAGGTTCCCGCACCTGGAAGCACCGTTTTTGACAAAGGCCTCGCGCTCGAGCACCCCGCAGTCGGCGCATTAGTACCCAAACGCTGGGCCAAACGCGCCGTCACCCGCAACACCATCAAGCGCCAGATTTACCACGTGAGCCAGCTTTTTGAAACGCAACTTGCCCCCGGCGCCCATGTGGTGCGACTGCGCAGTGCGTTCGACCCCCGGCTGTTTCCCAGTGCCACCTCGGCCCCTTTACGCGCTGCGGTGCGCCAAGAATTGATCGCCCTGTTCGGCCATGCCGGGCACACCGCTTTGGCGGCAAAGCCATGATGCAAGCCCTGCTCATCGGCCTGGTCAAAGGCTACCGCTTGCTGCTCAGCCCCTGGCTCGGCAGCGCCTGCCGGTTTGAACCGACCTGCTCCCGCTACGCGCTAGGGGCTTTAGAAAGCCATGGCGCCGCTGCCGGTACTTACCTGACAATCGCCCGTCTTGCGCGCTGCCACCCCTGGTGCGACGGTGGGCTGGACCCGGTGCCCGAACACAAACCCCGGCTTTTTAGCCGCCTGATTTCCCCTTCTTCTGAAAAGAAACCCTCATGAACGATATACGCCGCACTGTTTTGTGGGTGATTTTTGGCTTTTCCATGGTCCTGCTGTGGGACAAGTGGCAAATTCACAATGGGAATAAGCCGACTTTTTTCCCTGGCCCGCCCACCGAGGTCAGCGCTGCCGCGCCTGCCGCCACCAAAGCGGCCGCTTCAGATGCCAGCGTGCCGGGTGCCGCCCCGATGGCAGCAACGGCGGTGGCCAACGCTGCGCCTGCGGTGGAATCCGGAGCGCTTGCGCGCGGCGAACGCATCCGCGTCACGACCGATGTGCTGTCGCTGGAGTTTGACACCCTGGGCGGCACCTTGGTGGGCTCGGAATTCCTGAAATACGGCGAGGTCGGCGACAAGAACAAGCATGTCAAGCTGCTCGATGACAGCAAAGAGCGCATCTACCTGGCCCAGTCCGGCGTGGTAGCGGGCGCGGCGCCGGGCAATTTCCCGACACACAAAACGCCTATGGCTTTTTCCGGCGCGACGCAACTTAAAGACGGCCAGGACAGCCTGCAACTCACCTTCAGCTCGCCCGATGTGGGTGGCATCAGCGTGGTTAAAACCTATACCTTACGCCGGGGCTCGTATGCCATCCAAGTGAACCATGCGCTGAGCAACCAATCGGGCGCGCCGATTGCGCCGCAGCTGTATTTGCAACTGCTGCGTGATGGCAATAAGCCGGCGGGCGAATCGGCTTTCTATTCCACCTTTACCGGCCCGGCGGTCTATACCGAGGCCAAGAAATACCAGAAAGTAGAGTTTGCCGACATCAAAAAGAAAAAGGCGGACTACGAAAAGCAGGCCAGCAATGGCTATATCGCCATGGTGCAGCATTACTTTGCCAGCGCCTGGATACTGCCCGATGGTGTGAGCCGCAGTATTTCGCTCGATGGCGTGGACATGCCGGGTACGCTGGCCGACTGCTGCTACCGCGCGGCCATGGTGGCGCCCGTCGAGGCGATTGCACCGGGCACCAGCCGCAGCCTGGAAGCCACGCTGTTTGTCGGCCCGCAAGAAGAAAAAATGCTGGAAGCGCTGACGCCTGGCCTGGAGCTGCTAAAAGACTATGGCTGGCTCACTATTTTGGCCAAGCCCTTGTACTGGCTGCTGGACCGCTTGCACAGCGTGATTCAAAACTGGGGCTGGTCTATCGTGGCGCTGGTGCTGCTGCTGAAAATTGCTTTCTATTGGCTCAATGCCAAGGCCTATTCCAGCATGGCCAAGATGAAGGCGATCAACCCCAAGATCATGGAAATGCGTGAGCGCCTCAAAGACAACCCGCAGCAAATGCAGCAAGAGATGATGCGCATTTACCGCGAAGAAAAAGTCAACCCGATGGGCGGCTGCTTCCCGATCATGGTGCAAATTCCGGTGTTCATCGCCTTGTACTGGGTGCTGCTGTCTACCGTAGAAATGCGCAGCGCGCCCTGGATGGGCTGGATCCATGATTTGTCGGCGCCGGACCCGTTTTTCATCCTGCCCGTCATCATGACGCTGACCACGCTCTTGCAAACCGCCCTCAACCCCGCACCGCCGGACCCGATGCAAGCTAAGTTGATGTGGTTTATGCCGCTGGTCTTTAGCGTGATGTTCTTCTTCTTCCCCTCGGGCCTGGTGGTCTATTGGATTACCAATAACATCTTGTCGATTGCCCAGCAGTGGATTATTAACACCCGTATGGGCGTGCCGCCTCAGTTCAATTTGCCCTCGTTCAAATAAGCGGCCCGCTGCCGCTTAACACCCAAGGCCGCGCAAGCGGCCTTGTTCGTTTGGGGGCGTGTCGCTTGCCGGGCCGGATGGGGCGCACGGATAATGGGTCCACACGCAACCAAGCCCTACCTATGCTCGCCCGCCACCACGACCCGATTTTGGCCATCGCCACCGCGCCGGGCCGCGCCTCCGTCGGCATCGTGCGCCTCAGCGGCAAAGACTTGCGCCCGCTGGTCAAGGCCTTATTCGGGCACAGCCTGGATGCGCGCCACGCACACTACCTGCCCTTCCCCGACGCCAAAGGCGCGGCCATAGACCACGGGCTGGCCCTGTTTTTCCCGGCGCCGCATTCCTTTACCGGCGAGGACGTGCTGGAGCTGCAAGCCCACGGCGGGCCGGTGGTGCTGCAATTGCTGCTGGCGCGCTGCCTGGAGCTGGCGGGCGAAAAAGACGAAAACGACCAGGCCTGCCTGCCGGGCCTGCGCTTAGCGCAAGCCGGGGAATTTAGCGAGCGGGCCTTCCTGAACGACAAGATCGACCTGGTACAGGCCGAAGCCATTGCCGACCTGATTGACGCCAGCACCGAAGCGGCAGCGCGCAGCGCAGTGCGCTCGCTGGCCGGGGATTTTTCGCGTGAAGTGGACCAACTACGCGACGGCCTGGTGCGCCTACGCCTTCTGGTGGAAGCGACACTGGATTTCCCAGAAGAAGAAATTGATTTTTTACGCAAGTCTGACGCGCAGGGGCAGCTTGACGGCCTGCACGCGGCATTGTCCAAAGTGCTGGGCGCTGCGCGCCAAGGCGCTTTGCTGCGCGATGGTATACGCGTGGTGATTGCGGGTCAGCCCAATGCCGGCAAATCCTCGCTGCTCAATGCCTTGGCCGGTGCCGAGCTGGCCATCGTGACGCCGATTGCCGGTACCACGCGCGACAAGGTGCAAGAGACGATACAAATCGAAGGCGTGCCGGTACATGTCATCGACACCGCCGGACTGCGAGAGGGCGCGGACGAGGTAGAAGCCATCGGCATTGCGCGCGCCTGGGACGCGGTGCTGCACGCCGACGCGGTAGTGTTTTTGCATGATCTAACACGCGCAAGCCAGCCCCAATACCAGGCCGATGACGCGCGTATTGCAAGCACTTTGGGGCACAAACTGGCCGCCACGGTTCCGGTCATCGACGTGTGGAACAAATGCGATGCGCAGGCGCCCGATGCGCAAGTGCCGGGCTTGTACCTGTCCGCCAAAACCGGGCAGGGCCTGGACTTGCTGCGCCAGCATTTGTTGGAGTTAGCAGGTTGGCAAGCCGGTGCCGAAGGCATTTCCATGGCGCGCCAGCGGCATGTGCAGGCGCTCAGCCAGGTCAGCGCGCACCTGTACCTGGCCCACGCCCATTTGCGCGCCCAGGCGCAGTCACTGGATTTGCTGGCCGAGGAGTTGCGGCTGGCGCAAAACGCCCTGAACGAAATCACCGGCGCCTTCAGCTCGGACGACTTGCTGGGCGTGATTTTTTCTAGCTTTTGTATCGGGAAGTAGCAATGGCTGAAGTAGATAAGACGACCCATGGCAGCTGCGTGTGTGGCGCGGTGCGCTACCGGGTCAGCGGGCCACTGCGCCCCATCATTGCGTGTCACTGCATCCAATGCCGTAAAAGCAGCGGGCATTTTGTCGCTGCGACCGCATGCCCTACCGAGGCCCTGCATATTGATGGCGATACCCTGCAATGGTTCGCGTCCTCATCAGAGGCTGAACGCGGATTTTGCGGAAGCTGCGGGAGTAATTTGTTTTGGCGACGTAAGGGGGCCAACAGCACCTCGATTTGGGCTGGTTCGATTGACGGGCCAACCGGTTTGCACATTGCGCAGCAAATGTTTACCGGCTCCAAAGGCGATTACTACGATTTGCCAGATGCCCCGGTGGCGCCTGCGTAATCCACTGAGCCAAGCCCCAAACCCTCGATAAGTCCGGGCTGGGCCGCAAGTGACAGCCAGCCACAATTACTCAATGCCCGGCGAAGTCCACCAGGGTAAACAGCGGCATGCCGGTAGCGCGCAATTTGTCGGAGCCGCCGAGCTCTGGCAGGTCTACGATGGCGGCGCCTTCCATCACGATGGCGCCGAGTTTTTCCAGTAATTTTTTACCCGCCATCATGGTGCCGCCGGTGGCAATCAAATCGTCAATCAGCAGCACCCGGTCACCCGGGTGCACCGCGTCGGTATGCAGCTCCACGGTGGCGCTGCCGTATTCGAGTTCATAGGTTTCTTCCACCGTGGTGAAAGGCAGTTTGCCTTTTTTGCGGATGGGCACAAAACCAACATTGAGTTCGTAAGCCACCACCGCGCCGAGGATGAAGCCGCGCGCGTCTAAACCTGCAACCACATCGGGGCGATGGGCGTTGTCCATATAGCGATGGACAAAAGCGTCTATCAGGACGCGAAAGACTTTGGCGTCTTGCAGCAGGGGCGTGATGTCACGAAATTGGACGCCGGGCGCCGGCCAGTCAGGCACGGTGCGGATATGGTTGCGCAAGTATTCGGTAACGTGGGTGTGTTGCATAGGGTCGGCCATGAATCAGGATCTGGTGACAGCGGGCCGCATACTTTGCAGTCCACTGTCATCCAAGGCCTATTGTCACCGCTGCGCAGGCGTCTTGCGCCTGCCTGTGCAACTAGGAATTCCATTATGCTTGTGCGTACAGAAAAAGTGGTTCGTGCTGGCCTATGGCCAAAGCCGGTGCTGTACTGGTGGCGCTTGAGTGCAGTGGCGCTCCTTGCAACAGGGCAAGAAGCTCGGCAAACGGACTGAAGCAGGTTTTCGAGGTGGCGCACACCCGCCTGCCTAAAATGCGCTGATGCAATCCCCCAAGACGCCATCTTTAGCGACCGCAGATAGCCCAGACTTTGCGCGCGCAATTGCAATGGCACACACCACATTTGACATCGAAGCAGCGGCCATCCTCGGGCTGAAAGCGCAAGTAGGCGATAGCTTTGCGCAGGCAGTCGCACTGGCGCTGTCCATTCCCGGCCGCGTGGTGGTCATGGGCATGGGCAAGAGCGGCCATATAGGGCGCAAGATTGCGGCGACCTTATCTTCCACTGGCACACCCGCACTGTTTGTGCACCCGGCTGAGGCCAGCCACGGCGACCTGGGCATGGTGACGCCGCAGGATTTGGTGCTGATGATTTCTAACAGCGGCGAATCCGATGAGATCAACGCCATCGTGCCGGTCCTCAAACGCCTGGGCACGCCGCTGATCGCAATGACCGGCAACGGACAGTCCAGTATGGCGCAGTACGCCACGCTCTGGCTGAACACGGCAGTGGCCAAAGAAGCCTGTCCGCTCAATTTAGCACCGACCGCCAGCACCACCGCCCAATTGGCCATGGGCGATGCACTGGCGCTGGCGCTCTTAGACGCGCGTGGTTTCCAGGCCGAAGACTTTGCCCGCTCACACCCCGGCGGTGCGCTAGGGCGGCGCTTGCTCACCCACGTCAGCGATGTGATGCGCACGGGTGACGCCTTACCGCAGGTGGGTCCAGACGCCAGCTTCAGCGCCTTAATGCGCGAAATGAGCGCCAAAGGATTTGGCGCAACCGCCGTGGTTGGTGAAGGCAAACAGGTTTTGGGCATATTCACCGACGGCGATTTGCGCCGCTTGGTTGAGCAAGGCATCGATCTGCGCGATAAAACGGCGTTTGACGTGATGCGCAGCAAGCCGGTCACGATTTTGCAAGACGCTTTGGCGGTGGATGCAGTGGAGTTGATGGAGAGCCGGCGTATCAACAGCGTGTTGGTGGTGGATGCACAGGGCCACTTGATTGGCGCACTTACCTCCAACGACTTGATGCGGGCCAAGGTGATTTGATGTCTGCAAACCCCCACTTCACCGAGGCCTTGTTGGCGCGCAGCCGGAACATCAAGGTCTTGCTGCTCGATGTGGACGGCGTGCTCACCGACGGTGGCTTGTTTTATAGCGCACAGGGTGAAACTCTCAAGCGCTTTAACACCCTGGACGGTCACGGCCTGAAGATGCTGCAAAGCGCGAGTATCACCGTGGCGGTGATTACCGGGCGCGATTCTGAACCGCTGCGCGCGCGCTTAGCTGCACTGGGCATTGGCCATGCGCGCTACGGTATCGATGACAAATTACCCGCAGCGCAAGACATTCTGGCTGAGTTGCAACTGAACTGGAGCCAGGTGGCGGCTATAGGTGATGACTGGCCGGACTGGCCCATGATGAAAGATGCCGCGCTGCGCTGCGCGCCTTCCAATGCCCACCACGAAATAGTGGCGCGCGCTGACTTTGTCAGCCGCAGCCAGGGCGGCCAGGGCGCTGTGCGCGAAGTGTGTGACCTGCTGCTGAGCGCCACGGGTCACTACCAAACCATCGCTGCGAAGTACACGCTGTGATCCGTCTGTTTGCGATGGTTATCGACCGCTTGGTGCTGGCGCTGCCATTGCTGATGGTGGCCGTGCTGGCGCTGGGCAGCTATTGGATGGTACGCAGCGCGCCCGGCGTGGACACCGGCGAATTGCCCCGGCCACCAGACGATACGCCCGATTATTTAATTGAAGGTTTCACCGTACAAAAGTTTGATGACAGCGGGCGCCTGACCGCTTTATTGAAGGGCGCCTCCGCGCAGCGTTTGCCCGATGCGCCTTGGATTGAGATTCAAAAATTCACCTTTCTCTCCACCGATGCGCAGGGACGCGTCAAGCGTGCATCGGCCGACCAGGGTTTGAGTAGCCAGGACAACAACGAGTTCCAGTTAAGCGGCCATGCGCTGATGGTGCGCGACGCGCATCCCGCCGGAGACTATCCGCGCTTGGAGATTCGCGGGGATTTTTTGCACGTTTGGACCGAGCCCGAGAAGGTTGAATCCGACAAGCCCGTGCAATTAGTCCATGGCAAGCACCGCATCCGCGCGGACAGCCTGCAATACGATGGCACTACGCGCACGCTGCAAATGGACGGGCGGGTACAAGCAATCTTGGTAAGCGAGAACAGCACGCCATGAGCACGCCAGGTCAGCGCTTGGTGTTCATAACCGGCGCATCTAGCGGCATCGGGCAAGCCCTGGCGCTGCGCTACCACCAGGCCGGTTACCGCCTGGCCTTGGTGGCGCGCCGCAGCGATGCCATAGCGGCTTGGGCAACAGAACTTGGCTTGTCGGCAGATAGTTATGCCGTCTATGGCGCGGATGTGGCCGATACGGACAGCATCGTGGCTGCGGCGCAAGCCTGTATTGCGCGCCAAGGCCTGCCGGATGTGGTGATCGCCAATGCGGGTATCAGCATCGGTATTGACAGCGGAGAGCGCGAAGACATAGACGCCATGGCCCAGGTGTTTGCCACAAACAACATCGGCCTGGCGGCCAGTTTTCACCCTTTTATCCAAGCCATGCGTTTGCGTGGCCAGGGGCGTTTAGTCGGCATTGCCAGTGTTGCCGGCATCCGCGGCTTGCCCGGCCATGCCGCCTATTGCGCCAGCAAGGCCGCCGTGATCAGCTACTGCGAAGCGCTGCGTGGCGAATTGCGCGGCACGGGCGTGCAAGTGATCACCATCGCGCCCGGTTATGTGGACACACCGCTGACGCGCAAAAACCGTTACCCCATGCCGTTTTTAATGTCGGCTGCCGCATTTGCTGATCAGGCTTTCAAAGCCATCACAGCCGGCGCCAGTTACCGGGTGATTCCCTGGCAGATGGGCGTGGTTTCTCGCCTGATGCGGCTCATCCCCAACGTTCTATGGGACCGCATTCTGGCGCGGCAACCGCGTAAGCATCGCGGTGTTTGACAACAAGGGCGCAGCCCGGTTTGCACACGTAAAAAAGGGCCCCTACGGGCCCTGATTTTTTGTGGCGTCAAGCCACAAAACGGATGCGATTAATAACCGCCGCCGCCGCTACGGCCACCGCCGTAACCGCCGCCGCCGCCACCACCGCTGCGTCCGGCGCCACCGCCGTAACCACCGCCGCCACCACCGCCGCTACGACCGGCACCGCCGCCGTAACCGCCGCCGCCGCCAGCACCGCCACCAAAGCCGCCGCCACCCGTGCGGGGAGGACGCGGTTCCATGGGACGCGCTTCGTTAACCACCAGACCACGGCCACCGAATTGCTGGCCGTTCATTCCGCTGATTGCTGCTTGCGCTTCGGCATCGCTGCCCATTTCCACAAAGCCGAAGCCTTTGGAACGACCGGTGTCACGCTCCATCATGACCTTGGCGCTGGTGACAGAACCGTGTGCGGAAAACGCCTGTTGCAGGTCTTCGTCACGGAATGAATACGGCAGATTGCCGACGTAAAGTTTGTTGCCCATGCTGGGACTCCTCAAAATAACTCAAAACGCGATGGAGCCCAAAACCGCAATCAACAAACCATTAAAGACTTAGAGCAGACGCGAAACTGACCAAACACCGCAAACCTGCCTTGCCAATAAAAGGCAAAGCGATTTCATTATGCGCTATTTGCGCAGTTTGCAAGCGTTTTTTTTATAAACCACTAAAAAAAGATACTAATTTTGCGTATTTGTGCCCGATTAACTGCAATATCTAGGGAAAACCCTGTGGCTTACCAATTGGCCTCGCGCTCCGGGGTGGCGCTTATTTTGTGGATAGCAAGGTCGGCACCGTCAAATTCTTCCTCTTGGCTCATGCGCAAACCCACCGTCATTTTCAGCAAGCCATAGACCACCAGGCCACTAAAAAGCGCCCACACCACGCCTAGGAGGGTACCAGCGCATTGCGCACTGAAACTTACCCCGCCCAAACCACCGAAAGCCGGTAAACCAAAAATACCAGCGGCGATACCGCCCCAGGTGCCACACAAACCATGCAAAGGCCAAACGCCCAGCACGTCATCAATCTTCCATTTGTTTTGCGTGAGGGTAAACATTGCAACAAAAATCGCTCCAGCCACGCCGCCCACGACCAAGGCGCCTAGCGGGTGCATCAAATCGGAACCAGCGCACACCGCCACCAGACCGGCCAAGGGCCCGTTGTGCACAAAGCCCGGGTCGTTCCTGCCCATAACCAAAGCTACCAAGGTGCCGCCCACCATGGCCATCAAAGAATTGACTGCTACCAGGCCGGACACTTTGTCCAGGGTTTGCGCACTCATCACATTAAAACCAAACCAACCCACCGTCAGGACCCAGGCGCCCAGCGCCAAAAACGGAATGCTGGAGGGCGGATGGGCAGAAATGGCGCCGTCTTTGCGGTAGCGGTTACTGCGCGCGCCCAGCAGCAGCACCGCGCCCAGGGCGACCCAGCCGCCAACGGCATGCACCACCACGCTGCCGGCAAAGTCGTGAAACTCCGCGCCGGTATGCGCCAGCAACCAAGCCTGCACGCCGAAACGCTGGTTCCAGGCCACGCCTTCAAATAGGGGATAAATCAGCCCCACCAACACCGCTGTGGCGATCAGTTGGGGCCAGAATTTGGCCCGCTCGGCAATACCGCCCGAAATAATGGCCGGAATCGCTGCTGCAAACGTCAGCAGAAAAAAGAATTTCACCAGGCCGTAGCCATTGTTGGCCGCTAATTGCTCAGCGCCAACGAAGAAATGGGTGCCATAGGCCACGCTGTAGCCGACGGCGAAATACACCACGGTGGACACCGAAAAGTCCGCCAGGATTTTTACCAAGGCGTTGACCTGGTTTTTGCGCCGCACCGTGCCCAATTCCAGAAAGGCAAAACCCGCATGCATGGCAAGCACCATCACGGCGCCCAACAAAATAAACAAGGTATTGGCGCCCTGTTGCAGTGCATCCATCATTCACTCCCGGGGAAATATGCTTTGTTTTGGTGCAATTTGAATACTTGCACCACGAATGCACTAAAAGTAAGCAAAATTTGCGCCAAAATTTGGTGCGATGCCCGCAGGACCAATTCCAGCGGCGCGGTATCGCAGGGCTTAGCTAGAGATTCCGAGACACAATCGAAAGATGCTCTTAAGTCTTGCCCGCCTCTATATGGCATTTGCCGCGCAGCGCCACGGGGCGCCGCCGCTTTTGGCGCTGGCCCTACTCACGGCCTGCGCCCCTTCACAAGCCATGAGCTTGCGCCAGCTCAGCGCCCTGGAAAAACAAGATAAACAAGGCGCCAGCTATGTGCGCTATTACCTGGTGGGCGTGATGGAAGGCCTGATGGATGGCGAAAGAGCGCGCTCGGCCAGCGGCGCCCCGGCAAATATATGCCCCGAAGGCAAACGCATGGAACCGGCCATGGCGCACAGCCTGTTTGAGGCCGAGCGCAAGCGCAACCGGGATATGTACGAAGCCGATATGCCAGTTGCTTTGGTGATGCGCAATGCCTTGCAAAACGCCTACCCCTGTGCTGAATAAACACGCACGCCCCCAGGCGTCATAAAGAACTACGCAATGGAAGCATTCCTGGTCTCTACCGGTATCGTCGCTTTGGCCGAAATGGGCGATAAAACACAACTCTTGGCGCTGATATTAGCGGTGCGTTTTCGCAAGCCGATTCCTATCGTGCTGGGTATTTTCGTAGCCACTATCGTCAACCACGGCTTGGCCGGTGCGCTGGGGGCCTGGTTGACGCAGGTGATGGGGCCCGATCTTTTGCGCTGGGTGCTGGGCGCATCGTTTATCGCCATGGCGGTGTGGATGTTGATACCCGACAGCATCGACGAAGAGGAAGAAGGCGAGGAGCCGCGCTGGGGCGTTTTCGGCACTACGGTGGTAGCCTTTTTTCTGGCTGAAATGGGTGACAAAACCCAAATCGCCACCGTCATGCTGGCAGCGCGCTTTGATGCGTATTTTTGGGTAGTGGCGGGCACCACGCTGGGCATGATGCTAGCCAATGTGCCAGTGGTTTACCTGGGCGAGCGCATGACCCGGCTGGTGCCTATGCGCGTGGTGCACATCGTCTCGGCGCTGGTATTTGCGGTGTTGGGCGTCCTGGCGCTGCTGCCAATCTAAGGCGGGGCGCCTAGACGGGCGTTGCTATACTTTGCCCACAGCGCCAATTTGCTCCAGCTTGCGGGCGCTTAATAAATTCAGCTAAACACGGACCCCCGCGATCTTTGCTTGACCCGGCCCCGCGATTAGCGTTGCCGGGTTTTGTTTTTTATGTTGATTGCCACACCCCAGTCCCTGCATTTTGAGGCGCCGCTGCCATTGCGAAGCGGCGCATCCATCCGTGCCTACGACCTGGCGTTTGAAACCTACGGCACGCTCAACGCGGACCGATCCAATGCAGTTCTGATTTGCCACGCGCTCAACGCTTCGCACCATGTGGCCGGCGTGTATGCCGATCAGCCCAAATCCGAAGGCTGGTGGGACAGCATGATCGGGCCGGGCAAACCGGTGGACACGAATCGCTTTTTTGTGATCGGCGTGAACAACCTGGGCTCTTGCTTTGGCTCTACCGGCCCGATGCACGTCAACCCTGATAGCGCAGACGGCCAGGTCTATGGCGCGGACTTTCCAGTGGTGACCGTGGAAGACTGGGTGGACGCGCAAGCGCGCTTGCTCGACCAATTGGGCATTAGGACTTTGGCCGCCGTGATGGGTGGCAGTTTGGGCGGCATGCAAGCGCTGGCCTGGACGCTGCAATACCCCAGCCGCGTGCGCCGTGCGGTCGTCGTCGCCAGCGCACCTAATTTGACGGCGGAAAACATTGCGTTTAACGAAGTGGCACGCCGCGCCATCACCACCGACCCGGATTTTCATGGTGGCCACTTTTATCGCCATGGCGTGGTGCCCAAGCGCGGGCTGCGCATCGCGCGCATGATCGGCCACATCACTTACCTGAGCGACGATGTGATGAACGCCAAGTTTGGCCGCCAATTGCGCCACGCGGTGCAAGACGCGGCGGCCAGCACCGACTACCGCTACAGCACGCAAGACGTGGAGTTTCAGATCGAAAGCTATTTGCGCTACCAGGGTGATAAGTTTGCTGATTACTTTGACGCCAATACCTATTTGCTCATCACGCGTGCGCTGGACTACTTTGACCCGGCGCGTACCTATGGCGGGAGCTTGACCCAAGCGCTGGCGACAGCGCGCAGCAAATTTTTGCTTGTGAGCTTTGTGACCGACTGGCGTTTTGCGCCTGCGCGCAGCCGCGAAATCGTCAAAGCCTTGTTAGACAACCAGCGCGATGTCAGTTACGCCGAGATCGATGCGCCGCACGGGCATGATGCTTTTTTGCTGGACGATGTGCGCTACCACAGCGTAGTGCGCTCTTACTTGGATTCCTTGGCTGCGGAGGTGGGCGTATGAGCGACCTCTCTATCCAAAACGCGCTGGCGCAATTGGTGCCCGAAGGCGCCCGCGTACTCGACCTGGGCTGCGGCGACGGCGCCATGCTGGCGCACTTGCAGGCCACGCGCGGCTGCAGTGGCTACGGCGTTGAAATCGACGACGCCAATGTGCTGGCGTGCGTAAAGCGCGGCGTCAACGTGATCCAGCTCAACCTGGACGAAGGCCTGGCCATGTTTGACGACGCCTCGTTTGACGTGGTGCTGCAAATCGATACTTTGCAGCACTTGCGCAATGCCGAGGTGATGCTCCGCGAAACCGCGCGCGTGGGGCGCATCGGCATTGTGGCCTTCCCCAATTTTGCACATTGGCCCAATCGCTTCAGCGTGCTGCAAGGCCGCATGCCGGTAACCAAGCGCCTACCCTACCAGTGGTACGACACGCCCAACATCCGCGTCGGCACGCACGCCGACCTGGGTGCGCTGGCGCACAAAAACGGCTTGCGCGTGATTGACAGCTTCGGCCTGCAAGACGGGGAAGTGGTGCGCTGGCTGCCCAACTGGTTTGCGGGGACTTCGGTGTACAAGTTGGCGCGTTAACAACCCAGCTGATCCGCCAAGTCCAGTAAATCACGCGCATGCAGGTGGTTCGCCGCGTGCGGACTCACATCTTTTGGATTACGCGGACCGAATTCCAGCGGCCTTTCGATATAAGCGGTTTGCAAGCCACAGGCGCGGGCGGCTTGCAAATCGTCGTGGTGGGTCGCGACCAACATCACCTGGTCTGGAGGCACATCAAAAGTTTGTGCCACACCGAGGTAAGTGCGCGGATCGGGCTTGTAGGCGCGAAACACTTCAGCGCTCAGGATGCAGTCCCAAGGCAAGCCCGCGCGCTTGGACAAGCGGGTGAGCAAATTGAGGTTGCCGTTGGACAGAGTGCAAAGGATGAATCGCGTTTTCAAGCGCTCCAGGCCTTGCACCACATCCGGCCAAGGGTCTAAGCGGTGCCAAACGCGGTTGAGGTCGGCACGCGCCGATTCGCCCAGGTGCGTCAGGCCAAACTGCGCTAACACCTCATCCAAGATCATGCGGTGCAAGTCGTCGATCAAGGTCCAGGGCAGTTCGCCCGCCATGACGCGGCGCATGGCCGGCTGGTAGCCCGCGCGCCAGGCCAGCGCAAAAGCGTCGGCATCGACCCCTGGAAAAGCGACGCGTATTTCACGCGCAATGCTGCCATGCCAGTCCACCACGGTGCCGAAAATATCAAAGGCCAAAACCTGGGGTGCCTGCGCGCTATTTGCCATGGTCGCCGTCCGTAAAGTGCATTGGGCGGCGATCTTAAAGGGCAGCCGTGGCATCATGCGCACTGACAACAAAATGGAGAAAACACCATGTCCGCCCGCCTGCCTGATTCCGTACTCAATACCACCCAAGCCCTGTCCCACGTCAGCCGCGCCTGGGACGGAGACATCGTCCAGCGCCTGAGCGACTACATCGCTATTCCCGCCAAGTCGCCGATGTTTGACGCCGACTGGCTGGCCCATGGCTATCTAGAGACGGTGGTGCGCAACACCGCGCAATGGATAGAGGCGCAAAAACTCGAGGGCCTGGTCTTAGAAGTAGTGCGCCTACCCGGCCGTACGCCGGTGATTTTTTTCGAAGTGGCCGCTACGCGCAGTCAGGAAGCGGGCGTGTCAGAGCAAACCGTGCTGATGTACGGCCACCTAGACAAGCAACCCGAATTTTCCGGCTGGCGCAAAGACCTGGGGCCATGGACACCCAAATACGAAGACGGCAAGCTCTACGGGCGCGGGGGTGCTGACGATGGTTACGCCGCCTATGCTGCGATCACGGCGATTGCCGCACTCAAAGACCAAAAGGTGGCGCATCCGCGCATCGTGGGTTTGATTGAGACCTGCGAAGAAAGCGGCTCTTACGATTTGCTGCCCTATGTGGACGCGCTGCGTGCGCGCCTGGGCGATGTCGGCCTGGTGGTGTGCCTGGATTCAGGTGCCGGCAATTACGACCAATTGTGGCTGACCAATAGTTTGCGTGGCATGGCCAGCGGCGTGCTGCGCGTAGATGTGCTGACCGAAGGCGTGCATTCGGGCGACGCCAGCGGCGTGGTGCCCTCCAGTTTTCGGGTTTTGCGCCAAGTCTTGGACCGGCTGGAAGACAGCGCGACCGGGCGCTTGCTGCCGGGCATCTTCCACTGCGAAGTGCCGCCCGAGCGCTTGGCGCAGGCACGCGCCACGGCCGATATTTTGGGCGACGAGGTGTACAAGCGCTTTCCCTGGGCGCATTACGACTGCGGCGGCGCCACCCAATCGGTGCTGCCCACCACCACGGACCCGCTGCAAGCCCTGCTCAACCGCACCTGGATGCCCACGCTCAGCGTCACCGGCGCAGAAGGCTTTCCGGCGATGAAAGATGCGGGCAATGTGCTGCGTCCTTTCACCGCTTTCAAGCTTTCGCTGCGCTTGCCGCCGCTGGTGGAAGCGGCCACTGCGGTGCAAGCGCTTAAAGCCTTGCTGGAAGACAACGCGCCCTACCAAGCCAAAGTGACTTTTGAAACGTCGGGCGGCGCCACCGGCTGGAACGCGCCGGACACCGCGCCCTGGTTCGAGCAAGCCCTGAACGATGCCTCGCAAGCGCACTTTGGCGCGGGCTGTGGCTACATCGGCCAAGGCGGCACGATTCCGCTGATGAATATGCTCAGCCGCGGCTTCCCGAAAGCGCAAATGATGGTCTGCGGCGTGCTCGGCCCCAAGAGCAATGCGCACGGCCCTAATGAGTTTTTGCACGTGCCCTACGCCAAAAAACTGACGGCGGCCGTGGCGCAAGTGATTGCGCGTTTCCCTTAAGTAAGAAGCTTTGCCATGACAGACACGTCCACGCTTTCCAAGCTACCCCTCGCGCCAGGTCTCCAATTGGCGCTGCGCGACTGGCCCTTGAACAACCCGGCGTTGGCCAAGGCGCAAGTTCTGATCGTGCACGGCCTGGGCGAGCACAGCGGGCGTTATGAACATGTTGCGCAACAACTCAATAGCTGGGGCTACGCGGTGCGCAGTTTTGACCTCTGGGGCCACGGCCTGTCGGACGGCGAGCGCGGCAGCATGCGCGACGAGCACGCCATGCTGGACGACCTGGCTGCGGTGGTGGACCATACGCGCAAAGCCATGGCGCCGGGGCAATCGCTAGTGCTGCTAGGCCACAGTCTGGGCGGCTTGTTGGCGGCGCGCTTTGTATCGCTGCGGATGCGGCCTATAGACGCCTTGGTTTTATCCAGCCCCGCCTTAGACCCCGGCCTCAATGCCTTGCAAAAAGTGCTGCTGGCTACGCTACCGAGCATCGCGCCCAATCTGCGCGTGGGCAACGGCCTACAAGTGAAATACCTGTCGCACGACCCGGCCATGGTCGCCGCTTACCAGGCGGACCCGCTGGTGCACGACCGCATTTGCGCGCGCCTGGCTTTGTTTATTGCTCAGGCCGGGCGCGCCGTGTTGGCCACCGCGCCGCAATGGAATACGCCTACGCTGGTGCTGTTTGCCGGGCAGGACAAACTGGTCAGCCCGCAAGGGAGCCGCGACTTTTTGAAACTTGCGCCAGGCGCCATGGTGCAATCCTTATGCTTTGACGATCTTTACCATGAGATTTTTAATGAGGCCGATGCATCGCCCGTGTTCGCGGCCTTACAACAATGGCTGCAAGTGGGCTGGGCTGATCTCGCCGCAAGCGCCTAGCGCAAGCGAACAGAAAAGCGGGTCAGGCCAACAGCGCTAAAGCGGCCAAAGCCGCAGTCTCTGCGCGCAATGTGCGCGCGCCCAGGGACTGCGGTGTGAAACCGACCTCCATGGCCAATGATTCTTCAGCAGGGCTAAAACCGCCTTCGGGGCCAGACAAGAAAACAGCGGACTGGCTGCTAGCCATGCCGTTCCAGACCCGCAAAGGCATCGAGCCTGCCTGCAAAGACAGCAGTAATCGCGCAGGCGCGCTTTCCACCTGCACAGCACTGGGCTGAAGGCCACCGCGCAAAAAATGCGGCAGGCTTTGCACCGGGTGCACCAGAGGCACGCGGTTAGCGCCGCACTGCTCGCACGCCGATATCGCCACCGACTGCCAATGCGCAATCTTTTTTTCCGCTCGCTCAGCGTTCAGGCGCACAACGCTGCGCTCGCTGGTCAAGGGGTAAATAGCGGCCACGCCCAGCTCGGTCGCCTTTTCTACGAGCCAGTCCATGCGCTCATTGGCCGGCATCACCACGGCGATGGACACGCTGCGCGCCGCCTCACATTCGCGCGCGCTGTGCGCTCCCACGCGCACCTGTACCTGGCTGCGGCCCATGAGCAAAATTTGGGCTTCAAATTCGCCTGCGGGGAGCGCTGTTTGCAGGCCCCAATCCCAGCCAGGGCCGTGGTTAAACAAGGTAATGGTCTGGCCCGGCTGCATGCGCAAAACCTGCACATGGCGGGCGGGGCCAGGTGGCAGGTCCAGCACCATGCCGGTTTGTAAAGGGGAAGGGCAGTAAAAACGGGGCATTAAGGTGCGTGGCTCAGGATGTGCGTGCAGGCCGTGGACACGAGGCGCTCACACCCGGCCAAAAGAAAAAGCCTGGGGTGGCTCAATGCCCTCGACACGCTCCACCAAACGGAGCAAGGGTTTGAGTTCGCGGTAGCGCCCGCAGGTGGCGCGAATGTAGCCAATAAAACGCGGCGTATCGGCCAGGTATTTGGGCTTGCCGTCGCGCAAAGTGAGGCGGGCAAAGATGCCGGCAATTTTGATATGCCGCTGTAAGCCCATCCACTCCACGGCGCGGTAAAACTCGCCAAAGTCATCGCCCACCGGCAAACCTGCCGCGCGTGCTTTTTGCCAGTAGCGAATCGTCACGTCCAGGCAAAAATCTTCTTCCCAGCTGAGAAAAGCATCGCGCAGGAGGCTGGCAATATCGTAGGTGATGGGGCCATAGACCGCATCCTGAAAGTCCAGCACGCCTAAAGGATGCGCACGTCCGCTGTCCATCAAGTTGCGCGGCATAAAGTCACGGTGCACATAGACCGAGGGCCAGGACAGGTTGTTGGCCATGATGGTTTCAAAGGCCTGGTCCAAAACTTGGCTTTGCGCTGCGTCCAGCGCCACTTGCCTGTGCTGCGCGACATACCACTGCGGGAACAAATCCATTTCGCGGCGCAAGAGCGCGTGGTCATAGGGCGGCAATACGCCAGGTTGCGAGGCTTTTTGCCAGGCGATTAAGGTATCCACCGCCTGCAAATACACGTCCAATGGCGGCGGCGCGGCGGGATCGATGCGCTGCATCATGGTCTGATCGCCCAAGTCGCTGAGCAACATAAAGCCCTGCGCCTGGTTCCAATCGAGCACCTGCGGGCAGTGGATGCCTGCCTGTTGCAACAAAGCCGCGACTTTGACAAATGGCGCGCTGTCTTCTTTGTCCGGCGGCGCGTCCATCACGATCAAAGTGGGGCCATAGGTGCTGTGCGTGCTGTTCAGGCGCAAATAACGCCGGAAACTGGCATCGGCGGACGCCAGGCGCAGGCTGTCAGGCTGCAGGCCAAAGCGCGCTTGCACCGACTGCAGCCAGGCGGTAAACGCATGCTCCCGCGCGGTATCGGCCCATTGCACCGGCTGCGGTGTGGCGGGCATGGGCGTATCAGGACTAGGTCGGGACGGCATGCCGCTTGGGAAAACTACGGCGGGTGCTTGGGCGCCAGCAACAAGAGAAGTGGGATCAATAGGGCTCATGGATAATCCATTGTCCGTCTTTTTGCGCCCCTACCTTGCCCACTTCCTTGCCCATAGTGTCCGATTGCCGCTTGCGGCCCGCCTCGACACGGGCTGGGTCCACCAGGGTTTTCTTGCATTTGGGGCTATCGGTCGCGCTGCTTCTACCGGTATTACCTGCAGGCGCTCAAAACACGCAGCCAGAGGCCCCGGACCACGCCAGCCTGATAGACAAAACGCCCCAGAAAACTTGGGCCTACCTGTCTGGCGACAGGCTGAGCGGCCATGCCGACAAAGAAGTGGTGCTCGAAGGAAACGCGCACATGCTGCGTGCAGATACGCAGTTCAGCGCTGACCGCCTGCTCTATGACCAGCGCACCGACCAGTTACAAGCCGAAGGTAATGTACGCATTGAGCGCAATGAGCGCATTTACACCGGGAACTATTTGGAGCTGGACGTAACGCGTTTTGAGGGTTTTTTCACAGAAGTTAGCTACCAGTTGGGCGGCGAGAAGGGCCATGGTCAAGCGCAACGTGCCGACTTCGCAGATAAGAACCACATGACGGCGCACGAAGGTACTTACACCACCTGTAGGCGCAAGCCCGGGCCCGGGTGGGTGCCCGAATGGGTGCTGACTGCAACACAGCTGAACCTTGACAATGAAGAAGAAATCGGCAAGGCGCAAGGCGCTTTTTTGCACTTTCAGGGCGTGCCGGTGCTGCCGGTGCCACCCTTTAGTTTTCCCATTACCGAAAAGCGTAAATCGGGTTTTTTGCCCCCCGTATTTGGCCTGGACAGCGCCAATGGCTTGGAGCTTGCAACGCCTTATTACGTGAATCTTGCGTCCAACTACGACCTAACGCTGACGCCCAATTTCATGAGTAATCGGGGCGTGAATACCGAAACCCAGTTGCGCTATTTAGACAGTACTTATTCCGGGGACTTGAAACTGGCCTTCATGCCCAGCGATGGCTTACGCGGGCAGGACCGTGGCGCCATAGCGCTTACACATCGCAGTGAGATTGCAAGCCCTTTGGGAGCGGTGTCTATTGCGGCCAATATCAGCCGGGTGGGCGATGACAACTACTGGTCGGACTTCAGCGGTAGCACTATTTTGCAAAGCGGTATTCCTTTAGGAGGCACGAATCGGCAACTGCCCGCTGACATCACCGCTACTTGGGGGCGCGGTGATGTAAGTTCCATGCTCAAGGTGCAAAAATGGCAAGGCTTGCAAATCATTACACCCTATGACCGTGTACCGCAGTGGACGCTGCGCTATGCCCAAAGCAATGTGCAAGGCATCGACTGGTCCGTGGATACCGACATTACCCAATTTGAAGGCGATCGTGCGCTGAGCCATCAACCTAATGCGCAGCGCGCTTTTGCCTGGGCACAAGTCAGTTACCCGATGATTTGGCCGGCGTTTTACTTGACGCCAAAATTGCAAACCCATAGCACGGTCTACCAATTTGACGCCCCTATTAGCGGCCAACAAACAGCCAGCAGGCTCACCAGTACATTCAGTCTAGACGCGGGGCTTACCTTTGAACGCAATGCGGAGATTTTGGGCGTCAAGGTGCTACAAACCCTAGAGCCGCGCGCGTTTTACGTCTACACGCCTTACACGGACCAGAGCCTGCTTCCCAATTACGACACCGCGGCACAGGATCTGAATTTGACCGCTGTTTTTACCGAAAATGCTTATGTGGGGAACGACAAAATTTCGGATAACAATTTGTTAACACTGGGCTTAACCACTCGCTTTTTGAACCCGGACACTGGCGGTCAATTTGCCAGCTTTGGAATTGCACAGCGCTTACGATTTGAAGAGCAAAAAGTGACGCTCGTGCCCGCGCAAGCGCCGGCGGCAACCGGGCTCAGCGATATCTTAGTGGGCTCACGTGTGAACCTGGGGGATCGCTGGGTCCTTGACGCGGCTACCCAATACAACCTGCAGACACAGCAATCGGTGCGCTCTGTCATCGGCGGCCGCTTCCATGCCGGGGATTTTCAGACACTAAATTTGGCCTACCGCTCACAAGCAAATGTCAACGAACAGGTGGACCTCAGTTGGCAATGGCCACTCAATCGGCTGTGGCACATGGCGGGCGGGTCATCCAGCTCGGATGACGGCCGCTTTTATGGGCTGGGCCGCCTGGCCTTTAGCTTGCGTGATCAGGCGCTGGTCGACAGTCTGCTGGGCCTAGAGTACGATGCGGGTTGCTGGATTTCCCGCGTCGTCTATAGCCGAACGCCTATCACGCCCCAAACCGCAAATTCCAAGCTGATGCTTCAAATCGAGTTGGTCGGGTTCACGAGGTTGGGCATTGACCCGTTCAAAGCCCTGACCGACAGCATTCCCCGGTACCAGTATCTTCATTGAGGCATTTTTGTATTTGCTTGTCCACTCTTTACCCCTCAATCGTATGAAAATGCATATGTGGTTTTTTTCGTTCTTGCTTGTTCTGTGCGCCGCAGGACACGCTCAAACGACTGCAAACAATGATTACATTGTTGCACTGGTCAATTCAGAGCCCATCACCAACGCCGAGTTAGAAAACCAGATCCGTCAATTGCTAGATAGCCGTGGGCCAATGTCAGCTGCGCTACCACCTGCGGCCGAACTGCGAGTGGCGGTGCTGGAACGCATGATCGTAGAGCGCGCCCAACTGCAATTGGCCAGAGAAACCGGCGTGCGCGTGGAGGCCGCCGTCATTGACCAGGCTGAGGCCAATATCGCGGCCCAAAATCAAATCGACCTGGTGCAATTGCGCGCCAACCTTGAGCGGCGCGGTACAACACAAGCGGCGTTTCGTCAGCAATTACGCGATCAGCTCACGATCAACCGCCTGCAAGAGCGCGAAATGGAGTCGAGAATCAGAGTTAGCGACGCTGAGGTGGAGGCCGCTGTGGCCGCACGCAAAGAAGCTGCTAAAGACGCGCAGAACCTCGAAATTAATCTTGGTCACTTGTTTTTGGCTCTGCCGGAAAACCCCAGTGCTGCCGCTGTCACCCAAGCCCAGCAGCTGGCGCAAAAAATTCTTGATCGCTTGAAGGCTGGGGATTCGTTTGAATCCCTGGTACAAGAATTTTCCGCGGCTGAACGCAGCAATTCAGGGCAATTGGGGTTGCGCCCGGCAAACCGCTACCCGTCCTTATTCGTCAATGCAAGCCAAGATCTGGCCGTAGGCTCGGTATCGCAATGGGTTCGCTCTGACGCGGGCTTGCATTTGCTCAGCGTATTAGAACGTCGGATCAATGGCCTGTCTGATACGCAGGTACAGCACCGCGCACGCCATATCCTGCTAAGGACCGATGCGTCCCTGACGCAGGAACAAGCTATCCAACGACTTTCCGCGGTACGCGAGCGCATCCTGGCAGGCTCCACCACTTTTGAAGCCCAAGCCCGCGCGCTATCACAAGACAGCAGCGCAGCTCAAGGCGGCGACTTAGGTTGGGCCGCCCCCGGCCTATTTGTGCCCGAGTTCGAGCAAGTGCTGATGCGCCTGCGGGAAAAAGAAATTGCCGAGCCCCTAGTGTCACGCTTTGGGGTACACCTGATTGAACTTTTAGAGCGCCGCAATGTGGATCTAACGCCCGCCCAGCTGCGCGAGCGCGAACGCAATCAGCTGCGGGCCAAGCGCGCAGACGAGGCCTTTGAGGCTTGGGTCCGCGACCTACGTGGCCGTGCATTCGTAGAAATCCGTGATCCTGGATAAGTCCCTGGTGCCCAGCCCGCCACGGCCCTAGATTTCCTCGCATGCAACACATACCGCGCAAGCGCTTTGGACAGCATTTTTTAAGCGATGGTGGGGTGATCGACGCGATCGTGCAAGCTATTGCACCGTTGGCCGGTCAAACCATGGTGGAAATCGGACCGGGACTTGGGGCTTTGACCCAACCCCTGGTGGAGCGCCTTGGCGCATTAACGGTGATTGAATTAGATCGCGATTTAGCAGCACGCTTGCGTACCCATGCGCAGTTACAAGTCATCGAGTCCGATGTGCTGCGTGTCGACTTTAGCGCGCTTGGCCATATTCGCGGCGATTCGCAAGGCCGCTTGCGATTGGTGGGTAATTTGCCTTACAACATTTCCACGCCTATTTTGTTTCATTTGCTCGACTTTGCAGCCCACATCCAAGACCAGCACTTTATGCTGCAAAAAGAAGTGGTAGACCGAATGGTCGCCGCGCCCGACACTGCAGATTTCGGGCGTCTAAGCGTGATGCTGCAATGGCGCTACCAAATGGAAAACGTATTGGCCGTTGGTCCCCAAAGCTTCACTCCACCACCGCGTGTGGACAGCGCGGTGGTGCGTATGCAACCCTTGAAAGAAACGGCGCTACAAGACGCCTTACTGCTGGGTCCCCTAGTACAGGCCGCCTTCAGTCAGCGACGCAAGCTTCTGCGGCATACGTTGGGTGTGTTTTTAGAAAAACACAATTTCGCCGGCGATTTTGATTTGCAAAGACGCGCGCAGGAAGTTCCGGTTGCCCAATACATTGCCCTAACGCAAGCGCTTGCGCTGCAAATGAGCTGATTAAGCCTCTACGCGAACCGTGATGCAAAGCCGGTAGCCTTTGCCACGCAAGACCTTGATGCTGGCGCCTCCTCCCAGCGTAGGCGCCATTTTTTGGCGCACCCGGCTGATGATCTGCTCAATGCGTACTTTGTTCACCTGTTCTGACACATCCCCATCGCCCAGCACTTCATTTAAGCGGTTAAAGGTCAGTAAATGGGCGGACAAAGCAAGCTCGTGCAAGAGCAGGGATTCGCGTCCTGTCAGGCCAATGGCAGGGCCACTGGGCGGCACAATTTTGTGAGCCCTCAGATCCAATATCCATTCTTTATCTTGCGTTAATGGCGCAACACGGCGACACACACTTTTCAGTACGGTGCTGACCTCGTCGGCGCCTGCCGGTTTGGTTAAAAAAACATCAGCGCCCGCTTCATAGGCCTGTTTGCGATCCATGCTGCGCACTCTGGCGGTCAATACCACCACGCCCAAGCGCGGGTAAGCCCGCTTGACACGTTTGATAATGTCGATGCCATCTTCTTGCGGCAGATTCAAATCCACCAAAATCGCATCTGGGGGGTTGGCGCTAATGGCGGCACTTAGTTGCTCGCCATCTTCCAAAGCGGCAACGCGAAAACCTTCTTGCGAAAGATGGTCTTCCAAGCCCTGTCGCAGCTCGGTGTTGTCTTCGACGATGATGATGTTATACAAGCCTATGTCCACCACATTCATTTAGTGTGAACATAACTAATCCGTGCCACCGAATCTGACCAATTCTGAAGCGCCCACACTGACGCGCAAACGCCCATCGCCAAAGTTGCTTTCGGCGGCACATAGGGACACCTTTGCTTTCGGGCATCCGACGCCGATATTTGGCCCGTGTTCACAACAAGACCTTGCGCTATGCCAAGATAGGGCATGCATTCACCCTCGCATCAAATTGCAGCAATTCACAGCATTCAAGCCGGCGCGCTGCAAATCGCCTACCAAGCGCTGGGCCCAGCCGCTGGCCCGCCTGTGCTGCTGCTGCACGGCTTTCCGTATGGCATCCATGCCTATGCAGCAGTGGGTCCCCGCCTAGCAGAGGCGGGTTGCAGAGTGATTGTGCCGTGGCTGCGCGGTTTTGGCGAGACTCTTTTTTTGCATGCCGACACGCCCCGCTCGGGTCAACAATCTGCCTTGGCTTTTGATGTTCTCCACTTGATGGATGCGCTGGACATCCCCCAAGCCGTGCTCGCCGGTTACGACTGGGGCGGTCGCGCCGCCTGCATCCTGGCGGCGCTTTACCCCCAGCGGGTGCGCGGGCTCGTCAGCGGCCTAGGCTATGCCATCCAACATATCGCCACGGCCGGACAAGCGGCCAGCCCCGAGGAAGAGCACAAGCTCTGGTACCAGTACTACCTGCACGGCGCGCGGGGCGCGGCCGGCCTGGAGGCGCAACGCTACGCTTTTTGCCGCTTGCTATGGCAGATGTGGTCTCCCAGCTGGCAATTTGACGAAGCCACCTATGCGCGCACGGCCAGCGCTTTTGACAACCCGGACTTTGTGGCCGTGGTGCTGCATTCCTACCGCCACCGCCATGGCTTGGTGGCGGGCGACCCGGCCCTCGATGGCTGGGAGGCCGCCCTGGCGCAGCGACCCCGCATCACGGTTCCCACGATTGCCATGGACGGTCTAGACGATGGCGTGGCCGCCACAGGAGGTTCTGCGGACCACGCGCCGATGTTTGAGGCTTCCTTCTCCCGCACGCTATTGCCCGGCATCGGGCATAACCTACCCCAGGAGGCGCCGCAAGCATTTGCGGATGCGGTCTTGCGCTTATTGGCGCAATCGTGATCCGGTAGTGGTCGGCGACTTGCGACTCCAGCAGAGAGCGCAAGCACTAGAGCACCGTGCTTGCAATGCGCCTGCAAGCTGGCATTCCCATCAGAGGAATACAAACAACCAAAATAAGTGCCTAGCGCATCCCCCATTGCGCTCGCAAACCGCTTTACAGAACAAAAGGCGGGCGCCTCATGCTCTTGCATTGAACAGTCCATACACTTGCCCTCTTTGCGCTTACCAACACTTAGCCATGCACACCCCCACGAAATCACCTCACCGCAGCCTCCCCCTCCTTGGTCTGGCGTGCGCCACGCTGCTCGCCGCTTGCGGCCCAGGCGCTGCGCCACCCGCCGGGCCGCCGGGCGGCGGTATGCCCCCAGCGCAAGTGGGCGTGGTCACCGTCAACCCAGGGGATTGGGGCCTGAGCACCGAGCTTCCCGGGCGTCTGGAGGCCTCGCGCGTCGCCCAGGTGCGGGCGCGTGTGGCAGGCATTGTGCAGCGCCAGCTGTTTAACGAAGGCAGTTTTGTGCAAGCCGGTCAGCCCCTGTTTGAGATTGACGCCAGCACCTACAAGGCCAGTGTGGACGGCGCGCTGGCGAACCTGGCCAAAGCCGAAGCCAATGCCTTGCAGGCCAACGCGCTGGCCGATCGCTACAAGCCGCTGGTAGAAGCCAAAGCGGTCAGCCAGCAAGAGTGGGTGGCTGCGCAAGCCGCACAAAAGCAGGCCCAGGCAGACATTGGCATTGCCACGGCGGCGCTGCAAAGCGCACGCATCAACCTGAACTATGCCTCGGTCACCGCGCCGATTGCCGGTTCCGTGGGGCGCGCTCTGGTCACCGTGGGCGCGCTGGTCGGCCAGGGCGAAGCTACACCGCTGGCACTGATCCAGCAGACCAACCCGATGTTTATCAACTTCACCCAGTCCGCTGGCGAAGTGATGAAGCTGCGCAAGGCCTTGGAGTCGGGCCAGCTCAAACGCGCTGCCGGCGCGCAAGCCGCTAGCGTGCGCTTGGTGCTGGAAGACGGTACGGAGTACGCACCCGCTGGACGCTTGTTGTTTTCCGATCTGACGGTCGATGCCGGTACGGGGCAAATTACCTTGCGCGCCGAAATTCCCAACCCCGACGGCGCTTTGCTACCTGGCCTCTACGTGCGGGTGCGGCTGGAGCAAGCGGTAGCCAGCAATTCCATCGCCCTGCCGCAGCAAGCGGTCACCCGCTCGCCCCAAGGCGATACGGTGATGGTGGTGGACGCGCAGGGCAAAGTGGCGCCGCGCCCGGTGAAGATTGGCGGCCAGCGTGGCAACCAGTGGATTGTGACCAACGGCCTGCAAGCCGGTGAGCAAGTGATGGTCGATGGCTTCCAAAAGCTGCGCGGCGACGCGCCGGTCAAGGCCGTGCCTTGGGTGCCGCCCGGTAGCGCGGCGCCTGCACCTGCAGCCTCTGGCGCATCTGGCGTACCCGCCCCGGCTGCATCAGCAGCTAGCCGTTAAAAGGGCGCGCCATGGCTGCATTTTTTATTCAACGCCCTATTTTTGCGTGGGTGATCGCGCTGTTTGTGATGGTGATGGGCGCAGTCGCCATCACCCAATTGCCGATTGCGCAATACCCGCC
The DNA here is from genome assembly GCA_903869595.1 of uncultured beta proteobacterium. Lineage (GTDB taxonomy): Bacteria > Pseudomonadota > Gammaproteobacteria > Burkholderiales > Burkholderiaceae_C > Allorhodoferax. The sequence continues at coordinate 18,033 of CAIPZV010000085.1, read as the reverse complement.
GGTGGCGCCGCCGTCTATTGTGGTGTCGGCGGTGTATCCCGGTGCTTCGGCCCAGACCCTGGAAGATGCGGTGCTCTCTGTCATCGAACGCGAAATGAACGGCGCGCCGGGCCTGATTTATATGGAGTCCGTGGCACAAGCCGATGGCTCGGGCAATATCAGCCTGAGTTTTCAGCCGGGCACCAACCCAGACCTGGCCCAGGTCGATGTGCAAAACCGCCTGGCACGCGCCACGCCACGCCTGCCCTCTAGCGTCACGCAACAAGGTGTGCGGGTGGACAAAGCGCGTACCAACTTTTTGCTCTTTACCATCATCAACTCGGATGACCCCAACCTGACGCCGGTGGCCCTGGGCGACTTTGCCTCGCGCAATATCTTGCCCGAATTGCAGCGCGTGCCCGGCGTGGGCCAGGCCCAGTTATTTGGCACCGAGCGCGCGATGCGGGTATGGATAGACCCGGCTAAATTGACCGGATTCAATTTATCCATTGGCGATATCAACAACGCCATCCGCGCGCAAAACGCGCAAGTCTCCGCTGGTGAAATCGGCAGCCTGCCCAATGTCGCAGGCCAGGGCATTGCCGCTACCGTCATCGTCAAGGGGCAGCTCGAATCACCGGCGCAATTTGGCAATGTGGTGTTGCGCGCCAATGCCGATGGCTCCACTGTGCGCTTGCGCGATGTAGCGCGCATTGAACTGGGCGCGCAGTCCTATGCCACTTCAGCGCGTTTGAATGGCAAGCCGTCTACCGGCATCGGTATCCAGCTCTCGCCCACGGGCAATGCCATGGCCACCGCCAAAGCCGTGCGTGCGCGCATGCAAGAGTTGGAACGCTTTTTCCCCAAAGGGATGAACTGGACGATTCCCTACGACAGCTCACGCTTTGTGGATATCTCGATTCGCCAAGTGACAGAGACTTTGCTCATCGCCGTGGCGCTGGTGTTTTTGGTGATGTTCTTGTTTCTGCAGGACTGGCGCTACACCATTATTCCGACGATTGTGGTGCCCATCGCTTTGTTAGGCACTATGGCTTGTTTGCTGGCGCTGGGCTTTTCTATCAATGTGCTGACCATGTTTGGCATGGTGCTGGTGATCGGCATCGTGGTCGATGATGCGATTGTGGTGGTGGAAAACGTCGAGCGCATCATGAGCGAAGAGGGCCTGGCGCCCGCCGATGCGACACGCAAAGCAATGGGCCAAATTTCGGGCGCAATTGTGGGCGTAACCGTGGTCTTGATTTCGGTGTTTGTGCCGCTGGCGTTTTTCAGCGGTTCGGTGGGCAATATCTACCGCCAGTTTGCGGCGGTGATGGGTATTTCGATTGCGTTTTCGTCTTTCTTTGCGCTCTCGCTCACGCCGGCGTTGTGCGCCACCTTGCTTAAGCCAGTAGAAGCCGGGCACCACCATGCTAAGAGCGGTTTTTTTGGCTGGTTTAACCGCGGCTTTGCAAGCACCGCCAAAGGCTACGAACGGGGCGTGGCGCGCATGCTGCCCAAAGCCGCGCGTTACCTGGTGGTGTATGCAGCGATTTTGGCGGGCGTGGCTGTGGTCTATGTACGCTTACCCAGCTCGTTTTTACCCAACGAAGACCAGGGCACCATGCTGGTGAATGTGCAATTGCCACCGGGCGCCACGCAAGAACGCACGCGCGCAGTGATGCAACAGGTCGAGGGCTTTATGCTCAAGCAGCCCGAAGTGCAAAGCATGGTCAGCGTGCTGGGCTTTAGCTTTTCCGGCCTGGGACAAAACGCGGCGCTGGCCTTTATTACCCTCAAAGACTGGAAAGAGCGGCCCTCTCCGGCCAACTCTGCGCAAGCGGTGGCGGGGCGTTCTTTTGGTGCGCTTTCGGGTATCCGCGACGCCTTTATCTTTCCCTTGAGCCCGCCGCCGATTCCTGAATTGGGCACTGCCTCCGGGTTCAATTTTCGACTGCAAGACCGCGGCGGCATGGGACACGATGCTTTGCTGGCGGCCCGCAACCAGTTGCTAGGCATGGCCTCGCAAAGCAAGGTGCTAGCGCAAGTGCGCCCTGACGGGCTAGAAGATGCACCGCAATTGCAGGTGGATATTGACCGGGACAAAGCACTGGCGCTGGGCGTGTCCTTTGACGCCATCAATAACGTGATTTCCAGCGCCTTGGGCTCGGCCTATATCAACGACTTCCCCAACGCGGGGCGCTTGCAGCGGGTAGTGGTGCAGGCCGACGCACCCGCGCGTATGCAGCCCGATGATTTGTTGCGTTTATCCGTGCCCAATGCACGCGGCCAGCTGGTGCCTTTCTCGGCGTTTGCCAGCACACGCTGGATCAAGGGCGCGATGCAAACCATCCGCTACAACGGCTACCCCGCCATGCGATTAGGTGGCAGCGCCGCACCCGGCTTTAGCACCGGCGACGCTATGCTGGAGATGGAGCGCCTAGCAGCCCAACTGCCCGCAGGTTTTGGCTTTGAATGGACGGGTTTATCACGCGAAGAAAAACTGGCCGGTTCGCAATCGGCAGCGCTGTACAGCTTTGCGATCTTGGCAGTGTTTTTATGCTTGGCAGCTTTGTACGAAAGTTGGTCGATTCCGCTGGCGGTGATTTTGGTAGTGCCGCTGGGCGTGCTAGGTGTGCTGCTGGCTACGCTGCTGCGCGGCTATGCCAACGATGTGTACTTCCAAGTGGGCTTGATCACCATCATTGGCCTCTCGGCCAAAAACGCGATTTTGATTATTGAGTTTGCCAAGGACTTACAAGCCCAAGGCAAGGGCGTGATCGAAGCAGCGCTGGCTGCTGCGCACATGCGTTTTAGGCCAATTGTGATGACCTCCATGGCCTTTACGCTGGGCGTGTTGCCGCTGGCGATTGCCACTGGCGCCGGATCGGCCAGCCAGCGCGTGATCGGCACCGGCGTGATCGGCGGCATCCTGACTGGCACTACGCTTGCCGTGGTGTTTGTGCCGGTGTTTTTTGTACTGGTGCGCGGGCTGTTCAAAGGCAGTGCGCGTCAACACGAAGTGCATGCGGCTCAAGCAGCGCACCTAGGAGTGCACAGCGATGAATAAGTTCACCCTTGCCAGCGTGAGGCGCACGCCCCTAGCAGCAGCGCTGCTGGCCACCCTCCTTATCGGCGGGTGCAGCATGCCAACGCTGCATTCCTTGCTGCCCAAAGCGCCGGTGCCTGCGCAATGGCCCAACGCAGCAGGGGTGCCTGCTGCTGTCAGCCAAACAGCTATGCCCGCCGCAGCCCTTCCCGACTGGCAAAGCTATTTCCAAGACGCCGACTTGGCCACCTTGATTCGTATCGCGCTGGACAATAACCGCGATGTGCGTATCGCAGCGGGCACGCTGGCCCAAGCGCGCGCGCAACTGGGGGTGCGCACTGCCGACGAACTACCAATGGTGAATTTGGGCGCAGGTGCCTCGCGCGCGCCCAATGCCTTTGGCGCTATGTCCACGCTTTTCAATACCGGCTTGTCAGTCACGGCCTACGAGTTTGATTTCTTTGGCCGCGTGGCCAGTCTGAAAGAACAAGCACTGGCCCAGTACCTGGCCAGCCAGGAAGCCAGCCGGACTGCACAAATTAGCTTGATTAGCATGGTGGCGCAAAGCTGGCTGGCTTTGCAAAGCGACGAGGCGCTGCTGGCCAGCACGCGGCAGTTAGTGGTATCTCGAGAACGTACTTTGCAATTGGTGCAGTTGCGCCACCAGCAAGGTGTGGCTTCGGATATCGAACTGCAACAAAACCGTGCGCTATTGCAATCGGTGCGCGTCGCATTGGGGCCTTTGCAGCGCCAGCGCATGCTCGATGAAAACACTTTGGTCTTGCTGCTAGGCCAGGACATTCCTGCTGCGCAAAAACGCGCGCTTGGCGGTGGTGCTTTGAGCCATAACAGCATGGCTGAGCTGGCGCCGGGCATCCCTTCTGAAGTGTTGACGCAGCGCGCCGACATCCGCCAGGCCGAGCATCTTTTGAAGGCGGCAGATGCCAATATCCAGGCCGCGCGCGCCGCGTTTTTTCCGCGCATTGCACTGACCGCCGGTGTGGGTAGCGCCAGCAACGAGCTGTCTTCGCTGTTTAGCAGCGGCAGCTGGGTGTTTAGCGTGGCGCCGCAGTTGCTGCTTCCACTGTTTGACCATGGCCGCAACGATGCCAATCTGGCAGCAGCGCAGGCCGCCCGCGCGGTGGCCGTGGCCCAGTATGAAAAAGCCATCCAAAGCGCGTTTCGTGAAGTCAGTGACGCACTAAGCCAGCGCAGCGGCTGGCAAGCGCAATTAGAAGCCCAGCAAGCGCAGCACGCTGCTGATCAGGCGCGTCTGGAACTGGTGCAGCTCAAGCTTGCGCATGGAGCGGCGTCGGCGCTGGACGTGTTGGAGGCCGAGCGCAGTGTGCTGTCCGACCAGCAAGCCTTGGTGCTGGTGCAATCAGCTTTGCTACAAAACCAGATTGCGCTCTACAAAGCCTTGGGCGGCGGTCTTGCGCCAGCGCCATGATGCGCCGCTTGGCACCGGCCTTTCCGCTGCTTTTTGTTGTCCTCTGGTCCACCGGCTTTATCGGTGCGCGCCTAGGTTTGCCGCATAGCGAGCCGCTAACGTTTTTGTTTGTGCGCTATTTGCTAGTCGTTGCTTTGTTGCTTGCGCTGTCCCTGCTAAGCAAGGCGCCCTGGCCGGCGCAACCCCGCGATTGGTTTCACATCGGCGTGGCCGGTTTGCTGATTCATGGGGTGTACCTAGGTGGCGTGTTTATCGCCATTTCTATGGGCCTGCCTTCGGGCGTTGCGGCCTTGGTGGTCGGCCTGCAACCCTTGCTGGTGGCAGTGGGTGCGGGACTTTTTTTGCATGAGACGGTAGTGCGCCGCCAATGGCTGGGCTTGGTCTTGGGCCTGGCTGGGGTGGCACTGGTGTTGGCGAACAAACTGGGTACTGGCTTTGAGCTACTGGCCTTGTTACCCTGTGTGATTTCGCTGCTATCTATCACTTGCGGCAATTTGTACCAAAAGCGCTTTTGCCCGCAATTTGACTGGCGCACCGGTGCGGTGGCGCAGTTCGTACCCACGGTGGTGTTCACCGGCATTGCAGCAGCGCTGACCGAAACGCTGCGCATCGACTGGGTGCCCGAAATGGTGTTCGCCATGGGTTGGCTGGTATTGGTGTTGTCGCTGGGTGCGGTCAGTTTGCTCAACTGGCTGATCCGCAACAACAACTCGGTCAATGTGGCCAGCCTGTTTTACCTGGTGCCGCCTTGCACCGCAGTTGTGGCTTGGGTGCTGTTTGGCGAATCCTTTGCGGGCACGGCGCTGGTGGGTATGGGCTTGGTGGTGTGGGGGGTATATTGGGCGCGGGCAGCATCGTAACTTCCGATCGCGGGCAGCTTTGTTTGTGCCCTCCAACTCCGGCGCATGCGGTGGACCGCCAAGGCGAACGCATGTGTTTTATGCACTACACGTATGTTCCAGTTCTTGGAAATACCTACATCCCCTTGAACAAGCCCGCATAGCTGCGGCTGACTTCCAGCAACTCTTTGCTGCCACGCAACGAGACCAACTGACGGCCGCGTTCGTCGCGTTGCACGCCAGCAATAGCGCGCACATTGACCAGGGTACTGCGGTGGATTTGCCAAAAGCGCTGCATGTCCAGCGTATCAATCAGCTCTTTGATGGAGGTGCGGATCAGGGCTTCCTGGGTAGCAGTTTGGACACGGGTGTATTTTTCGTCACTCACAAAAAACAGCACGTCTTCAACCGCGATCATCTGGATCGTAGCCCCCACTTTGGCTTGTATCCATTGCAGCGGCGCTGGCGCAGTGGAAGGAGAGAGCTGTGCGGCCAGGGTGCGCAGCAAGTCTTGCATGGCTGGAGTGTGCGCGGGCAGTGGCTGCGCGGGCTCTGAACCGCGCTGGGCTTGCTGGCGCGCATCCATGCGCATACGCACCCGCTGCAAGGCCAGAGCCAAGCGCTCAGGCTCTGCGGGCTTGAGCAGGTAGTCGACCACGCCAGCCTCAAAGGCTTGCACTGCATATTGGTCATAGGCTGTTAAAAATACAATTTCGCAGCCTGGCCATTGGCCGTCTCCGCCAGCCTCGTCCCAAGTGGGCAACTGGGCAATATGGCGCGCAGCTTCAATACCGGTCATCACCGGCATGCGGATGTCTAAAAATACCAGGTCTGGCTGCAATTCGCGCACACACTCGAGCGCTTCTTGGCCATTGCGCGCCTGGGCCAGCACTTCGATGCTGGCATCCACCTCGCTTAGACGAACGCAGAGCTGCTCGCGCATGAGGCGCTCATCATCAGCCACGACCACACGCAAGGGCCTCATACCTCGTCACTGCCCTGCGAGCCGCCTTTAGCCAGACGCCAGATCAGCCACACGATGAACAATGGCAGCACGCCCCATAGCACCATGCTGAGCACGCCTAGGCCGGCGGCGATAAGGGCGATCACCACGAGCGCAACAAACACCGGTATCAACAATACCAATAGCGGCAAAACAGCCAAAGTGGCCAGCACCAACAAGCCCATTAGCACGGCTGCGCCGATGGCGATCCAGGCGACACCCGGTAAGGTGACAGCCTGGCCGTTGACGCTGAACATCACGTCGGGCTGCCAATGCATACCTCCCAAAATGGCAGCAATAAGGGCCAATAACACCGCCACAAACAAAAGGCGGGCGATCCAACGCAAACTAGTGTTGATCATGGAAATGCCTCTGACATGTGCGGGACGCTCAAGGCGCGCCCAATTGATAAGGAACGGTGATAGTGACACAAGCGCCGCCGGTGCTGGGGCTGCTGGTTTGCAGCGCGGCTTGCGTGCCGTACAGCAGGTGTAAACGCTCGCGGATGTTCGACAACCCGATGCCGCCAACTGTAGCCCCTTGCGCAATAGGCGTAAAACCCACGCCCGTGTCCTGCACCTGCACGATCAACTTTCCATCTTGCACCTCGGCGCGCACGGTAATGCTGCCGCCCTCGGCCTTTGGCTCCAAACCATGGCGGATGGCGTTTTCAACCAGGCTTTGCAACATCATGGGTGGAAAGCGGGCGCTGCGCAGGCCCTGGGGTACTTGCAAGTCAAACTGCAAGCGCTCTTCCATGCGCATACGCATGAGCTCCAGGTAAGGCTGCACCACCGCCAGTTCGCGGCCCAAATCGCGCTCGGCTTGTGCATTGGCTTCGCGCAGCGTGGGCATGGTAGCCCGCAAAAAGGCGATCAGGCTTTTTTGCATGGTCGCAGCGCGCGGCGGGTCGGTCTCTATGAGGTGCTCAATGCCAGCGAGTGTGTTGAACAAAAAGTGCGGCTCCATTTGCGCCTGCATGGCAGCCATCCGCGCTTCCATGACCTGGCGCTTGAGCGACTCGGTTTCTGCCACCTGAGTGGCCGCAGCGGCGACGGCCTCGGCCTGGATGCGACCACGGTAAGTGATTTTGAGAATCAAGGAGGCGACGATCAAGAGCAGGGCCAGATTGGGCAGGCTGTCGGTGCGATCGCCATCGCCCTCGTCGGCGCCAAAGTGCACAACATCTACCTCGTTGTCTTGCTCAGCGTCTTGCTTGGTGGTCTGGCCGCCCAGTGCGCGGCGCACGGTCTCTAGGGCCCGCTCGATTTCTTGTTCTGTGGCGTTGGGGCCGATTTGTATATCGACAGCGGGCTGAGCTGCCGAAGCCCCCTGCGCAGCACTGGCAGGCGCTTCGGTCGGCGTGCTGATGCGCAAGCCTTTTTCGTCGATCTGTAATTGCGCACCTTTGCCCTGCGGGTCTTCGGCGCTGATGTGCACACCGGTCTCGTCGATTTGCACCGACACCTTGCCCTTGGCCTGCGGAGCTGAGGCATCGCTGGCGGGCGCTTGCATGGGGGCTTCTGGGGCGGCGGCTGGCTTGATTTTTTTGACGACCACCTCGTGACGATAGTGGTGCCCTGAATTGCCACCAAAGATAGAGGCGGTAATAGCCGCCAAGATCAACACCAAAATAGAAATCAGAAGAAAACGCCACCAACTTATGCTGACAAGCCAACTGCCATAAGCATGAAAGTAGCGCACCCCGGCAGCACGCAGCACTTGCCAACGGCGAGTCCATTCGTTACCTCTGGCCTCTGTGGGCTTAGGGATAGCTGGCATTTGTTAATCCTGTGGCTTGGGTGAAAGTGCGCAAGGCGCTTAATGGGTCACACTGTAAGCAAGGCCCGCGCCTTGCGCGAGCGTTTTGCGACCAAGTGCATAAACCGGGGGTCAGGCAGCAAGAAACTGCGCTTACCGGCAGGCGTCGACCCACCGACCTTGCGTCAATTCGGCCATGCGCTGCGGGCTGATGCGCAAGGCACTGTTCACCGAACCGGCTGCCGGTAGTACCTCGTCAAAGGCCAGCAAACTACGGTCCAGATAGACCGGCAAATCGGTTGCCAAGCCGAAAGGACACACCCCGCCAACCGGGTGGCCGGTCAGCGCCTCCACTTGGTCGAGTGCAAGCATCTTTCCCTTGCCAAACGCAGTTTTGAATTTGGTATTGTCGATACGCGCATCGCCACTGGCCACCAGCAAAAACACTTTGCCGTCGGCCAACTTAAAAGCCAGTGTCTTGGCAATACGACCGGGTTCCACACCGTGGGCTTGCGCGGCCAGGGCTACGGTGGAGGTGATCGCCTCCAGCTCCACAATCGGCATGTCGATCTGGCGCGCCTCAAAGAAAGCGCGTACGGACGCAACGCTCATACGCCTTGCGCCAACTCAAGTGCCCGCAACATAGGGATTGGTTTCACGTTCTACGCCAAAAGTGCTCTCCGGGCCGTGACCGGGAATAAAGATGGTCTCATCACCCATGGGCCATAAACGGTGGGTAATGCTGTGCATCAAATCGGCATGGTTGCCCTGCGGAAAATCCGTGCGGCCCACGCTACCTGCAAACAAAACGTCCCCCACAAACGCGCGATTCATTTCCGCGGAATAAAACACCACATGCCCGGGCGTGTGGCCCGGGCAGTGGCGCACTTGCAGCACATGCGCTCCTAGGCTAACGGTGTCGCCATCTTTAAGCCAGCGCGTGGGCTTAAAAGGCCGCGCCGGGGGAAAGCCGTAGGTAGCAGCCGCCATGGGCAGGCCGTCAATCCAAAACTGATCGCCCGGGTGCGGCCCGATGATGGGCAGCCCTAGGCGGTCTGCTAGATCCTGCGTAGCGGCCGCATGGTCCACATGCGCATGGGTAATCCAGATCTGCTCCAGCGTCACGCCCAGGCTCTTGGCCGTGGCAATCAACAAGTCCAAATCGCCGCCGGGGTCGATGATGGCTGCCTTGTGGGTCTGGTCGCACCAAACGATGGAGCAGTTTTGCTCAAACGGGGTGACGGGGACTGTTTCGTAGTGGAGCATGGGCGGAGTTTATCCACTGCGCCTACAAGGGCCGGGCTTTGGCCGCGGTTCTCAGCCAGTGCACGGGCATGCCACATTGACCTGTGTCAAAGCCCTTTGGTGGCTCGGCGCCAACAATAAAGCCATGGATTTTTCCCCGACTGCGAGCGCAAGTCTCTGCTTACAAAAGGCGCAAGCCTTTCTTGAGCGCTACGTCCTACCGCACAACGCAGCCTGGCACCAAAGCGTGGCTGATGGCGTGTACCCACCGCCGTTTTTAGCTGACTTGAAGGCGCTAGCCCAAGACGCGGATTTATGGAATCTATGTCTGCCAAACCTGCCCTTTGACGCGCCGGGTGCGCGTCTTTCCAATCTGGAATACGCACCGATCGCTGAGCTTTTGGGCCGATTGCCCTGGGCCTCGGAGGTATTCAATTGTCAGGCGCCTGATAGCGGGAATATGGAATTGCTGTTGCGCTTTGCCGATGCGGCCCAAAGCGCGCGCTGGCTGGCGCCTTTGCTGCAAGGGGAAATACGCTCGGCCTTTGCTATGAGCGAGCCGGATGTAGCTTCTTCCGACCCGGGCAATTTACGTACCGCTTTGCGGCGGGAGGGCAACACCTTGGTGTTGCAAGGCCGCAAATGGTTTATTACCGGCGCGGCGCACCCGGATTGCCGCCTGCTCATCGTTATGTGCCGCGACCTGGATCTGGCGGAGCACGCCGACACGGATGCGCACCGGCAGCACAGCCTGGTGCTGGTGCCCATGGATGCGCCTGGCTTGGAGGTGCTGCGTAATATCCCGGTGCTGCACCATTTGGCGCCTGAGGGGCATTGCGAGATCTTGTTGCAGGGCGTGCGGCTGGGGCCAGAGGCACTGCTAGGGCAAGCCGGTGCGGCCTTTGCGATGGCCCAGGCGCGGCTAGGGCCAGGGCGTTTGCACCACGGTATGCGCAGCGTCGGGCAGTGTGAGTTGGCGCTGCAGTTGGCCTGCGCGCGGGTGCGTGAGCGTGAAGCCTTTGGCCAGCATGTGTCGGCCTTTTCCAATGTGCAGGATTGGATCGCCCAGTCGCGGGTGGCCATCGACCAGGCTCGCCTGCTGCTTTTACAAACCGCCTGGCGACTCGATCAAGCTGATAGCGATCCGCAACAACTGCGCAGCGATGTGGCAGCGGTGAAAGTGGTGACGGCGCAACTGCAAACCCAGGTGGTGGACCGCGCGATACAAATGTTTGGTGCCATGGGTTTATCGCCAGACACGCCGCTGGCTTATTTTTGGTCCTGGGGGCGCGCCATGCACCTGATGGACGGGCCCGACGCGGTGCATCTGCGCACGATTGCCCGCCATGCCCTGCGCCAATCCAGCGCGCAAGCCGCATCGCTGGCGGCTTACTTCACCACGCCAGAACAATTGCGGGCGCCGCCCCAAATCCGCTGATCGCCGTCGTGGGCGACATCGTTGGCGCCATGGCGCAGGGCACAATCGGCGCTCTTCTATCCAGCGCCATGTCCAGCCAGCCCCTTTCGGTTCCCCCGCAACCCACTGTCGAGTCCTTTGCCCGTATTGCCGGCCTTGAGGCTTTGTGCCGGGGCTGCACTTTGTCGGTCTTTCCTTTGCTGCTGTACCGCGCTTGGGGCAGTGCGCAACTGGTTTCAGAAATCTATTTTTGTGTCGGTTTGGCATCTTTGCTGGCGGCACTTTTGGTGCCAGCCATGGTGCGTGTATTTACACGGCGGCAGGTGTATTTGGGCGCAGTGAGTTTGTATTTGGTGGCTTCGGCATTGGGTATGTTGCAAGGCAAATGGACGACTTTGGCGCTTTTGTGCGCCATCATTGCCGCAGCCATATCCTTTGTTTGCTACAACAGCTATGTGTTGGACCATCTGGAGAAAACCGACTTCACCCGCTTGGAGACCATGCGCCTTTTTTACGGCGGCACCGGTTGGGTGGTGGGGCCGTTTGCCGGGGTGTGGCTGTTGTCGGTATGGGGCGGTGCGCCCTTTATTTTGCTGGCTGGGGCTGCTAGTTGGATGGCCTGGATGATTTGGAAAACACCACTCGGCGATGGCAAGTTTTTGGCCCGGAGCGCTGGCACTGGCGCGCAAGCGCCGCATGATTCGCGCCGGGCAAATCCTTTGGCACTTATTGTCCGATTTTTTTCCCAGCCACGGTTGATAACTGGCTGGGTTTTGCCTTTGGTTCGCTCTTGCGGTTGGTGGATGTTTTTTGTCTATTTAGGCATTTTCGCCGTGGAAAACAAACTAGGCGAGCAAGTCGGCGGCATAGCCAGTTCGGTTGCCAATATGGGGCTGTTTTTAGCGCCCTTGATGCTGGTGTGGATGCAAAGGCGCTCGGTGCGCACCGCTATACGGGTCGGTTGCCTGGGCGCCAGTGCCTGCTACTTGGCGGCTGCCGCGCTTGCGTATTGGCCCTGGGCGACGATCGGCTTTTTATTGGCCGGCACGGTGTTTCTGGTCTTGCTTGATACCTGCGCTGGTTTGCCTTTTTTGATGTCCGTCAAACCCTCTGAGCGCACGGAAATGTCGGCGGTGTACTCCAGCTTTCGCGACGTCTCGGGCATCGTATCCCCTGCGATTGCCTGGATGGTGCTGCAATTTGCGCCTGTCGTGGGCGTATTCGCCGTTGGCGCGCTAATTTTGCTTGGCGCTTGGTGGCTGGCGGGGCGCTTGCACCCGGAGCTGGGGGTTCCAGGTGCTGAACGAATACGCAATGCTAGCTAGCGCATATGGGCAAAACTAAATCGGCGGTCGACAAAATAAATAGTTGTCTTTTATACAAACGTTATTTAATTGTTGTATAAATACCATCTGCCGGGCGGACGTTAGCGAATATCCTTTCGTTTGCGGACAACAAGCGCCTGTCAAATGGGTAATTAAACCATGGATAAGGTCTCCCGCCTCAGGAATAGAAGCCTTGGCCTTGAAGCTGCGCAAGAGCCGCATCTGTTGCAAGCGCTCAAAGGCGCCAAGTTGCCGGCTACGCAGTCCGCTTTAAGTCGCATCTCCAGCCTCAAAGCTAACTTTGGGTATTTGCCAGGGCCACCCATTGCCGACACAAAGTCCACTTTGACCAGTGCATGACGTTTGATCCAAGTGGTGAGGTGTTCTCCGCTTGAACCGGCCAGGTTCAAAAATGGATGTGCCCACGTAATATGTCCCACCACATACGCCAGTCGCCCATAAAACTAAACAGCGGGTACTTGAATGTCGCCGGGCGGTTGTGTTCAAAGAAAAAATGCCCGACCCAGGCAAAGGCATAGCCTTGTAGCAAAGACAAGGGAATCAGCCAGGCATTCGGGGCCAAAACCGCGCTGACAAGCAGTACCAGGCCAATGCTCGATCCCACAAAATGCAGGCGCCGGGAGGTGCGGTTGGCGTGCTCGCCCAAATAAAAGGGATAGAACTCGGTAAAGGTTTGAATCCGGGTTGCGTCAGGCATGGCCATCTCCGTTGGGTGGGTTTGCATCATAAATGCGGCCCATCGGTATCGACAAGGCCAAATCGTTGGGCGTAGATTCCCGTGTTTTCGCGGGACAATGCCACTTTTGTCCCCACGCCATACTCATGCCTATTTCTCCCGATAAAAATCGCACCGACGACACCCGTATCCGCGCAGTGCGGCCCTTGATTTCCCCTGCCTTGCTTCAAGAACAGTTACCCGCCTCCGAAGCCGTACTGGCCCGCGTAGAACACAGCCGCCAGGCTATTTGCGATGTGTTGCATGGGCGCGATGACCGCCTATTGGTGGTGGTGGGGCCCTGCTCCATCCACGACCATGACCAAGCCATGGAATATGCACATTGGCTGCAAGCGCAGTCCAAAGCGCTAGCAGATGATGTGCTGATCGTAATGCGCTGCTACTTTGAAAAGCCGCGTACCACGGTGGGCTGGAAGGGTTACATCAACGACCCGCACATGGACGGGAGTTTTTCCATCAACGAAGGACTGCATTTGGCGCGCGCCTTGCTGCTCGATATCGTCAGCGCCGGTTTAGCGGTCGGTACCGAATTTTTGGACTTACTCAGCCCGCAGTACATCAGCGATCTGGTGAGTTGGGGCGCCATTGGTGCGCGCACGACCGAAAGCCAAAGCCACCGCCAATTGGCCAGTGGCTTGAGCTGCCCGGTAGGGTTTAAAAACGGCACCGATGGCGGGGTGAAGGTGGCCGTTGATGCCATCCTCGCAGCGCAATCGGCGCATGCTTTTATGGGCATGACCAAGTGGGGCCAAGCCGCAGTGTTTGAAACCCAGGGCAATGCGGATTGCCACATTATTTTGCGCGGCGGCAAACAGCCCAATTACAGCGCCGCTGACGTGCAAGCTGCTTGTGCTTTGCTAGAAACTTCAGGTTTACGCCCGCAGTTGATGATTGATGTGTCGCACGCCAACAGCAGCAAACAATACGCCCGTCAAATTGAGGTATCGCAATCGGTTGCGGACCAAATCGCAGCGGGCGATGCACGCATTACCGGGCTAATGATCGAGAGCCACCTGCAGGAGGGCCGTCAGGACAAGGTGGCGGGAAAGGCGCTAGAACACGGGGTTTCTGTGACCGATGCTTGCATCAGCACGGCGCAAACAGCGCCGGTGTTGCAAGGTCTGGCAATGGCGGTGCGCAAGCGGCGCGCCTTGGCGCGCTCGGGCACCTAAATATCAACCAGCGGTACGACGCGGCACCATGGGGCCACGGCCTTCGATATGACGGAAATTGATGCGGCCTTTGCTCAAATCATAGGGTGACAGCTCCAGTGACACGCGGTCACCGGCCAGGATACGGATGTGGTTTTTACGCATTTTTCCGGCGGAATAAGCAATCAGCTGGTGACCGTTATCCAAGGTCACGCGAAAACGGGTATCGGGTAATACCTCGTTCACGATGCCCATCATTTCAATTAACTCTTCTTTTGCCATAGGGTTTCCTTTGCTCGCAATGCGGATTGTGGCATGTTCGTGGGGGTTTAGGGGCTGCCGATGGCGCTGTGGGCCCAGCCAATGCCTTGCTCGAGCGCATATTGTGCGGCTGCATCTTGGCTAGGGAATACCGGCGTAAAGCGCATTACGCGGTCGGTGCTGGCCTGGCCCTGGCCGCTGGCGATAGACACCTGAGCGCAAAACTGGCCTGCGCAAAGACGTGCCGGCAAGGCGGCGATTCGGTATTTACCGATGGTGGTCGCGGCTTCTTGGGCCGCTGCAAATTGTCTGTACATCATGAAAAAAGAAATTCACCGCGCTCGGCAGGGCGCATGTGACAAGGGAAAGAAAAGTCGCAAATGAGGGGTAAAACCCTGTTGTGGCATCGACTAGCAGATGCTGGGCACCGTCCTCTGCCGGGATGGTGCTGGGCGTGCGGGACGCCGTGTCTGCGTGGCTAATGTACCACGCGGCCATGAAAGCCTAAGATGTACGAACTGCGCGGGCCGTGGCTGCGCCGGCCCACACTACTGTTTTCACTGGCACGTCCCGGTCTCCGGGAGATACAGGTAATTGATGAAACTCGACCGTTTTGACCAACACATCTTGCAGGTGCTGCAAGAAGATGGCCGCATCAACAACCAAGACTTGGCTGACCGGATCGGCTTATCGCCTTCACCTTGTTTGCGCCGGGTACGCGCTTTGGAAGAAGCGGGTTTGATTCTGGGCTACCGGGCGCACCTGGATGCGCGCAAGCTCGGGCTCACCTTGATCGCGCTCATCCATATTTCCATGGATATCCACACGCCCGAACGTTTTGCCAATTTTGAAGCTGAAATCGCGGTGGTACCCGAGGTTTTGGAATGCTTGCTGATCACCGGCCAAGAGGCCGATTACCAACTTAAGGTGATTGTGCGCGACATGGACCATTACCAGTCACTGTTGCTGCAACGCATTACCCGCATCGCCGGCGTTACTGGTGTGCATTCGAGCTTTGTGCTGCGCCGGGTATTGGACAAAACCGCAGTGGCCGTGGCCACCGGCGCGGCCTGACAGCTTAGCGCGCGTCCGGTAGCTCAATCTTGACTTCAAGCACTTCCAGATTGTCTTGACGCTCTAGCTGTACCTTGATGTCGTTCGGATTGATTTTGATGTATTTGCTGATCACCGCGATCAGATCGCGCTGCAAATCGGCCATGTAATCGGGCTCAGAGGCATTGCGACCGCTGCGCTCGTGGGCAAGTATGAGTTGCAAGCGTTCTTTGGCAACACTGGCTGTTTTTTTCTTCTCACCCAACAAAAAAGAGAGAAAGGACATGCTCTTAGTTCCCACCGAATAAACGCTTAAAAAAGCCGGGTTTCACCGCCTCGGTAAAGCGCATGGGTTTGTCCTCGCCCAAGAAGCGGTCGATCACGTCCTTATAGGCTTCAGCGACCTCGCTGCCAGCCATATGCACCGCGGGCACGCCTTGGTTGGAAGCCTGCAACACGGTTTCGCTCTCGGGAATCACGCCGATGAGTTTGATGCGCAAAATATCCTGGATATCTTCGAGGGACAGCATCTGTCCCTGGTCCACGCGGGCGGGGTTGTAGCGGGTGATTAGCAAATGCTCTTTGATCGGCTCTAAGCCCTCAATGGCGCGTTTAGTTTTGCTGGCTAACATACCCAAAATACGGTCAGAGTCGCGTACCGAGGAAACTTCCGGGTTAGTCACCACCAGCGCTTCATCGGCGTAATGCATCGCCATCAAGGCACCAGTTTCAATACCGGCAGGCGAATCACAGACGATAAATTCAAAGTCCATGGCGGCCAGGTCATGGAGTACTTTCTCAACGCCTTCTTGCGTCAGTGCGTCTTTGTCGCGGGTTTGGGAGGCTGCCAGCACATACAGGTTTTCGCATTGCTTGTCTTTGATCAGCGCCTGGTGCAAATTGGCTTCGCCGCTGATGACGTTAATCAAGTCATAAACCACGCGTCGCTCGCAACCCATGATCAGGTCCAGATTGCGCAGGCCCACGTCAAAGTCGATAACTGCTGTTTTGTGTCCGCGCAGAGCCAGGCCGGTTGCAAAACTGGCGCTGGTCGTTGTTTTACCAACGCCGCCCTTGCCAGAAGTGACCACAATAATTTTTGCCATGAAGAGCTATCTTTCAAAAGAGAGGGTCAATGCGTTGAATTTTACGTTTTCAACGCTTCAATAATAATTTTTTCTTTTCCGTCGTCGCTTAGGCGGACTTGCGCTGGTTTACCCAGTACATCGGAGCCTAATTCCTGCTCGGTGGTACGGTACACGCCGGCAATCGACACTAGCTCTGGCTCTAGGGCCAGGGCGAATATGCGGGCAGAAGTGTTGCCTCTGGCACCGGCCATGGCCTTACCGCGCAGCGGCGCATACACATGGATATTGCCGTCGGCGATGACTTCAGCACCCCTGTTGACCATGGCCATCACAATTAAATCCGCACCCCGGGCATAAACCTTCTGGCCAGAACGCAAAGGTTTACTCACCACCATGGTGGGGTTGGCGCCCTCTCTGGCGACAGGAGGAACGATTGCGGGGCTTGGAGGCGCTTGGGATGGTTTGGGCAGCGCTGCAGTGGGCGCAAACGCTGGTGACGCTGCTAAGGGGCCTGCTTTGGATGTTGCCGGGCGACGGATATCGGGGGGTGCTTCTGCTATTCCTGATTTTTTAGCTACTGCCAGACTCGCATCATCCAAACCGCGCACTGCGCTGGCAACCAAGCGGCATTGGCTCAAGGTATTGAGCAGCAAATTCCATTGTGGATGCGGGAGACTAAGACCGGCTTGGCTGAAGTCCAGGACCACGCCATCGGTATCAAAAAATTCAGGACTTTCGCCATTAGGGCCAAATTTTTTGAGCAATTCGGCAGCAAGCTTGGCTAAGTCAGAAGTTTTGATCAGCAGCGCAACGAGTGTTAATTGAGCGCTTTTTAGTTCAAACGCAGGGGCCTCATTGGCAGAAAAAGCAAGATCTGGTTGAACAGGCATGATGTGCTGCACAGAGGTAAAAGCGAAAAATCAATTTTACCTGACGAAATATCAAAGGCTTTGGGTTCTGGTTTCTGTGATCATGTAAATTGAAACTTGTCCACCGGAATGGTTCACGCTATGTTTTCTCTATTTCTTTATTTCAAATTAGTAGTAGTAGATAGAGAGTGGCTTTTTTCTGGGTTAAGTGGTTTTTTACGATATAGATCAATAGCTTATCCTCATGCGTAATATGTGTATCGAGTGCCCTGAAGCATGCGCTTGGATATGAATAACATCACGGTTTGAAGCAAGCCTGTGGATAAGTCCCTACTTATGCCAGATTTATGCACAGCCTTGTTTGCTAGCGACGCTAGGCGTATGCTTGCACGGTACTTGTATTCAAAAGGATATGTATGTTGTTTTTAGTGCTGGGTTTATTGTTGTTTTTGGGTACCCATTCCATGCGCATTAGCGGAGACGCACTGCGAGAGCAGCTCATCCAAGGCGTGGGCCCTGCTCGTTTTAAAGCGATCTACTCCGTAGTCTCTTTGCTGGGTTTTGCGTTGCTGGTGTATGGTTTTGGCATTGCACGCGATGCACCTGTTGTGCTGTGGACGCCACCACCGGCGATGAAGCATCTGGCCTATGGTAATCCCCCCGTTTTCCACCGGTCCTAAAAGTAGAACGGTTATGCAGCCTTGGCCAAATGCTGCTTCGGGGTAAAACCACCCAAGGCCATATGCGGGCGATCATGGTTGTAGGACCACATCCACTGGGTGGCGAAGT
>CAIPZV010000084.1 GCA_903869595.1 uncultured beta proteobacterium | reverse complement strand
CGGCATACCGATCAAACCAGACCAAGGGCATGCCTTCCAGGCCACGGTCTACACGTTGCTGCATTTCCGCGTCCAGCAGCCAGCGGTACTGACCCGGGTTGGTGCCCATGCGCTGCACATTCAATTCAGATTTTTCCGCGCCGCCCAAACGGTGCCGCCAGCGCTTGTCGAGTTGCGCACGCAGCGTTTCCATGGGCTTGTCAATATCCAGCATCACCGTGCTGTAGCCCGACATGATGCGTCGCACCGCTGGCAAGCCGGGCTGCTCCTCCAGCGTTTCGTTGGGCGTGACCATCATGAAACGCAAACCGGGCAAGGGCAGGCTTTGGCGCATTGCTTTGTATGCAGCGGCTTTGTCTTTGGCATTCACTTCTTGCAGCCACAAGGGGCCGCGTGTACACAAGGCCAGCGATACATATTTTGCAAATTTACGCACAATGAACTGCGCCTGCGCCACCGGCACGTCATCGGCCTCGACGCGGGCGCGCAAGACACGCGCACCGACCGACACCATGGTCGAGCCGTAAGCCCAGTCTTGCTGCAAGGGCGCGGCGGCAGCGGCGTGCGCCTGGTCCCAGGCCGGCATGTCTTGCGTGCCCCAGTCGACCTTCATGCGGCAGGCCTTGTTTTGGTTACCATGCAGCCATGTGGAAAAAATTCTTTACGCGCCACCCGGTGCAAACCGTGATGGGCCACCGCATACCCGAACCGCGCTTGACCGGCATGGCGGTGTTGTGGGCGCTGATCTACCTGGGCTTGCCGCTGCTGGCCGTCGGCATGCTGATCGACGGCTTGATACAGCTGGCCACCGGTGTATGTACCGGTTTGTGGTGTTATTTCTAAAACGTTGAAATTCATAGTTTAAGCATCTTAGCGACTGGTGTTCGAGACTCTGTCGAACTGAGGTCTGGCTGTTGACAAACCCGTGGTTCATCGTTCGGCACATCTTTTGAGTGTGCTGACGCCGTTGAAAGTTCAGGAACGGCGCAAACGCATCTCGGCAGCCCGCGCATGGGCTTGCAAACCTTCACCGTGCGCCAGC
Source organism: uncultured beta proteobacterium (assembly GCA_903869595.1). GTDB lineage: Bacteria > Pseudomonadota > Gammaproteobacteria > Burkholderiales > Burkholderiaceae_C > Allorhodoferax. Next base: position 81,467 of record CAIPZV010000084.1, on the reverse strand, counting down.
ACGGAGGCGGTCTGACCCAGTGTTTGCGCTCCGGCTTCGGACACTTCAATCAAGCTGCTGCGCTTTTGAAAATCGTAAACCCCCAGCGGCGAAGAAAAACGCGCGGTGCCGGAGGTGGGCAGCACATGGTTGGGTCCGGCGCAATAGTCGCCCAGGCTTTCGCTGGTGAACGCGCCCAGAAAAATCGCGCCTGCGTGAATCAGCAAAGGCTCCCATGTATGCGGCTCGCTGCTGCTGACTTCCAGATGTTCGGGCGCGATGCGGTTGCTGATGGCGCAGGCCTCTTGCATGCTGCGGGTGTGTATCAAAGCGCCGCGCCCGTTGAGCGAGGCGGCGATGATGTCGCGCCGGGGCATCTCAGGCAATAGTTTGTCGATGGCCGCTTGCACAGCATCTATGTAAGCCGCGTCCGGACACAGCAAGATGCTTTGCGCCAGCTCGTCGTGCTCGGCCTGGCTGAACAAATCCATGGCCACCCAATCGGGCGGCGTGCTGCCGTCGGCCAGCACCAAAATTTCTGACGGCCCGGCGATCATGTCTATGCCGACCGTGCCAAACACGCGCCGCTTGGCCGCTGCCACATAGGCGTTGCCCGGGCCGGTGATTTTGTCCACACGCGGGACTGTCGCCGTGCCGTAAGCCATGGCGGCCACGGCTTGCGCGCCGCCGATGGTGAAGGCGCGGCTGACACCGGCCACATAAGCGGCGGCCAATACGAGTTCATTGCGCTCGCCGCGCGCAGCAGTCTTGCCGCCAGCCGCGCCGCCGGTGGCGACGCTGCCGCGCACCGGAGTCGGCACCACCATGATGATTTCGCCCACACCGGCCACATGCGCGGGAATCGCGTTCATCAACAAGCTGGACGGATATGCCGCTTTGCCGCCGGGCACGTAAATACCTGCGCGGTCCAGCGGCGTGACTTTTTGACCGAGCAAGCTGCCGTCGGCGTCGCGGTACTGCCAGCTTTCGCCGCAGGCTTTTTTCTGCGCTTCGTGGTAGCTGCGTATGCGCGCGGCGGCGTCTTGCAAAGCGCGTTTTTGCGCTTCAGGCAGGCCGTCAAACGCGGCTTTGAAATCGGCTTGCTGCAACTCCAAGTCCGCCATGGAGGCGGCCTGCAAACCGTCAAAGCGCGCGGTGTAGTCCAGCACGGCGGCGTCGCCGCGCGCCTTCACATCGGCCAGAATGTCAGCGACGCGCTGCTCTATAGCGGCGTCGGTGTCAGCAGACCAGTGCAGGCGCTGTTGAAACCGGGTTTCGAAATCGGCCTGGGTGGTAGACAGGCGCAGGGGGCGGGCATTCATACTGGAAAGCGCCATGCGATTTAAGCGCCGGTCTGGCCTGGTGCGGCCACGACGGCGCCAAAGGCGTCGATGATGCGGCGAATCGGTTCGCGCTTGAGCTTGAGTGCCGCTTGGTTGACGATCAGGCGCGAGCTGATGTCCATGATGCGCTCTACTTCAATCAAATTATTGGCGCGCAAAGTATTGCCGGTGGACACCAAGTCCACGATGGCATCGGCCAAGCCTACCAGCGGCGCCAACTCCATGCTGCCGTAGAGCTTGATCAAATCCACATGCACGCCTTTGCTGGCGAAAAACTCGCGGGCAATTGCCACATACTTGGTCGCCACGCGCAGGCGCGCGCCCTGGCGCACGGCGTAGGCGTAATCAAAATCTGCCCGCACCGCCACGCTAATGCGGCACTTGGCAATTTGCAAATCCAGCGGTTGAAACAATCCGGCGCTACCACCACCCCAATCGCCGCCATGCTCTAGCAAAGTGTCTTTGCCGGTGATACCCATATCGGCGCCGCCAAACTGTACATACGTGGGTACATCGGTAGCGCGCACCACCAGCACACGCACGTCGGGCTGGTTGGTATCCAAAATCAGCTTGCGCGATGTTTCCGGGTCGTCTAACACGCGTATGCCCGCTGCCGCCAGCAAGGGCACGGTCTCTTCAAAAATACGGCCTTTGGACAAGGCGATGGTGATCATGGATGCGCTTCTTTAGGTGTACGAAATAATTTAACGGATGCGCTCGATGTCGGCGCCCAGGCCGCGCAGCTTGCTTTCCATCCGGTCGTAGCCACGGTCCAGATGGTAAATCCGGTCCACCACGGTCTCGCCCTCCGCCACCAGGCCGGCAATTACCAAGCTGGCTGAGGCGCGCAAATCGGTTGCCATCACGGTAGCGCCAGACAAGCGCTTGACGCCCTGCACCACCGCCACTTTGCCTTCAATCTGGATATTGGCGCCCAGGCGCAGCAATTCGTTGACATGCATAAAGCGGTTTTCAAAAATCGTTTCGGTGCTACGCGATGCACCTTCCGAAATACAGTTCAAGGCCATGAACTGCGCTTGCATATCGGTGGGGAAACCGGGGTATTCGGTGGTGCGGAAATTCTGGGCTTGCAAACGGCCATGGGACTGGATGCGTATCCCGCCCTCCACCGCCTGCACCTGCGCTCCGGCGGCTTGCAGTTTTTCGATAACCGCGTCTAGATGGTCGGCGCGTCCGTCTTTGAGAAACACATCGCCACCGGCTGCGGCCACAGCACATAAAAACGTGCCCGCTTCGATGCGGTCGGCCACCACCTGGTGGGTACAGCCGTGCAAAGCCTCCACACCCTGAATGCGAATGCGGCTGCTGCCGTGGCCTTCGATGCGCGCGCCCATGGCGATCAGCATTTCGGCCAAATCAGGAATCTCAGGCTCTTGCGCGGCATTTTCCAAAACGGTTTCGCCTTCGGCCAGGGCCGCGGCCATCAAGAAGTTTTCGGTGCCGGTGACGGTCACCATGTCGGTGGTGATACGCGCGCCCTTCAGGCGTTTGCGCCCGCCGCCGATGCGTGCCAGCATATAGCCGTGTTCCACGGCAATCTCGGCGCCCATAGCCGTTAGGCCCTTCAGGTGTTGGTCCACCGGGCGCGAACCAATCGCACAACCACCAGGCAGCGAAACCTTGGCATTTCCAAAACGCGCAAGCAAAGGCCCCAGGGCCAGCACCGAGGCGCGCATGGTTTTGACCAACTCATAAGGCGCTTCGGGCGTATGCAAGCTACCGGCGTTGATGAGTAGCTCCTTGCCATCTTGCTCGCTGACCTGCACGCCCATATTGAGCAAAAGCTTGCGCATGGTGGATACGTCCTGCAAGCGCGGGACGTTGCGCAGGCGCACCGGCTCGGGCGTCAGCAAGGCGGCGCACAGTTCGGGCAAGGTGGCGTTTTTGGCACCGGAAATTTGCACCTCACCTTGCAGGCTGCGGCCACCGCGAATCAATAACTTGTCCATCGCTTAGCCCTTACGCGTTTTGCGCTGCCCATTCGGCAGGTGTAAAAGTTTTCATGGACAGGGCGTGTACCTCGTCGGTCTGCATGCGCCCGCCTAGCGTGGCATAGACCTGCTGGTGGCGCGCGATCAGGCGTTTGCCTTCAAAAGCGTCCGACACAATCGTGGCATACCAATGGCGGCCATCGCCTTCCAGCGCAATATGCGTGCAAGGCAGGCCAGCGGTAATCAGGGCTTGGAGTTGTTCTGCGGTCATGGAAATAGAAGTTTTAGCTGCGGATTTTGTAACCCGTGCGCAGCAAGTTAAGTGCAATCGCAAAGACCAGCAGCATGGAGCCGCCGACCACGCTCAGGCTAAGCCAAGCCGAAACATCGCTCACGCCAAAAAAGCCGTAGCGCAGCCCATCGATCATGTAAAAGAAGGGGTTGCAATGGCTGACGATTTGCCAGAACGGGGGCAGCGAGTGGATGGAGTAAAACACGCCGCTTAAAAACGTCATGGGCATGACCACGAAGTTTTGAAACGCAGCCAGTTGGTCAAACTTCTCGGCCCACAAGCCGGCAATCAGTCCCAAGGTACCCATCATGGCTGCGCCCATGACGGCGAACAGAAAAATAAACACCGGCTGCGCAAAGCTGATGTGCGTGAAAAACGCCGCAATCACAAATACCCCCGCGCCCACCACCAAACCGCGCACCACGGCAGCGCCCACATAAGCCACAAACCAGTGCCAATAGGACAGCGGCGTGAGCAAGATAAACACCAGATTACCCATGACCTTGCTCATGATGAGCGAAGACGAGCTGTTAGCGAACGCGTTTTGCAATAGGCTCATCATGGCCAAGCCAGGCACCAAGAAAGCGGTGTAGCTGACCTGGTCATACACCTTCACATGGTCTTCTAAGGCATGGCCGAAGATCAGCAAATACAACATGGCGGTCAGGACCGGGCCGGCGATAGTTTGGAAAGCGACTTTCCAAAAACGCAAAATTTCTTTGTAGAGCAGGGTTTGCCAGCCGTTCATGCTGCGGCTCCTGCGGCATCGGCCACCGGCGGTGCGGCTTTGCCGGAATGCTTTTGCATCACGTCTAAAAACACGTCTTCCAGATCGGCTTTGCGGATTTCTACATCCTCGGCATGCAGACCGGCTTCGCGCACCGCGGCCAAATAGCGCTCAATTTCCAGCGCGTCATGCGCCGGAAATTGCACAATGCGCCCGGTAACCCGCGCCTGTGTGCGCAAGGCCTCGGGCAGCGTGCCTTCCACCTTAAAGCGCAATACGTTGCTGGAGGCAGCTTTGAGCAGTTCGCTGGTATGGTCCAAAGCCACGATGCGGCCGGACTTAAGCATGGCGATTCGGCCACACAAGGCCTCAGCCTCTTCCAAATAGTGGGTCGTGAGCAAAACGGTATGCCCTTGTTTATTGAGCTTGGCAATGAACTGCCACAGGGTCTGGCGCAACTCCACATCCACGCCTGCCGTGGGCTCATCGAGCACGATGACAGGCGGCTTGTGCACCAGGGCTTGCGCCACCAAAAAACGCCGCTTCATGCCGCCAGACAACTGGCGCATATTGGCCTGGGCTTTGTCGGCCAGGCCTAAGCTTTCTAACAACTCGTCAATCCAGGCCTCGTTATTGCGCACGCCGAAGTAGCCGGACTGGATGCGCAAGGCTTCGCGGATATTGAAAAAGGGATCGAATACCAGCTCTTGCGGCACCACGCCAAGCTTTCGCCGGGCCTGTGCATAGTCGCGCTGCACATCGCTACCTAACACGCTGACGCTGCCTGCGCTGGGCCGGGTCAGGCCCGCGAGCATGCTGATCATGGTGGTTTTGCCAGCGCCATTGGGGCCGAGCAAACCGAAAAATTCGCCTTGCTCAATATCCAGACTGACCTGGTCCACGGCTAGGAATTTGCTGCCTGGCGGGCCTTTGGGCGAGGCATACGCCTTTGAAATTGACTGGAAGGAAATGGCAGGCATAAACGCCGGATTTTACGCCGCAAGCCTGCTCGCGCCCCGTGGGCTGGACGATGGGCTTAAACCGGTGCCGGAACTATGGTTTCGGTGTGGGCCTGCGCGCCGTCCTCGAGCAAAGCGCGCACGCCATAGAGCGAGGCCAAATGCATCAGCCGCACCGGCGCACCCTCGATAGTCAACTGCTTGCCCAAGCGCAGGCAGGCGCGCCGCAATTCCAGCAAAACGGCCAGGGCCGAGGAATCGAATTCTTGCAAGGCTTGCGCGTCCAGCACCACGTGCTTCGGGCCTGCCGCCATACCGGCAGACAGCTGCTCCAGGCAGGGGCCGGCCAGGGCATGGGTGAGGACGGCGGGTAAAGCCAGCATGTCAGGGCTTTTTCGCGTTGGACTTGTTGCGCGCAGCCAGAGATTCGATCAGGCCGTCCACGCCCTTGGCATTGATTTCTTGGGCAAACTGGCTTTTATAAGTTTCGACCAGCCAAACGCCCATGACGTTGATATTGAAAATTCGCCAACCCGTGCCCTGCCCCGGCGTTTTTTCCAGGCGGTAATCGAGCTGAATCGGTTCGCCGCTGCCGCGCACTTCGGTGCGCACCACCACCTCTTTGTCCTCAGGCCCGGCGCGCAATGGCTTGATGGCAATGACCTGGTCGCTGATCTGGGACAAGGCGCCGGAATAGGTACGCACCAGCAAAATTTTGAATTCGTCTTGCAAGCGTTTTTGCTGCTCGGGCGTGGCCTGACGCCAGCCTGGGCCGACGGCAGAAGCCGTCATACGTTGAAAATCCACGTGCGGCATGATGCGCGTGTCCACTAGCGCAACCACTTTGGCGATGTCACCACCACGCATGGATTTGTCGGCTTTAATCACGTCCAGCACCTCGGTGGACATGCGCTTGACAAATACGTCGGCAGCCTCGTCCTGGGCCCATGCGCTTCCCGCAGACAGTGCGCCCGCTGCCAGCATCAACAGTGCGGCTAGCTGTTTGATATATCGAAAACTCAGCATTTTTCTCCCTGCGTATCGCTGCAATTGGGTTGACCTTGCTTGGTACAAGCCGGGCCGGGGGAGCTTTTGACCATGTAACTCCCGCACTTTCGGCGGATTCTACGGTTGATCGTCCATGCTGTCCGGGCTTTCCCCGTCGTTTTGCAAGTAAATCCTACGCTGCAAATAGGCATCCCGCTTAAAGGAATACTGATCAAAGGCTACCGCATTGACCACATCGTCAGCGTGCAAGTAACTGACCCGCAAATCGGTGAAACTGACCGCCATTAACAAGTCGCGCAGCAGCACATCATCCACACTGTTGGCCAGGTTGCCTTTCCAATCCAGGGGATAGACCACCACCTCGATCAGGGTGCGCGGACCTAGCAAAGGCACCACCACGTATGGCCCTGAGGGCACGCCCCAACGATTGAGCATCAAACCGAAATCGGCCGGATGCTTGTCAATGTCCATGGTGCTGGCCACGTCACGCAAGCCCAACAAGCCCACCGTGCTATTGACCGCCACGCGCTTGATGCTGTCCACCGTGGCCTTGGGCCGCAAAGACAGCGCATTGTTGGGTATGGACCAGACATCAGCCAAATTACCAAAAAAATGGGTGACGCTATTGCGCACCCAGCGCGGCAGCAATTCGGTATACGCAATGGCGACAGGGCGCATCACCGCGTGATCGAGCACCTCATTGAATCCATATACGGCGCGATTAAAGGGCTCGAGGGGATCGACCAGAATGCTAGGCTTAGCAGCTTGCGCCCAGGCTCCCACGCAAGCATAGGTCAAGGCCGCCGCGCAGGCGCAGACCCTTAGCAGGCGCAGGGACTTAGAAATTGCCATCAATCCGCTTCTTTGGTCCCGGCGCTGCCTGCGGCTTTACTGTACAAGAACTGGCTGATCAGGCTCTCCAGCACTACCGCCGACTGGGTGGTGGTAATCGTGTCGCCCGCAGCCAGCACGGCTTCTTCGGCACCGGCTTCTATGCCCAGGTATTGCTCACCCAGCAAGCCGCTGGTCAAAATTTTGAGCGAGCTGTCTTTGGGGAAACGGTAACGGCTTTCCATAGCAAGGTATACCTGGGCCTGAAAGCTTTTGTCGTCAAACACAATTTTTTCTACCCGCCCCACCACCACGCCCGCGCTGCGCACCGCGGCCTTGGCTTTGAGGCCGCCCACGTTATCGAACTTGGCAGTCACTTTATAGGTGGACTGGAAATTGAGGCTGAGCAAATTGGCCGATTGCAGGGCCAAAAACAAAATGGCGACGGCGCCGATCAGCACAAAAAGGCCAACCCACAGATCATTTTTAGAGCGTTGCATGCGAATTCTTTCTGGAAAAGCGGTCGCTAAATCGTAAACATCATGGCGGTGAGGACAAAGTCCATCACCAACACGGATAAAGAGGCCATCACCACGGTGCGGGTGGTGGCGGCGGCCACGCCTTCGGGCGTGGCCTGCGCAACATAGCCCTGCAACAGCGCAACAAAAGTCACGGTAAAACCAAAGATGATGCTCTTGATGATGCCATTGCCCACATCACGCCATACGTCCACGCCGCCCTGGATTTGGCTCCAGAAAGAGCCGCTATCGACGCCAATCATCACCACGCCCACCACCCAGCCGCCCACAATGCCCATGGCGCTAAACACCGCTGCGAGTAAGGGCATGGCAATCACGCCACCCCAAAAACGCGGTGCCAACACGCGCTGCACCGGGTCTACCGCCATCATTTCCATCACGCTAATCTGTTCGCCGGCTTTCATCAGGCCGATTTCGGCGGTCAACGAGGTACCGGCGCGCCCGGCAAACAGCAAAGCGGTGACGACCGGGCCCAGTTCACGCACCAGGCTGAGCGCTACCAACAGACCCAATGCCTCTGAGGAGCCGTATCGCTGCAAGGTGTAGTAGCCCTGCAGGCCAAAAACAAAGCCGACAAACAAGCCCGAAAACGCAATGATGACCAGCGAGTAATTGCCTAAAAAATGAATCTGGTCGCGGATCAGCCCGAAGCGTTGCAAACTGGACTTGAGGGTCCACAACAAGCGCACAAACAAGCGCGCGCCGTAGCCGATGTGCGCCAGCTTTTCGCGCACCGCAAAGCCTAGATCGCGCAAGGCTTGGGCCATCATGGTGCAGCCTGCGCGCCGAAGTCCTGCGCCATGTCCGGCGCCGGGTAATGAAAACGCACCGGACCATCGGTTTGCGCGTGCACGTATTGATAAACCAGCGGGTCGGTGCTTTCACGCACATGCTGGGGCGTGCCTTCAGTGGCGACACGGCCATTGGCCAAAATCACCACATGGTCAGCGATGCCAAAGGTTTGTTCCAATTCGTGGGACACAAAAATACTGGTCAGGCCCATGGTGTCGTTGAGCTGGCGAATTAAGTGGGCCGAGGTGCCCAGGGAGATCGGGTCCAGACCGGAAAAGGGCTCGTCGTACATGACCAGTTCCGGGTCTAGTGCAATCGCGCGTGCCAGCGCAATACGCCGCGCCATGCCGCCGGAGACTTCGCTGGGCATCAAGTCGCGCGCGCCGCGCAGGCCTACGGCTTGCAGCTTCATCAACACGATGTCGCGAATCAGCGCTTCGGGCAGGGTAGTGTGTTCGCGCAAGGGAAAAGCCACGTTGTCAAAAACGGATAAGTCGGCAAACAAGGCGCCAAACTGGAACAACATGCCCATGCGCCGCCGCGCGGCGTACAAAGCCGTTTGGTCCATGGCACCTATGTCCTGGCCGTCAAACAGCACCTGCCCGCTTTGACCCCGAATTTGCCCGCCAATCAGGCGCAGCAAGGTGGTTTTACCGCCACCGCTGGCGCCCATCAGCGCGGTCACCTTACCGCGCGGCACGCTAAAGCTGGTGCCGTCCAATATGAGACGTTCGTGGTAAGCGAAGCTCAGATTGTTGATGCGTACAAGGGGGTCGGAGGCGGCAGGCATGGTGCGTTGGCGTAGCCCCGCATCATAAGGGCTAGCCCCGCAAAAGCCCGTGCGAAGGGGACTCTTGTAGGGGCTGTAGCCGGGTTTGGGTCGGACTTTTCCTAAGCTTTACCCAAGCCGTGGCTTGCGCCTAGCGCGGCAGCTCGCTACTGCCCATCAAAAATTCATCGACGGCGCGGGCGGCCTGGCGTCCTTCGCGGATGGCCCAGACCACCAGCGACTGGCCGCGCCGCATGTCTCCGGCAGCGAACACCTTGGGCACGTTGGTAACGTAGGCGCTAGCGCCCTCGGTGCCCGCTTTGGCATTAGCGCGGGCGTCTTTGGCGACCCCGAAGGCGTCCAGCACGCTGGCAACTGGGTGGACAAAGCCCATAGCCAGCAGCACCATATCGGCCTGGTAGGTCTTTTCCGTGCCGGGTACTTCCACCAATTTGCCGCCTTTCATTTCCACGTGCACCGTGGTCAGGCTTTTGACCTTGCCTTTTTCACCGGCAAAAGACTTGGTGGACACCGCAAACTCGCGCACGCAGCCCTCTTCGTGGCTAGAACTGGTGCGCAGCTTCAAAGGCCAGTAGGGCCAGGTCAGGGGCCGGTCTTCCACTTCCGGCGGCTGGGGCATGACTTCAAACTGGGTGACGCTGGCCGCGCCATGGCGATTGCTGGTGCCCACACAGTCCGAGCCGGTATCGCCCCCGCCGATCACGATGACGTGCTTACCGTCAGCGCGCAATTGGCCCGGAAATTTATCGCCCGCATTGACTTTGTTTTGTTGGGGTAAAAACTCCATGGCGAAATGGATGCCCTCCAAATCGCGGCCCGGCACCGGCAGGTCGCGCGACTGCTCGGAACCACCGGCCAGCAAAACCGCGTCAAAGTCTTTTTGCAATTGGGCGGCGGACACGGTTTCCTTGGCCCAGTTGGTCACTTTGGAATCCTTGGGCCACTCGCCCACCAGCACGCCGGTGCGCACCGTCACGCCTTCGGCCTGCAACTGCGCCATGCGCCGGTCGATGTGGCCTTTGTCCATTTTGAAATCGGGAATACCGTAGCGCAGCAAGCCGCCGACGCGGTCATTCTTTTCAAACACCGTCACCGCATGGCCGACACGCGCCAATTGCTGCGCCGCGGCCAAACCGGCGGGTCCCGAGCCAATAACGGCTACTTTTTTCCCGGTCTGCTGCGTTGCGGGCTGGGCTTGCACCCAGCCTTCGGCCCAGGCGCGATCGATGATGGCGTGCTCGATGGATTTGATGCCCACCGCGTCGTCATTCACATTAAGCGTACACGCCGCTTCGCAGGGCGCGGGGCAAATGCGGCCGGTGAACTCGGGGAAATTATTCGTGCTGTGCAAAACCTCAATCGCAGCTTTCCAATCATCTTGGAACACCAGGTCGTTGAAGTCCGGGATGATGTTATTGACCGGGCAGCCGCTGTTGCAAAACGGTGTGCCGCAGTCCATGCAGCGGGCGCTTTGGGTTTTGGCTTGCTGATCATCTAAACCGATCACAAACTCTTTGTAATTCTTCACGCGCTCGGGAACCGGGGCATAGCCCTCTTCGACGCGCGCAAACTCCATGAATCCGGTAATTTTTCCCATGATGCTGGTCCTGTGTATTCGCTCGTGTGTGCTTAGGCTGCTGTGCTGCTGGTCGCTTTGGTCTTCGCGGGAGCCTTGACCGCTGCGGATTTTTTCGCGTGAATTTCGCCCAAGGCCCGCTTGTATTCCAGCGGGAACACCTTGACGAATTTGCTACGCGCGCTATCCCATTGGTCTAGCAATTCGCGGGCGCGTTTGCTGCCAGTCCAGCGGTTGTGGTCTTCCAGCAATTTGCGCAACTGCGCTTCGTCCGATTGGCCACGGTGCCAGACGGCTTTGTCGATCTGCGTCTCTTGCTCTTTGAGGCTGAGCACCAGCTCCATGCTGACCATGGCGGTATTGCAGCGGCTGGCGAACTGGCCGTCTTCGTCATACACATAGGCAATGCCGCCGCTCATGCCGGCGGCAAAGTTGCGTCCCGTTTTACCCAAGACCAACACGGTGCCGCCGGTCATGTATTCGCAGCCATGGTCGCCCGTCCCTTCGACCACTGCGGTGGCGCCCGACAGGCGTACTGCAAATCGCTCACCGGCAACGCCGCTGAAGAAAGCTTCGCCGCTGGTGGCACCGTACATCACGGTATTGCCCACAATGGTGTTGCGGATGGCTTCGCCCCGAAAGTCAATGCTAGGGCGCACCACTACGCGCCCGCCGGACAATCCCTTGCCGGTGTAGTCGTTGGCGTCGCCAATTAGGTAGAGCGTCACGCCATTGCACAAAAACGCGCCGAAAGACTGGCCGCCCGTGCCTTCGAGCTGGATGCGAATACTGTCATCGGGCAGGCCTTCGGGGTGCACTTTAGTAATCGCGCCCGACAGCATGGCCCCCACGGAGCGATTGACATTGCGCGCCACTTCCATGAACTGCACTTTTTCACCTCTGTCGATGGCGGCGCGGCTCTTTTCGATCAAGCGCACATCGAGTGCCTTTTCCAGGCCATGCTCTTGGGTTTCGTTTTGGAAACGGGACACGCTGCTAGGCACTTGCGGCTGCGCAAACAGACGGCTGAAATCTAGGCCGCTGGACTTCCAGTGGTCAATGCCTTTGCGCATGTCCAGCAGGTCGGCACGGCCAATCAAATCGTCAAACTTGCGCACGCCTAGTTGCGCCATGATGTGGCGCACTTCTTCGGCAACAAAGAAGAAATAGTTCACCACATGCTCGGGCTTGCCCGAAAATTTTTGGCGCAGCACCGGGTCTTGCGTCGCCACGCCCACGGGACACGTATTGAGGTGGCACTTTCGCATCATGATGCAGCCTTCGACCACCAGCGGCGCAGTAGCAAAGCCAAATTCGTCGGCACCGAGCAAGGCGCCGATGGCAACGTCGCGGCCGGTTTTCATTTGGCCATCGACCTGCACCCGGATACGGCTGCGCAAGCGATTGAGCACCAGGGTTTGCTGCGTCTCGGCCAGGCCAATTTCCCAGGGGCTGCCCGCGTGTTTGATAGAAGACCAGGGCGAGGCACCGGTGCCGCCATCATGCCCGGCGATCACCACATGGTCGGCCTTGCACTTGGCAACACCTGCGGCTACCGTACCCACGCCGATTTCCGACACCAACTTCACGCTGATATCCGAATGGGGCGCGACGTTTTTCAGGTCGTGAATCAGTTGCGCGAGGTCTTCAATGGAGTAAATATCGTGGTGCGGCGGCGGCGAGATCAGGCCCACGCCGGGCACCGAGTAGCGCAACTTGCCGATGTACTCGGACACTTTGCTGCCGGGCAATTGCCCGCCTTCGCCGGGCTTGGCGCCTTGGGCCATCTTGATCTGAATCTGGTCCGCGCTGACCAGGTACTCAGCCGTCACGCCAAAGCGGCCCGAGGCCACTTGCTTGATTTTGGAGCGCATGGAGTCGCCCGCTTGCAGCGCGTAATCGACCTCAAAAATTTCCTTGCCCAAAAGGTCCGACATGGTCTGGCCCTGCTTGATAGGGATGCCTTTGAGTTCATTGCGGTAGCGCAGCGGGTCTTCGCCGCCCTCGCCGGTATTGCTCTTGCCGCCGATGCGGTTCATGGCCACGGCCAAGGTGCTGTGCGCTTCCGTGGAAATAGAACCGAGCGACATGGCGCCGGTGGCAAATCTTTTGACGATTTCGGCAGCGGGCTCCACTTCGTCGATGGAGATGGCTTTGCTTGGGTCGATACGAAACTCGAACAAACCGCGCAAGGTCAGTTGACGACGCGTCTGGTCGTTGATGATTTGCGCGTACTCTTTGTACGTGCTCCAGTTGTTGGCGCGCGTGCTGTGTTGCAGCTTGGCAATTGCGTCAGGCGTCCACATATGCTCTTCGCCGCGCACACGCCAGGCGTATTCGCCGCCCGCGTCCAGGGCGTTGGCCAGCACCGGGTCTTTGCCAAAGGCCAGCTTGTGGGTGCGGATAGCTTCTTCGGCGATTTCAAACACGCCTATGCCTTCGACGCGGCTGGGCGTGCCGGTGAAGTATTTACGCACGGTGTCTGTGGACAAACCAATCGCCTCGAACAACTGCGCGCCGCAGTAACTCATATAGGTGCTGACACCCATCTTGGACATGATTTTGGACAGGCCTTTGCCCACGGCTTTGACGTAGTTGTAAATCGCCTTGTCGGCGCTAAGCGCGCCAGGCAAGCCAACGCTCATCTGCACCAGGGTTTGCATCGCCAAATAGGGATGCACGGCCTCGGCGCCATAACCGGCGAGAACAGCGAAGTGGTGAACTTCACGCGCACTTCCAGTTTCCACCACCAGGCCCGCCGTGGTGCGTAAGCCTTCCAGCACCAAATGCTGGTGAATGGCCGACAGTGCCAGCAAAGCGGGGATAGCCACTTGGGTGGCGCTCATAACGCGGTCGCTGATGATCAGGATGTTGTTGCCGCTCTTGATGGCGTCAACCGCTTCGGCGCACAAGGACGCCAGCTTGGCCTCCACGCCTTCGTGGCCCCAGTCTAGCGGGTAGGTAATGTCTAGGGTGTAACTGCGGAATTTGCCATGGGTGTGGCGCTCGATGTCGCGCAGTTTGGCCATGTCGGTGAAGTCCAGCACCGGCTGCGACACTTCCAAGCGCATGGGAGGGTTGACTTGGTTGATGTCCAGCAAATTGGGCTTGGGGCCTACAAAAGACACCAGGGACATCACGATAGCTTCTCGAATCGGGTCGATGGGCGGGTTGGTCACCTGCGCGAACAATTGCTTGAAGTAGCTATACAACGGCTTGTTTTTATCGCTGAGTACGGCCAGGGGGCTGTCGTTGCCCATAGAGCCCAGCGCTTCTTCGCCCAGACTGGCCATGGGGGCGATCAGGAATTTCAGATCTTCCTGCGTGTAGCCAAAGGCTTGTTGGCGGTCTAGCAAATCTGCGGCATTCGGCATGACAGGGGCGGTGCTTTCGCCCTTAGCCACATGGTCAATCTTGATGCGCAGGTTCTCAATCCATTGTTTGTACGGACGGCTGTTGGCCAGGCCCGATTTCAGCTCTTCGTCGTCAATCATGCGGCCTTGTTCCAGATCGATCAGGAACATCTTGCCCGGCTGCAAACGCCATTTGCGCACGATTTTGTTTTCGGGCACCGGCAGTACGCCGGACTCCGAACCCATGATGACCAAATCATCGTCGGTGATGCAATAGCGCGAGGGGCGCAGGCCGTTGCGGTCTAAGGTGGCGCCGATCTGGCGGCCATCGGTAAACACGATAGAGGCCGGGCCATCCCAAGGCTCGAGCATGGCCGCGTGGTATTCGTAAAAAGCGCGGCGGCGCTCGTCCATGGTGCTGTGGTTTTCCCATGGCTCAGGAATCATCATCATCATGGCCTGGCTGATGGGGTAGCCAGCCATGGTCAGCAGTTCCAGGCAGTTGTCAAAGGTGGCCGTGTCCGACTGGCCGGCAAAGCTGATGGGGTAGAGCTTTTTCAGGTCAGCGGCGAGCACCGGCGAAGACATCACGCCTTCGCGCGCTTTCATCCAGTTGTAATTGCCTTTGACGGTGTTGATCTCGCCGTTATGCGCCACATAGCGATAAGGGTGTGCCAGCGGCCACTCGGGGAAAGTGTTGGTAGAAAAACGCTGGTGTACCAGGCCCAGGGCGGACACGCAGCGTACGTCTTGCAGGTCTTTGAAATACGTGCCTACTTGGTCGGCCAGCAGCAAGCCTTTGTAGATCACAGTGCGGCTGGACATGCTAGGAACGTAGTATTCCTTGCTGTGCTTGAGGTTGAGGTGCTGAATCGCTGCGCTGGCGGTTTTACGGATGACATAGAGCTTGCGCTCTAGCGCGTCTTGCACGATCACATCGTTGCCGCGCCCGATAAACACCTGCCGTATGACCGGCTCTTTTTCCCGCACCGTGGGGGACATGGGCATGTCTGCATTGAGCGGCACATCGCGCCAACCTAAAAGCACCTGGCCTTCGGCCTTGATCGCGCGTTCCATTTCCTGCTCGCAAGCCAGACGCGAGGCGCGCTCTTTGGGCAGAAAAATCATGCCGACGCCATACTCACCAGCCGCAGGCAGTTGCACGCCCTGGGCCGCCATTTCTTCGCGGTAGAGGGCATCTGGCAATTGAAGCAAGATGCCAGCACCATCGCCCATCAGCTTGTCCGCGCCCACCGCGCCGCGGTGGTCCAGGTTTTCCAGAATCTTGAGCGCGTTGCTCACAATGCTGTGGCTTTTCTCGCCCCGGATATGGGCCACAAAGCCCACACCGCAGGCGTCATGTTCCTGATCCCCCGCATACAAACCAAATTGCTGCAGATGCTCCTTTTCAGCCGCCGTGGTCATAACCCGCTCCTGGAAAAATTACAAAGGACGGCAAGCATACTGCAACGCAACATCATTTTTTGAAAATTAATTGGGGTCAGAACCTAATTAATTCCCCTAAAAGCAGGAGTTCTGTAAATTGGGGACAGGTTAAATTTCAACGAAAAGGCGGCTGAAATGGCGATTAGCCGATTCGGCGATTAGGCGCCTAGGTGATTGCAGACGGCGCCATCGGCGGCCTACCGGCCTTGGATTTGCTAATACGGCGCTCGGTGCGTTTTTGCAAATCCGCAACAAAATCTGCTTCACCTAGCGCCCAGCCGCGCAGCGTCGCATCGGTCAGGACTTGTTGGGCGGAACCGTCCACGCCTGCCTGTACCCACGTCTGATAGGCGGCCTCCCGAGCAAACGGCGTGTTGCCCATTTCCCAGTACAGCGGGTGCGGGCTGACCAAGGGGTCGGCGCGCTGTCCAGCGTAATGCGCATACGAGGACCAGGGATAGTCTTGCGGCCCGGCCACCATGGCCGCGCGCACTGGGTTGAGATCGATATAGGCCATGCATTGCAGCAAATAGCGCTCGGTTTGCAAGACGGTGGAGCGGTAACGCCCTTCCCACAAGGTGCCGGTGCGCTGTTGTTTGCGGTTGAAATACTGCACGTAGCTACGGCCCACGGCTTGCATCATGCGCGGCAGGCCCTCGGCGTCCTGCGGGGTGAGCAAGAGATGGAAGTGGTTGCTCATGAGCACATAGGCGTGTACCGCGACTTGGCATTCGCGGGCATGCGTGCGCAGCAAGTCCAGCAAATGCCGGTAATCAGCGGCGCTGGAAAAAATCGCCTGGCGGTTGTTACCGCGCTGGATGATGTGGTGAGGGTAGCCGGGCAGGCTGAGGCGGGGAAGGCGGGCCATAGGCGATGCGGTGGGTTTGCCGCATCTTATCGCCAACCTGTCCCCTATTTAGATTTGGCCCTTGATGGCGCCCTCTGATGTAGGCGCTGGGCAAGCCTTGTGGCCTGAGCGCCGGGGAGCGCCTTTTTCTTACCGCGGCGCGCGCGCGACGCGCACCTTGCCGCCGGAAGTCACGATGATGACGGAGTCACCCGCGAAAAGGGTTTCGTTGCCCTTGGCTTGCACGATGGCGCGGCGATCGCCATTGCGCAATTGGACAATGATTTCAAAGGCTTCTTCTTTGGTCGCCATGCGCTCGATGGCATTGCCGGCCAGTGCGCCTGCCACGCCAGCCAATACGCCCAAGCCGATTTTTTCGCGCTGGATGCTGCTGCCACCGGTTCCCACCGCAGCGCCAACGATACCGCCTGCGGCTGCGCCCATTCCGGATTGGCTGCCATCAACGGTGACGGACCGGATGCTAATGACTACGCCGTCTTGCACCTGGGCCGCCACTTGGGCGTCTTGGCGGCTGATGACATCGGGGCTGCTGGTGGCGCAGGCGCTCAGTACCGTAACCGCAACTACGAGCACAAGACTTTGAACCGTGTTTCTCATGTAAATCCCTTTGGTAATGCTAAAAATGAAGGCTGAAGCCGCGCAACTTCTATACCCGGCCACTGGACTATTGCGAGGGCGTGCTGTGGTAACGCGCCAGCCTGCGCTGGCGTTGTCTTAAGAATTGTCGGCCCGCCATGTAAACCGCGTGTCAATCAGGTCTTTCAGGCCGAATTGTTCGCCAATTTCCTGCATGCGCTGTGCAGCGACGCGTTTTTTCTGGCCGGTGTAGCGGGCCAAAATCAATTCATTTTTCATGCTGTGTTCCCAGCCCACCAGTTCAGTCACCGTCACTTGGTAGCCATTGGCCTCCAAAAACAGGCAGCGCAGCACATTGGTAATCTGGCTGCCCAGCTCGCGCGCGTGCAAAGGGTGGCGCCACAACTCTGCCAAGGGCGTTCGCGACAACATCAGCGCTTTGTTGCTGCCCAAATGGCGCGCCGCCTCCGCCTGGCAACAGGGCACCAGGGCAAAAGCGCGTGCTTGCTTGGCCAGACCGAAGGCAATGGCGTCGTCCGTTGCGCTATCGCAGGCATGCAAAGCCGTAACCAGATCAATCCGTGGTGGCAGCAAGGCTGACTGCGCCGATTCGGCCACCGTCACATCCAGAAACTGCATGCGCCCAAAACCCAGTTGGGCCGCTAGCGCGCGCGATTTCTCCACCAATTCGCTGCGGCTTTCGATGCCATAGACCTGACCACTGTCCAGGTGCTTAAAAAACAAATCGTAAAGAATGAAACCCAAGTAGGACTTGCCCGCGCCGTGATCGGCCACCGTTAAGCCTTGCGCAGCTTGCGCGGCGTCTGCCGGCCCGGCCTGCGCCAATTCGCGCAACAAAGTTTCGATAAATTGGTAGAGGTGGTACACCTGCTTGAGCTTGCGCCGCGAGTCCTGGTTGAGTTGGCCTTCGCGGGTGAGAATGTGCAAATGCTGGAGCAAGGCGATGGACTGGCCGGGGCGAAGCAGTTCGGCGAGTTGCTGATCCCGCGCGGCTTGGCGACCGCCCGGCGCTTGCGCTTGCACCGCTTTGCCTGGCCGTGCTACTTTGCCTGGTCTTTTTCCTGCGGCATCACTTTGCCGCTTCATGGCGCGCCCTCCATGCTCTGCGAAGGCGTGACCATCTGCAAATCTTGCCAGCCTTGTAGCCCGAGATCGCGCAGCCGCGCGATATTGCGCTCGTAAATCAGCGCCGCATCCGGGTAAGCCGCCACCGCGCGGTCCATGCTGTCTTCGCGCAGCAGGTGCAAGATGGGATAGGGCGCGCGGTTGGTGTAATGCGCCATATCGCCCGCCGGTGCATCGGCAAATTCAAACTGCGGATGGAAACTGGCGATTTGCAAAACCCCATCCAAGTTCAGGGTGCGCAGTAATTTTTCTGCGCGTTGCACCAAGCCGTGGAAGTCCCAAAAATCAGGAAAAGCTTCGGGCAGGATCAACAAAGTCGTGTCGCGCTGCTCGGGGGCTTGGGCTAGTAAATCTTGTAACTCGGCGGCCAGTGCATCGAGTACCGCGGCGGTGTCTTGCGCCCAGCACAGGGCATAGTGGATTTGGCCTTTGACATGCACGGCTTTGGCAAACGGACACAAGTTCAGACCGATAACAGCGCGCTCCAGCCAGCCTTGGGTGGCATGCAAGACTTCACTTGTGCGTGCCGCGCACGCGCTCATGCCAATAGCACGCGGCCCGTCAGGCGCTGGTGCTCGCGTGATGCAAAACGGTCGGTCATACCCGCAATATAGTCGGCCACGCGCCGATGAGTCTGCGCTTTCGGCGCAACGGTATCCGCGCCCGCCTGCATGGCCGCCGGGTCGTTCACGTAAGCGGCGAACAAATCGCCCACCACCTGGCGCGCCTTGTCCATGGTCTCCAGCACACGCGGATGGCGGTACAGCGAGGCAAACAAAAAGGCCTTGAGCTGCGCGGTTTCCTGCTGCATTGCGGGACTAAATTGCACCAAGGGTGGGCAGTTACGTACCGACTGCACATCGGTCGGCGTGGTCAGGGCGATGGCAGCCTGGGTGCTGTCCATCAGATCGTAAATCTGGCTGCTTAGCATGAGGCGCACCGTTTCGTACAACCAGCGCCTAGGCTTGTGCGCCAAGTCCGCGTTGGCACGCGCCGCCTGCTCGCTAAAGCGCGCAAACAGCGGCACCTGCTGTACCTGCGCCAGCTCGATGAGGCCAGAGCGCACGCCGTCGTCAATGTCATGCGCGTTGTAGGCAATCTCGTCGGCCAGGTTACACAACTGGGCTTCCAGACCAGGCTGCGCACGCCGCAGAAAACGCGCGCCTACGCCGCCCAGCCCATCTGCAAACGCAGGTTCTTGCGCCTCGATCAACTCCGCGTTGTGGCGGGAGCAGTGTTTCAAGATGCCTTCGCGGGTTTCAAAGCAGAGGTTCAGGCCGTCAAAGTCGGGGTAGCGTTCTTCGAGGTGATCCACCACGCGCAGGCTTTGCAAATTATGTTCAAAGCCGCCGTGTCCGGTCATACAGGCATCAAGCGCGTCCTGCCCGGCGTGACCAAACGGCGTGTGGCCCAGGTCATGCGCCAGGGCGATGGCTTCCACCAGGTCTTCGTCCAGGCCCAGGGTGCGCGCCATGGAGCGTCCCAGCTGTGCCACCTCTAAAGAATGCGTAAGGCGGGTGCGAAACAAATCACCCTCGTGGTTTAGGAATACCTGGGTTTTATAGACCAGACGGCGAAACGCGGTGGAGTGGACGATGCGGTCGCGGTCGCGCTGGAATTCGGTGCGCGTGGGCGCTGGGGTTTGCGGGTGGCGCCGGCCCCGGCTCAGCGCCGGGTCACTGGCATAGGGCGCGCGCATCAGGCCGCGCAGCAACGGTCGATGGCCGCGCGCACCAAAGTATCTTCGGCGCCCCGCATGCAGGCGCGGCCGGGTCCGTCAATCAGCACAAAACGGATGGCGCCGGCCTCGGCTTTTTTGTCCACGCGCATCAGCGCCAAGTAGCGCCCGGCGTTGTCGCTGGCGTCGAGCATCGGGCCACGCACCGGCAGACCAGCGGCGGCGATCAGGCGCGTCAAGCGCTGGACAAAAGCCGCGTCCACCAAGCCCAGCGCCTGCGAGAGATGGGCCGCCATCACCATGCCGCAGCCCACGGCCTCGCCATGCAGCCAGTCGCCGTAGCCCAAGCCCGCCTCGATCGCGTGACCAAAGGTGTGGCCGAAATTGAGGATGGCACGCAAGCCGCCTTCGCGCTCGTCTTGTGAAACCACCTGCGCCTTGATCTCGCAACTGCGCCGCACTGCGTGGGCCAGGGCCTGCACATCGCGCGCCACCAGAGCGTCTATGTGGGCTTCGATCCAGTCCAAAAACGTCGTATCCGCAATCGGCCCGTATTTGATGACCTCGGCCAAACCGGCGCTGACCTCGCTCGCGGGCAGGGTTTTGAGGGTGTCCAGATCGCAGAGCACGCGCTGCGGTTGGTAAAAGGCGCCGACCATGTTTTTGCCCAGGGGGTGGTTGATACCGGTCTTGCCACCCACCGAGGAGTCCACCTGTGCCAAGAGCGTGGTGGGGACTTGCACAAAGGGCACGCCGCGCATATAGCTGGCAGCAGCAAAACCCGTCATGTCGCCAACCACGCCGCCACCCAGGGCGAACAAAACGGTTTTGCGGTCGCAATTATTTTGCAGCAGCGCGTCAAAAATAAGGTTGAGGGTTTGCCAGTCTTTGTGCGCCTCGCCATCGGGCAAAACAACCAGATGGACGCTGGCGTAATGGGGCTGCAAAGCGGTTTGCAAGGCGGGAGCGTAGAGCGGGGCTACGGTGCTGTTGCTCACGATCAGCGCTGCGGAAGCCTTTGGAAGGCCTGCAAAACTGGCCGCGTCTGCGAGCAAGCCGCTGCCGATCTGGATGGGGTAACTGCGCTCGCCCAGCGCGATGGTGAGGGAATGCAAAAGCGGGAACGTCATAGCCCGCTAGTTTAGGCGTCTGGGCGGGGTGATATGCAGCTGGCCCAGAATCGAATTGACCAGACTGGACACCGACGGGCGACCGGTCTCGACCGTGTGGTGCGCCGTTTCGCGGTACAGCGGGTCGCGCTGGGCGAACAAATCGCGCAAGCGGGCCATGGGGTCGGCCACTTGCAGCAAGGGCCGCTTATGGTCGTGGCGCAAGCGGCGCATCAGGTCTTCGGGCTGGGATTGCAGGTAGACCACGGTCCCGGCGGCGCGCAAGGCGTCGCGGTTGGCCTGTCGCAACACCGCTCCCCCGCCAGTCGCCAGCACGCCGGGCGCCTGGGCGCAAAGCTGGGCGATCACCTCTTGCTCGATATCGCGAAAGCGCTCTTCGCCTTCCCGCTCAAAAAACTCCCGGATGGAGCAACCGAGCCGCAACTCGATGGCCTGGTCGGAATCCAAAAAAGACGTCTGCAAGCGCCGGGCCATATGTCTGCCAACGGTGGATTTGCCGGAACCTGGGAGGCCGATGAGGATTATCAAAAAGTTATAGTCGTAGATTGTCCTGCCGGTGATTTTACGGTTACGGACACTCCAACAGTTAGGCAATCATCCTGAGACCCGAGCCTAACCTAAACCAATATTCCATCAGTCGTGTTGGTTGGTACTTTCTCTAGACTAGTGCTTTTAACGGTGCATCTCGCACCTGAAGTTTCCACTTGGGCGGAAATTAAAGATCCAGATGGCATTGAATTTTTGTACAGAATGGGCAGGGGCGAGGGATAACCCGCATCTGTCAGCAAGTCTGTAATCCTCACGGACGTTAAGGCTGTTATCTGCCGAAATCCTGACGTAGAAGCGATACCACCTTCCCTTTACTTGGCATTGCAGTGATCGCTTTGCGCTGCCGCTGCAAAAAGTATGCTGTCTGGAATTTGATAGCCGACATTTCCATTCAAGCGCGTACCCGGTAATGCTGGAACCACTAGCGAACGCGCCAGCAAATATCACCTCGCCCCCACCACTTCGTTAATCAACTTAGGCGTAATAAAAACTAAGGTCTCGCTTTTCGTGGTTTTTTTGGTCTTATTTTGAAATAGCACGCCAACGCCAGGTAAGTCACCGAAAAAGGGCACCTTGGTTTCGGTGTCTTGTTGATCTTCGGTGTAGATACCGCCGATGACCACGGTACCGCCGTTGTCCACCAAGACTTGGGTTTTGATATGTTTGGTGTTGATCGAAGGTCCGGATGCGGTGATCGTGCCGACACTGTCTTTGGAGACATCCAACTCCAGGCTAATATTTCCATCCGGGGTAATTTGGGGCGTCACATCGAGTTTGAGTACCGCTTTGCGAAAGCTCACGGCAGTCGCGCCGCTGCTGGTCGCCATTTGGTAGGGAACTTCGGTGCCTTGCTCGATGATGGCCTTGGTTTTGTCATAGGCGATGACGCGCGGACTAGAGACAATTTTGCCGCGCCCGTCCGACTCAAGCGCCGACAACTCCAGCGCCAAAACACGGTTGGATGCTGCGCTGAACAGCGTCACCGCAAATGACGCCGCATTAAAGCCACCCGCACCGACAGCCGGCATGTTTACAAAATTGCTGCTAGCGTCCATGGTGGAGGTGGCACCGGAAGCCCCCAAGGCATTAGCGTAATTGGTACCAAATGCGATGCGGTTTTCACCAGCCAGTTGGGAGCCACCGTCGCCACCCTGAACAGCGCGCCTATCCATACCACCCAGCTTCGTACCCAGATTTTTAGCGAAGTCGCTACTCGCTTCCACAATGCGTGCCTCAATGAGCACCTGACGAACAGACACATCGACTTTAGCGATTAACTGGGCTACCTGATCGAGCTTGGCGGCTACATCGGTGACAAACAACTGGTTGGTGCGCGGCTCAGCGATCACGCTACCGCGAGGGCTCAAAATGCGGCCTACTGTGCCTTCGGCACCGCTGCCACCCGCCATCAATTGTGGTGCTACGTCAGACGCCTTAGCGTAGTTCAATTGAAAGGACTGCGTTCGTAGGGGTTCGATTTTTTCGTTGGTGATCTGGGATTCGAATTCCAGTTTTTCTTTGACAGCAATTTCTTCTTTAGGCGCGACCCACAAAACATTGCCGCTTTTTCGCATAGCCAAGCCCTTGCTTCGCATGATGATGTCCAGTATCTGGTCCCACGGCACGTTTTGCACGCGTAAGGTGACAGTGCCGCTCACTGAGTCGGAGGTCACTACGTTGAAGTTAGTGAAATCGGCAATGACTTGAAGCACCTGACGTACATCAATGCTCTGAAAGTTCAGCGAAAGCTTCTCGCCGGTGAATGCGTCCTTTTGCGCCGCCTTCTTTGCGTCTTGACTCAGTTGGCGCACTTCCAGCACCAATTCGGTATCGGTTTGGTATGCCGTATGCTCCCAGGAACCTTGCTGTGTGATTTGCATACGCACCCGCCCCGCGCTCTGTGTGGTGGTGATGAATTGGACAGGGGTTGCAAAGTCGGTCACGTCTAGCTTCTTACGCAGGCGCTCGGGCAGGTTGACGTTGCTGAAGTCCACCAACAAATTGCTACCCACTTGCCGCACATCAGCGCTCACGTGCTTTCCAGGCAAGGTGACGACTACGCGCCCTGCCCCATCGGTACCACGCCGAAACTGGATGTCGCCGATAGATGCGGTACCAGACACAGGTACTGCTGAGGCCTCTTTAACAGAGGCAAGTTCCACAGTGTTGGATGGCGTAGCGCCAGGTGTCATCGCAGCTGCACTTGATGTCGACGCAGCGGGCGCGCCTGCAAGGGGCTCCAAGGCTACCATCAGGCTTTTCCCCTGTATGTCCAAGCGGTAGCTGGCCGGTTGGCGGAGGTTAATCACCACACGGCTGCGCTCATCGGACTGGGCTACGATGGCTGAGTCCACCAGCGCCTGCGTAATGGCGATGCGACCCATGCCCACCGCACTGCCAATTCCAGGGAAGTCCAGGGCAATCCGTGCAGGGTTGCGGGTGGCAAATGCCTGTGGCAAGACGGTTAATTCCTGCGCAAAGTCGATGCGAACTTGCTCGGCGTTTCCGTTGCGCTGCGCCGTGATAGCCATGACCGAGTTTTCGGCGTACGCTAGCTTGGACCCAACCAGGCAACTAAAGAGGCAGGCCGTCCACCACGAAGCCTGCTTTATCGATTTCTTGATCCTCATTTATTACTCCCTTGAATCCGCAGGAAGGCATCCCGCTCTGACCACTTACCGTTGGCGTCTTGCGCTATTTCTCGCAATTGAATGCCTTTTTCATCTATGCGCAATACCTTGCCGAAATTCTGTCCAATGTATTGACCAGGTACTACCTGATACAAGGCGCCATTGGAACGTACCAAGCCCAGGGTACGCCCTTGTTTTTCCAGAATGCCCACGAAGCTCATAGATTCAAGGGGAAAGCTTTCCAAGCTCTGACGTGGTCGCGATTTGTGACGAAGGCTTAAATCAGGGCTTGCCTTTTCAACTTCCGCACTAACTGACGCCACAATCATCGGCTTCGCAAACGGATCCTTGCGTTCGCGTTGTTCATAGACCAAGTGCTTAAAGGGTTGCGGCACGGGGATTTTTTTGACGCTGGGCACGCTAGCCTTACGTTGCTCGTCGATCCATTCCCTCAAAGTGTCTTGACGCGAGGGCCCGCATCCGGTCAGTAGCCCAGCCACCAACCATAAAAGTCCACCGATCACCAAGGCCCTCATTTAGACTCCTTCGGGCCCTTGTTCTGGACAGCCAATTCACTGGGGTCTAGGTAGCGATAAGTTCGGACCGTTGTCTCAAGCGCCAAAGCTCCGTCCGGCTTAGGCGTAATCGTCATATTGCTAAGGTTCACGATACGCGGCAAGTTGGCAACATCTGCGGCAAAACGAGCGAAATCGTGGTAACCGCCATTTGCCCGGAAAGTAACAGGAATAATGGCGTAATACTGCTTAAAAATAGGCAAATCGGGTTTGAACAACTCTTGTTGTAAGTTCTGACCCTTACCCATCTGGCTTATATTAAAGAGCAAGCCCGACATTTCGGTACTGTTGGGCAATTGTTTTTCTAAGCCCTCCACAGTAAACGCAACTTCATCTCGCTGTTTTTTCAACAAGTTGATATTAGCCGCTTTACCCAACTTGTCCGTGAATTCAACGCGCAAGGTATTTTCCTTCTCAGCAGCAATCTGCAATTGATCTGCGTAATCACTCAAGGGGTAAAACCATAAGGCGCCTACGACAAGACTATAAAGAAAAAGTAACAAAAGTAAGCGCGGTACCATTGGCCACGACGATGGGTTTTCTGAATCTAGTCCGCGAAACTGCGCGGCAATCTTGGAACCCAAAGAACCGGCTGAGCTTTTATTCATAGCTATATTTTTTAATCAATGCAGGCCCGTCACACCTTGGGCGAGGCGGGCGTTGCCGGCGGAGAGAAGGGCACTGCCAAAACCGCGCCCGGTGAGGCCGTTGGCGAAACAGTTGAGGAACTTGCACCACCCATGACAGATGCATTTTGGGCACGCAAAAAAATCGCCTTGACAGAAAACCTAAATGCTTTCACTGGCAATTTTTCGGAAGCGCTTTGGGCCTCACTGAACAAGAGTTCGGGCTTTGAAAACCAACCTTCGGTCTTGCCTAGATTGTCCAGAAATTGAGACAGGTTCTCATTGGTTTGGGCTATACCCTCCAATGTCAGTTCCTGGTCTCTTTGGGCCAATTTACTCAAGACTATGCCCTGGGGCAGATTATTCGCTAGCTCAGATAGCAAGCGCACCGGCGAATTGCGGTCTGCCTGAATATCTTCAACCGCTTTCTGGCGAGCAAGAAGTGCGTCAATCTGACCATTCAAATCTTTAATTTCAACGATTTGCGCTTCATACTGCTTGATTTCTTTTTCAAGTACCGAAATGTTTTCGTTCTGTGCATCGATGGAGGCAATCAATAATCCATAAATTAGAAAAGCCGTACCTCCAGCGAGGATCAGCGTTAACACCATGGATGCATTGAATTGGTCCTTTTTGAACTTGCGCAATGCTTCGCGATGCGGCAGTAGATTAAATTGAATCACAGACCGAACCTCCGCAATGCCAAGCCACATGCGCCGATGAAAAGCGGCGCATCTTGTAGGCGCGGGTTATTCCGTACTTGCGGCGCCAAATTCATACCTTCAAATGGGTTAATCAAGATGCAGGGAGATTGAAGTGCCGTTGATATAGCTGCGGCTAAGCCGGGTGCCATTGCACCACCGCCAGTTAAAAAAATTTGATTAACTTTGGTGTAAGGCGTGCTGTTGTAGATAAATTGCATGCCGCGCTCCAGTACCTGTACGGTAGTGGAAACATAGGGCGCAAGTACCGAGGACTCAAAATCTTTGGGCAAGGCACCCGAGACTTTTTTTGCTTCAGCCACTTCGTTGGACAAACTGTAGTGCGCGGCAATTCTTTGCGTCAACTGGTCACCGCCAACGGACTGGTCGCGTTCATAAACAATGGCACCGCCGACCGAAACTTGCATCAGAGTACGTCCTGCACCCACTTTTAGTAGAAGAACTACAGCGCTTTCCTGCCCAGGCAAATGGATGTCAGCCAAGCGCTTGGTCGCCAAGCGCAAAGCATAGGACTGCACTTCAACCACACTGGCCTCTAAGCCTGCAAGTTCAACAAGCTCCTGAAGATTTTGTACTCGGTCACGTCGCGCTGCGGCTATCATGACATCGGTCATCTCCGGTCGCTGTGGGTTGGCACCTACTTTGCAAAAATCTAGGCTGACCTCTTCCAATGGGAAGGGAATGTATTGGCGTGCCTCTTCCTCAACCTGAGCCTCCAAATCTTTGGGGCTCAAATCTGTATCCACCATGATTTTTTTAGTCATCACGGCGGACGAAGGCAAGGCCAAGGCGACTCTTTGTGCCTTAATCCGATTGTTTCGGAGCACGGAACGAAGTTCATCGGCCACCTCGTTAATCTTGACTACATTGCCGTCAACAATGTGGCCGCTTGGCACTCTGGAACTAGCAAGAAACTCCAAGGCAGGTTGCTGCATGGATCCACTTAGCCCGACAACTTTGATGCCCCACGAGCTGATGTCCATCCCGATAATCGCTTCCTGCCGTCGGCTAAAGAGTGACTTCAGATCCATCATTTACACCTAATTAACTTAATTTTCTTTGGTATTTTATTTAACGATTGCCAATAGTAACATCAAAATTATAGAGATTTCAAACTTCTTTAGAACTTATTACCCATGCACCTGCGCTACCATTAGGGGAAACCGCCCTCTGCATGGCAAGTACCCTGGCGCATTGAGAGAAATTGACCATTTCACCGCCTTGGGGCTCATCGCTTGCTTGCGCTTTTCCTCTATAAACTGTGGTACCCATGGCCGAACTGCCTCCATCTGCCCCCGAAAAGCCTGTCGCACCTAAGTCGGCCCTAACGCGTACGATTTGGGGATGGATGGGCTATATCGCCTTGTCACTGGTCGGACTCGCTGCCGCCGGTTTGGTCTCTATTGTTTTCTTAGTGGCTATCGTGATGGCGCTGGCCTACCCTAATTTGCCGGACATTTCGGACTTGGAGGATTACCACCCCAAGTTGCCTTTGCGGGTGTATTCATCTGAAGGGGATTTAATCGGGGAATTCGGCGAGGAGCACCGCACGCTTACGCCGATTAATGAGATCCCCTTGGTCATGAAAAATGCCATCTTGGCAATCGAGGATGCGCGGTTTTTTCAGCACGGCGGCATTGACTATGTTGGAATGGTGCGCGCCGCAGCAGCCAATGTGGGGCGCTCTAAGAGCCAGGGGGCATCGACGATCACCATGCAGGTGGCGCGCAATGTGTACTTGTCGTCCGAAAAAACCTTCACTCGAAAAATCTACGAGATATTGCTGACCTTTAAGCTTGAGCACAATCTCAGCAAAGACCAGATTCTAGAAATTTATATGAACCAGATCTATCTGGGGAACCGGGCCTATGGCTTTGCCGCTGCGTGCGAAACGTATTTTGGCAAGCCACTGAAAAATATCAGTATTGCCGAAGCTGCAATGCTGGCGGGCTTGCCTAAAGCACCGTCGGCTTACAACCCGATTAAGAATCCGCGCCGGGCACGCATCCGCCAGCAATACATTATTGAGCGCATGCTGGACAACGGTTTTATTACGGCCGATGAAGCCGCAGCCGCCAAGGCTGAAGTTCTGCGGGTTCAAACCGCTGCCACGCGCCCGCAGGTGCATGCGGAATACCTGGCCGAGATGGTGCGCCTGCTGATGTACGAGCAATATGGCGACGAAACCTACACACGCGGCCTAGATGTGATCACCACGGTCAACAGCGCCCAGCAGGAAGCCGCTTATAAAGCACTGCGCCGGGGCATCATGGACTTTGAGCGGCGCCAGGTGTATCGCGGCCCGGAAAAGTTCATTACCCTGCCCAGCGACGCCCAGGAACTAGAAGACGCGATTGACGAAGCCTTGGACGAGCATCCGGACAACGGGGATGTGCTGGCGGCGGTGGTGTTGCAAGCCGACAATAAGCGCGTCCTGGCCCAAAGGCAGGCCGGCGAGGTGGTGGAAATAACTGGCGAGGGATTGAAGCCGGCCCAATCGGGCCTGTCGGACAAGGCGGCGCCCAATATCAAGATACGTTCGGGCGCCATCATTCGCGTGTCCAAGTCATTCAAAGGCAGCTGGGAGATCACGCAATTGCCCGAAGTGGAAGGCGCATTTTTTGCGATGGATCCGCGCGACGGCGCGATTAAGGCGCTTGTGGGTGGCTTTGATTACGGGAAAAACAAGTTCAATCACGTGACCCAGGCCTGGCGCCAACCGGGTTCGAGCTTCAAGCCCTTCATTTATTCGGCGGCTTTGGAAAAAGGCTTTACGCCCAGCACGGTGATCAACGACATGCCCTTGTTTTTTGACGCCGGCACTACCGGCGGTCAGCCTTGGGAGCCCAAAAACTACGACGGTACCTTCGAAGGTCCGATGCCACTGCGCAAAGCGCTGGCCAAGTCCAAGAACATGATCTCCATCCAAATTTTGCAATCCATTGGCACGCACTATGCACAGGAGTGGATCAGCCGCTTTGGGTTTGACGCGGAGAAGCATCCGCCCTACCTCACCATGGCGCTGGGCGCGGGTTCGGTCACGCCGATGCAACTGGCAACCGGCTACTCGGTGTTTGCCAACGGCGGCTACCGCGTCAGCCCCTGGCTTATTTCCCGTGTCAGTGAACAGCGCGGAAAAATATTACTGGAAACCGCCAAGCCGGTGCTCGGTGAAGCCAATGTCGCCATCGAGCCGCGTAATGCCTTCCTGATGACCAGTCTGTTGCAAGAGGTCACTCGCTCGGGCACCGCTGCCAAGGCGCAGGCTACGCTCAAGCGGCCGGATATTTACGGCAAAACCGGCACCACCAACGACTCCATGGATGCCTGGTTTGCCGGTTACCACCAGACGCTGACCGCAGTGACCTGGATTGGCTACGACACACCGCGCAAGTTGGGTGATAAAGAAACCGGTGGTGGCCTGAGCCTGCCGGTCTGGATCAGCTTTATGGAGACCGCTCTGAAAAACGTGTCCATCATGGAGTACGAGCCCCCCGAAGGCATCGTACGCGTGAACGGTGAGTGGTATTACGAAGAGTTTTCCAAGGGCACGGGCATAGGCGCTGTGGGCGTGGGTGACAAGGCCCCTGCTGCCACCCCGGCTACCGGCGCATCTCGGCCCATGACGCAATCCGAAGAGCAGCGCAGTATTTTGGATTTATTTAGAAATTAAGGATGCCAGCCCTTAAGGAAGCACTGCTTAAGTCCAAACCCGTCATCGAGCGCAGCGAAGCAATCCATGGTTGCTTGCGAACCAAGCACGTACAGACCACCGCGCGGCGGTGAACCATGTGAAGCATTGCATTGCGCCATGGGGGCTTTTGTAGACCCCATTAAAACCGTGTTGCCGACGACTGCGCTGCGCCGCATGCGCACGTCACCGCGTCAAGCCGCAAACGCTAGTGGTACACCCGCCTGCGCGCTGGCATCCTTGCCCAGCAGCGTAAAAAAATCGCCTTGTCCTTTGGTGTCCTGCCATACGCCATCGCGCCAGGAAAAATGGTAGCCACCCGAGCGCGAAGCCATCCAGACTTCGTGCAAGGGTTTTTGCAGATTGATAATGATCTGGCTGCGGTTGGCAAACACCAAAGTCACCATGGCGCCTACGCGCTGGTTATCAATATCGGCGCTGCCCGCATCGTTGATCGCATCGCAAACGCGCTCCACGCTGCGCAAGAGGGATTCGGCCAGATCCATGAACTCGGGGTCGGTCATTACAATTTCACCATGTCAAAAACAAAAAAATCAGCAGGCAACATGTGCCTGGGCTTGGCCGCCGCTCTGCTACTGAGCGCCTGCGGACAAAAAGGGCCGCTGTATCTGCCGCCTAAAGCGGCGCTTATCGCCAGCCCGTGCCAAGCGCCTACAAGCCACACCATAACGGATCGGCAGCCTAGCTGCCGCGCAGCATGAACAATACCTTGCCCGGAGCACCCTATTTCCACTATGGCGACACAGGCCTGATGGTGGAGGCCCTAGCCCTCAGCGCGTTGGCCCAAGAACACGGCACGCCTTTATATGTCTATTCCAAGGCTTCTATGGTGGGCGCGCTGGCCGCTTACCAAGCCGGGTTTGCAGGCCGCAAAGCGCAGATTTGCTATGCCATGAAGGCCAATTCGTCGTTGGGCGTGCTGCAAGTGTTTGCGCGCGCTGGTTGTGGCTTTGACATTGTGTCTGGCGGCGAGTTAGCGCGGGTGCGCGCAGCCGGTGGCGACATGGCCAAGGTAATTTTTTCCGGCGTGGGTAAAACGCGCGATGAAATGCGCGATGCGCTGGCAGCGGGCATTGGCTGCTTTAATGTGGAAAGCGAAGCGGAGATCGGCGTTCTGAACGCGGTCGCGGTTGCTATGGGCTTGCGCGCACCTATCAGCATCCGCGTCAACCCCAATGTGGACCCCAAAACCCACCCCTATATTTCCACCGGACTCAAAGGCAATAAATTTGGCATCGCGCATGAGCGCACCTTGGCAACCTACCAGCACGCGGCCACGCTACCGGGCTTGCGCATCGTGGGCATTGACTGCCATATTGGCTCGCAAATCACCGAAGAGGCGCCTTACCTGGATGCGCTAGATCGTATGCTCGATTTGGTGCAAGCGATTGAAGCGGCGGGTATTGCATTGGAGCATATTGATTTCGGTGGCGGCTTGGGCATTCAATACCAAGACGAGGTGCCACCGGCCGCCGATGCGCTCTGGGCCAAATTGCTCCAAAAAATAGATGCGCGCGGCTTGGGCGAGCACACCTTGATGATCGAACCGGGTCGCTCTCTAGTGGGTAATGCCGGGGTGTGCCTCACCGAGGTTTTGTACCTCAAGCCCGGCGAGCAAAAAAACTTCTGCATCGTGGACGCCGCGATGAACGACTTGCCGCGCCCCGCCATGTACCAGGCCTACCATGCGATTGTTCCGCTACAGCCAACCAAGTCCGCAGACGAAGCCACGGTGTATGACGTGGTCGGCCCGGTGTGCGAAAGCGGCGATTGGATTGGCCGGGACCGCGCACTTATGGTGCAGCCTGGCGAGCGGCTGGCGGTGATGTCGGCTGGGGCCTATTGCATGAGCATGGCCAGCAACTACAACACCCGGGGCCGCGCCGCCGAGGTCTTGGTGGACGGCAACAAGGCCATAGTCATACGCCAGCGGGAAGCGATTAGCGACTTGTTCCGGGGTGAGCACCTCTCCGATTAAAAAACCGACGTAAACGCCAGGCCAGCAAAGCGCCGATGATGACAGCGTAAAGCGCTACTTGGTCGAAGTTGCGCTTGCCCGCGCGCATCCAGAAAAAATGCAAAATGGCCAGCAGAGCGACCAGGTACACCGCTTGGTGCAGCCTGCGCCAGCGCGCTGCACCTAGCCAGCGGATGGCCACGTTGAAAGACGTTAGCGCTAAGGGCAGCAAGAGCATCCAAGCCAGCAGGCCCACCCAAATAAATGGGCGTTTAGGAATATCTAGCAAGATGTCCTCCCACTGCCCGCTCTGGTCCAGCCAGACATAGGCGACAACATGGACTACTGCATAAAAAAATACAAACAGGCCCAGCATGCGTCGCAACCGCGCCAACGCGGTCCAGCCCATAGCTTCGCGCAATGGACTCACCAGCAAGAGCACGCAAAGCATGCGCAGCGTCCACAGGCCGGTGCCGCGCAAAAGGGCTTCTGCGGGGTTGGCGCCCAGCGCGTCGGTCAGCAGGGCAGCCAACAAGTAGCCCAGCGGCGCTAAGGCCATCAAAAAAATAAAGGGCTTGGCCAAGCGCGAAGCCAAGGCGCGCTGCATCAGGGCGAGCAACACCGGCGTTCAGTAGAACTTTTTCAGATCCATGCCGGCGTAGAGCTGGCCGACCTGCGCCTCGTAGCCGTTGAACATCAAGGTCTTGCGCTTTTTGCCGAACACGCCGTCTTCACCCAGCCTGCGCTCGGAGGCCTGGCTCCAGCGCGGATGGTCCACATCGGGGTTCACGTTGGAGAAAAATCCATACTCCTGCGGCGCCGCCTTGTTCCAGGCAGTCGCCGGCTGGCGCTCGCTAAAGCGGATTTTGACAATGCTCTTCGCGCTTTTAAAGCCGTATTTCCAAGGCACCACCAGGCGCAGCGGTGCGCCGTTCTGGTTGGGCAGTACTTCCCCATACATGCCAAAAGCCAGCAGCGTCAGAGGATGCAGGGCCTCGTCCATGCGCAAGCCTTCGGCATAAGGCCAGTCCAGCACGCGGCTACCCACAAAAGGCATGGTTTTGGGATCGGCCAGGGTCACAAACTCTACATATTTGGCACTGCCCAATGGTTCCACCCGCTTGATCAAGTCGGCCAGCGAGTAGCCTACCCAAGGGATGACCATAGACCAGCCTTCGACACAGCGCAGGCGGTAAATCCGCTCTTCCATGGGGCTCAAAGCCAGCAAATCTTCCAATGCCCAGCGCCCGGGTTTTTTGACCAGGCCCTCTATGTCCACCGTCCAGGGCGTGGTTTTCAGGTTGTGGGCATTGGCGGCGGGGTCGGATTTGTCAGTACCGAATTCGTAAAAATTGTTGTAGCCGGACGCGTCTTTGTAAGCCGTCTGCTTGTCCATGGCCTGCGCACCGGCCAGAGCACTGGGTTTAGCGGGCAAGGCTGCCAATTTGCCGGGCTTTTGCGTAGGCGCAAGCACTTGCGCAGAACCCAAGGAAGGCAGGCTGCCCATGGCAAGGGCGCCGGTACCCGAGAGCATGCGCCGCAGCGCGCTACGGCGGCCTTCTAGCAAGGCGCGGGGTGTGATGTCTGAACTTCGAGGATTCACAGGGGCTCCAGGCAAAAAATCATGCCCTTACAAGCACCCTGTGGAAGGTACGCGCCGGAGGAGGCGGATTTAGCGCAGACCGGCGACGTAGTCCGCAAGGGCTTTGATTTCGCGGTCATTGAGCTTGGCGGCAATTTGGTTCATTTGCAAGCTGTTTTTGCGTACGCCGTCGCGCAAGGCCGTCAATTGGGAAGCGGCATATTCCGCATGCTGACCGCCAATACGCGGGTATTGCGCGGGGATGCCAGCGCCATTGGGGCTATGGCAACCGGCACAAGCGGGCACTTGGCGATCGGCAATGCCGCCGCGGTAAATACGTTCCCCCAGGGCCACGGCTTCTTTGTCTTTGGCAAAACCGGGTTTGGCCGCTTTACTAGCCAGCCAGAAGGAGATATTGCGCATATCGTCTTCAGACAAGGCGCTGGCAAAACCCATCATGATGGCGTTGGCACGCTTACCCGATTTGAATTCTTGCAGCTGCTTGACTAAATACTGGGGATGCTGCTGGGCTAGTTTGGGAAAAGTCGGGGTACCCGAATTGCCGTCGGCCCCGTGGCAGGCTGCGCAGACTGCGCCATAGCTGGCTTCGCCTTTTGCCAGATCGGGTTGGGCAGCTTTAGCAGGCTCTGCGGTGTTGGCCGAGGCGCAAAACGCACTGGCGAGCATGGCTGCGACGAGAAACAATTTGGCAAACGACTTCATGATGCGAGGGCTCTTCTGTAGGGCAAAAACACCGCCATTCTACAATGCGGCCCAGGGCCTGCCCGCCATAACAACCATAAGCACATGACCACCCCAAGCCCTTCCACGCCCGCCCAGCCGGCCAGAGCCGCCGCCCCGCCGAAAAGCGCGGCACTGCAAGCAATGGGCTGGCTGCACACGGCGCGCTTTTTGACGACCGCCCCCCAATTGCATTTTTTGCCGGAGCTGGACGTCCCGGAAATTGCCTTTGTCGGGCGCTCCAATGCGGGTAAATCTACCTGTATCAACACCTTAACCCAGCAAAAACAACTGGCTTTTGCGTCCAAGCGCCCTGGGCGCACCCAGCATATCAACCTGTTTGCCCTGGGCAAGCAGGGCCTGATGGACGCGGTGCTGACCGATTTGCCCGGCTATGGCTACGCTGCCGTTCCCAAGCAGGACAAGATCCGCTGGCAACAGGTTATGGCCAATTACCTGGTCAGCCGCAAAAACCTGCAAGCCATCGTACTGATGTGCGACCCGCGCCACGGCATGACCGAGTTGGACGAAATACTGCTCGACGTCATCCGCCCTCGGGTCGAGGAAGGTTTGAAGTTTTTGGTGGTACTGACCAAGGCAGACAAACTTACCCGCAGCGAGGGGGCGAAAGTCTTGTCGATCACCAAGCTGCAAGCTGGCGGCGGCGAAGTGCGGCTTTTTTCCGCCACCAAGCGCACCGGCTTGGAAGACGTGGCCACACTTTTGTGGGATTGGGCCCACCCCGCTGGCGCGGCGCCTATGGTGCTTGAACCGGCCCTAGTTTGAACGCTGCCCTGCCCCGTGTAAACGCTCTGGGCAAATGTGGCGGGGCCAGCGCCGCCTTATCGGTAAATAGAAGGCGCGCCAGGCGGGCGCGTCTTAAAACGTTTGTGTACCCAGTAATACTGCGCCGGGTCCGCGTCTATCGCTTGCTCAATGGCGCGGTTCATGCGTAAGGTGTCGGCTTGCAAATCCTCGCTGGGGAAATCCGCCCAAGCCGCACTTAAGTGAACTTCATAGCCGCCTGGCACCAAGCGGCTGACCAAGGTGCAGACACGCGCCCGCCCGAGCTTGGCAAAGCGCGAAAGCGCTGGCACGGTAGCGGCAGGCACACCGTAAAAAGGTACCCACAGCGCACCTTCGGCGCCAAAATCCATGTCCGGCGACAGGTGCAGCCGGATGCCTTTGCGCAGCCCGCGCAGTACCGGCTGCGGCCCGTCTTTGCGGGCGATGGAGTGCACATTGCCCGAACGGTTGCGCCCTTGCACCATCCATTCCTCAGCCCAGGCATTGGTGAGCGGCACGTAAATGCAGGCCGTGGTGATTTGCTGTAGCTCCGTCAGCACCACGCCACCCACATCAAGGCCCACCATATGCGGCGCCAAAAATATCAAGGGCTCGGGATTGTCCAGTTCGGCTAAGGCACCATCAAAACGAATGCGCTTGCGCAGAACCGCTACCGGCGCGTGCCACAACCAAGAGCGGTCGAGCAGGGACTGCGCAAACAGGCGGAAGTGCCGTCGCGCGATAGTATTTCGCTGTGGAGCGTTCCCATGCGGGAAGCAAGCCGCAAGATTGGCCTGCACAATGCCGCGCCGACGCCGAGCGCAGACGTACAAAACCGTGCCCAAGGCACTGCCAAAGCCGCGAAGCAGCGGCAGCGGCAGATAGGCCAGCAAACGCATCAAAACAATCAGCGGATTCACGCAAGCGGCTCCTGGCGTGGCTGCTTGAAACGCTCGTAGCCCCACAAATACTGGGCCGGGCATTGGCGCACCAAATCCTCCATAGCGCTGTTGATATGCGCGACCGTAGACTCTAGATCAGCCTGCATATCCACTTCCAACTTGCGCGCATGAATGCAATAGCCGCGCCCCCAAGCCAATCGCTCGCCCCAGACGACCACCACGTCGGCGCCGGTTTGCAATACGAGTTTGGCGGCTAAAGTCATGGTGTAGGCGGGTCTGCCCCAAACCGGTGACCAAATACCCATGCCCATGGGAGGCACCTGATCAGGCAAGAGGCCAACGGCCTCCCCTTTGCGCAAAGCCTTGAGCAGTTTGCGCACACCCTGCAAATTGGTAGGCGCGGTTAATAGCCCCTCGCGGCTGCGAGAAGCTTGCAGCATAGAAGCCAGCCATGCCTGGCGCGCTGGGCGGTACAGCACCGTCATCGGGCCATAGCGTGCGCCAAACCGCGCCGCCACCGAGGGCGCCGTCACTTCAAAACAACCCAAATGCGGCGTTAAAAAAACCACGCCACGCCCGCTGGCGTAGGCTGCTTGAAACACGTCTTGGCCATCCCACTGCACCGCCACCGGCGCGCCAAACCATAAGCGGGGCGATTCCAACACGCTGCAACCGGCCTGCCCAATAGCGCCCAGGCCCACGCGCCAGCCATAACCGGCCTGCTGTAAATGCGTGTGAAAACGCTGGCGGTAGTCCCGCGAAAACACATAGATGACATAACCCAGTAGCCAACCGGCACCATGCAACACCCACAAGGGGCAGCGCGAGAGCAGGCGTATCAAAAAGTGCATAGGGCTTTGCTAGAATGAAATGGTCGCCGAGTTAAACGAGCAACTTGCAGGGCGACGACACAAACCGTCGGCGTGACCGGTCAATTGTGCCTTGTCCTTGTGGGCAAATCTGCTAAAGCGTTCGCCAGCTCCCAGGATTGGCAACGCGTGTCAACCTTATCTTTTTTAGGAGAGCAAACATGGCGAACGATTTTCTTTTTACCTCTGAGTCGGTGTCCGAAGGACATCCCGACAAAGTGTCCGACCAGATTTCCGATGCGATTCTGGACGCGATTTTCAAGCAAGACCCCAAATCCCGCGTCGCTGCGGAAACTCTGTGCAACACGGGTTTGGTCGTGCTGGCCGGTGAGATCACCACCAACGCGCATGTGGACTACATCCAAGTGGCGCGCGACACCATCAAGCGCATCGGATACGACAACACCGAATACGGTATCGACTACAAAGGCTGCGCGGTGCTGGTCGCTTACGACAAGCAATCGAACGACATCGCCCAAGGCGTGGACCATGCCAGCGATGACCACCTGAACACCGGCGCCGGTGACCAGGGCCTGATGTTCGGCTACGCCTGCAACGAGACGCCCGAACTCATGCCCGCGCCGATTTACTATGCGCACCGCCTGGTGGAGCGCCAAGCCCAATTGCGCAAGGACGGGCGCCTGCCCTTTTTGCGTCCGGACGCGAAAAGCCAGGTCACCATGCGCTATGTCGATGGCAAGCCGCACAGCATTGACACAGTGGTCTTGTCCAGCCAACACAGCCCTGAGATGAGCAATGGCACCACTATGAAGCAAGAATTCATCGACGCGGTGATCGAAGAAATCATTAAGCCGGTGCTGCCGAAAGAGTGGCTCAAAGACACGCGTTATCTGGTCAACCCTACCGGTCGATTCGTTGTCGGCGGGCCCCAGGGTGACTGTGGCCTGACCGGGCGCAAAATCATTGTCGACACCTACGGCGGTGCGTGCCCGCACGGCGGCGGCGCTTTCTCTGGCAAAGACCCAACCAAAGTGGACCGCTCTGCGGCCTATGCCGCGCGCTATGTGGCCAAGAACATTGTGGCCGCTGGCCTGGCTACACAATGCCAGATCCAGGTGGCCTACGCCATCGGAGTGGCCAAGCCCATGAACGTCACGGTGTACACCGAAGGCACAGGCGTGATTTCGGACGAGAAAATCGCCGCCCTGATCAGTGAACACTTTGACCTGCGGCCCAAAGGCATCATCCAAATGCTCGACCTGCTGCGCCCCATCTACGAAAAAACTGCGTCCTACGGCCACTTCGGCCGCGAAGAACCCGAATTCACCTGGGAACGCACTGACAAAGCCGCGGCGCTGCGTGCAGCGGCAGGTCTATGAGACCTGCGTTTACGCTAGCAAACCGTGGCTTTGAGCCGAAGGCACAATGTAGCGGCGCTGCGTGCAGCGGCAGGTTTGTAAAACCATAAACGCATGAAGCTGCAGACACAACGCCTGATAGACCGCTGGCTGGGCCAGGTCTTGTGTGGTGTGGTTTCGGGCTGGGTGCGGCTGTCCAGCTTGTGGCGCCAACCTGCGGTGATGCCGCAGGATGCCCGCCATATTCTGGTCATTTTGTTGTCGGAAATGGGCAGCATCGTGTTGGCAGGGCCCATGTTTGCCACGCTGCGCCTACGCTACCCGCAAGCGGCCATTCACATCCTGCAACTGAAAAAAAACCAGGAAGTTACGCGCCTGTTGTCGCTCACCGACGCGGCGCACATGCATTCGATTGACGACAGCAGCGGCCTTGCTTTGGTGGGCGACATATTACGGGTCAGTGCCAAGTTGCGCGGCTTGGGTATGGACGCGGTAATCGACTGCGAATTATTTTCGCGCGTTAGTGCTTTGTTGTCCTTTGCCTGCGGCGCGCCTGTGCGCACGGGTTTTACCCCGCACACCCAGGAAGGCCTGTACCGGGGCAGCTTTATCACGCATGCGATTCCCTACAACCCGTATCAGCACATCAGCTTGCAATTTTTATCGCTGGTCGACGCCCTCCAAGCCGACAGCATGCCGCGCAACAAGGCGGCGCCCATCCGCTCGGTACCGCAAGATAGTGACTTGTCCGTGCACTTCACGCCGGCCGAACTTTCTTCTTACCAGGACAAACTGGTGCAAGACCATCCGGCTACGCACTCCAAACGCCTGGTGCTTTTATACGCCGGTGGCGGCATCCTGCCCGAGCGCGCCTGGCCCAAGGAGTACTACGCACGCGTGGCGCAAGGCCTGTGCAACCAAGGCTATGCCGTGGGGCTAATTGGTCTGAAAGACGATGCTGCATTGGCCAGCCACCTACAGACCTTGGTCGGCAGCGATTTATGTATTGACCTGACCGGCTACACCCGCAGCATCCGCGAGTTGTTGATGTTGTTTTATGCAGCTGACTTGCTGATTACCAACGACGGCGGGCCCGGCCATTTCGCGACCTTGACGCCGATCCAAACCATGGTATTTTTTGGGCCCGAAACCGGCAAGCTCTATGGGCCGCTGGGTAAGCGCAATGTGGTGTTGGAATCGGGCATCGCCTGCTCGCCTTGCCTGAGCGCCTACAACCACCGACTGACCTTTTGCGATGGCGATAACCAGTGCCTCAAGCGCATTGCGCCAGATCCGGTGCTGGACCAGGCCTTAGCCTTTTTGCAAACGCAGCCCGGTGCGCAGGCGCTCAACGCCGCATGAACGCTGCACCTGTCTGGCGTGAACGCCTGATGGCGCTGCTGCGCTGGCTGCTGGCTATCCGCTACATCAAATTCGGCATGGTCGGGGCCAGCGGTACGGTGGTCAATATTGTGGTGCTCTACCTGGGCCACGAATACCTGTTTCAAAGCCTAGAGGGTGCAGAGGGCAAGCCTTATGCCTCGCTGGCGCTGGCGATTGCGGTGGCGACCGTCAACAACTTCACTTGGAACCGGCTCTGGACGTGGGCCGACCGCGTCACGCAACCGTCCCAGGATGCGGGTATCGAAGCACTGCCCCCATCCAGTCTGGGAGCGCAATTAGCCAAGTACGCGCTGGCTTCTTGGTTTGGCATTGGTTTGCAATACGTGCTGACCCTGTGGCTGGCGCACAACATGCATTACATGCTGGCCAATGTGATTGCCATCGTTATCGCCAGTGTGAGTAATTTTTTAGCCAACGACCGCTGGACTTTTCGCAAGCGCTAAAGTGCCACGCATGGTGCCCAAACTGCAGCCCCGCTCATCCGCTACCGACCGCGCGCTCAGGCCTTGGTGGGCCTTGCTGGTTTGCGCGGTAAGCCTTTATTTTTTCGGGCTGGGCAGCCCGTATGCGCCGACCAATGGCGACGAAATGGTCTACATCCATATCGCCCGCCTGACCGCCGCTTCGGGGCACTGGCTGCCACTGGTCTCCGACCTGGAAAACATGCGTAACACCAAGCCGCCCTTGCTGTTCTGGCAGGCCATGGCCAGCGGCGACTGGAGCACGCAAGGCGGCTTGTTTGCACTGCGCTGGCCCAGTGTGGTTTACACCTTGCTCACTTGCACGGCCCTGGCCTGGATGGCGCTGCGCATCAGTGGCCAATGGCGTACTGCGCTGCTGGCAGCGATCATCTTTTTGGCCTTTTTTTCCACCTACCGGTATAGCCGGGTCTACCTGACCAGTGCACCCGAAACTTTTTGGCTGGCCCTACCGCTGTGGTACTTGCTGTGGCAACAAAGTGCGGCGCCCGACCGCGCGCGGGCAGTCGCCGAGCCGAATCCCCTAGCGGGCCAGTGGTCACCCGCTATTTGCCTGCTGGTAGGCCTGTTGATGGGACTCGGACTTTTGTATAAATCCTTCGCCCTGCTCGCACCGGCAGCGGCCACGCTAGGCTGCGCTCTGTGGCTGAGCCAAGGGCCCCCACGGTGGCATACCTTTATACGCACGGCTGGGGGAGTGAGCGCTAGTGCTGTTCTTGCATTGGGCGTTTTTGCCCTTTGGTTTGCGCTCGATCCTGACCCGCAGGCGGTGTGGCAAGAATTTGTGATCGGCGAAAACGCCGGCAAGCTACAGGCTGGTGGGTATTGGCAGGCTGCCTGGAACGGGGACTACCCTCTCTGGCAACAAGCCCTGGCCTACCCGGAAAACGCCGGCCTATTGCTGCCGGTGGCGCTGGGCCTGTGCTGGTACGGACTGCGCGCTGCCTGGCTTGGCCATTGGCGGGCATGGGCCGGTACACCGCAGGCCACGCTGTTGGTATGGCTGCTCGTGTGGCTGCTGGTTTTTAGCATTCCCAGCCAACGCTCGGCGCGCTATGTGATTCCGGCCATGCCCGCCTTTGCTATTTTGCTGGCCTTGTACTGGGAGCGTCTGGCGCGCGGCTGGTTTGTCGCCGTCTTGCTCATTAGCGCGGTGGCCTTGACCTTACTAGCCCGCTTTGCCTGGGTGATGCACAGTATGGGCATAGGCTCAGGTTTCGATGTAGCCGTCACTCTAGCCTGCGCCGCACTGGGTCTGGCGGCCTGCCTGGGTGGCCTAATGCACGCGGCTTGGACGCGCAACAGCACCCTGGCCGCCACGCTGGCGCTCTACGCCTGTTTCAGTGCCATGACGGCGCCGCTTTCCGACGCCCAAGCGGGCTACAGCCCGACCATTGCGGCGCGCATGCAAGGGCTGCGTGTTGCAGTGCCCAATGGATTTAGCGGGCAGTACGAGCGCTTTAACTTCCTGCTGCCTGGCAGCACCCTGGTTCCCTACGACGCTGAAAGCCGCAACACCGCAACCCTGCGCCCGGATTTACCGCCCGCAGAACGCTTGGACTATTTGCTCGAACGTTTTGACGCCGTGGTGTGGTTGGACAACGACGCGACCCAAACGCAAGTGAGCTGCGTGCCGCGCTGCGAAGTGCTGGCACAGCGCTGGCATGTCAAAAGCCGTCACCGGGCTGGGGAGGTGAATCTCTCCAATCTGTGGCAGCCGCAGGAATGGTTGTTTGGCAGAGAGCTTTTAATCGTCAGCAAGCCCTAAGGCGATGTCACTCGCGGTGGTCCGCCCGGTAGCGGGCCACAAGGTAGACGTGCAGCCCCACAAAAAGCCAGGGGTCTAACACCGCGTCCCAGACATTGCCGGTAGGCCAGCGCATCAGGCCAAACACGGCCAGCACTAACAGCAGCGCGGGAGGTGGTTCAGTTTGTGACCAGCGCGCGCCTAGCACCCACGGCAGCAGCGCTAACAACAAGCAGAGCGCGTAAGCCAGCGGCGAAAACCCCCATGCGTACAAAGCGAGCGGAAGATAGGCAAAGGTGTCCAGCAGTAGCAGGTACCCTAGCGCCATGCCCAGCAAAGCGTAACGGTATAGCCAAGGGCTGCGCTGGGCGGAACTTGCAAGGCTGGATGCTTGTACCGTGTGCGGCCATTTGCGTTGCGCCAGGCGCTGCCAAAGGTAATACAACGACAAAGCCATGGCCATCAAACTGGGTGTCTGAAAGGCAAGCCCCAACCAGTAGCTCAGGCCCCAAGGGCCGGGAATACAGGCCCACAGCGCCATAGTCCAGGCCAGCAGGCCCCCAGCGTCGCGTAAGCGGCGCGCAGTGAATAACTGTGCGCTAGAGCTCAGCAAAGCAGCCAGCACCAGTGCCCAGCCAGCGTGCCTCAACACAGCCAAATAGCCGGGCTGCGGCAACAGTGGCGCGGCGTCTTGCAACAGGCGCAGCCACCAAGAACTGTCAAGCAGGCTCATGGGCTTCCTTTACCCGGCGCCGTTGGCGAGGCGCCCACCCAGCTAAATCGCTGCCAGGCAATCGATTGGCGCTGGTCGGTGTAGCTTACCCAGAGCTGCCCATCGGCCATAGCCATGGCCGGGTAAGAGTATTCATGCCCGAGCGGCCCGCTTTCCAAATCCAGCACGGTGCTCCACAGGCGCCCATCTGCCGAGGACGCCATACGTAATTCGTTGCGCCCGATTTTTCGCGGGTTGTACACCAACAAATGTTGATCGCCTGCCGTCAGGGTGGCGACGCTGGCATTGGGATTGTCTAGCGGCAAATCGCCTGCATCCGACCAATGTGCGCCGCCGTCGGCGCTGCGGGCCATGCGAATGCGGCCCTCCGGCCCGCCATCGCGCATAAAAGCCAGCCAATCGCGCTCGCCCATTGCCAGCAAAGCCGGTTGCAGTTCCTGGCCTCGCGTCGAGATAGGCACCATACCAAGTAACACGCCCTGGGCATCCAAGCGCAGTGCCATCGGGTATTTGCGCGCCAGCTCAAAATAAACCGGCAACACCATACCGCCGTCGGCCAGCGGCAAAGGTGCGGTGCGCACCAGATAGCTGGTATTCCAGAGCCAGGACAGGGGCAACACCGCCGTAGCCTTCCAGGCCCAGGGCGCCTGCGGCGTGGGTGCAGCCTGTTGCAAATGCAGCACCCGCCCGGCCGCCCAACCGCCTAAACCCGTAGCCACCACAAACAAATGCACTTGGCCCTGGCCATCCACCCAGGCTACCGGATTGCCCACGCGGCGGATGCCAAAACCCAGTTGCTGTGCGACCTCCCAGCGGTCCACCACCATCCGGGCGGGGGACCAGATACCCGTGGCGCGGTCCAGGGACGACATGGCAATCTGAACATTAGGTGCGCTCTCGCGGTCTCCGGCAAACCAGAAAGCCAGCAGTGCCGATGGATGCGCGGCAGGCAGAGCGACCAGTGCGCTGGCATGCGCCGCCGGTACGCCGGGTGGCATGGGGATATGGCCCTGCCCTACGCGCTCCCAATGTCCGCTGGTAAGCGCGACATCGCCCAAACTCGGGGCGGAACCATTTACTTGAATTTGCGCACCCGGATGCGCGCGCGCAGGCCCAGGGTCTGCGCGTCGCGCCGCATCGGCCAAACCGAGCAAACCGGCGATGGCCAACGCGGCACACGCGCGCAACAAGCGGGAGGAAAAAAACATAGGTACATCTTAGCGATCGGGCCTACGGCCACACCCGGCTTGCGGGGAAGCATTTTGCGCGGGACGCCTAGGGAAGCTCTGCATATGTGCAAATCCGTCATTGCGAGCGCAGCGAAGCAATCCATTTTGGCTTGCGAATCTTGCACTTATGGATCGCCGCGTCGCTGCGCTCCTCGCGATGACGGGCTTGTGCAGACCTTCCCTAGCCCATTGCAATCGACGATGTGAACGATCTGCCGCAGGCGGTCTGCTGTCGCCGCTCAGCCCACTAAACTGCGCGCTCCTGGCTGTTGAACTAGTCCAGCGCCACTGAAGCTCTATCTATGCCAAACCACAGTATTCTCACCATCGCGCCTTTGGGTTTTCCCTGGCAAACCATAGACCCGTTTTTGTTTTGCGTCCACCACGACGACGCCTACCCGCGTGGCAATGCGGACATGGGCCCGGACGCTGACTTAGGCGGGCGCAATATGGGCCAGGACTTTGAAGGCAAAGACGGCTGGCGCATGTACCACGGCAGCACGGTGCCCGGCTTTCCGGCGCATCCGCACCGGGGTTTTGAAACCGTCACCATCGTGCGCCAGGGCTTTATCGACCATTCCGACTCGCTGGGCGCCACCGCCCGCTTTGGACCGGGCGATGTGCAATGGCTGACCGCCGGCAAAGGCATCGTGCACTGCGAAATGTTTCCGCTGCGCCAAACCGATGCGACCAACCCGGCCGAGTTATTCCAAATTTGGCTGAATTTGCCAGCCCGCAAAAAAATGGCCGAACCGCACTTCACCATGCTGTGGGCCGACGGTGTTCCCTTGCTTGACTTTGCCGATGCACAACAGCGCAAAACCTCGGTACAAGTGGTGGCTGGTCGATTGGAGCAGGCGCGCGGCGCGGCGCCACCGCCAGACTCCTGGGCCTCAGAGCCCGACGCCGACTTGGCCATTTGGACCGTCCGCATGCAAGCCGGGGCACAGTGGCAGATGCCGGGCGCAAGCCAAGCGCAAACCAAGCGCCGTCTCTACTTCTTCAGGGGCCAAGGCCTGACCATTAACGAGCAAACCATCCCCCCGCAATCGGTGGTGGAAGTGCAGGCGCAAGATGCGATCGAACTGCAAGCGGGCGGCGACGAGGCGCAATTACTGGTTTTGCAGGGCCGCCCTATCGGCGAGCCGGTGGCGCAATACGGGCCTTTTGTGATGAATACCCAGGCCGAAATCCACCAGGCTTTTGCCGACTACCGCCGCACCGAATTTGGCGGCTGGCCCTGGGGCCGCAGTGACCCGGTGCACCCGCGCGACAAAGGGCGCTTCGCCCTGCATGCCGACGGGCGGGTTGAAGAGCGCTAGGACTGCTGCGCAGCGCTTGCTGCAAAATGCGTCCCTCACCCGAAACGCTTGGATACGCCATGTCACTGAT
This sequence comes from uncultured beta proteobacterium, assembly GCA_903869595.1. GTDB lineage: Bacteria > Pseudomonadota > Gammaproteobacteria > Burkholderiales > Burkholderiaceae_C > Allorhodoferax. The sequence goes on along the minus strand of CAIPZV010000084.1, from coordinate 36,528 downwards.
TCCCGCCACCATACTCACAGGCTTTTTAGGGTCGGGCAAAACCACTTTGCTCAAACGCATACTGACCGAGGCGCACGGTCAAAAAATCGCCGTCATCGAAAACGAATTCGGTGAAGAAAACATCGACAGCGATATTCTGGTCAGCGACACCCAGGAACAAATCATCCAGATGAGCAACGGCTGCGTTTGCTGCACCATCCGCGAAGACCTGCGCACCACTTTGCAAGACCTGGCCGAGAAAAAGCGCAAAGGCGAATTGAACTTTGACCGCGTAGTGATCGAAACCACCGGCCTGGCCGACCCCGGCCCGGTGGCGCAAACCTTTTTTATGGACGATGAGGTGGCCGAGTCCTACTTGCTGGACGCCATCCTGACCCTGGTGGACGCCAAGCACGCACCCGAGCAGCTCAATGAGCGCCAGGAAGCACGCCGCCAGGTCGGGTTCGCAGACCAGATTTTTATCAGTAAGTCCGACCTGGTCAGCGCCGACGCCCTGGACGCACTGAGCCACCGCCTGCAACACATGAACCCGCGCGCACCCCGGCACATTGCGCACTTTGGCGAGATGGACATCAAAAACGTGCTGGATTTGCACGGCTTTAACCTTAACGCCACCCTGGACATTGACCCGGATTTTCTGAGCGCAGGTGAGTACGCGCACGGCCATGCGCACCACGATCACGATCACGATCACGATCATGACCATGACCACGGACACGCGCACGGCCCCGATTGCGACCATCCTTCGCACGCCCAGGAAGCGCAGCATGGCCACCACCACCATATCGATGACGACGTAAAAAGCTTTGTGTTCAGGTCTGAGCGGCCTTTTGATCCGGGCAAGTTGGAAGACTTTTTAGGCGCCATCGTCAATATTTACGGCCCGCGCATGCTGCGTTACAAAGGTGTCTTGTATATGCAAGGCAGTGAGCGTAAAGTCATCTTCCAAGGCGTGCACCAGCTCATGGGCAGCGATTTGGGGCCCACATGGGGTGCGAACGAAGTCAAATCCAGCAAACTGGTGTTTATTGGCATCGATTTACCCAAAGACATCTTGTTGCAAGGCATGGAGCAGTCCCTGGTTTGAGCGGTTTTGCAACAGCTTGCGCGGCGTAAGAAGGGCGGGCTAGACTTGCCTGTACACTCGCGCGCCGATCAAGGGGGCAGCCCGGCAAGACGGGAGAATTCCTGAACTACCCGCCATCGGGCCCCTTGGGTTTCTATTAAGGAGACACGAATTGAACGCCACTAGCACCCAGAAAGCCAAGCCCGTCGCTGCGGCCAAAGCCAGCGCGCCCAAGCCCGCCAAGGTGCCCGTCGCACCCGCCAAAAAACCTGCGGCACCGATCAAACCCCTCCCCAAAACACCGGCCAAAGCCAGTGCGCCAGCCCCGAAGAAAACTGTGACCACACCCGTTAAAAAAACTACGCCCGCCCCGGCCTCCAAAGCTGCAGCCCCCGCCGCCAAAAAAACGTCGACGGTTGACGCCAACGCATCCAAGGCCAATCCCGCAGCCAAGCCTGGCGCCGCCGCAAAGCCCACGCACAAAGCCCCGGTCGCCGCCAGCCCAGCTCCCGCAGTGCCCGCCAAAGTAGTGGCGCCCGTCAGTAACGACCCGTCGGCGGTGCCAGTGAAGTCAGGCAGGCCCTCTTCGCGCCTGGCGCAGTTAACCGTGCCGTCCATGGCGCAATCGGTGGCCTCCACGGCAGCCAAAGCCAGCTTTGGCCAAGCCTACGAAGCCGAGCCGGTGGCGCCCGTAGTGCCCGCTCCGGTGAAAAAAGACAGCAAACTGGCCAACAACTGGAAAACCAAGCCGGTGGACCAATTAAGCGACGACGAATTGCAGGCTATGCCTGATTCTGAGTACATGAACGACGTGCAAATGGCCGCCTTCCGGCTCAAGCTGGTAGTGCTCAAGCGCGACATCCTGAGCAATGCCGGCGAAACCACCGAGCATTTACGCGAAGATACCTCCGTGGTACCCGACCCCACCGACCGGGCCACCATCGAAGAAGAGCATGCCCTGGAGCTACGCACCCGCGACCGCGAACGCAAATTGCTCAAAAAAATCGAACAGTCGATTTCCCGCATCGATGCAGGGGACTATGGCTATTGCGACGAAACCGGTGAAGCCATCGGCATAGGACGCCTGCTGGCCCGGCCCACGGCCACCTTGTCGCTAGAAGCGCAACAGCGCCGCGAGCTGAAGCAAAAAATGTTCGGCGACTGATACCGCGCCCAAAGCCCAGGCCATGACTCCCGGCGATACCCCCAACGCAGGCGCAGGCGGCAACGCCAAAGCGCTGGGGCCGGTTTCGCAAAAACGCGCCATTGCCAGCAAATTGCGCGGCGCGCGCAAACGCGAATTTGCTTTGTTGCGTGAACACATGCGCGGCGATGCAAACACTCCCAGCACGGTAGCGGGTATGCGCGGGCGGGCGGTGCGCGACCAGAACGCAAGCAGCCAAACCTTAGAGAAAATCGAGCGTATCGGTGCGCATTTTGAATCGCTATGGTACCCAGCGACCACCAAAGCCACCGCTGGAACAAAACCGAGGCATGTGGCAAAGGCAAACATGCAAAGTGCGCCACCAACCCAAGCACCCTCAGCCCCTGCTACAGTGCCTGCGACCAGCATGTGGATCCGTCCGATCAGCCAATTGGTCAATCCCGACCCGCTCAGGATGTTGCCGGAATTGCCTTCTAGTGCGCCAGTGGCACCGCCATCGGCCGCAACCGTTCTGGTGGGCGAAGATCCCTTTTTGTACAGCCTCGTGGACTTATTCGCTCGGGGCAAGTACCTCGCGCTGCAAACCCTGCTCCTGCCAAGACAGGAGCCCAACGGTGAGCGCAACCCTAGCGCTTATTTGCGCATCTTATGCCTCTTGGAAACCTACCGACTGTTGGGCGACATGGACGGTTTTGACGACACCGTATTGACCTATTTTCATTGGTGGAATGGCCTCACTCCAAGTTGGGAAAGTTCGGCGCCTGCGGGCATGGGCTCGCCCTGGTTTTTGCAAGGCGATGTTCGAGGCGCCATGGGCTTGAATCTGTCGGAATTGGACCGCGGTGAAAGCGGGCAAGTCGTAGAGGTCGATTGCAGCACCCTACGGCATATGGACCTGCCAGCCGTGCAAGCACTGCAAGAATGGCTCAGTCGCGCCAAAGCGCGCAATTACGCTGTGCGCCTCAATGCGCCCTCCCCACTGGTGTACCTGCTCTGGAGCACCATGGGCATCGAAAAGCTCGCGCAAGTGCGCAAATTTTTTTGATCGCTCCCAGCAAGCCTCGGACTTGCGCGTGCAGCCGGCCCCCGCAAACAAAAAATGCGGTGCACCAAAAACTATTCACCCGTTACTTGCAATGCAATTGCTAAGTACTTAATTTAGAACATCTTTTATGCAGTCTTTAGACGCATATTGGGTTCTAAGTCTTTGATTTCATTGGAAAAAACTTACACAAACCCTGTTCCAAACACGAATTTGCTGGTAAAGTGCAAATAAGTGCAAATAAGTGGAGGAAAGTGCCAAAAATAAGGCCTTTCACTCGTTCAGTTGGAATAAGAGGTTTTTGTGGTGTTTCAAGGTGCTTCCTCGCTCACGCTCGACGGCAAAGGGCGCCTGTCCGTGCCGACGCGGCACCGCGACGTGCTGAGCGCCACCGCCCAAGGCCTGCTCACGATCACCAAACACCCGCACGGCTGCCTGATGGTCTTCCCCCGCCCCGAGTGGGACGTTTTCCGTGATCGGATTTCCGCCCTGCCCATGTCGGCGCAATGGTGGAAACGTATATTTCTGGGCAATGCCATGGATGTGGAGTTGGATAGCACCGGCCGCATCCTGATCTCGCCCGAACTGCGCACCAGCGCAGGCATCGCCAAAGACACCATATTGCTGGGCATGGGCAACCACTTCGAACTCTGGGACAAAGTGGCTTACGAAACGCAGGAAGCTAAGGCAATGCAAGAGCAAATGCCCGACGTATTCAAAGATTTTTCTTTCTGAGCGCCCCCATGGACGCGCTTGCGCAACACACCACTGTTTTGCTTACAGAAGCGGTTGACGCGCTTTTGACCCCCGAAGACCCCGCAAGCAGCCCGGCGCAAGACGGCCTGTACGTCGATGCCACTTTTGGCCGTGGCGGCCATACCCGTTTACTGTTGACGCGCTTGTCGCCGCGCGGGCGCGTGCTGGCTTTTGACCGCGACCCGCAAGCCGTTGCAGAAGCGGCCAGCCTGAGCGATACACGCTTTGCCATACGCCAGCAAAGCTTTTCCCACATCGCAGAGCTCGAAGGCGCCAGTGCCGCCGGCATTTTGATGGACCTGGGCGTGAGCTCACCGCAAATTGACACGCCCGCACGCGGCTTTAGTTTCCGCTTTGAGGGCCCCTTGGATATGCGCATGGACACCACATGCGGACAAAGTGTGGCGCAATGGCTGACAGATGCCAGCGTCGAAAAAATAACGGAGGTAATACGTGACTATGGCGAAGAGCGGTTTGCTGGCCCGATTGCAAAGGCGATTGTCGCGCGCAGGCAAGAACGCGGACCGATTGAAACGACCACCGAGCTTGCCCAACTCGTGGCTGACACAGTCAAGACCCGCGAGCCGGGTCAGAACCCTGCAACGCGCACCTTCCAGGCTTTTCGGATTTTCATTAACTCCGAACTGGAAGAACTCGAACAGGCCCTAGAAGCTGCCCTGGACGTACTGGCGCCGGGCGGGCGCTTGGTGGTCATCAGCTTTCATTCTTTGGAAGACCGCATCGTCAAGCAATTTATCGCCCGCCATTCCAAGGACGAATACGACCGGCGCCGCCCTTTTGCCGCACCCCGCGCCATGCGCCTGCGTGCCCTGGGCCGCACCCGCCCCAGCACAGCCGAAGTGGCGGCCAATCCGCGCGCACGCAGCGCCATCATGCGCGTGGCAGTGCGCAATGGCACCGCGCAAGGAGTGGCCGCATGACCCGCATCAGCCTCTTGCTGATTGTGGCCACGCTGGGCAGCGCCATGTATTTGGTCAGCGTGCAGTACGAGTCGCGCCGCGTTTTTACCGAGCTCGAACGCGCGCAGCGCGAAGGCCGCCGCTTGAAAACCGAATTTGAGCGCTTGGAAGTAGAAAAACGCAGCCAGGCCACGCCCGCGCGCGTCGAGCGTGTGGCGCGCGAAAAATTGCAAATGCACCAGGTCACGCCAGGTATTACGGTCTACATGGGCCCGGCCCACAACCCGGAGCAGCAGCCGTGAGCCGCAGCATCCGTTACACCGCCAGCCCTTTGCTCACCAGCCGCACGCCGGTATGGCGCAGCAAACTGGTGGTATCGGCATTGGCGCTGGGCTTTGTCGGATTGGGCGCACGCGCGGCCTATATCCAAGTGTTTAACAATGATTTTTTCCAGCGCCAGGGCGAAGTTCGCTATAGCCGCACCCTGGAGTTACCTGCCAACCGGGGCCGCATCCTGGACCGCAACGGCCTGATCCTGGCGTCCAGCGTGCCCTCGCCCAGTATCTGGGCTATTCCCGAAGACGTAGACCTCGATGATGCCCAACGCGCCAACCTGGCCACGTTGCTGGAACTGCCGCTGTCTGAGCTCAATAAAAAACTGGCCGACGAAGACAAAAATTTTGTCTGGCTCAAGCGCCATGTAGACCCAGAAAAAGCCAAGCAAATTAGCGAGGCAGGTTTCAAAGGCATTTACCAGCGCACCGAATTCAAACGGCAATACCCCGAAGGCGAGGCCGCCGCGCATGTGGTGGGCTTTACCAATGTGGAAGACAACGGGCAAGAAGGCATTGAGTTGCTCTACAACAGCACCCTGCTGGGCCGCGCCGGTTCGCGCCATGTGATCAAAGACCGCTTGGGCCAATCGGTCGAGCAAGTGGGCGAAAGCGTGCCCCCGGTGGCGGGCAAAGACGTGCAACTGAGCATAGACACCAAAGTACAGTTTTTTGCCTACCAAAAACTGCGCGATGCGGTGGTGAACAACCGGGCGCAAGCGGGCAGCATTGTGGTTCTCGATGCCAATACCGGCGAGGTGCTGGCCTTGGCCAATTACCCTAGCTACAACCCGGAAAAGCGCCTGAACCTGAACGGCTCGCAATTGCGCAACCGCGCCTTGACCGATACCTTTGAACCCGGCTCAGTCATGAAGCCTTTCACCATCGGGCTGGCGCTGGAAAGCGGACGCGTCAAGACTTCCACCATCATCGATACCTCGCCCGGCTCGGTGACGATTACCGGCGCCACCGTCCGCGATGCCCATCCGCATGGTGCTTTGACGGTGGAACAGGTGATTCAGGTATCCAGCAATGTGGGCACGACCAAAATCGCGATGCAATTGCCAGCCAGCGAAATGTGGGAAACCTTCTCCGGCGCAGGCTTTGGTCAGAAGCCGCAAATCGAATTTCCTGGCGCGGTACCAGGCAAGTTGCGGCCCTACAAAACATGGCGCCCGATTGAGCAAGCCACGGCCTCGTATGGCTATGGTTTGTCGGCGTCATTGTTCCAGATGGTGCGCTCCTACACCGTGTTCTCGCACGACGGTCAAATTATCCGCGCCACTTTGCTGAAAAACGATGAGCCGGCCGTAGGTATTCCGGTGTTTTCCGCTGACACCGCAGCCAAAGTACGCAAGATGCTGCAAATGGCCGCAGGCCCCGGCGGCACCGGCCCTAAAGCGCAAACCGCCGGTTATTCGGTGGGCGGCAAATCGGGCACCGCCTACAAGCAAATCGGCAAAGGCTATGGCAGCGAGGGCAACCGCAAATACCGCAGCTGGTTTGTCGGCATGGCGCCGGTCGATAAGCCGCGCATCATCGTTGGCGTGATGCTCGACGAACCCAGTGCGGGTAAGTATTACGGCGGCGAAGTAGCCGCGCCGGTGTTTAGCGAAACGGTGCAACAAACTCTGCGCGTGATGGGCGTACAGCCCGACATTACGATCCGCCCGCAAATCGTGGCCAAGGCCGTCGAGGAAAGCTTTTGATGCAAGCGCTCTTGCACACCCCCGAGCAAGCAGCCATCTGGTTGCGTGAACGGGTTCTTGGCCAATTACAAACCGACCACCGCAAGCTGCACGCAGGCGATGGTTTTATCGCCATGCCCGGCCTGTCGGTGGATGCGCGGCAATTTGTGCCGCAAGCCCTTAAAGACGGGGCTGCTGCCTGCCTGGTCGATGCGCTGGATGCTGCACAGTGGAACCTGATTGACGCGCGGGTCGCGCCCTATATCGCCCTCAAAAAAGATAGCGCGAAGATTGCCGCCGCGTTTTATGCGCACCCCTCGCGCAGCGTCCAGGTGTTGGCGATCACCGGCACCAATGGCAAAACTTCCAGCGCCTGGTGGTTGTCACAAGCGCTCAATGCCATGGGCTCCAAACCGGTGTGCGCACTGATAGGCACCCTGGGTATCGGTATCGCGCCTACCGACGCAGCGAGCCTTAATGGTCTGAGCCCTAGCGGCCTCACTACACCGGATGGCGTGCTGCTACAAGGCAGTTTGCGCAGCTTTGCAGACCAGGGCTTGGACTATTGCGCCTTGGAGGCGTCGTCGATCGGCATGGAAGAAGGCCGCTTGGACGGTACGCGCATACGACTTGCGGTGCTCACCAATTTCACCCAAGACCATCTGGACTACCACGGCAGCATGCAGGCCTATTGGGCTGCCAAAAGGCGCCTGTTTGCCTGGCCTGGTCTGCAAGCGGCAGTGCTCAATATCGACGACGACCAGGGCGCGGTGTTGGCCGCTGAACTAGCCACACAAGCGCCGGAAATCGACTTGTGGACGGTGTCCACGCACCTAGCCGCGCGCTTGCAAGCACTGGAGATTAAGCATGGTGCGCAGGGCTTGCAATTTACCGTCGTTGAAGGCACGCAACGCTGCCTGTTACGAACCCGCATCATCGGCGGCTACAACGTATCGAATTTGCTGGGCGTGATCGCCAGCCTGCGCGCGCTGGGTATAGACCTCAGCACGGCGGTGCAGGCCTGCAGCAACTTACCCGCCGTGCCGGGCCGCTTGCAATGCCTGGGCGGGCATGAGGCACCGCTGGCGGTGGTGGACTATGCCCACACGCCGGACGCTTTGCAAAAGACCCTGGAAGTGCTTCGCCCAGTCGCGCAGCAACGCGGCGGCGCGCTGTGGTGCGTGTTTGGGTGCGGCGGCGACCGCGATAACGCCAAACGGCCGCTCATGGGCGCCATCGCCGCCAGCAAAGCGGACCACATCGTGCTGACCAGCGACAACCCGCGCACTGAAAACCCTGCCACCATCATTGCCCACATCCTGGCCGGTATGGGCGGCCAGCCGCATATCCACGTGCAGGCTGATCGTGCGCAAGCGATTGCACAGGCGCTGACGCAAGCGGATGCGAGAGACGTGGTGCTGATCGCAGGCAAAGGCCACGAAGCAGCGCAAGAAGTGGCCGGACAAAAATTTATTTTTTCCGACGCAGACCATGCCGATATCGCACTGGCCCTGCGCGCACAAAGGATGGCTGCATGAGCGCGCCGCTAATCACTTTGGTACAAGTGCAGCAATGGCTGCAAGCCTTAAGCGGCGGCCAGTCGGTGGTACTGCATGGCGCGCCCGGCACTGCCATCACACGCGTCCATACCGACAGCCGCACTTTGGAGCCTGGCGATCTGTTTGTCGCCCTGCGCGGTGACAAATACGACGCCAATGACTTTTTGCAGCAGGCTCAGGAGCGCGGCGCAAGTGCACTGCTCTGCCACAGTAGCTTGCCCGCCAGCCAGTATCCGCAAGGCCTGCCGCGCATCGAAGTGGCCGACAGCACGCAGGCCCTTGGCCAACTGGCGCACGCCTGGCGCGCGCAATTTACCCTGCCCCTGATCGCAGTGACCGGCAGCAATGGCAAAACCACGGTCACGCAAATGATTGCCGCCATCTTGCAGCAACATGCCCCAGATGGCGCGGCGCTGGCTACCCAAGGCAATTTGAACAATGCCATCGGCGTGCCTTTAACACTGCTGCGTCTGCGCGCCGCGCACCGTATTGCGGTGCTGGAACTGGGCATGAACCACCCCGGCGAAATTGCCCAACTGGCCGCTATGGCCCAACCCACGGTAGCCTTGGTGAACAACGCGCAGCGCGAACACCTGGAATTTATGCACACCGTCGATGCCGTCGCCGCCGAAAACGGCGCCGTGCTGGAAGCACTGCCGGCAAGCGGTTGCGCCGTGTTCGGACTGGACGATGTTTACACCGGCCAATGGATGGCGCAAAACAAGGCGCACAAGGTGCTGGGATTTGCCGCAACCCCAGCGCAAGAACCAGACGGCGTATATGGCGAACAAGCGCTATGGCAAGACGGCGGCTGGGCGGTGCAGGCGCGCTATCGCCAGGGCGCTGCCAGCGGCGTTTTGCACTACCGCTTAGCGATTGCCGGCCACCACAACGTACGCAACTCCTGGGCCGCTGCCGCGTGCGCGCTAGCCGCTGGTGTCAGCCCTGCCGCCATCGAGCGCGGCTTGCAGGCTTTTGTGCCGGTCAAAGGCCGCTCGCGTGCGCTGAGTTTGGTCTGGGGCGAGCGCAGCATCAGCCTGGTCGATGACAGCTACAACGCCAACCCAGATTCGGTGCAAGCTGCGATCGACGTCTTGCGCGATTTACCAGCACCGCGCCTGCTGGTGCTGGGCGATATGGGCGAAGTGGGCGACCAGGGACCGCAATTGCACGCGCAGGCTGGCAGCTACGCGCACAGCCAGGGCATCGAACACTTATTAGCCAGCGGCACCCTAAGCCAATCCACCGTACAAGCCTTTTGCCAAGCCGGTGGCCAGGCGCAGCACTGTGCCGACGCCGCCGCCTTGACGCAAGCAGTAGCGCAGGCCCTATCGCACAGCGCCAGCGTGCTGGTTAAAGGTTCGCGCTTTATGCGTATGGAAAAAATCATAGAAGCCTTGCAAGACATGGCCGCCACCCACCACACGCCAGGGGAGTCTGTCCATGCAGCCTGAGCACTTCAATAAGGCAAACCCATGCTGCTAAGCCTGACGCAATGGTTGCAAACCCTCTACCCCGAGTGGGGTTTTCTGCGCGTGTTCCAGTACCTAACCTTCCGCGCCGTGATGGGTGCAGCCACCGCGCTGCTGATTGGCCTGGCCGCAGGGCCTGCGGTGATACGGCGCTTGCAGTCGCTCAAAATCGGCCAGCCCATCCGCGGCTACGGCATGGAATCGCACCTGAGCAAAAGCGGCACCCCCACCATGGGCGGCGTGCTCATCCTGATTGCGATTGCCAGCTCGACCTTGCTGTGGGTGGACTTGTCCAACCGCTTTGTCTGGATCTGCCTGATCGTGACCCTGGGCTTTGGCGCCATCGGCTGGTTTGACGACTGGCGCAAAGTGGTGAACAAAGACCCGGAAGGCATGCCCTCACGCGAAAAATACCTCTGGCAATCGCTGATTGGCATATTGGCCGCACTGTGCTTGGTATTTAGCATTTCAGAAAACTCCAATGGCCGCGTGCTGGAGTTGTTTATCAACTGGGTCAGCTCCGGTTTTGACGTCAGCCTCCCGCCCAAAGCCGGCCTGATGCTGCCCTTCTTCAAACAGGTGAGCTACCCCCTAGGTGTACTGGGCTTTGTGGTGCTGACCTATCTGGTGATTGTGGGCTCGAGCAACGCGGTGAACCTCACCGATGGCCTGGACGGTCTGGCCATCATGCCGGTGGTGATGGTGGGCTCGGCGCTGGGCGTGTTTGCCTATGTCACCGGCAGCGTGATTTATTCCAAATACCTATTTTTGCCGCACATTCCCGGCGCCGGTGAATTGCTGATTTTTTGCGCCGCGATCGCCGGTGCCGGTCTGGCGTTTTTGTGGTTTAACACGCATCCGGCGCAAGTCTTTATGGGCGATGTAGGTGCGTTGGCTTTGGGTGGCGCGCTGGGCACGGTGGCCGTCATCGTGCGCCAGGAAATCGTGCTGGCCATGATGGGTGGCGTGTTTGTGGCTGAGGCCTTGTCGGTGATGCTGCAAGTGATGTACTTCAAGTACACCCGCAGAAAATACGGCGAAGGTCGCCGCCTGTTCCGCATGGCGCCTTTGCACCACCATTTTGAAAAGCAGGGTTGGAAAGAAACGCAAGTCGTCGTGCGTTTTTGGATCATCACCATGCTGCTGTGCCTGCTCGGCCTGTCCACCTTAAAGCTGAGATAAGGCAATGAACATGCAAGGGCAACAGGTGTTAGTCGTCGGTCTGGGAGCTTCCGGTCTGGCGATGGCACGCTGGTGCGCGCGCTTAGGCGCGCAAGTCACGGTGCTCGATGACCGCGCCGCGCCACCCCAAGCATCGACCCTGGCGCAAGACATTCCCGATGCGCGCCTTGTCAATGGCGCGCTGGACGCCCAAGCCCTGGCGCATGGCCGCTTTCAGCGCATTTGCATCAGCCCCGGCTTAGCGCCAGCACGCGTCAGCGCATTGGTCGATGCAGCCCACGCCCAAGGCCTCTGGGTAGGCAGCGAACTAGGCCTGTTTACGCAAGCCTTGCGCACACTGCACGCAGCGCAGGCCTACCAGCCCCAGGTCATCGCGATTACCGGCACCAATGGCAAAACCACCGTTACCTCGCTCACCGGCCAATTGGTCGCGCGCGCCGGTAAATCCGTTGCCGTGGCCGGCAATATCGGCCCGACTTTGCTCGATACCCTGGCGCAGGCCATAGATACCCAGGCCTTGCCACAAGTCTGGGTGCTGGAGCTGTCCAGCTTTCAGCTGCACTACGCCGAAGACTTTGAGCCTACGGTGGCCACGGTGCTCAACCTCAGCCAAGACCACCTGGATTGGCATACCGACTTGCAAGACTATGCGCGTGCCAAGGCCCGCATCTTTGGCAGCAAAGGCTTGATGCTGCTTAACCGCGACGATGCGCAAGTGATGGCCATGTTGCCCGAGCCGCAGCGCGTGAAATTGCAAAAACCGGTGCAACGCGCCCATGTGTGCTTTAGCGCCCAAACACCGAGCCATGCGGGCGACTACGGCCTGGAAGAAGTCAATGGCGTGGTCTGGCTGGTGCGCGCCGCACCAGCGGATGAAACCATCAAGCGCGGACGCAATGCGCCCGTAGAAGATTTGTTTTTACAACGCCTGATGCCCGCCGATGCGCTGCGTATCCGTGGCCGCCACAACGCCTGCAACGCGCTGGCCGCAGTGGCGCTGGCCAGTGCTACCGGCTGCGCGCTGGGGCCTATGTTGTTTGGCCTGCGTGAATACAGCGGCGAGCCGCACCGCGTGCAGTCGCTGGGCTTGGTGAACGCGGTCGAATACTTTGACGACAGCAAAGGCACCAATGTGGGCGCCACCGTGGCGGCCTTGCAGGGCTTGGGCCAAGACCGTGCCTTGGTGTTGATTTTGGGCGGCGACGGCAAGGGGCAAGACTTTGCGCCTTTGGCCGCACCCGTGCGGGCCTATGTGCACACGGTGCTGCTGATAGGCCGGGACGCAGCCTTGATTCGCCAAGCACTGCACAACACTGGCGTGGCCTTGCACGATGCCGACTCCATGGACGATGCGGTGCAGCAGGCGGCTAATTTGGCGCACGAGGGCGATGCAGTGCTGATGTCCCCGGCATGCGCTAGCTTTGATATGTTCAAAGACTACGCCCACCGTGCTGCGGTGTTTACGCAGGCGGTGCAGTCACTGGCCCTCGCCCAAGGGCAGATCTTGGAGTTGGCACCATGAATATCGCTGCCAACCTGTGGAGCCGCTGGGGTCTGGGCAAATCTGCACAGGAGCGCGACGCGCTGCCGGTGCGTCTGGGTCGTCGCGCCAACTACGCCAATACCCAAAGCAGCAGCCGCATCAGCAGCCTGGACCATGCTTTGATGGCCGTGGTGTCCACGCTTTTGGTCTGGGGCGCCGTCATGGTGTATTCGGCCACCATTGCTATGCCGGATAACCCAAAGTTTGTGGGCTACACGCACAATTATTTTCTGGTGCGGCATCTGGCCTCTATTGCCATGGGCTTGGTCGCTTGCCTTATCGCCTTCCAGGTTCCCGTGCAGACCTGGGAAAAATACGCGCCCGTGTTGTTCATGGCATCACTGGCATTGCTGGTGGCGGTGCTGATTCCGCACATCGGCAAAGGCGTGAACGGTGCCCGGCGCTGGATTTCGCTGGGCATTACCAATTTCCAGCCCTCGGAGCTGGCCAAGTTTTCTGCCGTGGTTTATGCCGCAGGCTATATGGTGCGCAAGATGGAAGTCAAGGAAGACTTTTTGCGCGCAGTCTGGCCCATGGCCGCTGCCGTGGGTGTGATGGGTGTTTTGTTGCTCGCTGAACCGGACATGGGCGCCTTCCTGGTGATTGCCGTCATCGCCATGGGTATCTTGTTTTTGGGTGGCGTCAATGCCAGCATGTTCTTCCTGATCTCGGGCGTGCTGCTGGCGGCCTTTGCGCTGATGATCGCCTTTAACGACTACCGCCGCGCGCGCATATTTGCCTACCTGGACCCCTGGAGCGAACACAACGCACTGGCCAAGGGCTACCAGCTGACACACTCGCTGATCGCCCTAGGACGTGGCGAAATTTTTGGCGTAGGCCTGGGCGGAAGTGTGGAGAAACTGCATTGGCTGCCCGAAGCGCATACCGATTTTTTGGTGGCGGTGATCGGCGAAGAGTTTGGCCTGGTCGGTGTACTCGCGCTGATTTTTTTATTTTTGTGGATGACGCGGCGCATTATTCATATCGGCCGCCAGGCGGTGGCGCTAGAGCGCGTATTTGCTGGGCTGGTGGCGCAAGGCGTAGGCATCTGGATGGGTTTTCAGGGCTTTATCAATATGGGCGTGAACCTGGGGGCGCTGCCCACCAAAGGCCTGACGCTGCCACTCATGAGCTACGGCGGTTCGGCAATTTTGGTCAATCTGGTAGCGCTGGCTTTGGTGCTGCGCATCGACTATGAAAACCGCAAGCTGATGCAAGGAGTCCCGGCATGATGGCCGCAAACGCCGCACGCACGCCTTGCGCCTTGGTGATGGCCGGAGGCACGGGTGGACATATTTTTCCAGGCCTGGCGATTGCGCAAGCCTTGCGCGACAAAGGCTGGCGCGTGCACTGGCTGGGCGCGCCCGGCAGCATGGAAAGCCGTCTGGTGCCGCCACGCGGTTTTGCGCTGGAGACCATCGAGTTTTCGGGTGTGCGTGGCAAAGGGCTAGCCAGCCTCTTGTGGCTACCGCTGCGCTTGCTGCGCGCCTGCTGGCAAAGCCTGGCGGTGCTGGGCCGGGTGCAGCCCGATGTGGTGCTGGGCTTTGGCGGCTATATCAGCCTGCCCGGTGGTTTGATGAGCGCGCTCAGACGCATACCACTGCTGGTGCACGAGCAAAACTCGGTGGCTGGGGCGGCTAACAAAGTTTTGGCCCGCGTGGCGCGCGGTGTGTTTAGCGCCTTTCCCGGTGCGCTGGGTAGCGCGCAGCATGTGGGCAATCCCTTGCGCGCCGAGTTTCTGGTGCAGGGCGCGCCAGCGCAGCGCTTTGCCGGTCGCGGCGGGCCTTTGCACATTTTGGTGCTGGGCGGCAGCCTGGGCGCCAGCGCGCTCAACCGCATCGTGCCGCAAGCCTTGGCTCTGTTACCCGCAGACGCGCGCCCCAGCGTCATCCACCAAAGCGGCGAGCAGCATATCGATGCGCTACGCAGCCACTATGCGCAAGCCGGGGTAGAGGCCACGCTCGTCCCTTTTATCGATGACACCGCCAGCGCCATGGCATTAGCCGATCTGGTCATTTGCCGCGCTGGTGCCAGCACCGTGACCGAAATTGCAGCGGTAGGCGCAGCGGCCTTGTTCATTCCCTTCCCGGCAGCGGTGGACGACCACCAAACGCATAACGCTCGCTTTCTATCCGACCAGAACGCAGCTTGCTTGATGCCCCAGCACAGCCTGACGCCCGAAGGCCTGGCCCAATGGCTGCAAGCCTGCGACCGGGCCACTCTGTTGCGCACTGCGCAAGCGGCTAAAGGCCTGCAAAACTTGGCTGCCACCACGGCCATGGTGCAGGCTTGCGAGGAGATCGTGGCGTGAAGCACGCGGTACGCCATATTCACTTTGTCGGCATCGGCGGCTCGGGCATGTCAGGCATTGCCGAAATCCTGCACAACCTGGGCTACCGCATCAGCGGCTCGGACCTGAGCGACAGCGCCGCGCTGCAGCGCCTGGGCTCATTAGGCATTCGCACTTTTGTGGGCCACCATACCGACCATGTGGCTGGTGCTGACGCAGTAGTGACGTCCACCGCCGTGCAAGCCACCAACCCCGAAGTACTGCAAGCGCGCGCCATGCATATTCCGGTGGTGCCACGGGCGCTGATGCTGGCCGAGCTGATGCGCCTCAAGCAAGGCATTGCGATTGCGGGCACGCACGGTAAAACCACCACCACCAGCCTGGTAGCCAGCGTGCTGGCAGAAGCCGGGCTAGATCCGACGTTTGTCATCGGCGGGCGCCTCAACAGTGCGGGTGCCAATGCGCGCCTGGGCCAGGGCGATTACATCGTGGTCGAGGCCGATGAGTCCGATGCCTCATTCCTGAATCTGCTGCCGGTGATGGCCGTGGTCACGAATATCGACGCCGACCATATGGAAACCTATGGCCACGACTTTGGCCGCTTGCAGCAAGCCTTTGTCGATTTTCTGCACCGCATGCCGTTCTACGGCACAGCAGTGTTGTGCACCGATGACGCCGCCGTACGTGCCATCGTGGACCAGGTGAATTGCCCGGTCACCAGCTACGGTACCAACCCCGACGCGCAGGTGCGTGCGCTCGATATCAAGGCAGTCAAGGGGCAAATGCAGTTCCGGGTGCAAAGGCGCAACGGTGTCACCTTGCCGGACCTGGACATTGTGCTCAACCTGCCAGGCCACCATAACGTGCTCAATGCGCTATCCGCCATTGCGATCGCCGTAGAACTGAACATCCCCGACGCCGCAGTGCAAAAAGCGCTGCGCGAATTCAAAGGCGTGGGTCGGCGCTTTCAACGCTATGGCGACCATAGCCTGCCCGGCGGCGGCAGCGTCACCGTGGTGGACGATTACGGCCACCATCCAGTGGAAATGGCCGCCACGCTGGAAGCGGCACGCGGCGCCTTTCCCGGCAGACGTTTGGTACTGGCCTTCCAGCCGCACCGCTATACCCGCACCCGCGATTGTTTTGAAGACTTTGTCAAAGTCATGGGCTTGGCCGATGTGGTCTTGCTGGCCGAGGTGTATTCCGCAGGCGAAGCGCCCATCGTGGCCGCCGACAGCCGCGCCCTGGCCCGTTCGATGCGCGTACGCGGCAATACCGACCCGGTGTTTATCGATGCCATCGGCGATATGGCTGCTGCCGCGCTGCGCAATGCGCAGGATGGCGATGTGTTGTTGTGCATGGGGGCAGGCTCTATCAGCGCAGTGCCCGGGCAAATTGTTGCGCTCTTGAAGAGCAAAGACAACCCGGAGGCCGGCGCATGAAAACAGCCACCTCCATGCAAGCCAAGGCCATGGGCAAAGTCGCGGTGTTGATGGGCGGCAGCTCAGCGGAGCGGGATATTTCTTTGCTCTCGGGCCAGGGCGTGCTTACGGCACTGCAATCACGCGGTATTGATGCCCACGCGTTTGACCCGCAATTGCGCTCCTTGTGGGAACTGAAAGACCAAGGATTTAGCCGTTGCTTTATCGCCCTGCATGGCCGCCATGGCGAAGACGGCACGGTGCAAGGCGCGCTGGAGTTGATGGGCATTGCCTACACCGGCTCGGGCGTGATGGCGTCCAGCATCGCGGTGGACAAAGTCATGACCAAGCGCATCTGGCAAGCCCATGGCTTAGCCACTCCGGCTTACCGGGTGCTAGGCCCCGACGCACAAAGTGACGTGCAGCAACTGCACGCGCTGGCTGGCGCACTGGGCCTGCCCTTTATCGTCAAACCACCGCACGAAGGCTCGTCGATTGGCGTCACCAAGGTGAGCGATGCAGCGCATACCCCAGAAGCGGTCAGCCTGGCCGCGCGCTTTGACCGCGATGTCTTGTGCGAAGAATTTATTACTGGCCAAGAGTTGACTTGCCCGGTCATTGGCAGTGGCGCAGATGCGCGGGCTTTGCCCATCGTGCGCATTGAAGCCCCTGAAGGCGCTTACGACTACCAAAATAAATATTTCACAGACGTAGTGCGCTACCACTGCCCCAGCGGCCTGCCGCCCGCGCAGGAACACAGCATCCAAGCCATGGTGCTGGCATCCTATCGGGCGCTGGGCTGCCGGGGTTGGGGACGCGCCGATTTGATGCTACGCGCCAGCGACGGCTGCGCCTTTTTGCTGGAAATGAATACCTCTCCGGGCATGACTAGCCATTCGCTGGTGCCGATGTCCGCACGCGCAGCCGGTATTTCGTATGAAGACCTGTGCCTGCAATTGCTAGCCACTGCCGCGCTCGATGCCGACAGCACAAGGGGGAAAGCCGCATGAAACGCGACGAAGCCCCGGCCCTGGATGTTCGCCTGATGAACGCCGCGGCCATCGTTTTGTTTGCCGTGTTTGTGCTGGCCTGCGCGTTGGCATTCACGCGCTGGGTCGCGGCAAACAAGGTGTTTGCATTTCAAGGTATTACGGTGATTGGGGACGTGAACCACTGCAATACCGCCACCGTGCGCGCGCATGTGGTCTCGCGTGTGAAGGGTACTTTTTTCAGCATGGATTTGGGCAGCACCCGCGATGCCTTTGAAGCCATACCCTGGGTGCGCAAAGCCGTGGTGCACCGCGACTTTCCCAACCATTTGCGCGTCAAGTTGCAAGAGCACCAGGTAGTGGCCTATTGGGGCGATGAAAGCGAACAACGTTTGCTCAATAGCTATGGCGAAGTGTTTGATGCCAATACCGGTGAAGTAGAGCAGTACGGCCTGCCACGCCTCAACGGGCCGCAAAGCCAAAGCGCGCAAGTGCTAGCTGCTTACCGATTGATGGAGCCGCAGTTCACGCTGCTTAACCTGTCGATTGAATCCGTGGACTTAAGCGTGCAAGGCAGCTGGCGCATCACCCTGGCCGGTGGCGCCCTCATCGAAGCCGGGCGCGGCGATAGCGAAGAACTGGCCAAGCGCACGCAGGCGTTTTTGAAAACCCTCACCCGCGTGGTGGCCCGCTACAGCCGACCCTTAAGCGCCCTCGAATCCGCTGATCTGCGCCATGAAAACGGTTATGCCATTCGCTTACGCGGTGTCAGCACGCTGGCGACAAGCACCTCCCCCACTCCATGATGAACAACACAACAGGTAACTAGCTATGGCCCGAGAATACAAAGACTTAGTCGTTGGACTGGACATCGGAACCGCCAAAGTGATGGCGGTGGTGGCCGAGGTGCTGCCCGACGGCAGCCTGCGCCTGGCGGGCTTTGGCTCGGCGCCTAGTAGCGGCCTCAAGCGCGGCGTGGTGGTCAATATCGACGCCACGGTGCACAGCATTCAGCAAGCGCTCAAAGAAGCCGAGTTGATGGCCGATTGCAAAATCACCCGCGTCTATACCGGCATCACCGGCAGCCATATCCGCGGTCTCAATTCCAGCGGCATGGTGGCTATCAAAGACCGCGAAGTAAGCCAGGCCGATGTCACCCGCGTGGTGGAAACCGCCAAGGCCATCCACATCTCCAGCGACCAGCGCTTGCTGCTGGTGGAACCGCAAGAGTTTGTAATCGATGGCCAGGACGTGAAAGAACCCATCGGCATGAGCGGCATGCGCTTAGAAGCTAAGGTACATATCGTGACCGGTGCGCAAAGTGCCGCCGAAAACATCATCAAGTGCGTGCGCCGCTGCGGCCTGGAAGTGGAGCAACTCATGCTCAACCCGCTGGCGTCGAGCCTGTCCGTGTTAACCGAAGACGAGCGTGAGTTAGGTGTGGCGCTGGTGGACATTGGTGCGGGGACCACCGACATCGCCATCTTCACCAATGGCGCTATCCGCCACACCGCCGTGATACCAATTGCCGGCGACCTGATTACCAGCGACATCGCCATGGCGCTACGCACTCCCACCAAGGACGCGGAAGAAATCAAAGTCGAAAGCGGCCATGCCAAGCAAGTGCTGGTGGACCCGGAAGTGCAAGTGGAAGTCCCCGGCCTGGGCGATCGCGGCCCGCGCATGCTCAGCCGCCAAGCCCTGGCCGGTGTGATCGAGCCGCGGATCGAAGAAATTTTTACCCTGGTCAACCAAGTGATGCGCGAGTCCGGCTACGAAGAAGTGCTGTCTTCGGGCATTGTGCTCACCGGCGGCAGTTGCCTGATGCCGGGCATGGTGGAGCTGGGCGAAGACATTTTTCTTAAGCCCGTGCGCCGGGGCATTCCCCAGTACGCCAATGCCTTGTCCGACATGGTGGCCCAGCCCCGCGCCGCCACCGTGATGGGCTTTTTGGAAGAAGCCCGTATCGCGCGTATGCGCGGTATCAAAGTGGCCCAAAAAGGCGGCAGTGTGAAAAGCGCATTTGCCCAAATTCGTGATTTTTTTGCAGGAACTTTCTAAATGAAAACCTACCCGCTCGCGCACCGCCGTCGTTGGTTCCACAGCGCCTCGCTCTATTTGTGGATGGCGCGCGCCGGGCCGCCGCCAGATCCTGCTTTTTGTTTCCCTGTCCCTTTCTCATTTTTCCGTATCGCCACATCTACATTAGGAGCCGCACATGACTATTGAACTTATCGAAGAAGAAATCTTCAACCAGGGAACCCTCATCAAAGTCATTGGCGTGGGCGGCGGCGGCGGCAATGCGGTCGAGTACATGATTCAATCGCACGTGACCGGTGTGGAATTCATCTGCGCCAACACCGATGCGCAGGCCCTGAACCGCAGCACCGCGCACCGCACGATTCAGCTGGGTGAAACCGGCCTAGGCGCAGGCAGCCGCCCGCACAAAGGACGCGCTGCTGCTGAATTGGCCGAAGCGGATATCCGCAACGCCATTGAAGGCGCCAATATGCTGTTTATCACCGCTGGCATGGGCGGCGGCACCGGCACCGGTGCGGCACCCATCATCGCGCGGGTGGCCAAAGAAATGGGCATCCTCACGGTGGGTGTGGTGACCAAGCCTTTCGAGTTTGAAGGCGGCCCGCGCATGAAAAACGCTGACGAAGGCCTGGCCGAGTTGGAAGCCAATGTCGATTCGCTCATCGTAGTGCTCAACGAAAAACTGCTGGAAGTGCTGGGCGACGACATCAGCCAGGACGAGGCTTTTGCCTATGCCAACGATGTGCTGAAAAACGCCGTCGGCGGTATTGCCGAAATCATCAACGTGCCCGGCCATGTGAACGTGGACTTTGAAGACGTGCGCACCGTGATGGGCGAGCCTGGCAAAGCGATGATGGGTACCGCCCTGGCCAAAGGCCCGGACCGCGCGCGCATTGCCGCCGAACAAGCCGTGGCCTGCCCGCTGCTCGAAGGCATCGACCTGTCTGGTGCCAAAGGCGTGCTGGTGCTGATCACCGCAGCCAAGGGCTCGCTCAAATTGAGCGAATCCAAGCTGGCGATGAACACCATCCGCGCTTACGCCTCGCCCGAAGCGCATGTGATTTACGGTACCGCGTACGACGACTCGCTCGGCGAAGACGTGCGCGTCACCGTGGTCGCCACCGGCCTGAGCCGTCCCCGCCGCACTGCGCCTCCGCTGCAAGTGCTGCGCACCGGCACCTACGACGCCGCGCCCTCGCCCATGGCCAACACCCACGCGGCCATGTCGGCAGGCACCATGCAACGCAGCATGGGCAACACCACCATGGCTTCGGCATCGGGCATGGGCGGCAGCACCGGCATCAGCGCGCCAGCGCAAGCCGGCGCCTCCACCGACTACGGCTCGCTCAGCACCCCCGCCGTCTGGCGCGGCAGCCGCACCACCGCAGCGCAAAAAGTGGATGCGCTGTCCAGCGGCGGTATGGACGACTACGAAATCCCGGCCTTCCTGCGTAAGCAAGCAGATTGATTTTTCTAGTCTTCATTTAAGTATGAACCGCAAAGCGGGCTGGTGCGGGCCTATGGCCCCACCGCCCGCTTTATGCCGACCCACTTTTACAATCGCCCGGTGCTACAACAAAGAACCCTGAAATCCCTCACCCGCGCCGTGGGCGTGGGCTTGCACAGCGGCCATCGGGTAGAAATCACTTTGCGGCCCGCAGCGCCCGGCACCGGCATTGTGTTTCGCCGGGTTGATCTTCCCCATCCGGTGGATATTGCGGTATCGCCGCAAGCGGTTACCGACACCCGGCTGGCCTCCACCTTGTCCAACGGTGACGCCAAAGTGCATACCGTGGAGCATCTCATGTCCGCGTGCGCGGGTTTGGGCGTGGACAATATGTTTGTTGATATCAATGCCGAAGAAGTGCCTATCCTGGACGGCTCGGCGGCCTCTTTTGTTTTTCTGCTGCAAAGCGCCGGTATCGAAATGCAAAACGCTGCGCGCCGCTTTATCCGCGTCAAAGCGCCTATCTCGGTGCAACACGGCCAGGGTGCTGATCTGAAGTGGGCGACTTTGGAGCCCTACCACGGCTTTAAGCTCAGTTTTGCTATCGACTTTGCGCACCCGGCGGTGGACTCGACCGGGCAAAGCGTGGACTTTGACTTGAGCCAGGGCTCGTATGCGCGCGACATTGCACGCGCCCGCACTTTTGGCTTTACCAAAGACGTGGAAATGATGCGCCAAAACGGTCTGGCCCTGGGCGGTGGTCTGGACAATGCCATCGTCATGGACGACTACAAAGTGCTCAATTCCGATGGCCTGCGCTATGACGATGAATTTGTGAAACACAAAATTTTGGACGCCATGGGCGATTTGTATTTGCTCGGCATGCCTCTGCTCGCCCATTACCGCGCTCACCGCTCCGGCCACGCGCTCAACAACCAGTTGCTGCGCCAGTTGCAAGCCCAGCCGCAAGACTGGGAAGTAGTGACTTTTGACGACGCACGCAACGCCCCCAAAGGCTTTGCACAATTGGCGCCGGCCTGGTAATTACGCCCTGCCGCGCAAGCGCCGCTTTAGTGGCTGCGCCCCGCTTTGTAACCCGCTCCCGCCCCAATACCCTGGGCCTTAGCGATTCGCGCCATCGCCGCACCGGCGTGCGCGTGGGTAATAGCCAAACCCAAAGCATCCGCCGCGTCCGGGCCGGGCAGGCCGGGCAGATCTAACAATCGGCGCACCATCTCGCGGATTTGCATTTTGTCGGCGCGGCCATAACCGGCGACAGCTTGCTTCATTTGCAATGCGGTGTATTCAGCTACCGGTAATTTTGCGTGCACCAAAGCGCTGATCAAAGCGCCGCGCGCTTGGCCCAGCAGCAAAGTGGACTGCGGGTTGACGTTCACAAATACGATTTCCACCGCTGCACACTCCGGCTGGTAGCGTTGCACGACTTCGGCTAAACCATCGAACAAGGCGTGGATGCGATCGGGCAAAGCCTGGCTGGCCAGACCCTGGGTGCTAATAGTGCCGCTGGCCACATAGCGCAGCGTGCTGCCTTGCTGGTCCAACACGCCAAAGCCGGTGGTGCGCAGGCCGGGATCGACGCCCAGAATCCTCATGGCGCACTAGCACCGGGTAAGCGGGCATCGGGCATACGCGCAGCAATAACGCTGGCGCGCGCACTAAGGTAATCCGAATTGGGTAATTTTTCAAAATAGCGCGGCCTGGGCAGCATGACCGCTAAGCGCGCCGCCTCCCAAGGGCTTAGTTGCGCGGCGGACTTGCGGAAATAGTGGCGCGCAGCGGCTTCGGCCCCAAACACGCCGTCGCCCCACTCCACGCTATTGAGGTAGATTTCCAAAATACGTTGCTTGCTCAGCAATTTTTCCAAGAGCAGGGTGATGACCATTTCCTGGGCCTTGCGTACCAAAGTGCGCTCGCCGGATAAAAATAAATTTTTCGCCAATTGTTGGCTGATGGTCGAGCCGCCAACGACTTTGGCCGGGCGCGCTTCGCGGCCATTTTTGGCTTTCGCCGCCCGCTGCGCAGCGCGTTCTTCGGCCTTGGTGTTTTTGGACCAGGCTTTTTCCAAAGCTACCCAGTCAACGCCATCGTGGATGGCAAAGCTGTCGTCCTCGGAGGCGATCACTGCGCGCTTGAGCGACTGGCCCAGCTGTGCATCATCGCGCCAAGTTTGGCTCCAGCGCAGGCTGTCTTGTTCTTGCAATTGGCGCCAGACCTGCGAGCGCTCAAAACTGGTGGACTGCGGATCGACCCAGGCCATCGCCGCGATGCGCAGCGCGAAATACAGTTGCAAGCCCAGCGCCGCCAGGCACAGCAAACCTGCCAAGCGCAACACCGCCCTCACGGCGCCCCCAGCGCCTCGGTGCGCAAGGCTTCGTCGCGGGTGAAAGCAAAGCGCGCAACCACGACCAATTGGTCTAGCGATTTACGCATCTCCGGCGTGAATGCGCCAAACGGCCCGGCACTGCGCGCCACCGATTGCGCATGCCGGTCCAGCGCTGGGTTGCCCGAGCCTTTGACCACTTCGGCGTCCAGCACCTGCCCGGTGAAGTTGACCGTCACCATCATGGTCAGGGCACCATACATTTTTTCGCCATTGCGCTCGGGGAAATGGCTGGTGCCACGCGCTTCGATTTTGCGGCGCATGCTGTCGTAGTAATTGGCATACACCACCTCGCGCACCGCCGGGCTGACATAGGCTTTGCGCGGGCGCGCGTTCTCGGCCTGGATGCGCTCTTCGATTTTGGCCAGCATATTACTCAGCTCTAGGCGCTTTTGTTCTTGCTGGATTTTTTCCTCCAGCGTCAGGTCTGCGTTGTGAGCGTTCTGGCTGATCGCCAAAATTTGCGCTTTCACGCGTTGCAACAGCAGGTTTTGTTGGGCCAGCATTTGTTGCTGTTCGTCTTTGGCATTGCGCTCTTGCGTCTCGCCGCTTTGGGCCCGGGCCGCAGCCGCCACCGGGCTGGTCGCCATGCCTTTGGCAGCAGCACCACCACCGGCCAAAGACACCTGGGCCAAGGCCTGCGCCTTATCCGGCTTGCCGCTGGCAGCCGCGTTGACCAAGGTGATTTCTAGCGGGCTGTCGTCGGTCAGGCGCTCCCAAGTTTGCGGGCTGGCAAAGCGCAGTGTCAAGACCATGGCGTGTAGCACGACCGAAACCAATAGCGCACGCTGCAAGAGGCTCCATTGCCTCCAGTTCCACCAGCGTGACACAGGGCGTAACAGTGGGGGTAGTGCCATGGCGTGCACGGTATCAGCTGGGGTCGGGGGTGTCCAAAACATCGACGGCAATGGTAATCGCCCCGACCAGGTCTTCTTCGTCCTCGCCCTCGCCCGCTGCGGCGGATGGGTCGTTGGCGCTCTCGCCACTGGCTTGCTCTGGGCTGTCCAGGCGTTCGAGCACGGTGGCCGAGACATCCAGGGTCATCAGGTCCACTGCGCCTAAGCGCAGCCGCACTTGGGCACCGCGCGGCAGGCCCGGGCCTGCGGCAATCGCCATCACCAAGGGCAAGTCATCAGCGCGGGCCAGGCCGTCTTTGATGACGGTGGCGACCAGCTCGGTGATGGCGTTTTGGCTTAGGAATTGCAAAGTCCAAAAACGCTCCATGGCCGACTGGTAGCTGTTGTAGGCGGCGTAGGTGGCTTCGAAGGCGGAGATGACGGAAAACAGTTGCGCGTCTTTGGGCTTGAAGGGTGCGGCCAGCGCGGCGGTGCTGCCATGGCGCACGCAGGCGATGATTTGCCATTGGTTCACCAAATCGGTATAGCGGCGCAGCGGCGAGGTGCTCCAGGCGTAGCTGGGCACGCCGATACCGGCATGCGGCAGCGCCCTGGTGCCCATGCGCACTTTGACGCCCGGCGCCATCGAGGCCTGGCTGCGGTAAATCGCGGGCACGCCCAGGCTGGCCAGCCACTGTCCCCAAGTGCTGTTGGCCAAAATCATGGCCTCGGCCACGATCAAATCCAGAGGCGCGCCGCGCTGGCGCACGCTGATCTGCACAGTTTCATCCCCCGCCGGTTCCCCGGCCTGCAAGTCTGGCAGACGGAAGTTGTAATCAGGCCGGTTAAAGCTTTCGGGTTTGCCACGTACGATTTCGCGCCGGGCTTTGTGGGCACAAGCAAAGCGGTGCAAAAACGCCAGTTGGGTATGCAAAGCTGTGGCTGCTGTGGTCTGTTCCTTGTCGCTTGAAGCCGCGGGGGCTTGCGCGGCTTGCAACCAATCTTCGGTGACCAGGCTGTCGAGCTGGTCGTGGCGCAGGTTGTGGCTAATGGGCACGCTTTCGATGCGGGTTTCGCTACTGTGTATTTCCAGGGTCTGCTCGTCTAGGGTGACATAGAGGGATAGTGCCGGGCAATTGCGGCCTTGTTGCAAGGTATAGACCTGCACCAGCGCATCGGGCAGCATGGTCAGCTTGTAGCCCGGCATATAGACAGTGGACAAGCGCTGGCGGCCCAGGCGGTCAATCGCGCTGTCGGGCGCAATGGCCAGCCCAGGCGCGGCGATGTGCACGCCGATAGTGACCGTGCCGCTACCCAGGCCTTGCACCGACAAGGCATCGTCGATTTCGGTGGTGGCGGAGTCATCAATAGAAAACGCCGCCACCGGCGCCAGCGGCAAATCTGCGGCGGGCGCGACCGCATCCAAGGCCGGAAAAGCCGTGCCCTGCGGAAAGTTTTCCAGCAAAAAGCGCTTCCAGTGGAATTGGTAGGGCGAATCGATGGCGCCGCTTTGGAGCAGCAAATCCAAAGGCGCGGTCCGGCTATCGCGCGAGGCTTGCACCACGGCTTTGTATTCGGGCGCGTTTTTATCCGGCTTAAACAATATTTTGTAGAGCTGCGCGCGCACCGGCGCGGGGCAATGGCCTTGGACTAGTTCGCGCGCCCATTGCGCGATCAACTCGGTTTGCAGGCGCTTTTTCTCAATCGCCGCCAGCGCTTGGGCCACGATGTCGGCCGGCGCTTTGCGGAACATGCCTTTACCGGCTCGGCGGAAATAATGCGGCGCTTCGAACAAGCGCATCAGCATGCCTGCTTGCTCCAACACACTGGCTTTGTCGCTGAAGTAATCGCGCGCCAGATCGGCAAAAGCGAAATCGCCCTCCGGCGCAAACTCCCAAGCCAATTCCAGCTCCACCGATTGGCTGATCGCCTGCGCTTGCTCCATAAATTGCGCGGGCGTGGGTTTGTCAAAACGCAACATTACGTTAGCGGTCTTCACTTTCAGGCGCTTGCCGCTGTCGAGCTCCACCTGCGCCGAGGCATCGGTTTCGGATAAGAGCCTTGCGGCCATGAATTTTCCGGCTTCATCAAACATCAGGTACATGGCCGGATTGTCCCATGGCGCCTTACGGGGGCGGCGCGATAATCGGGCGATGTCCACTTCCTTTGGCAAAGTACCGCTGCGCAATCGCATGATGCCCCTGTGGGCCGGTCTGGACGGGCCATTGGCTTTTATTGTTTTTTGCTTGGCCTGCGCCGGTATGCTGGTGATGTATTCCTCGGGCTATGACTTTGGCAGCCGCTTTTCCGACCACGCGCGCAATATGCTGATCGCGGCCGCCGTGATGTTTGTGGCCGCGCAAATTCCACCGCAGCGCCTGATGACGCTGGCCGTGCCGCTGTACACACTGGGGGTGGCGCTGCTAATCGCGGTAGCGATTTTCGGCGTGACCAAAAAAGGGGCGCGCCGCTGGCTAAATATCGGCGTGGTGATCCAGCCTAGTGAGATTTTGAAAATTGCCATGCCCTTGATGCTGGCCTGGTGGTTCCAAAAGCGTGAAGGGCAGTTGCGCCCGCTGGACTTTGCGGTGGCCGGGGTGCTACTGGCGGTGCCGGTGGGCCTGATCATCCGCCAGCCCGATTTGGGTACCGCCATGCTGGTGCTACTAGCCGGGCTATCCGTGATTTTTTTCGCCGGCGTAAGTTGGAAATGGATTGCCCCACCGGTGGTACTGGGACTGGTGGGCGTAGTGCTGCTGATCGGTTTTGAACCGGTGCTCTGCGCCGATGGCATGCGCTGGCCGGTCTTGCACGACTACCAGCAGCAACGCATTTGCACCCTGCTAGACCCGACGCGCGATCCGCTGGGTAAGGGTTTTCACATCATCCAGGGCATGATCGGTATCGGGGCCGGGGGCTTTTGGGGTACTGGCTTTATGCAGGGCACACAAACCCATCTGGAATTTATTCCGGAACGCACGACCGATTTCATCTTTGCCGCTTTTTCAGAAGAGTTTGGGCTGTTTGGCAATCTGTTTCTTATCGCGGGATTCATTGCCCTGATCTTGCGCGGCTTGGCTATTGCGCTGGAGGCACCTACCTTGTTTTCGCGCCTGCTGGCGGGCAGTGTGGCCATGATTTTTTTCACCTATGCATTTGTGAATATGGCTATGGTCAGCGGCATCTTGCCTGTGGTGGGCGTGCCCCTGCCCTTTATTAGTTACGGCGGCACCGCGATGGTGACCCTGGGCTTTGCCTGCGGCATCTTGATGTCGATCGCCAATGCACGGCGATTGGTGCAGTCCTAAAGCGGCTGCTTTCTCATGCGAGCCAGCCTTGTCCCCGCTCGGGCAAGGCCATGGGCCCCGGCCTAGAATGGCACGATGATCTCTCGCGAACCCACCCTCGAACGCCTGGCCACGGCCAAATCCCTCTTGCTCGCACCCTTTGGCTTGGACGAAAGCCACCTCAGCCGCGCATTGGCCGAGATCAAGGCGCACAAGGTGGACGAAGCGGATCTGTATTTTCAGTACACCCGCTCCGAGGGCTGGAGCTTGGAGGAAGGCATTGTCAAGACCGGCTCTTTCAGCATCGACCAGGGCGTGGGCGTGCGCGCGGTCAGTGGCGAGAAAACTGCTTTTGCCTATTCCGACGATATTTCTGAAGCCGCGCTGCTCGATGCGGCGCGCACGGTGCGCACGATTTCACAAGCAGCCAGCCAGCGCCGTATCAGCGTTAGCAAACCCAAGATTGCGCGTAGCCGCTCGCTTTACCCAGACCAAGACCCGATTGCCACCATGGACAGCGCAGCCAAAGTGGCTTTGCTCGGGCGCGTGGAAAAAATGGCCCGCGCCAAAGACCCGCGTGTCTTGCAGGTCATGGCTGGTCTGGCGATGGAATACGACGTGGTGCTGGTGGCCCGTGCCGACGGCGTTTTGGCAGCGGATGTGCGGCCTTTGGTGCGCTTATCGGTGACCGTGATTGCCGAGCAAAAAGGCCGGCGCGAAGTGGGCTCTTCCGGCGGCGGTGGCCGTTTTGGACTGGCCTATTTTGACGATGCGCAAATCAGCACCTACGTGGACCAGGCGGTGCATGCAGCCCTGACCAATTTGGAAGCGCGGCCCGCACCCGCTGGCGAAATGACGGTGGTGCTGGGCTCGGGTTGGCCGGGCATTTTGTTGCACGAAGCCATTGGCCATGGCCTGGAAGGCGACTTCAACCGCAAAGGCTCCAGTGCGTTTAGCGGTCGCATAGGCCAGCGCGTCGCCGCAAAAGGCGTCACCGTGCTGGACGACGGCACCATGGCCGACCGGCGCGGTTCGCTCAATGTCGATGACGAGGGCAATACCAGCGCGCGCAATGTGCTAATCGAAGACGGCATCCTCAAAGGCTATATCCAGGACGCGATGAACGCGCGCCTCATGGGCGTGGCGCCCACCGGTAACGGACGGCGCGAAAGCTATGCCCATGTGCCCATGCCGCGCATGACCAACACCTATATGCTGGGCGGCGATAAAGACCCGCAAGAAATCGTGCGCAGCATCAAAAAAGGCCTGTATGCGGTCAATTTCGGCGGCGGGCAAGTGGACATCACTTCGGGCAAATTTGTGTTCTCCGCCAGCGAAGCCTACTGGGTGGAAAACGGCAAGATTTTGTACCCGGTCAAAGGTGCCACCCTGGTCGGCAGCGGGCCGGACTGCTTGAAACGCGTGAGCCTGATCGGCAACGATATGGCGCTAGACAGCGGCGTGGGCACCTGCGGCAAAGACGGGCAAAGCGTGCCCGTGGGCGTGGGCCAACCGACTTTGCGCATCGACGGCCTGACCGTGGGCGGCACCGCATAAGTCGTCAATTCCGTGTAAGACCTGCTGTGTTACATTCATACCCATGAATTTTTCGCGCCTTTACTTTAGCTACTTTTGGTTCTCTAACGCTCCCGGCGTGAGAGGGTTCTGAACGCAAGCACTTACAAAGCGTACCGAATTCCCCGAACCGCCGGCCTCCCCGGCGGTTTTTTTATGCCTTCATTTTTTTGAACTACCTGCAAGAGGAAATCTGCAATGACCGCCAGCGCCGACCGCACCAGCATTACCGACGACGAACGTATCAAGGACATTACCGTGCTGCCGCCCCCTGAACATTTAATCCGCTTTTTCCCCATCAGCGGCACGCCGGTGGAAGGCCTGGTCTCCTCCACCCGCAAGCGCATCCAAAACATCATGAACGGCAAAGATGACCGTCTGCTGGTCATCATCGGCCCCTGCTCTATCCACGACCCTGTCGCCGCGCTGGACTATGCCAAGCGCCTCAAAGAACAGCGCGACCATTACGCCGACACTTTGGAAATCGTGATGCGGGTGTACTTCGAGAAACCACGTACCACCATCGGCTGGAAAGGCCTGATCAACGACCCCTATTTGGACGAAAGCTTTCGCATCGATGAAGGCCTGCGCATTGCGCGCCAGTTGCTGATCGACATCAACCGCCTGGGGTTGCCAGCAGGTAGCGAATTTTTAGATGTGATTTCACCGCAATACTTGGGCGATTTGATTGCCTGGGGCGCCATCGGCGCTCGTACCACCGAAAGCCAGGTGCACCGCGAACTGGCCTCGGGCCTGTCGGCCCCTATTGGTTTTAAAAATGGCACCGATGGCAACATCAAAATCGCTACCGATGCGATCCAAGCGGCTGCCGGCGGTCACCACTTTTTATCGGTGCACAAAAACGGCCAGGTAGCGATTGTGCAAACCCAAGGCAACCCAGATTGCCACGTGATTTTGCGCGGCGGCAAGGCGCCCAATTACGACGCAAAAAGCGTGGAGAGCGCTTGCCAGGACCTGGCCAAAGCAGGCCTGCCGCAAACCCTGATGGTCGATTGCAGCCACGCCAACAGCAGCAAGCAACACCAAAAACAAGTGGACGTGGCCAGGGATATTGCAGGCCAGTTAGCACAAGGTTCAACCCGCATTTTTGGCGTGATGGTGGAAAGCCATTTGCACGCTGGGGCGCAAAAATTCACACCAGGCAAAGACGCTGTGGCCGATTTGCACTACGGCCAAAGCATTACCGACGCCTGCCTGGGCTGGGACGATTCGCTCAGCAGCTTAGAAAGCCTGTCGCAATCGGTAAAAGCGCGCCAGGTGCGCCGCAGTGCTGCGACCTGAATAAGGCCGGCGGATGTGGCCGCGCCGGACCCATGCGGGCGGGCGGCGTTGGCGCGCACGGGTGCCAGCTTCTTGGCTTAGCTCCTGTGCACAGTGTCCTATGCCGTCCTATTTCATTGCCTCATCCTGAGGATCACCGTACGGGCTGGCCGCCCCGCAGCCGCGCTTACGCTTGAGGCGCAGCCTGCTGCAAGGACTCAAGCAACTTGACGTGGATACCGCCAAAGCCGCCATTGCTCATGCACACAATGTGGTCGCCCGGCTGTACCACAGCGCGCAGTTGCTGCACCAGCGCATCCACCGAATCGGCGACCCTAACGCGCGCACCCATAGGCGCCAAGGCCTCGTGCGCATCCCAGCCTAGGCCACCACTATGGCAAAAGGCCAGATCCGCCTCTTCCAGGCTCCAGGGTAATTGCGCTTTCATGGCGCCAAGTTTCATGGTGTTGGAGCGCGGCTCAAACACCGCCATAATCCGCTCCGCTCCGACCTGGCGGCGCAAACCGTCTAGCGTGGTACGTATGGCCGTGGGGTGGTGCGCAAAATCGTCGTAGACCGTAACCAGGGGCGCTGACTGCTTTCCCGCCAGTGCGATGCGCCCGCGCACTTCCATGCGGCGCTTGACGTTTTCAAACTCTTGCAAAGCCAGGGCCGCAGCCGCCGGACTCACGCCCAGGTGGTCTGCCGCTGCGATGGCGGCCAGGGCATTGAGCTGGTTGTGCACGCCACCCAAGGCCCAGCGCAAGCGCGCCACCTGCGCGCCTTGGTGCAGCACGGCAAAATCTTGTGGGTCGCCCTCGGCGGTGAAATCGCTGACTGCCGCGCCGAAGCTGCGTACCTCGCTCCAGCAACCCATTTGCAGCACCCGCGCCAGACTTTCTTCCAGCCCGTTGACCACCACCCGCCCGTTGGACGGCACGGTACGCAGCAAATGGTGGAACTGCCGCTCGATGGCTTGCAAGTTGTCAAAAATGTCAGCGTGGTCGAATTCCAGGTTGTTCAAGATGGCGGTGCGCGGGCGGTAATGCACAAACTTACTGCGTTTATCAAAAAACGCGGTGTCGTATTCATCCGCCTCGATCACAAAGGCTGCGCCGCGCCCAAGTCGGGCCGACACGCCAAAGTTCAGCGGCACGCCGCCGACCAAAAAACCCGGCTCCAGACCCGCGTGTTCCAAAATCCAGCTCAGCATGGCGGTGGTCGTGGTTTTGCCGTGGGTACCGGCTACTGCCAGCACATGGCGTCCGGTCAGCAGGTGCTCGGACAGCCATTGCGGGCCACTGGTGTAGGGCAAGCCCTGGTCCAGAATCGCTTCCATCAGCGGAAATTTGGCGCTGCCATCGGCATTGCGGGCGCGGCTGACCACATTGCCCACCACCCAGATGTCCGGCGCCAGGGCCACTTGCTCAGCCCCAAAACCTTGCATCACCTCGATGCCCAGATCGCGCAACTGATCGCTCATGGGCGGGTACACACCGGCATCGCAGCCCGTCACCCGATGCCCGGCCTCGCGCGCCAGGGCTGCCAGCCCGCCCATAAACGTGCCGCAAATCCCCAATATGTGTATGTGCATCAGCGAATTTTACCGACCGTCCCTGGGCCAGCCAGACGATCTTGGCACTTTGCTTTATGGGCATCGCGCGGCGGGGCACAATGCGGCGATGGACAGCATCAAAGCGGAAATAGCGGCAGTAGCAGCGCGCTCGGTGGTGGAAGAAGGGCTGGACTTTGGTGCGGCCAAGCGCCGCGCGGCCCAGCAACTGGGCTTGTCGTCGCGCCAGGGCCTGCCCGACCATGAAACCATGGAGCAGGCGGTGCAAGAATACATCGCCATTTTTTGCCCCGAAAGCCAGGCCTTGGAGCTTGGCGTGCTGCGCGGTATCGCCCTCGTCTGGATGGAGCGGCTGGCGCGTTTTCAACCCCATCTCGGTGGTGCGGTCTGGCGCGGCACAGCCACCCGGCACTCCGACATTTACCTCCAATTGTTTTGCGAAGACTCCAAAATAGCCGAAATTACCTTAATCGACATGGGCGTGCGCTTTCAGGCTAGTCAGGTCACGGGCTTACATGGCGATACGGTGGATGCGCTCAGTGTGCAAGTCTGGTGTGAAGACTTCAAATCCTATCTGGGCCTGCACTTGCTGGTGAACGATCTGGATGGCATCCGGGGCGCGCTGCAATCGGACGTGAAAGGGCGGCGCTGGCGTGGGGATGCCAAGGCCTTACGCAGTTTGATGGACAATGGGCAGGATGCAAGCACCTGAAATCGCCCCACAGGCACCGCCGCGCCGCCGCTGGGCACTGGGGGCGCTGGCCGCAACGGCCTTGGGAGCGGGTATAGGCGCCTTTTGGTGGCGCAATCGCCCGGTGCAAGATGCCGCACCTGCCGGGCTGTGGGCGCGCCAATGGACCAGCCCGCAAGGCCAAACTTTTGCCATGCAAAGCTTTCAAGGGCGTCCTTTGCTGGTCAATTTTTGGGCCACCTGGTGTCCGCCCTGTATCGAAGAACTTCCGCTAATTGAAGCTTTCTATCAACAAAATAAAGCCAATGGCTGGCAAGTTCTTGGTTTAGCCGTCGATAAGCCGGAACGGGTGCAAAGCTTTCTAAAGGCCAGTCCGCTGTCTTTTGCGCTTGGCATGGCGGGGCTTGAGGGCACCGAACTGAGCCGCGAGTTGGGCAACTTGACCGGAAGCCTGCCCTTTACCGTGGTGTTTGCAAGCGACGGCCACATCGCGCAGCGCAAGCTCGGGCGCATAAGCCAGCAAGACCTGGATCAATGGCGTGGTTTAAGATAGCCACCCTACCGCTACTGCCTGAGCCGCCGATTTATTCGCGATACTGCAATTTAACCCACGTTAGAATATTTTTAACCGCTTTTAACTCATTTAAAGTATTTTTAACATGTTTGAGAGGGTGGCGTCGCCGCTGTCCCCCATCAAATGCAAGGAGGATCCATGGATTTACGCAAACTCAAGACCCTGATCGACCTGGTCTCCGACTCCAATGTCTCGGAGCTGGAAATTACCGAGGCCGAGGGCAAGGTACGCATCGTCAAAGGGCCGCAAGCCGTGGTGCAAAGCTTTGCGCCAGCCCCTGCTGCGGTAGTAGCGGGTGCGCCGCAAGCTCCCATGGCACCGCAGGTCGCGCCCTCTGCCGCCGCCGAAGCGCCAGCACCTGAACTCAGCCCGCTGCACACCGTCAAGTCGCCGATGGTCGGCACTTTCTACCGCTCTTCGTCCCCCGGCGCCAAAGCCTTCGTGGAAGTAGGCGATATGGTGAAAGAGGGCGACACCATCTGCATTATTGAAGCCATGAAGATTCTCAATGAGATTGAGGCGGACAAATCTGGCAAAGTAGTCCAGATTTTATGCGAGAACGGCCAGGCGGTGGAATACGGGCAAACCCTGCTCACGATCGAATAACGCCCAGCCATGTTTAAAAAAATCCTGATCGCCAACCGCGGCGAAATTGCGCTGCGCATCCAGCGCGCCTGCCGCGAGCTGGGCGTGCGCGCGGTGATGGTGTACTCCGAAGCCGACCGCGACGCGAAATACGTACGCCTGGCGGAAGAAGCTGTCTGCATCGGACCAGCAGCCTCCAACCTGAGCTATCTGAATATGCCGGCCATTATTTCGGCCGCCGAAGTGACCGACGCCGAGGCCATCCATCCCGGCTATGGCTTTTTAAGCGAAAACGCGGATTTTGCCGAGCGGGTGGAAAAAAGTGGTTTCCAATTTATCGGGCCTACACCCGAATCTATCCGCATCATGGGCGACAAGGTATCAGCCAAACAAGCCATGATCCGCGCGGGCGTGCCTTGCGTGCCCGGCTCGGAGGGCGAGTTGCCCGATGACCCGGCCCAGGTGCGCAAGATCGCGAAAAGCGTAGGTTATCCGGTCATCATCAAGGCTGCTGGCGGCGGCGGCGGGCGCGGCATGCGCGTGGTGCATACCGAAGCAGCGCTGATCAATGCGGTGGCCATGACCAAGGCCGAGGCCGGCGCGGCCTTTGGCAATCCAGCGGTGTATATGGAGAAATTTCTCCAAAACCCGCGCCATATTGAAATCCAGATTCTGGCCGACTCCTTTAAAAACGCGGTCTATTTGGGCGAGCGCGACTGCTCCATGCAAAGACGCCACCAGAAAATTCTGGAAGAGGCGCCAGCCCCCGGCATCAACCGTAAATTGATTGAACGTATCGGCGAACGATGCGTTAGCGCCTGTAAAAAGATGGGTTACCGGGGCGCCGGCACCTTCGAGTTTTTGTATGAAGCGGGCGAGTTTTATTTCATCGAGATGAATACCCGCGTGCAAGTGGAGCACCCGGTGACTGAAATGGTGACCGGCATTGACATTGTGAAGACGCAAATCATGGTGGCTGCCGGTGAAAAACTGCCCTTCACGCAGCGCCAGATCACGATTTCCGGCCATGCGATTGAGTGCCGCATCAACGCCGAAGACCCCTTCAAATTCACGCCCTCCCCCGGCCGCATCACCACCTGGCACGCGCCGGGCGGGCCTGGTGTGCGGGTGGATTCGCATATTTATTCCAATTATTTTGTCCCGCCTTATTACGACTCCATGATTGGCAAACTGATTGTGCACGGCGACACGCGCGAGCAAGCGCTGGCCCGCATGCGCACGGCCTTGTTGGAAACCGCCGTGGAGGGCATCAGCACCAATATTCCGCTGCACCGGGAGTTGATGGTGGACTCCAAGTTCATGGCCGGTGGCACCAATATTCATTATCTGGAGCATTGGCTTGAACAGCACAAACGCTGAAGCAAGTCTGTACGAATTGCGCCTGGTGTGCCCGCAGAGCCTGGTCGAAACCCTGAGCGATGCCTTGCAAGCGCTGGACGCCTTAAGCGTTAGTGTCGAAGACGCCGACGCCCATACCGATGCGGAACAGGCTTTGTTTGGTGAACCGGGCATGCCCGCGCCACGCGACGGCTGGGAGCGTTCGGTGGTCTTGGCGCTGTTTAGTGGTGAAGCCCAAGCGCTTGAGGCCGGTCGGATTTTGCAAGCGCAAGATTTTTTTAGTGATTGCGCGCTACAAGGCGTCGCCACGATTGCCGACCAGGACTGGGTGCGCTTGACCCAAGCGCAGTTCGCGCCCGTAGAAATTACACCCAGTTTTTGGATCGTACCCAGTTGGCACCAACTCCCGGCTGCTGCCAGTCACAGTATCGTGCTCGACCCGGGCCTGGCTTTTGGTACCGGCACCCACCCCACTACGCGTATGTGCCTCAGTTGGATCGCCCGCAACCCGCTGCCCACCACGGTGCTGGACTATGGCTGCGGTTCAGGCATTTTGGCTATCGCTGCGGCCAAGTTCGGCGCCAAAGGCGTATGCGCCGTGGACATTGATCCAGCGGCGGTGCAGGCTACGCGGGACAATGCCAACAACAACAGCGTTACGCTGAATGCCGGTTTACCCGATGCCGCCACGGGCCGCTATGACTTGGTGGTGGCCAACATTCTGTCGTCACCCCTGAAAGTGCTCGCCCCTTTGTTGTGCAGCCTGACACAAAGCGGCGGTCGGCTGCTCTTGTCCGGCATATTGGAGCGCCAGGCGGAGGAATTACAAGCCGCCTACGCACCCTTTTGCACATTACAAATTCTGGATTCCCAGGAAGGCTGGATCTTGATGAGCGCGACTTTGGATTAAAAAGACCATCCGGAGGGTGCGCCCGAATAACGACTTGCCTGGTCTGCCAGGCCAATCAGCGTGCAGATTGGAAGGCGGCTCTGCATCGATGAACACTCGGCAATTGGTGATGACCTTGCGGGTACCGCATAAAAAAAAGCCCAGCACGCGAAAGCATGCCGGGCTTGGGTTCGAAGCTGAAATAAATCAGGGCTTCGAAGCGCTCGGGAAAGGCCAGGCGGCCTTAGGGTTGAGCGTGGTCTGTGCCGCAGGGGCAGCAGGCTTCTCGGGGGCAGCGGCTTTTTTCGCAGCTGCTTTCTTAGCCGGTGCAGCCTTTTTAGCAGGAGCTGCTTTTTTGGCGGTGGCCTTTTTAGCCGGAGCGGCTTTCTTCGCAGGTGCTGCCTTCTTAGCCGGTGCGGCTTTCTTTGCAGGTGCTGCCTTTTTAGCCGGCGCGGCTTTCTTTGCAGGCGCTGCTTTTTTGGCCGGAGCGGCTTTCTTCGCAGGTGCTGCTTTCTTAGCCGGTGCGGCTTTCTTCGCAGGCGCTGCTTTTTTGGCCGGAGCGGCT
>CAIPZV010000083.1 GCA_903869595.1 uncultured beta proteobacterium | reverse complement strand
GACCGCGACGCCTTCTGGGCAGAGCAGGCACAGCGCATCGATTGGCAGACGCAACCTAAAACGATTTGCGATTACAGCAACCCGCCTTTTGCGCGCTGGTTTGAAGGCGGTACCACCAATCTGTGCCACAACGCGGTGGACCGCCATCTCAAAGACCGGCCCGACCAGACCGCTTTGATTGCGGTATCGACAGAAACCGATACCGAGCAGACCTATACCTTCCGCCAACTCCATGCCCATGTGCAAACCATGGCGGCGGCCTTGCTGGATTTAGGCGTGCGCAAAGGCGACCGCGTGCTGATTTACATGCCCATGGTGGCAGAGGCGGCTTTTGCCATGCTGGCCTGTGCCCGAATCGGGGCGATTCACTCGGTCGTGTTTGGTGGTTTTGCCTCCGTGTCCCTGGCCTCGCGGATTGAAGACGCCTCGCCGGTGGTGGTAGTCAGTGCGGATGCGGGCTCGCGCGGCGGCAAAGTGGTGCCTTACAAGCCTTTGCTGGACGAGGCGCTGGCCTTATCCCGCCACAAGCCGCAAGCGGTGTTGCTGGTGGATCGGCAATTGGCGCCCATGGCCATGACAGCAGGGCGGGACCATAGTTGGGCCAGCCTACAAGCAAAACACCATAACGCCGTCGTACCCTGTGAATGGGTCGATGCCACGCACCCCAGCTACACCTTGTACACCAGCGGCACCACCGGCAAACCCAAAGGCGTGCAGCGCGATACGGGCGGCTATGCCGTTGCCTTGGCAGCGAGCATGGAAACTATTTTTTGCGGCAAAGCCGGTGAAACCTATTTTTCCACCAGCGACATCGGTTGGGTGGTCGGCCATAGCTACATTGTCTATGGCCCTTTGATAGCCGGCATGGCCACCATCATGTACGAAGGCCTGCCCATCCGGCCCGACGGCGGCATTTGGTGGAGCCTGGTGGAAAAGTACAAAGTCACCGTCATGTTCAGCGCGCCCACCGCCATCCGCGTACTGAAAAAGCAAGACCCGGCATTGCTCAAGCGCTATGACCTGAGTAGCCTTCGCACCCTTTTCCTGGCCGGTGAGCCTTTGGATGAACCCACCGCCCAGTGGATCAGCGATGGCTTGGGCAAAGACATCATCGACAACTACTGGCAGACCGAGAGCGGCTGGCCCATTTTGACGATTGCCAACGGTGTGGAAAAAGCGCTCAGCAAATTCGGCAGTCCCGGTATCGCCATGTACGGCTACGACGTCAAACTGCTGGACGAGGCCACGGGCGAAGAGCTGCACGGCGCGGATAAAAAAGGCGTGCTAGTTATCGAAGGGCCTTTGCCACCGGGCTGCATGCAAACCGTTTGGCAGGATGATGCGCGCTTTGTCAATACGTATTGGAAAAGCGTCCCCGGTAAATTGGTGTACAGCACTTTTGACTGGGCCACGCGCGACAAAGACGGCTACTACTTCATCCTGGGTCGCACCGACGACGTGATCAACGTGGCTGGCCACCGCCTGGGTACCCGCGAAATTGAGGAATGCATTTCCGGCCATCCCAATGTGTCTGAAGTGGCGGTGGTAGGCGTGGCCGACACGCTCAAAGGCCAGGTGGCCATGGCCTTTGCGGTGGTTAAAGACGCCAGCGGCCTGGTCGATGACAAGGCGCGCTTTGCCCTGGAGGGCGAAATCATGAAGCTGGTGGACCAGTCGATTGGCGCCATCGGCCGCCCGGCGCGGGTGCGTTTTGTGACCGTCCTGCCCAAAACCCGCAGCGGCAAGCTGCTGCGCCGCGCCATCCAGGCGGTCTGCGAGGGCCGCGATCCCGGAGACCTGACCACCATGGAAGACCCCACGGCCTTGCAACAAATCCGGGATTTGATGTAGTTGCGCACCGGGCCAAGCGCCTTTAACACTAAGTGTCTTTGGCGAGCAGGCCCTGTTTCGATGGCACAATGCGCGCTGTTACCAAGGCGCCCAGCGCCAACGTCGCATCCGCCATCCGGTCAAGCCGTACAGCGGAAGGTCTTTTAACCAACTTATGTTTCCCCGGAGGGAAACGGAGGTCAGCGAAAAATGAGTACGAGTTCGTCCGTCTATTCAGCCTATCTGGGCAACACCTTTCTCTTCGGCGGCAATGCGCCCTATGTCGAAGAGATGTATGAAAACTACCTCGACAACCCTGGCAGCGTGCCTGACACCTGGCGCGACTACTTCGACGCCTTGCAGCATGTGCCGGCCTCTGATGGCAGCAACGCACGCGATGTGGCGCATCTGCCGGTGGTCAATGCCTTTGCCCAGCGCGCCAAGTCCGGCGGCACCCGTGTGGTACTGGCCAGCGCCGACGCCGAAATGGGCCGCAAGCGCACCGCCGCGCAACAACTGATCGCCGCCTACCGCAACGTCGGCCAGCGCTGGGCCGATCTAGACCCGCTCAAGCGCACCGAGCGCCCGCACATCCCCGACCTGGACCCCGCGTTTTACGGGTTTGGCGATGCCGATCAGGAAACCGTGTTTGACACTAGCAACACCTTCTTCGGTAAAAACAGCATGTCGCTGCGCGAATTGCTCAATGCCTTGCGCGAGACCTATTGCGGCACCTTGGGCGCCGAGTTCATGTACGCCACCGACCAGGACGAAAAACGCTGGTGGCAGCAAAAGCTGGAAGCTGTGCGCAGCAAACCCAATTTCAATGCCGACAAGAAAAAGCACATCCTGGGCCGCCTGACCGCGGCTGAAGGCCTGGAGCGTTTTCTGCACACCAAATACGTCGGCCAAAAGCGCTTTTCGCTAGAAGGCGGCGAGAGCTTTATCG
Source organism: uncultured beta proteobacterium (assembly GCA_903869595.1). Lineage (GTDB taxonomy): Bacteria > Pseudomonadota > Gammaproteobacteria > Burkholderiales > Burkholderiaceae_C > Allorhodoferax. Next base: position 22,283 of record CAIPZV010000083.1, on the reverse strand, counting down.
CCGCCATGGACGAATTGATCCAGGCCGCAGGCAGCCAGGGCGTACAAGAGATCGTGATTGGCATGGCGCACAGGGGTCGTCTTAACGTGCTGGTCAACACCATGGGCAAGCAGCCCAAAGACTTGTTTGCCGAGTTTGACCACACCGCCCCCGAAGAGCTGACTTCTGGCGATGTGAAATATCACCAAGGCTTTAGCTCAGACATGAGCACGCCTGGCGGCCCGGTGCATTTGTCGCTGGCCTTTAACCCCTCGCACCTGGAGATCGTGAACCCAGTGGTCCAAGGCTCGGTGCGTGCGCGCATGGACCGGCGCTCTGACCCGCAGGGCAAGCAAGTGCTGCCAGTGTTGGTGCATGGCGATGCCGCATTTGGCGGCCAGGGCGTGAACCAAGAGACCTTAGCGCTGGCCCAGACGCGTGGTTATACCACCGGCGGCACGGTGCACATCATCATCAACAACCAGATCGGCTTTACCACCTCGGACCCGCGCGATATGCGCTCCAGCGCGTTTTGCACCGACATCGTCAAGATGGTAGAAGCGCCGGTGCTGCACGTCAATGCCGATGACCCCGAGGCCGTGGTGCTGGCCACGCAGTTCGCCCTGGAATACCGCATGAAGTTCCGCAAGGACGTGGTGGTAGACATTATTTGCTTCCGCAAACTCGGCCACAACGAGCAGGACACCCCCAGCCTGACGCAACCGCTGATGTACAAAAAAATCGGTGCGCATCCAGGTACCCGAAAGCTCTTTGCGGACAAACTGTCCGCGCAAGGTTTGGGCGAAACTTTGGGCGATGACATGGCCAAAGCCTACCGCGCCGCATTGGATGAAGGCCGCCACGCAGCCGACCCGGTGCTGACCAATTTCAAAACCAAGTTCACCGTGGACTGGGCGCCGTTTTTGGGTAAAAAATGGACGGATGTGGGCGATACCGCGCTGCCCTTAAGCGAGTGGAAGCGTTTGGCCGAACGCCTGACGACGATTCCGACCACTGTTACGCCGCACCAGTTGGTGCGCAAGGTCTATGACGACCGCGCCGCTATGGGCCGGGGCGATATTCCGGTGGACTGGGGTATGGGCGAGCATATGGCCTTGGCCTCCCTGGTGGCCAGCGGCTACCCGGTGCGCCTGTCTGGCGAAGACAGCGGACGCGGCACCTTTACCCACCGCCACGCCGTCATCCACGACCAGAACCGCGAAAAATGGGACGTGGGCACCTATGTGCCCCTGCAAAACGTCGCCGATGGGCAAGCGCCGTTTGTGGTGATCGACTCCATCCTCTCCGAAGAAGCGGTACTGGGCTTTGAGTACGGCTATGCCTCTAACGACCCCAACACCATGGTGATCTGGGAAGCACAATTTGGCGACTTTGCCAACGGCGCGCAAGTGGTGATTGACCAGTTCATCGCTTCTGGTGAAGTCAAGTGGGGCCGTGTCAATGGCCTGACCTTGATGCTGCCGCACGGCTACGAAGGCCAGGGCCCGGAGCACAGCTCGGCGCGCCTGGAGCGCTTTATGCAGTTGGCGGCGGACACCAATATGCAAATCGTGCAACCCACCACGGCTAGCCAAATTTTCCATGTGCTGCGCCGCCAAATGGTGCGCAATGTGCGCAAGCCCTTGGTCATCATGACGCCCAAGTCGCTGCTGCGCAATAAAGACGCTACTTCGCCGCTGAGCGAGTTCACCCGGGGCGGATTCCAAACCGTGATCGGCGAGGTCAAAGAGATCAAGGCTGAGAAGGTCAAGCGCATCGTCGTGTGCTCGGGCAAGGTCTATTACGACCTGGTGAAAAAGCGCGAGGAGCGCGGCTCAGACGATGTCGCCATTGTGCGTATTGAGCAACTCTATCCGTTCGCGCACAAGGCTTTTGCGAACGAAATTAAAAAATACCCGAACGCCACCGAAATCGTCTGGACCCAGGACGAGCCGCAAAACCAAGGCGCGTGGTTTTTTGTGCAGCACTACATCCACGAAAACATGCTCGACGGACAAAAGCTCTCGTACTCGGGTCGCGCCGCTTCGGCTTCGCCAGCGGTGGGTTACTCGCACCTGCACCAGGAACAGCAAAAAGCACTTGTCGATGGCGCATTCGGCAAGCTCAAAGGCGTGGTGTTGACCAAGTAAGGCAGCACCCAGAAAACGCAAATTCATTGAAAGAATCGTATGGCCATCGTAGAAGTAAAAGTTCCCCAATTGTCTGAGTCTGTGGCAGAAGCCACCATGCTGCAGTGGAAGAAAAAAGTGGGCGACAGCGTTGCCGCAGATGAAACGCTGATCGAGATCGAGACCGACAAAGTGGTGCTGGAAGTGCCTGCACCTTCGGCTGGCGTGCTGTCAGAAATCCTGGTGCTTGACGGCGGCATGGTCAAGGCGGAGCAGTTGATCGCCCGCATCGATACCGATGGCAAAGTCTCGGCAGCACCGGCACCTGCCGTTGCAGCGCCTTCGGCACCTGCCGCTGCGGGAGCCGCACCAGCTGCCAGCAAAGCCGATGTCTTGATGCCCGCCGCCGCCAAGCTGATGGCTGACAATCAATTAGCTGCTGGCTCTGTGTCCGGCACCGGCAAAGATGGCCGCGTCACCAAAGGCGACGTTTTGCAAGCCTTGCAAACACCTGCGCCCGCAGCGCTTATCCCCACCGGTGTGCCGCAAACCGCCTTGCCGCAAGTGTCGGCCCCTAGCAGCGTGGGTCTGGGTGACCGTCCGGAGCAGCGCGTGCCTATGAGCCGCCTGCGCGCCCGCGTCGCAGAGCGCTTGTTGCAATCGCAAGCCACCAATGCCATCCTCACCACCTTCAATGAAATCAACATGGCCCCGGTCATGGAGATGCGTAAAAGATTCCAAGAGCGCTTTGAAAAAGAGCACGGCATCAAGCTGGGCTTTATGAGCTTTTTTGTCAAAGCAGCGGTGCATGCCTTGAAGAAATACCCTGTGCTCAACGCCTCGGTCGATGGCAATGACATTGTGTACCACGGCTACTTTGACATTGGTATAGCCGTGGGCTCGCCGCGCGGTCTAGTGGTGCCGATTTTGCGCAACGCCGACCAAATGAGCTTTTCCGATATCGAGAAGAAAATTGCCGAGTTCGGTGCAAAAGCGCGCGACGGCAAGCTGGGCATGGACGACATGACCGGCGGCACTTTCTCGATCTCCAATGGCGGCACTTTTGGTTCTATGCTTTCCACGCCCATCATCAACCCGCCACAGTCAGCAATACTGGGTGTGCATGCCACCAAAGACCGCGCTGTGGTCGAAAACGGCCAGGTCGTGGTGCGACCCATGAACTACTTCGCTATGAGCTATGACCACCGCATCATCGATGGCCGCGAAGCGGTGCTGGGCCTGGTGGCGATCAAGGAGGCGATGGAAGATCCTTCGCGCCTCTTGTTTGATATCTGATCGGAAGCGCCATGAGCACAGAATTTGATGTCGTCGTTATCGGCGCAGGCCCTGGCGGCTATATCGCGGCCATCCGCGCAGCCCAGTTGGGCTTTAAGGTGGCTTGCATCGACGAATGGAAAAACGCCAAGGGCGGCCCGGCACCCGGCGGCACCTGCACCAATGTCGGATGCATTCCGTCCAAGGCCTTGTTGCAGTCCAGCGAACATTTCGACCATGCGCTGCACCACTTTCCTGATCACGGCATTAGCGCTACCGGCGTGGCCATGGATGTCACGCAAATGCTGGCCCGCAAAGACGCAGTGGTACAGCAAAACAACGATGGTATTTTGTATTTGTTCAAGAAAAATAAAGTCACTTTTTTCCATGGACGCGGTGCCCTGGCAGCATCTCAAAACGGAATGCATACCGTAGAGGTCAGCGGCGCAGAAGCGCAAAGTCTGGCCGCCAAGCACGTCATCATCGCCACCGGTTCCAATGCGCGGCCTTTGGCGGGTACGCCGTTTGATGAAGTCAACATCTTGTCCAACGACGGTGCGCTGCGTATCGGCGCGGTGCCCAAAAGGCTGGCTCTGATTGGCTCGGGCGTGATTGGCCTGGAAATGGGTTCGGTCTGGCGCCGTCTGGGTGCGCAGGTGACTATTTTGGAAGGTCTGCCTACCTTCTTGGGCGCAGTGGATCAGCAAATCGCCAAAGAGGCGAAAAAAGCTTTTGACAAGCAGGGCTTGCACATCGAGCTGGGCGTCCAAGTGGGCGAGATCAAGTCGGGCAAAAAAGGCGTGTCCATCGCTTACACCAACGCCAAAGGCGAAGCGCAAACGCTGGACGCGGACAAGCTGATTGTGTCCGTCGGCCGTGTACCCAATACCACCGGCCTGAACGCGCAAGCAGTAGGCCTGGCGCTCGACGAGCGCGGTGCTATCGTGGTGGACGCCGATTGCAAAACCAATGTACCTGGCATTTGGGCGGTGGGCGATGTCGTGCGCGGCCCCATGCTGGCGCACAAGGCGGAAGAAGAGGGTGTGGCGGTGGCCGAGCGGATTGCCGGTCAGCACGGACATGTCAACTTCAACACCATCCCCTGGGTGATTTACACCAGCCCCGAAATCGCTTGGGTGGGCCGTACCGAGCAGCAACTCAAAGCCGATGGCGTGGCCTATAAGGCGGGTACTTTTCCCTTCTTGGCCAACGGCCGTGCCCGCGCGCTGGGCGATACCACCGGCATGGTGAAGTTTTTGGCCGATGCCACGACCGACGAAATATTAGGCGTACACATGGTCGGCCCGCAGGTGTCGGAGCTGATTGCCGAGGCAGTGGTGGCCATGGAATTCAAAGCCAGCGCCGAAGACATTGCCCGCATTTGCCATGCCCACCCATCCCTGAGCGAAGCGACCAAAGAAGCAGCGCTTGCCGTGGACAAGCGCACGCTGAACTTCTAGGCTTTTTCCTTTTCCACTTCAGGGCCGGCCACACGGTGGCGGCCTTGCTGCTTGGCGCGGTACAAGGCTGCATCGGCTTGCTGCACCAATTGCAATGGTTTGGAACCCTGGTGCGGATACGCGGTGGCCACGCCGATGCTGACCGACACCCGGCCATAGGGCGAGCCTTCATGCGCAAGCGCCAATGCAAACACTTCTTGGCATAAATAGCTGGCGATGGTGTTGATACCGTTGACGTCGGTGTCCGGTGCGATCAGCACGAATTCTTCGCCGCCGTAGCGCGCGATCAAATCACCGCTGCGCATGACGCCCGCTTCAAATACCCGCGCCAACTGGCGCAGGCAAGCGTCGCCCGCCGGGTGGCCATAGCGGTCGTTATAGCTTTTGAACCAGTCCACATCGATCAGCGCGACCGACAAAGGCCGTTTGTCGCGCGCGGCGCGGCCCCATTCCACTTGTAATGTTTCGTCAAAGCGGCGGCGATTGGCTACGCCAGTCATACCGTCCACGGTGCTGAGCGCCTCCAGGCGCCGCGCTGCCATGGCCAGCTCTTGGGTGCGTTGCGAGACCTGCGACTCCAAGTCGATCTCGGCCTGGCGCGCTTTTTCTAATGCCTGGTTTTGCTCTTGCAGCAAGCCGCGCAATTCGCGCATATGGACCTGGCGCTTTTGCACTTCCTGAAAGGCCACCGCGCCCGCCAGTACCACCAAGCCCTGCACCAGAGCGTTGTCCATGCTGTAGCTGCTGAACAAAACATTGCCAACCCAGGCGCTTTGCGGCAGATGTTGTAAATACAGACTGACTAGTGGTACTACGAGCCCCATGCAATACCAAAGAAACGCGCGCGCTCCGCGGACCGCCAGCCAAGCGCTCAGCAGCACCAACACCCCGTAGGCCAGCGGTACGCCGCCATGTAGGACCGCTGCGGCCAGCATCGGCCAAGGCGTGAGCACTGGAAGTACCAGACTGAGCCCGCCCGCGGCGTACAAAGCCCTACGGTAAGGAAGGTCCGCCGCCCGCTTGCCCAGGGCATGGAGCAAGAGGCCCACAGTAAAAAACAGCAATGCCGCATCTGCCAGCAAATGCGACACCGTGGCCAGCGTATGCCCGCTCCAAGGTATCAGCACCGGCAGCAGGCCGCTGTTCTCGCCGATACGCCAGCTGGCCGTCAGTACCGTACCCAGAAACCAGGCAAAGGCTTGTTGTCCGGTGGCCGCCCACAAAAATGCGAATACCAGCGCCAGCGCGGCGCACAAGCCGCCTATCCAGCCGTAGCGCATCGCGTCGGCATGCTCTGAGGCTTGAAAGGTCGCGGCATCCCACAACTGCGCGGACAAATCCGCGCTAAATGGGCTTTTTACCCGCAGCCACACGGTTTGGCCCTCGCGGGGGCCTAACTCAAAGGGAATAATGAGCAAGCGGTGCGGGTAGGGGCGGCTTTCAAAAGCCATGCCGTGGCCAGTTTTGGTGCCGCGCAAAGAGCCGTCAGGCGCTTCGCAAAACACTTCGATGTGTTCCAGTAGCGGTTGGGCCATCACCAGCAAGCGTCCGGCAGCTTTGTTGCCCGAATTAAAGATGGGCAATTTCAACCAATAGGCTGAACTGCTGCTGTCAAAATCCGCGTTCCATGCCCCGCCTGGGATTTCCTTGAAGGTCAATGGCCCTTTGTCGCTGCGCGCCAAGTCGAAGGTAAGCGCGCCCGAGCGGTCTTCGGCCCAACTGGCATAGGCGTTTAGGTTCAGGGTTTCCTGGCCAACTTTGGCGAAGTCCAGCTCACGGGCTGTTGCGGCGTTCACCAGACAAAGTGCCAGCAACAGCCAGATACCGTTGCGTAGTGCACCTGACAGCGAAGCGAAACATTGCCCCACCTTGTGCAGAAGGCCTTGTATCGATTGCCTCGGCGATTGCGCATACGGGTCTCCCCTAGTCGCCCGCCAAGCAGCTTCCGTGGCGATGCCAGGGGATGCATTTGTCAGGAATTTAGAGGTTCGCACGCTCAATGTATTTTGTTGGTAGATAACGATTAGTGTAATTATGTTTATTTTGATTTTAACGAATCAAAAGAACGTTTTTTGTAATTTGTGGTTTTAAAGCCATTTTCATGGCGCGATGCATTTGCTTTTCCTGATGTGAACTGTAATGCGGCGAGCTGTTATGCGGGGCCTAGGGTGGTGAAAGGGATTTGCAGTGGGTATTGGCAGCGCAGCCTTGCACCTTCGCGCAAAGCGCTAGCTTGCTTTGCCCTCGCCCGAGCCAGCCCGTGCAAGGGGTAGTGTTAAAGTCAGTCCACACTTACGAAAGATCATCTTGGCAACACCCAATTACGGTTACGAAAAGCGTCAGAAAGAGCTGGCTAAAAAACGTAAAAAAGAAGACAAGCTCAAGAGCAAAACCGAGCGCAAGGTCGGGGGTGAGGCGGGTGAATCTGGTTCCGATGACCTGCTGACGCCGGCTTACACCCCGCCCCAGGCCGATCCCGGCCAGGCCCAGAGCTAAACCAGCGCAGCGGCTGCCTGGCCCATGGCCACAGCGCCGCGATCGGCTATGTCCAGGCGCTGAGCCTCTGTATAGCGCACAAAATTGCGCTCAATTGATTGCAGGTACACCGGGTCATAGTGCTCGGTTAGCAGGGAGTGCACTACGCTGGCAAAGTCACCCTGGTGCACCGAGTCTTTCCATTCCTGTACCGTAGCCTTGCCGCGCTGCGCGGTCAAAGCGTCAAGTCGGGCGCAAAAATATTCCGGGTTGCGCAGAAAAAATGCATAGTCCTCCAACAGCAGGGCCACGCGCTCGGCAAGCGGCAACTCGATAAAAACACAGGCGCTGGCGCGCATGGCCTCCAGCAGCCCCGCATGTATCGCCACATTGCCTACTTTTTTACTTTCGCTTTCCACAAACACCGGGCGACCGGCATCAAAACCTCGCAGGGCATCCCAGACCAAGGTGTCAAAGCGCTTTTGGCTGGGTTGTGCTTGGCCAGGAATAGCGCCTAAAACCGAGCTGCGGTGCTGCGCCAGGGCTTCCAGGTCCAGCACCTGGGCGCCAGCGGCTGCCAAGGCCTGCAGTAGCCGGGTCTTACCCGAGCCGGTGGTGCCGCAAATCACCTTGAATTGCATCTGCTCGGCCAAGCGCTCCATATCGAGCAGCATCTCGGCACGAAAGGCCTTGTAGCCGCCTTCGATCAGACTGACCCGAAAGCCGATTTGGTCCAGGATGAGCGACAGCGCGCCGCTGCGTTTGCCGCCGCGCCAGCAATAGGCCAGCAGCGTCCAGTCGCGCGGCTTGTCCAGTACATGGGCTTCGATATGGGCGGCGATATTGCGCGCCGCAATCGCCGCACCGCGCTTTTTGGCTTCGAAGGCGTTGACCTGCTTGTACATCGTGCCAATGGCCTGGCGCTCGCTGTCATTGAGCGTAGGCCAGTTCAAGGCGCCGGGAAGGTGGTCGAGCGCGTGTTCGGATTCGCTGCGCGCATCGATCACGGTGTCAAATTGCGCATAGCGGTCAATGACCTCGCGCGGGCTGATCAATTGCAAACTCATGGCAGCAGCTTTCGCAGCGCCGGCCACACATTGCCCAGCATGATGGGGTGCGCCGCTTCCACCGGGTGGATGCGGTCGCTTTGGAACATGACGTCGGCCTTGTCGGCATCGGCCACGCCTTTCAGAAAAAACGGCACCAGGGCGGTTTTGTGGCGCTTGGCCACCTCGGCATACATGGCGCTGAATTCGGCGGCATATTGCGGCCCGTAATTGGGCGGTACCTGCATGCCCAGTAGCAGTACTTTGGCACCCTGGCTTTGCGCCGCCTTGACCATGGCTTCCAAATTGTCCTGGCTGGTTTTGAGGGGCAGGCCGCGCAAGGCATCGTTGCCGCCTAATTCAATCAGCACGATCTGGGGTTTGTGCTGCGCCAGCAGGGCCGGCAGGCGCGACAGGCCGCCCGAAGTGGTGTCGCCGCTGATGCTGGCGTTGACGACGGTGATCGCCTTGGCTGCATCGCGCAGGCGCTTGTCCAGCAGGGCCACCCAGCCGGTGCCGCGTTTGAGGCCGTATTCGGCGCTGAGCGAATCGCCCACCACCAGCAGCGTCGCCTCGGTTTTGGCCTGGGTCGTAAAGCTGCCAAGGAGCAAAAGGCCAAGTGCGCTTACGTTAAAGTACCTGCGATTCATTGAAAGTTCCATGTCTGATTCAATTATCGCGGTAAGCCAAGTCTGCAAGTCGGTGACCGACTCCACCGGCACCCTGCAAATCCTCCATAACATTGATTTTTCGCTGCAGGCGCGCGAAGCCGTTGCCATTGTGGGCGCCTCCGGGTCCGGCAAAAGCACGCTGCTGTCCGTCATTGCAGGGCTAGACACACCCACCACCGGCACGGTGCATATCGCCGGACAAGACTTGTTTGCGCTGGACGAAGACGCCCGCGCGGCCTTGCGGGCCCGGCAAATCGGCTTTGTGTTCCAAAGTTTTCAGCTACTGGGCAATTTGACGGCGCTGGAAAACGTGATGCTGCCGCTGGAGTTATCGGGTCGCAAAGACGCGCGTAAATTGGCGGCAAGCATGCTCGAACGCGTGGGCCTGTCGCAGCGGCTGCAGGCCTATCCCAAAGTGCTGAGCGGCGGCGAGCAGCAGCGTGTGGCGCTGGCCCGTGCCTTTGTGGTGCAACCGGCGGTTTTGCTGGCCGATGAGCCCACGGGCAGCCTGGACTTTGCCACCGGCGAAACCATCATGGCGCTGATGTTTGAGCTCAATCGCGAGTTGGGCACCACCTTGGTGTTGGTCACCCATGACCGCGCTATCGCCCAGCGCTGCCAACGCTGCCTGACCATCGAGGCAGGGCGCTTGGCTTCGGATGTCAGCACGGCGGTCTCGCTAGGCTGATAAAGCAAGCGCAGGCCAAGCGTTTTGCTGCGTCCGGCGTGTTTCGGGTGAGGTGGCTGATAGGCCGGTAGATCGGCTGTTGTGAGACCTGGGCGGCTTGCAATGCCTTTGCATGCCGAATGCCTGTGGCCCTACCGCGATAATCGGGAGATGTCCGCTTCCCACATACTTTTTGGTTTTCATGCGCTGGGTGTGCGCCTGAAAATTGCGCCGCAATCGATTGTCGAGCTGTATTACGAGCCCACCCGGCGCGACGCGCGCATGCGCCAATTTCTGGAAAAAGCCCACGAAGCGGGGGTTCGCCTGATTGAAGCGGACGGCATGCGCTTATCCAAACTGTGCGGCAGCCACGGTCATCAAGGCGTAGCGGCGCGCACGCGCCCTTTGCCACAGGCCCGCTCGCTCGATACGCTGCTAGAAGATTTGGAATCTGCACAAGCGGCTTTGCCGGTGCAGGAAAGGCAGCCGCCCTTGCTTTTGGTGCTTGATGGCGTCACCGACCCGCATAACCTGGGCGCTTGTTTGCGTGTCGCCGATGGTGCGGGTGCGCATGCGGTGATCGCCCCCAAAGACCACGCCGCCGGGATCAACGCCACGGTGGCCAAAGTAGCCAGCGGCGCCGCCGAAACCGTGCCCTACTTTATGGTGACCAATTTGGCGCGTACGCTGATGGAACTCAAAGAGCGCAATATCTGGATTACCGGTACCAGTGACGCTGCGCCACGCACTTTGTACGAGGCGGATTTTCGCGGTCCGACTGCATTGGTGCTGGGTGCTGAAGGCGACGGCATGCGCCAGTTGACGGCTAAAACTTGCGACCAGTTGGTCAGCTTGCCGATGCGCGGGGCCGTGGAAAGCTTGAACGTGTCGGTCGCCAGCGGCATCTGTTTGTACGAGGTGCTGCGCCAGCGCAGCGGTTTGGCTATTCACCCAGGAGGAAAATCATGAAATACAGTTTCAACCTAAAGTATTTCGCGCCTGGCGCGTGTGCGGTCCTGCTGCTGAGCTTGGGCGCCTGCACCCAAGAACAGCAAAACAAATTGGGCCGCGACATCCAAAACTGGACCGGTACCAACGGCGTGTTGGAAGTCTATGCCGGCGACAAATTGGTGCGCCGCTTTCTCAAAGTGGACAAACTCAGCACCGCCATGGGCACCGACGACAATAAGCCGCGCCCTTACCGCTTTGGCTATGGCGTGCTGGACGAAAACCTGAACATGCAGGCCGATGCCAACGAGAAAAAAGTGTATTTTGAGATTAGCGACTACGCGACTAATTACGTGTTTTTTGAGAATCCGAACTGATGGTTGCGAAAGCGCGTGGTTTAGTTTCTAAGAAGGCTGCTGCGCTTCAAACACCCTCGCCAACAAGCGGGTGGTCCAATTGCCAGCCGGTTTTCAATCCGCCTTAACGGAGGCGGCGCGTCCTAGGCCCAGCGTGGCCGATCGGGAAAACTATTTGCCCGATGGGGGCCTTTGCCTAGGGTAAACCATAGTTTTCCCTGTGAGCTATCCGGTGCAACATGGACCTTCGATGTGCTGTCGCATTGCCGATAGCCGCCTGTTGAAGGCGTTCGAACCTTCATCAACCATTACCAGGAGCCAAATCCATGAAATCGAAGATCGCCGAAGAATACGTCCACATCCCCGACCTCGCCTGGATTGACTTTCCGGCAGGTTTAGCCGATGGCGGTATTCGTTGGAAATTACTCCACGTGCAACCTGGCCATGGCGCCTGGACAGCCATTTTTGATTGCCCTAAGGGTTCTTCGTTTGCACCCCATATCCATGCGGGGCCTGGCGAGTATTTTCTGACGAAAGGGCGTATGGACGTTCGCGGTGGAAAAGACAATGGTGGTGAAACTGCGGTTGCACCGGGCTATGGTTTTGAATGCTCAGGTGCGCGGCATGATCAAACCTACTTTCCAGTGGATAGTGAGTTTTACATGACCTTCTTGGGGCCCTTGGTCTTTGTCCAGCCCGATGGCACGCCCATCGCCGTGGTTGGATGGGAGCAAGTACAGGGCGCCTGGCAGGCAGGCTGAGCCTAGTCTGGAGGGTAGACCCCCGCCTGGGGCCTACCCGACGCAAGCCTAGGCATCGGGTTCGTCGCGGGCGCAGGCCAGCGGCGATAGCTGTGCGCTCAAATTCCCATTCGACCATTCCACGCTATGCCCTTTACTACTGAAATCCACCCCGGCGTGTGTGCCACAGCACCTGCGCAAACCCAAGGCTTTGTGCTGAACCACAGCATGTTGCGCGTCAAAGACCCAGTTGTTGCGCTTGATTTTTACACCCGTGTTTTGGGGCTTAGGGTGTTGCGCAAGCTTGACTTTGAGGAAATGAGTTTTTCACTGTATTTTTTGGCCCATCCCCAGCCGGGGCAGACGGTCCCCGACGAAAGCGGCGAGCGTATGGCGCACACTTTCGAGCAACGTGGCATCCTGGAGTTAACCCATAACTGGGGTACCGAGACCAAGGACGATTTCAGCTACCACAACGGCAACGCGCAGCCGCAAGGCTTCGGCCATATTTGCTTCTCAGTGCCCGACCTTGATGCGGCGGTGCAATGGTTTGACGAGAACCAGGTGCAGTACGTCAAACGGCCAGACCAAGGAAAGATGAAAGACGTTGCGTTCATCAAGGACCCGGATGGGTATTGGATTGAGATCGTCGAAGCTGCACGACTCAAGCGCTTAGGAATGCCGGCGAGCGGCTAGTACGTATAAATGCCCTTTGCGGGCGCTTATCGACAGGCGAAAAACCGCGTTGGCATGGGTTACACCAAGCCCAAAACTCCAGCTAGCGCGCCGGCCCCGATGAGCCACAGCAAGTGGATACGCGTTTTCCAGACCAGCAGCGCCGATGCAACCGTGAGCAGCCACAGCAAGGGCGCTTGCTGCACATTGCCGTGGCTGGCAGTCAGGAGCCAGCCAGTAGCTACCAGTAGCGCGATCACTACGGGGGCCATGGATTGCTTGAAAGCCCGCACTTCTGGACGCTCGCGATTGCGCTGGCCCCAGCGGGCGGCAAAAAAGGTGAGGGTGGTGCTGGGAATAATGATGCCCACCATCGACACCGCCATAGCGGCGCTGGCAAGCGCCCAGGGTAGGGGGCCGTTGTCCGGGCCACCGCCCGAAGCCATACCCACATTCCAGCCCAGCACGGCTACAAACATCACGTTCGGGCCGGGCGCCGCTTGCGCCAGGGCAATCGAGGCGCTGAACTGGCTGTCCGTTAACCAAGGGTTTTGCGCCACCAGATAACGGTGCATTTCGGGAACGGTGGTAATGGCGCCGCCGACCGACAGCAAGGACAAGGTGACAAAGCAGCCCAGCAGGTCCAGCAAATTGCCGTAGCCAAATCCGGTCATAGCTGCCCCTGCGCTGCCGCAGCAAAAGCGCGGATGCGGTGCAAAGCCCAGAAAAAAGCGGGCAGACCAATGCCCAGCAGCGTCCAGGCCAGTGGCACCCGTAAAAACGCGATGGCGATGAACACGGAAGCGGCTATCAGCGCGCAGGCCAGTGTGCCCATGGCGTTGCTGCGCAAGGCCGGCACCAGGCGAATGCCGGTACCTGCAATCAAGCCCGCCGACACCGCGCCCATGCCACGCAAGGCGCCTTGTACTGCGGGCAAATGCCCTATACCCGCAAGCCCAATCGTCAGCGCCATGACCACCAACAGCGGGAAGGTCAGCATGCCCGCCAGCGCTGCCAGCGCCCCGCGCCAGCCGAAATAGCGGTCACCGATGATGAGTGCCAGATTCACCACATTGGGACCGGGCATGATTTGCGACACCGCCCAGTCCTCCACAAATTCTTCGGTACTGAGCCATTGCTTTTTCTCGACCAGTTCGCGCTGCACCACTGCCAACACGCCGCCAAAGCCTTGCAGCGCAATACCGCTGATGGCCCAGAACAAGGCAGTGAGGGAAGCGGGACGGGGCAGGCTGGGAGACTGAGCTTCGGCCTTGGCTAAGGCCGGTGAATTTTCTGATGGTGGCATGCGATCGGTGCTCAAGCCAGCATCCTAGCGCAAGGCTTGTTGGTGCTCGTTCGCATGCAATTGCGCTGCCAGCCAATCAATCACTCGTGCATTCGTGCACAACTGTAAATGCCCGATGCCGCTGAACACCTGCGTATCCACGCCAGGCAGGGTTTGCCGTGTTTGTGGGAAAACAATCGCGTCTTGCTCGGTAAGCGCGACGCGCAGCAGGCCACGGCGCTGGTGGCTTTCGCTCTCTTGCAAGGCTTGCAGCCAGTCGTTGGCCCAAACCATTTGACGCGCGTTGGGCAATTTGGCGTGCGGTGTGATTTGGGTGCCTTGGTGCGGGCTGCCTAGCGTTACCGCGACGGCCACTTGCGTATCGCCATAGGCGCGCATCCAGGCGCGTATCACCAAGCCGCCCATGCTATGGCCCACCAGGGCCACGCGCTGCTGGCCGGTTTGGGCGCGCAGTTGCGCGACAGCTTGCTCCACCTGGGGCGCGTAGTCGTCGATTGAGCAAAACAGCGGCTCTAAGTTGATCGCCAGTACGGTGTGGCCCAGAGCCTGTAAGCGCGCTGCCACATCGCGCCACACGCCGTGGTTGCAGCAATAGCCGTGGATTAGCAGCACTGGCACGCGCGAAGCAGCCGCCTTAGGGGTACGTAGTTGGGATGCAGACCGGACCCAGGGCATGGACCCCACAAACAAGCGGTAAATCGCCCAGGACTCACCTGCGATCGCGCGCCACCACACCCAACCACCAGCCCCTTGCGGGCGGGAACGTAAAGTGAGTTTTGCGGTCCATGCCGACACCATCAGCAAAGGCAGCGCCAGCCATGCGGCTAGCAACCACCAGACCTGCCATTGCCATACCCCCACCAGCCACGCACCCATGGCCGCATAACCCAGGGTCTGCCAAAAAAACAAACGTCGCAGAAAGGCGGCCAGCATGGGCAGCTTTTATCTAGACGGGCTTGGCCGGCTCACAGCGCAGCGTGCGGCGGGCCGATTCCAATAGCACCTGGTCGGCCTGATAGTCCGAGGCGAGCACACGCATCAGCAAGAAGCCGGTGCCTGACGGGCTGACCACGACTTGCGCACCTTGGGGTACCGGCGCAGTGCCCTTGGCACCACCTGCGGGAACCAACCAAAGGTCGATGGGGGCGCCTTGGGCTTGCCGGTCATTGCGCACAAAGAAGTTATCACTGTTTGCGCTGTACAGCGCAATCGACCAGTAGCCCGGCAACTGCGGCGCGGCGCGCACACGTACCGGGCCGTCGCGTAAATCAAACACGCACACCGAATACAACAAATCCGGGCTGGGCATAACGACGCTGCGCGACTGCGCATTGACGGGTGGCGGAAAAGCCGCTTGGTTGCGCATGTTCATTTTTTGCGCCATCGGTCCGTTCATCAGTACTTGCATGATCAGGCGGGGCACGGCCCACACGGTGAGCAGATGCGCCAGCACGGCGGTGGTCAGCAAAGTGGCAATACGGTAGAGCCACAGGCGGCGGGTGTTGGACCAGTTGCTCATACGCAGTCCCCCACGGGCTGGATTTTGGGCGGCACCAGGCTTTGTGGCGCCGCTTGCAGGGCCGTATCCGGGTTGTACAAGCGCAAGGTGAGCAGCATGCCTCGTTTGCCCGGCGTGGGTAGCCAGTCGCTGCCACTTTGCTCCTGCGGGCCGGTGGTAAAGCTAAACACGCCTTCGCTGTTTAGCTTGGCGATATCGCCGTTCAGGCTGTAGTGCCCGTTGGGCGCATCAAATAAAAACATATCGTCGGCGTAGGCGGTAATGCTCCACCATCGCGCTTTGGGCGGCACCCCGCTGATGCGGTAATTGCATTGGGAGCGAAGTGCATGGCCGGTGTCGTCCTGCGTAGCCACGAAATACATGGTTTCGCTGCGGCCCAAGGCCAATAAAGCGTTGACCGCCACGGTGGCGCGGGTGTACATATCGGCATCGACGCTACCGGCTTGCAAGTTGGATTTCCAAGCGCCCACTTGCACTGAGGGGTTGAGCCAAGCGGCTTTTTTTAACACCCAGAACGCAGAGCCTATGCCGACCGCCAGCGCGCCCAAGTACAAGGCGCCACCGACCAGGATGCGCCGCAGGCGCGAAGGCGCATGCCCTGTCATTGCTGCGCTTGGGCTAGCGCCGCTTCGCGTGCTTTACGCGCCAGCGGCATCCAATGCAGGAGGCCAAACAGCATTGACAGCACCAGGCTCACCGCAAGCGCGCCCTCGTACAACTTGATATACCGGTAAGCCAGCAAACATTCCAGTGCATGGATGAGCAACAAGGCTAGCGACGCGGTTTGTACGATAGGTCCGGCCTGGCCCGGTAAGGCCACGATGTGCGAGGCAATGCCTAGCGCATACACCACCAGGAGCGAGGCTTTAAAAAATAAATTAAGCATTGTGAAAATTTTCTGAGACTTAGTTGCAGAACGCTGACTCCGTTATTGCCAGGCCGCAGGCCGTGGCAATCCGTGAGTTTGTGACGGCATGGATCGCCGCGTCGCTTCGCTCCTCGCGATGACGCTGGCTTGATTTTGCGAGGCGGTCGGCGATCGGGATGTCATTGCGCGGCCGTAGGCCGTGGCAATCCATGACCTCTTGCGGGCAGGGCTGCGGCGCGCTAACGCTCCTTGCAGTGGCAGGAGTTTTGGCATTACATCAAGCGCTTCTTTATTACGTCGCCGGAGTTCGCGGGCAAGCTGAAAAGCATGCCATCCTCACCCACGGTGATCGGGCCTTTGTAAAACTTGGCCGCGTCGCCCACAAAGGCGGGGTAGCCAAAGCGCACCGGCATAGGCGGCACGATGTGGTTAAAAATAAGTTGTTTCGCACCGGAATCAGAAGCTACTTGCGCGGCCTCTTCGGGCGTGGTGTGGTAGCTCAGGATGTCACGCATCACATGCGCCAAATTGTCCATTTTTTTATTCGTGAAAGCGTCGCCCAAAAGGCCCACGAGCTTGGGTTGCAATGCTTCGTGCAGCAGGAGATCCACGTCTTTGGAAATAGCCACCACCGAAGGTACTTTGGTGGTGTCGCCGCTAATCACGATAGAGCGGCCTTTGTAGTCAAAGCGGTAACCTACGGCGGGTTCAACAGGCGCATGGTTGACGCGAAAGGCCGTCACTTTCAGGCCTTTGTCATCCATCACTACCAAGTTATCGCCCTGGCCTTTGGGTGGAAGATCGAAGGGCATACCTTTACCGCCGCTGCCGCCCGATGGCATGATTTTTTCGGTGTGGTGGCTCACGCGGTAGCCATAGTCCAACACATAGGCCGACCGCAATCCATCGACCACTTTATCCACCCCCGTAGGCCCATAGACGGGCAGCGGTGCAGTGGAAGAGGCCAGACCCCAGTGCTGCAACATGATGGGGCTGAGGCCATCGATATGGTCCGAATGAAAGTGGGTCAGCAACAAGGCCTCGGCTTTGCCAGTGGGAATGCCCATATAGCCGAGGTTACGGGCCGCGCCTTCGCCAGCGTCGATGATAAAAATCCGGTCGCCGGCAATCACCACCGAGCAAGGCCCAGCGCGGCTAGGGTCGGGAAACGGAGAGCCGGTGCCGCACAAGGCCAAATGCAGGCCATCGGGCAAACCGGGCACGATATTGCGCCCCACTTGGGTTTGCGCAATGCGTTGCAAAAGCCTGGTTCCGACTTCGCGCTGGAATATCCACGCCAGCGCCGCCAGCAACAGGCCTAAGGCGAGCAAGCCCAGCAAAATCCGTTTCACCAACCGCATGCCTGTCTCCTGGTTATAGGGCAGCAAGAATTATTGCATGCACTGGTGTACGGAACTGTCCGCTTCAGTACACCGGTTGGTAACGGGTAATTGTGTCTTTGACCGCCTGGCTCAGGGCAAAGCCTTCGCCATGCTGGGCGGCCAGCGCGTCGCAGCGCGCAGCAAACGCGTCCAGTCCCATGCCGTAAACAAACTGCATGGCGCCGCCCGTCCAGGCCGGAAAGCCGATGCCAAAGATAGAGCCGATATTGGCCTCGTGCACGCTGGTTAGTACGTTTTCATGCAGGCAGCGCGCCGTCTCTACGGCTTGGCGGTAGAGCAAGCGGTCTTTCAGGGTTTGGATGTCCCAGGCAAGGCTTGGCTTTTCGTACAAGGTTTTCAGGCCAGGCCAGAGGGCTTTTTTTGCGCCTTTTTCTGCCGGGTAGTCGTAAAAGCCACCACCGCCTGCGCGGCCCGGGCGGCCGTGTTGCTTCACCATCTCGGCCACCAGCGCTTCGCCGGGGCGCGGCACATAGGTTTTGCCCTCCGCCGCGAAGTCGGCGATGGTTTGTTCCATCACATGCACGCTTAGCGATAGTGCGGTTTCGTCCAGCACGGCCAGGGGGCCTACCGGCATTCCGCTTTGCAGACCGGCATTTTCAATCACCGTGGCCGGTATGCCTTCGCCCAGCATGGCGGCGCCTTCCATGACAAAGGTGCCAAACACCCGGCTGGTGAAAAAGCCGCGCGAATCGTTCACCACAATAGGCATCTTGCCGATGGCTTGCACATAGTCAAAAGCGCGGGCAATGGTTTCATCATCGGTGGCTTTGCCTCGGATGATTTCCACCAGCTTCATCTTGTCCACCGGGCTGAAAAAATGGATGCCGACAAACTTGGCCGGTGCGCGGCTGGCGGTGGCCAAGCCGCTGATTGGCAGGGTGGAAGTGTTGGAGGCAAAGAAGCCGCCTTCGCGCAGCAGCGGCTCGGACTCTTGCGTCACGCTTGCTTTGAGCTCGCGGTTTTCAAACACGGCTTCGATAATCAGGTCACAGTCTTTCAGGTCAGCGGTGTCGCCGGTGGCCTGTATCAAGTCCAGGGTTTGCGCCATGGCCGGTAGCGTCATGCGGCCTTTGTCCACCATGCCCTGGCAGAGCTTGCTGCTATAGGCTTTGCCGTGCGCGGCTTTTTCTAGGCTCACGTCCTTAAGCACCGTGGCAATACCTTTACGTGCTTGCACATAGGCAATACCCGCACCCATAAGCCCTGCGCCCAAAATGCCCACCTTCTTTGGCGTAAAGCGCGGCACATCGGCAGGGCGTGCGCGCCCGCTTTTGATGGCGTTGAGGTTGAAGAAAAAGGTGTTGATCATGGAGCGGGCGTTGGTGCCCGTCATTAGTAGCGCTAAGTAGCGGCTTTCGATGCGCAGCGCGGTTTCCAGGTCCACTTGCAGGCCTTCGACCATGCAGGCCAGGATGGCTTCAGGGGCCGGGTAGAGGCCGCGAGTTTGTTTCATCAGCATGGCCGGAGCTACGGGCAGCATGCCCGCCACTTTGGGGTTGCTGGGCAGGCCGCCGGGCACTTTGTAGTCCTTGCCTTCCCAGGGGTGTTGGGCTTGCGGGTTGGTGGCAATCCATTCCAGCGCGTGGGCGCGCATGGTGGCCGCGGCGTCGGGGCCGGGCGCTACCAAGGCGTGCACCAATCCCATTTCCAGCGCTTGCGCAGGCCCAAATAATTTACCTTCCACCAAAAACGGCTGTGCGCCCATCAGGCCCAGGTGGCGCGTCATTTTGGTCACGCCGCTGGCGCCGGGCAGTAGGCCCAGCGTGACTTCGGGCAGGCCGAACTGGATCTTGCGGTCTTCTATCGCAATGCGGTAGTGGCCAATCAAGGCCACTTCCCAACCGCCGCCTAGCGCGGTGCCATTGAGGCAACTGACTACCGGTTTACCCAAAGTCTCCAAGGTGCGCATGGACTTTTTCATGCGCTCGATGCTGGCAAACGCGCTAGACGCATCCGAGGGCTGCAAGCGCATCGTACTTTTGAGATCGGCACCGGCAAAGAAGGTGGATTTGGCCGAGGCCAGGATGATGCCCTGGATGCTGACTTTGTCTTGCAGCACTTGCGCAGCCAAAGCATCCATGTCTTGCTGCCATTGCAGGCACATGGTGTTGACGGGAGAATTAGGCTCGTCAAAAGTGACGGTGGCAATGCCGTCTTGCAGCGCGTAGCGAATGGTCTGCATGCTTAGATTCTTTCCACAATAGTTGCAATGCCCATGCCGCCGCCCACGCACAACGTAGCCATGCCGTAGCGCAGATTACGGCGATGCAGTTCGTCAATCAGCGTGCCCAAAATCATGGCGCCAGTGGCGCCCAGCGGATGGCCCATGGCGATAGCGCCGCCATTGACATTGGTTTTTTCGTGGGGCACTTTCATCTCTTTCATAAAGCGCATGGCCACGGCGGCAAAGGCTTCGTTGATTTCCACCAGGTCCATCTGGTCCATAGTCATACCGGCCTTGGCCAGCGCTTTGCGCGCCGCTGGCATAGGACCGGTCAGCATGATGGTGGGATCGGCGCCGCTAAGGGCCGTGGCCACAATGCGCGCGCGCGGCGTCAGTCCGTGTTGTTTGGCGGCGGTCTCGTTACCGATCAGCACGGCGGCTGCGCCATCGACGATGCCCGATGAATTACCGGCGTGGTGCACATGAAAAATGCGCTCTACCTGCGGGTAGCGCGACAGCGCCACCTGGTCATAGCCCATGGCGCCCATTTGCTCGAAAGCGGGCTTGAGCGAGGCCAGGCCTTCCATGGTGGTGCGCGGCTTAATGAACTCGTCTTTGTCCAAAATCACATTGCCCACGGCGTCATGCACCGGCATGATGGAATGGTCGAAATAGCCTTGCGCTTGGGCATACGCGGCGCGGCGCTGCGACTCCATCGCGTAGGTATCCAAGTCAGTGCGGCTAAAGCCCTCCATGGTGGCGATCAGGTCGGCGCCAATGCCTTGGGGCACAAAAGCGGTTTGCATATTGGTTTCGGGGTCTTGCGCCCAAGCGCCGCCGTCTGAACCAATCGGTACGCGGCTCATGCTTTCCACGCCGCCGGCCACCACCAGGTCTTCCCAACCCGAGCGCACTTTTTGTGCCGCCATATTCACCGCCTCCAGGCCCGATGCACAAAAGCGGTTGATCTGCACCCCGGCGCATTGAAAATCCCAACCTGCCTTGAGCGCTGCCACCTTAGCGATCACGCTGCCTTGCTCACCCACGGGCGAGACCACGCCCATCACCACATCATCCACCATGGCGGTATCAAACTGGTGGCGCTTTTGCAGGTCAGACAACAAGCCCGACAGCAGGTTGATGGGCTTGACTTCGTGCAGGCTGCCGTCTTTTTTGCCCTTGCCGCGGGGGGTGCGGACGGCGTCAAACACATAGGCTTCGGTCATGGTCTGTCTCCTCTGAAATAGGGCGCAATTGCCCGATAAATGCTGGGGGTGGCTGTGCGCCGGGCGGCGCAAGCGCCTTGTGCGGTGGAGTATATTGTTCTGAAAACGGCAAGCGTAGGCCAGCGCCCGCCTTGTATGTCCCTTGCATGACTAGTGAGAAAACCCGCACCATGATTGAACGCACACTCTATTCCCCAGACCACGAAGCCTTTCGCGACAGCTTTAGGCGCTTTATTGACAAGGAAATCGCGCCTTTCCATGCGGATTGGGAAGAGCAGGGCTATGTGGACCGCGCGGTATGGAACAAAGCCGGCGACAACGGCTTTTTGTGCATGTCCATGCCCGAGGCCTATGGCGGCTCAGGCGCGGACCGCTTGTACTCGGTCATCCAGATGGAAGAGCTGGGCCGGGTCGGGTATTCGGGCATAGGCTACAGCCTGCACAACGAAATCGTGGCGCCCTATATCGAGCGCTACGGCACCGACGCGCAAAAAGCCAAGTTCCTGCCCGCTATGGCCAGCGGCGCCATGATCGGCGCTATCGCCATGAGCGAGCCCGCCGCCGGTTCGGACTTGCAAGGCATTAAAACGACCGCCCTCAAGCAAGCCGATGGCAGCTATATCCTGAATGGCAGTAAAACCTTTATCACCAACGGCTGGCATGCGGACATGGTGATTGTGGTCGCCAAAACTAACCCTGCGGCCGGCGCCAAGGGCACCAGTTTGCTGCTGGTAGAGCGCGGCATGCCCGGTTTTTCGGTGGGCAAGCGCCTGAAAAAAATGGGTATGAAAGCGCAAGATACGTCCGAGCTATTTTTTGACCAAGTGCACGTGCCCGCTGAGAACCTGTTGGGCGGCGACGCGCTGGAAAACAAAGGCTTTATTTGCCTGATGGAGCAACTACCCTGGGAGCGCCTGCAAATTGCCATCAGCGCCGTGGCCGCCGCCCAAGCAGCCATCAACTGGACGGTTGATTATGTGAAAGAGCGCAAAGTATTCGGCCAGGCTGTGGGCAGTTTTCAGAACACGCGCTTTACCCTGGCCGAGCTGCAAACCCAGGTGCAAATTGCCGCCGTGTTTGTGGACAAATGCGCCGAGCTGTTACTGCAAGACAAGCTAGACACTGCAACCGCCAGCATGGCCAAATACTGGTGCTCGGACCTGCAATGCAAAGTGATGGACGAGTGCGTGCAGCTCTTTGGCGGCTACGGCTATATGTGGGAATACCCCATCACCCGCGCCTACGCCGACGCCGCTGCGCTGACGGTTACCCCGGCTCCGCTGACCGCGACGGCCATTTCCGACACCAAGACCTATGACGGAGTCGCCTATGCGGGCGGGGCCGGCCTGACCTATGGCGGCTTCCGTAACGGCGAT
>CAIPZV010000082.1 GCA_903869595.1 uncultured beta proteobacterium | reverse complement strand
TCGCGACTGATAGCTCAGACCCGACGGGACTGTATGTCCAGCGCTTTATCGACCCTGTGCGGCGCACAGCACGCGCCGCGAAGCGCCAAGCCATGGCCGCGTGCCTATATCGAGCAATCAGTTAAACGGAAGCGTCACGGAACGCTCTCAGAACTGTGTTGATCCGCGTCTGATAACCAGCCCCCTGCGCCTTGAACCATTCCAGTACATCTTGATCCACGCGCAGCGAAATGGACGCCTTGGCAGGTAAGGGCTTCAAGCCCTTGCGCACCATGCCACGCACAATGTGCTTTACGTCAGCCTCGGGGTGTTCTAGCGTCAGCTTCACATTGTCAGCGTCGGACTTCAATCGTGCCCAATCAGTTTTGGATTTCATCGAAGTAGGTTTGCGACTCGCGCTTGCTTGCTTTTCGGAACGAGATGATGCGGATTTCATATTCACTCTCTGTATGTACGACTGAAACAGGTATGCCAGCGAGCAAGCCAAGGGTTACAAAGCGCTGTTCGCCGTAGGACTCATACGTCACCGCACATCCCCAGGCACAAGCGAGTAAACCAATGCGTCGTGTGGCACGCCATGAAAGTAGAGCCGGTTCCTCGCTTCGCACTCCAGTTTCGCACCCAACGACATGGCCACGCGTTGACTCGCCATGTTGTGCGTGAGGACCACGATCTCAAGCCGAGTGAGACCAAGCTCACTGAACCCAAGTAGCGCCGCCTCGTGGGCGGCAAAACGGGCGACTCCCTGCCCCGTGTAAGGCGAGCTCACCCAGTACCCAATGTTGCCAATTCGGTAGGCTCGGTTGATGTGGTTAATGCCAGTTCCGCCTATTACTGCGCCTGTGGAAGCATCGAAGATGCCGAGCGGGTACTCGGTGTTGTTTGCCCAGAAATCTATGCTTTTTTTTATCCAATTCTCCGCATCTGAAAACGCGTAGTCCTTGGAGCACCAGGGCATCCAGTAAGCGAGTTCATCGATGGACTCGCGCACCGCTGCGTAGAAGGATTCCGTGTCTGCAGGCGCGAATCTACGAACAATGTATTTGGATGCTTCTGACATGCTACTGGCTCCGTTTTTAATGCCTAGGGTGGAGGGGTATCGGTACACAACACACGCCGCGAAACGGCAACCTACCAGCCCAAATGCAAATTTACCTATTGCGCACACATAAGGAGATATGAAAGCAAGGTTGCCTGTAAAGCCTTCGCATCACTGCCACACGCATACATTGCAAGCAACCCCCAAGCCTCAGCGCTTCTGCCCCAAGCAAAACGAGACGACAGCATTCGCATGCCCATGCCCCATGCCATGCTCAGCCTTGAGCCAATTCACAATTTCCATGTGCTTGGCGCCGCTGCGGGTTTCCACCAGCGCGAACCAGTGGTCCATGGGCTGGCCGTATTTCTTTTCGATGGAGGGAAAGTAGGACGCAGGCCCTTGGACCTTGGGAGCTACTGCCATAGGCTGAGGGGTACCTTAACACGGAATATCGTCGTCCATGTCGTCAAAGCCACTGGCCGGGCGCGCGGCGGGCGCGGTGCGGGCCGGGGCGGGGGCGGAGGGGCGCGCAGCCGGGGCGGCGCGGCGTTGGCCGCCGTCTTCACCTTCGCCGGGGCCACCCATGCCTTCGCGGCCACCGAGCAGTTGCAGTTCGGTGGCGATGATGTCCACGGTGTTTTTCTCAACGCCGGCCTGGTCGGTGTATTTGCCGTATTTCAGGCGGCCTTCGATGTAGGCGGGGCGGCCTTTTTTAAGGTATTCGCCAGCAATTTCGGCCAGGCGGTCGTAAAAGGTGACGCGGTGCCACTGGGTGTCTTCAATCGACTCGCCGGTGTTTTTGTCTTTGCGACGGCTGCTGGTGGCGATACTGACATTGGCCACGGCCTGGCCGGAGGGTAGGTAACGGATTTCGGGGTCGCGGCCGCAGTTGCCGACGAGGATGACTTTATTGACGGATGCCATGGGTTTTCTCCAAGATAGTGGGCCATTATCCCGCCTTTGAAAAGCGTTGGCGATGCGGGAAAGTGCCTAGGCCGCTAGCGGGCACCCCCAAGGGCGAAGCCGGGGTTGGGCGCCCGCAAACCCGCGCTTGGCGATAATGCGCGGTTTGGCTGGGCGCACGCGTTTTGAACACTCCACACACTCCGATCAACTTGGCTGCCGAACTGGGCGAGGAGGCCGGCACCTATCTGGGGCGCAGTTTGCGTCAGCCCAGCATCAGCATTCGGGGGGCGCGCACCCACAATCTGAAAAACATCGATCTGGACATTCCGCGCAACCAGTTGGTGGTAATTACCGGCTTGTCCGGCTCCGGCAAATCCAGCCTGGCCTTTGACACGCTCTACGCCGAAGGCCAGCGCCGCTATGTGGAAAGCCTGTCCACCTACGCGCGGCAATTTTTGCAGCTGATGGACAAGCCCGATGTGGACATGATCGAGGGCCTCTCGCCCGCCATCTCCATCGAGCAAAAAGCCACCAGCCACAACCCGCGCTCTACCGTGGGTACGGTCACCGAAATCCACGACTACCTGCGCCTCCTGTTTGCCCGCGCCGGTACGCCCTACTGCCCCGACCACGGCCAGCCCCTGCAAGCACAAACCGTCAGCCAAATGGTCGATGCGGTGCTGGCGCTGCCGCAGGACACGCGGCTGATGATTTTGGCGCCGGTGGCGCGCGAGAAAAAAGGCGAGTTTTTAGATGTGTTTGCGCACATGCAGGCGCAAGGCTATGTGCGCTTTCGCATCAATGGCGTGGTCTATGAAGCGCAAGACTTGCCCCTGCTCAAGAAAAACGAAAAACACGATGTCGATGTGGTGGTAGACCGGCTGAAAGTGCGCCCCGAGTTGCAACAGCGCCTAGCCGAAAGCTTTGAAGCCGCGCTGCGCCTAGCCGCAGGCCGCGCGATTGCCTTGGAGATGGACAGCAGCGCCGCAGACGGCAACCTGGTGGAGCACCGCTTTAATGCCAAATTTGCCTGCCCGCAGTGCAGCTACAGCATCAGCGAGCTAGAGCCGCGTTTGTTTTCATTCAACTCGCCGGTGGGCGCCTGCACCGCGTGCGACGGGCTGGGGCAGCAAGATATTTTTGATGTGGCGCGCGTGGTGGCCTTCCCCACGCTCAGCCTGGCCAGCGGCGCCATCAAAGGCTGGGACAGGCGCAATGGCTATTACTTTGCGATGCTGGAGAGCTTGGCCAAGCATTACAAATTTGACGTAGAAGCGCCTTTTGAAGACCTGCCCGCGCAGGTGCAAGACGCGGTGCTGCATGGCTCGGGCGAGGAGGAGATCAAGTTCAGCTATGTGATTGAGTCCGGCAACTCGCAAGGCCGCAAGGTGACTAAAAAGCACCCGTTTGAAGGCGTGCTGCCCAATTTGCAGCGACGCTACCGCGAGACCGAATCGAGCCTGGTGCGCGAAGACCTGGCGCGCTTGCGCAGCACGCACCCGTGCAGCGAATGCAATGGCACGCGTTTGCGCGCCGAGGCGCGTAATGTGAAGGTGGGCGAAGGCAGCCAGGCGCGGGCGATTTTTGAGATCAGCCAAAGCACTTTGCTAGATGCGCAAAGCTATTTTGAAAGCTTGCAACTGCGCGGCTCCAAAGGCGAGATTGCCTCCAAGGTGGTACGCGAAATCGGACTGCGCCTGAAGTTTTTGAACGACGTGGGCCTGAGTTACTTAAGCCTCTCGCGCAGCGCCGAGACGCTGAGCGGCGGCGAGTCGCAACGCATACGGCTGGCCAGCCAAATCGGCTCGGGCCTGACCGGCGTGATGTATGTGCTGGACGAGCCCAGCATCGGCCTGCACCAGCGCGACAACGACCGCCTGATCAGCACCTTGCGGCATTTGCGGGACATCGGCAACAGCGTGCTAGTGGTGGAGCACGACGAAGACATGATGCGCGCCGCCGACTATGTGATCGACATGGGCCCGGGCGCTGGTTTGCACGGCGGACAAGTGACTGCGCAAGGCAGCTTTGCGCAGGTGCGCGACAACCCCAACTCGCTCACGGGCAAATACCTGTCGGGCGCGCTGCAGATTGTCATTCCCGAGCAGCGGCGCGCGTGGTTGCCCACGGTAGAGAGCGTCGCTTACCAAGCCAAAAACCCATCGCGCTTTGCGCCCAGCCCTGCGGCGGAGCGGCGCGCCGAGCGCGAAGCGCGCCACCGCGCCACCTTGGGCGAATGGCAATCGCTGCGCGTACTGGGCGCGCGGGGTAACAATTTACAAAACGTGAGCGTGGCTTTCCCGGTCGGCTTGCTGACCTGCGTGACCGGCGTTTCGGGCTCGGGTAAGTCCACGCTGGTAAACGACACTTTGTACGCCGCTGCCGCGCGCACCATCCACCGCGCGCACGAAGAACCGGCGCCGCACGACAGCATCGAAGGCATCGAATATTTCGACAAAGTCATTAACGTGGACCAGTCGCCCATTGGCCGCACGCCACGCAGCAACCCGGCCACTTACACCGGCTTGTTTACCCCCATCCGCGAGCTGATGGCCGAAGTGCCGATGGCACGCGAGCGCGGCTACGGCGCCGGGCGCTTTAGCTTTAACGTGCCCGCAGGCAGCGGCGGCGGGCGCTGCGAAGCCTGCCAGGGCGACGGCATGGTGAAAGTGGAAATGCACTTTTTGCCCGATGTGTACGTGCCCTGCGACGTCTGCGCCGGCCAGCGCTACAACCGCGAAACCTTGGAAGTACTGTACAAGGGTAAAAACATTGCACATATTCTGGGCCTGACGGTAGAAGCAGCGCTGGACTTTTTCCAGGCCGTGCCGACGTTGGCGCGTAAGCTGCAAACCCTGATGGACGTAGGTCTGAGCTACATCCGCCTGGGCCAATCGGCCACCACGCTTTCGGGCGGCGAAGCCCAGCGGGTGAAGCTGGCGCTCGAACTGTCCAAGCGCGATACCGGACGCACGCTCTATATCCTGGACGAGCCGACCACCGGCTTGCACTTTGCCGACATTGCGCTCTTGCTAAAAGTGCTGCACCAGTTGCGCGATGCGGGGAACACGATTGTGGTGATCGAGCACAACCTGGACGTGATCAAAACCGCCGACTGGGTGATCGACATGGGGCCGGAAGGGGGGTCCGGTGGCGGCACCCTGGTGGCGGCGGGGACACCGGAGGATATTGCGGGTACTCCTGGGAGTTTTACGGGTACGTACCTGCAACGGGTGTTGGCGCGGCGCACCTAAGGCTTTTAGCTTGCAGCTGGGTTTTGGCTGCTTTTTTTAAATTCCGGTTTCGGCCTGTAGGCCGAGGTTTGGAAGGCAGGTTTCGGCCTTGAAGGCCGAGTTACTTTCTTTTGCTTCGCCAAAAGAAAGTAACCAAAGAAAAGGCGAGCCAAAGGCCGTGCCCCTTCGGGGTGCCTTGCGCTACTCGCGCCGCCCGGGGTCGGGCGCAAACTCGCTACGCTCAAACAAGCGCCCGCCCTGATCCGGCCGCCGCTGCGTTGCTCAGCGCGGCCAATGGCACAGGAAACCCGAACACCGCGTGTGCTCGTTCGCTTCGCTCACTTTGCACACGCTTGCAGGCGCAAAGTGCGCGCCATAGCGGTCGCTCCGGCCACAGCAACCAACACCACAGCCGCACCCTCAGCCACAGCCGCGCCAAGCCCCAATCCGTTAACTACGACCGCATCGTTCCCCAATCTAGGCAAACAAACCCGCACCGCAGCCTCACGCACCAACACCCCTATCCGGCCCAAAAAAACAAAATTGGGTATTCCAGCTCCCCTTCACCCCGGCGGGGGTGAAGGGGCGGGGGGAAGCGGGGGATAAACGCCACAAAAGGCAAAAATCTTGCTAGCAACCAAAAATAATTAATTTATCATTACGTTTTTGATATTTTTTACAATATCATATATATTCCAGCAAAAAATTTGAAAGAAACGTAATATGCGCAAAAGTCACTTTTTTCTAGCGATATTCATAGCCTTGTGCATAGGGCCAGTTTTTGCAGGCGCACTTACGGCGCCAAAAGGCAAGGTCGTGCTGACCATCTCCGGAAAAATCGGCGAGCGCAACAGCCCCGATGGCGCGCAATTCGATATGGCCATGATCGAGAAGCTGCCCCAACACAGCTTCACCACACTGACTCCCTGGGAGAAGCAGCCGATTCAATTTACAGGCCCGCTACTGCGCGATGTTCTCGACGCTGTCAAAGCCCAAGGCACTGTGATCAAAGCTATGGCGCTCAATGATTACCAAAGCAGCATTCCTACAGAAGATGCGATGAAATTCGACATGGTGATGGCGACCAAAATGAATGGTAAACCTATTCCGATCAAAACCAAGGGGCCGCTGTTTATCGTCTATCCCTTTGATTCCAAGGCTGAACTACGCTCGGCCGTGTACTACGAGCGCTCGCCTTGGCAGGTGAAGTCGCTCACTTTGGAATAAGCTGCTGTGACTACGCAGCGCAGCGGGCAGCGCTATTTTTTTTGGCTGGCCCTGCTGATGGGCAGCATGGCTTTGGTGCTGGCTGCGTCGCTGTTTTATGACTTGCAACAGCGCAAGTCCATACGCCAGACCATGGAGCGGCGATACGACTCGATGACAGCCCTGGTGTTTCAATTTGAGCGCGAGTTTTTGCGCTTTCGCCGCGCCTTGGAGACCGCCGTAGAGCGCCCCGGCGCTGACAAAATAGACGAACTGGAGTTGCGCTATGACATTCTGATTAGCCGCCTCAACTTGCTTTGCGAGAGCCCTAATATCTCGGTCCTTGATGACCGGCCGGAGTTCAAGTTGGTAATCTTGCAAATGAAGTCCGTTGTGATACCCGCCGAGGATCTGTGGACCGGAGCACAGCCACGTCTAAAAGAAATGGGCACCCTACTGGGCACACTTAACACCATGGGTCCCGCTATTCAGTCTTTGAGTTTGACGGCCAATTCAGAAGTAGCCCGCTTGTTGGAAAATCAATCGCAAACCATGCTGCGCCAAAGCGATATGGTGATAGGCCTGACCAGCGCTTTGCTGGTCTTGTTGCTGCTGTCGGCGGTGGCGCTCTTGCTGCGCCAGCGTAGCCAAGAACGCGAACATGCTGCACTTCAAGCCCTGACCGACGATTTGCGTGAAAAAAGCATTCAGGCGGATGCGTCTAATAAGGCAAAAAGCGAGTTCCTAGCCAGCATGAGCCACGAGATCCGCACGCCCATGAACGGCATCATCGGCTTTACTGATTTGGTGCTCGATACACGCCTAGAGCTAGTGCAACGCGACTACATCGAAACCGTAAAGCGCTCGGCGCAATCACTACTGGTCATCATCAATGAAATATTAGATTTTTCAAAAATCGAATCGGGTGCGATGGTGCTCGAGTCCATACCCGTGGACTGGCAGGCACTGGTTAACCACGCCTTACAAGGCATTGCCTTCGAGGCCGACGAAAAGCGCCTGACTTTGTCCAGCAAACTGGCCAACCAGATGCCTCTGGACTGCCTGGGCGATCCGGGCCGCATCAGCCAGGTCCTCAATAACCTGTGCCAAAACGCAGTGAAATTTACCGATCAAGGTTTTGTTGCGGTGAATGTGCAGGCGCGGCACCTGGACGCACACACCTGCGAAGTACGGGTAGCGGTACAAGATAGCGGTATCGGCATTGCCCCGGAAAAACATGCGACGGTGTTCAATGCTTTTTCGCAAGCCGACGCATCCACTACGCGCGAGTTTGGCGGGACAGGTCTAGGTCTGACGATTTGTAAACGCCTAGTAGAAGGCATGGGTGGGCGGCTGTGGCTGGAGAGTACGCCAGGGCAAGGCAGTACTTTTTATTTCAGCCTTCCTTTGCAGCGGGGTACGCACCTTCCGACCCCCCCCGCAGCGCCAAGCCCCATCCTATCCACCGAAGCCCGACAAGAACTGCAAAGCGCAGCACCGCAGGAAATTTTGCAGGTACTGTTGGTGGAAGATAACCCGATCAACCAACTTTTGGCCGAAGCGATCTTGACCAATTTGGGGCATAAGGTGGAAACGGCACGCGATGGGCGCCAAGCCCTGGAGGTTTTTAACACCCGTACATGGGACTTGGTGCTGATGGACATCCACATGCCAGTAATGAGCGGCCTTGAGGCGACACGCCACATTCGCCAGCTAGAAGCAACGGGTGGCCGCCACACGCCCATCATCGCCACCACGGCCGGGGCCATGGAAGCCGATCGCGCGGCCTGCCTGGCGGCGGGTATGGACGATTACATTGCCAAACCTTACAAACCCCAAGTCCTGCAGGACTTGTTAACCCACCTGGCGCGACAGCGCGCTAGCGAGAAGGCCTTAAGCGGCAGAGCCTGACGCGGACACCGGCTTCAAACAGGGGTCTGCAACAAGTCCATCGCGAGACACAAATCTGCCCAGGCCTTGGCTTTGTCTGCCGGTCGGCGCCGTAAGGCCTGCGGGGTGTAGGTGATCAGCACCGGTATGCTCTGGTAGCGATAGAACTTGCCGCGCTGGCGGTCCAGTGGTAGCGCCGCCTCTTGCGGATACGCTTGCAGTAACACCTGGTTGGCAAAGCGGCCCATGGCCACAATCACCGCCGGCTGCACCAGCGCAATTTCGCGCTGCAAATAGGCTGTGCATTGGGCTAACTCGGCGGGCTGCGGCACCCGTCCCTGGGGCGGGCGGCATTTGCTCACCGCAGTGACATAGGCCGCCTCCAGACCAGGTACTACGTCGCCGCGCGTGGCGCCCACGGCTTTGAGCATATTGGATAGCAGTAGCCCGTCTTCGCCGGTAAAGGGCTGGCCTGCTGCGTCTTCCTCTTCGTTCGGCGGGTCGCCCACGATCATCCAGCGCGCAGGGCGACCGCGCTGGGCATTGAGCATGCTGTGGCTGCGTCCGGCGCACAAACCGCAGGCCTGGCAATCGGCGGCAGTACGGGCCAAGGCGTCCCAGTCCAAGGTGGCGATTTGGCTCAGGTCGTTGGCGCCGTCGCGGCGTGACAGCGCGGGCGCGGTGTTGGTGGCGGCGCCTGCGCCTGCGGGACTTTGACTGGCAGGCGCGCGCGCTGCAAAGCCAGTCTGCGGCGGGGCTTGACCTGCAACGGTACGCGGCGCGCCTGCATTGCCCGCCTGGGAGGCGGATACGGCGACCGGCAAGCTGCCGGTATCGGCCAGGGCGAAATCCGTCCCCGGCAGCCAAACGCGCACGCCCATCTCCAAAAGCATGGCGCGCTGGCGGGTGTCTAAAGCGAGGGGCATAGGGCCATTATCCGAGTTGCAGGCGCATGACCAGGGCATCCTCGCGCTGGCCGCGCCCGGCGGCGTAATAGGCCTTGCGCTGGCCGACCATTTCAAAGCCATGGCTTTGATAAACCTTGATGGCGCGGGCATTGCCCACCCGTACCTCCAGCCACAAGATGCGCGCCGCTTCGCTCACGGCCCACAGACGCGCGGCGTCCAACATCAGGCGGCCCCAGCCCTGGCGCTGGTAGTTGGGGTCCACGGTGATATTGAGCAGATGCGCCTCTTCGACGCCAGGCATGACCACAAAGTAGCCCACCAGCGTATCGCCACCGAGCAGCAGGCGCGCGTGGTAGCCGCTTTGCAACACATCCTTGAAATTGGCGCGCGACCAAGGATGGGCATAGGCGCGCTGCTCTACTTCCATCACCCGCGCCAGGCTAGGCATGTCCATGGCCGCTAAGTGCACCTCGGCGCGCTCGGGCGCTTTAGGTCCCAGATGTCTGAGCATGGGCTGCGGCTTGGGCGATATGTGCGGCGGCAGACGCTGCCTCAATGTGGGCGATACCGGCTTTAGCGGCTTTTTCCAAAGCACGCTCGCCGGTGGTCTTGGCGACTTTGTCGCGCACATACAGCGGCAGGGCCTGCTCGGGTGGAACGCAAGCGCCTGCTGCTATCAGCGCCGGGGCCACTTGCAAGATGGCCATGGCTTGCGGCAGCGCGTTGCAACAAATCAGGTCTGCCGGTGCGGCCAGGCGTTCGCTGTAAATGCCAAAGACATTGCCAGCCCAGGCGTGCCATGGCGCAGGGCCTTGCTGCGTTTGTCGTATTTGCACTTTTAGCAAAAGCGGCGCGCGTTCTTCGCCGCTGACAAGCCCAGTTTCCTTCGCTGGCCCTGGTTGCCCGTCCTTGTAGCCGGGCAAAGTCTTGTCAGCGCCCAGCGCCGCACCTGCAGACTGCGCCCAGGCCGCAACTTGTTCAGGCGCCAACAGGCAAGGCGCTTGCAAGGTGGTCCACACATCACCGGCAAATGCATAAGTGGCGGCATAGACCTCGTGCATGCGGGCATCGAGCAAAGCGATGACGCAGCCTTGGGTTACCTCTGGTGCATGGGCCGCGCGGGCAGTTTGCGCCAGCGCCATCAAAGAGGACACGGGCAAGACCGGCACGCCCGCGCCGTAAGCCAATCCTTGCGCCACCGAACAGGCGGTGCGCAGGCCGGTAAACGAACCGGGGCCGCTGCCAAAGCAAATAGCGTCCAGGTCTTGGAAGCGCAAATCGGCCTGGCGCAGCAAATCCATGATGGCGGCTATCAGGCTGCCCGAGGCCGCCGCGCCGCCCGCGCCCTGGTGCTGCCAATACAGCGGGCCCGTCGGCGTGCTGCGCATCACCGCCACGCTGAGCGCGTCGGTGCTGGTATCAAAGGCTAAAAGGTGCATGCTTAGCAAGCGGTTTATTGCTTTTCAAGCGCTACAGTGGGGACTTGTGCCGGCACCGGCACGGTGGGAGCCTGCGCCACTTTGCGCACGCCAAACACAATGCCCCCGCTGACCAGGGCCAAACCGGCCAGCACATTCCAAGGCAGGGGCTCGCCCAAAAACAAAGCCGCGCACAAAGCGGACAGACCAGGCACCACGGCAGTAATCATGGTGGAGCGCACCGGTCCGTAGTACTGAATCATTTTGGTAAAGCCAATGCCCGAGACGACCACCGAGCCCACGCCCTGAAAGCCCATCTGAAACAGAATTTCGCGCCAAGGCGCGTGCAAAACCTGACCGGGCAACCAACCCATCAAACAGCCCAAGGTATAGGCGGGCACGTACATCACAAACGCAAACGCGGTAATGCCGATGGTGGCCTGTACCGCGTCTAAAGCAAAGCGACGCACCAACACGCTGTACATAGACCAGCACATGGCGGCCAGCACAAACAAGACATCGCCGCGCCAAACGCCGCTGCCGTCAAACGCATGCAATAGGCTGGCGCCGCCCACCAAAGCGTCGCCGCAGACGATCAAACCCAGGCCTAGCGCCCGGCCCCAGCGTATGCGCTCGCCCAAGAGCAAAAGCGCTAGCAAGGTCGTCCACAAGGGCAGACTGCCGGGCAATAGCACCGAGGCATGCGCCGCCGGTGCAAACACAAAACCGCTATAGGCCAGCGTGGCGTAGAGCAAACCGCCAAACAAGCCGATGCGCCAGGTAATCGCCCAGGGCAAGGGCGAGACGCCACCTAGCGAGCCGCGTCCCGGCGCCAGCGGATCTGCCAGCTGACGGGCTGCACGTGTCATCCACCAGCCCCAAGGCAACAAAACCAGCGCAGCGCCCCACAGGCGCGCATAGACCACATCCAAAGGCAAGAGCGTGCCGCCGCGCGCGGGGTCGGCAGTGGCGCGGGCGATGACGATAAACGCGGTCCAGATGGAGACCGTCACCACCGCAGCGATGCGGCCTTTTGCGGAGGGAGACAGGCCAAAAGGCGATGCGGCGGGGGCAGGAGAATTCATCGCGTCGATTATCCGCGCTGGGACATATTGCCGTTTGCCCCCCGCTTCCCCCCGCCCCTTCACCCCCGCCGGGGTGAAGGGGAGCTTGAACAGCCAATTTTGTTT
>CAIPZV010000081.1 GCA_903869595.1 uncultured beta proteobacterium | reverse complement strand
GGCCTGGTGGTGGCCGGGAAGCGGGTGGGGGACTGAGCGATCCCCGCGCAAGCTATTTGATTTTTTTGCTTTTAAGGGGCAGCAGTTCCTGGCTGACCGGCGGCGCGATAAATTCCGATTCTTTGAACAGCAGCATGGCCACTGTGTTCAAAAACGGCCCCGCCCTACTGCCTGGGCCCTGATCCCGCAAGGCCAGCTCGGCACCCAAAACTTTCATTTGCGTCAAGCGCTCAAGCCGGTATGATGTCTCGACAAATATTCTTGATAAAACAATATTTCTACTATACGTAATCGTTAAGTTTCTTATAGAAATCGCGGCATGCAAGAGGCCTACGCACATTCGGGTGGACATCGACTGAGTGATCATCTACAGACGGTGGCAAGCCTTGCCGCATCCTTTTGTGAAGGCGGCAGACTAAGCGGTAATTCAGCCGATTGGGCTCGACTGGCCGGTTTGTGGCATGACCTTGGTAAATATCGACCAGGTATCCGGCGTTGCTTTCGGGCCTTCCAAAAGCCTTATGCCGATACCCAGGATGAATTTTCCGAGGCGGGAAAAGCCCATTTGACATGCTATCGGCCACATCCCAATCACTTGTGCCGAAATGTCACGGCTTCCGGGACTGAATATGAAAAATAGTGATTCGACGCAATTTGTCGCGCATGTACGCCATGACGGTGTTCAGACCTTGGCGGGACATTTAGAGGGCGTCGGGCACTTATCGGGAAAACTTGCCGCCAAGTTTCAGTTGTCCGCCTATGGCGAACTTATTGGTCTTGTTCATGACCTCGGGAAATACAGCACGGCCTTCCAGGCTTACATCAAATCGGCAACGGGCTTGCTAAATCAAGATGAAGACGAAGATTTTGTCGACGCCGATGAACTGAGGGGAACGATTGACCACTCCACCAGTGGTGCGCAATTTCTTTGGAATGAACTTTCAGAGAAAAGTCGGCTGCATCGCGCCATGGCGCAGGTTCTGGCATTGTGTGTGGCGTCACACCACTCCGGGTTGATCGACTGCCTGACCACTAAATCGGGGCGCCCGACAGAAGACGGCTTCTCAAAGCGCATGGGAAAACCCAACCAGAAAACACATTTGCAAGAAGTGCTTGAGAAGCTTGAGCCGAGCATCCGTTCCAAGGCGAACAGCATCATCTCCTCCGAAGGCCTTACAAACCCGCTGCAAACGTGGTTCAAAGCGTTACTTGACAAGGCACCTGGTACAAGCTCCGAAGAAAAGGGACGAAGCCCGGTGTTTCACTTCCAGCAGGGACTTTTGGTGCGGGCCTTGTTCAGTTGCCTCATTGATGCCGATCGAATTGATACCGCAGACTTTGAACATCCAGGTCGTGCGCGTCGGCGCTACCTGGGTAACTACGCCGCTTGGGAAGAGCTGGTTCGTCGCCTCGAACTGCATATCAGCAGCTTGCCAGTGCAGCACCCGATTGACGAA
Organism: uncultured beta proteobacterium; assembly: GCA_903869595.1. Lineage (GTDB taxonomy): Bacteria > Pseudomonadota > Gammaproteobacteria > Burkholderiales > Burkholderiaceae_C > Allorhodoferax. Next base: position 5,283 of record CAIPZV010000081.1, on the reverse strand, counting down.
ATCCGGCGTGATGTATCACTTCACTGCCAGCAAGCGGCTACCCGCGAAACGGGCATCTACACCCTTACCGTTCCAACCGGCGGCGGGAAAACCTTGGCCAGCCTGCGGTTTGCCTTGCATCATGCAAACCAGCACGGGCTGGACCGCGTGATTTACGTGATCCCATTCACATCAATCATTGACCAGAACGCCGAAGTGGTACGCCGGATTCTGGAGCCGCAAGGCGCTGAGCCGGGCAGCGTGGTGCTGGAACATCATTCGAATTTGACGCCCGATAAACAAAGCTGGCGCGGAAAAATTCTCTCAGAAAACTGGGATGCACCCGTCGTCTATACGACCACCGTGCAACTGCTGGAAGCCCTGTTTGGTTCGGGCACCCGAGGTGCGCGGCGCCTGCACCAGCTTGCCAATGCGGTGCTGGTCTTCGATGAGATTCAGACCTTGCCAATCAACTGTGTTCACCTTTTTAATAATGCCATGAACTTTCTGGCAAATCACTGCCGAACCACGGTGGTGCTTTGCACAGCAACGCAGCCGCTACTTCATAAAGTGGACCCTAGCAAGGGCGCCATCCAATTGAACAGTGATCATGAAATTATGCCTGACGTTAGCAAATTGTTTGAAGATTTAAAGCGGGTTGACGTGGTAAACGCCCGTAAGCCCGGCGGTTGGTCTCATGAGGAAGTGGCCGAACTGGCGCTCTCCCAAATGGCGCAAGTTGGCAGTTGCCTGGTCATCGTCAACACAAAGAAATCAGCGCAAGCCATCTACGAAATCTGCGCTGTACATCTTGGGACGACAGCTTTTCACCTGAGTACCAGCATGTGTCCTGCGCACCGAAAGGAGAAGCTCAATGAAATGCGCTTGCGACTTGGCGCTCAGCCGAGCTTGCCAACGCTTTGCGTCAGCACGCAATTGATCGAGGCCGGTGTCGATGTGGACTTTGGGGCGGTCATTCGGTTTACCGCTGGCCTTGACTCCATTGCCCAAGCCGCCGGCCGCTGTAACCGCAATGGACGATCAAAGCGGGGATTTGTACACGTGGTCAACCCCCGCGCGGAGGACGAGAACTTGAGCCGTCTCACAGACATTCGCATCGGCCGTGACAAAGCCGAAGGCGTCTTGAATGACTATGAGACTGATCCTGCAAAGTTCGATGAAAACTGCATTGGGCTTGCGGCCATGGAGCGGTATTACCGTGACTATTTTTTTGCGCGTGCAGAAGACATGAGTTATTCAATTGCGCCCGAACTCATTGGTCGCGATGACGATCTGCTCAACATGCTTTCGACAAACAGCACGGCTGTCAGCGATTACGCGCAAACCCATCGCCAGGCGCCGCAGGTTTGGTTCCGCCAGTCATTCATGAGTGCATCAAAAGCGTTCAAGGCCATCGACGCGCCTACCCAGGGCATCATCGTTCCCCACAGAAAGGCGGGCAAAGACCTTATTGCCGACCTGTGTGCTGCGTATCTGCCGGACAAAGAGTTTGACCTGTTGCGCCTAGCTCAGCAATACAGCGTGAATGTCTTTCCCCACCAACTGGAAGCGCTTTCCCGCGCCAATGCCGTGCGGGAAATCCGTCCTGGCACAGGCATTCTTTACCTGGCTGACGTCCGCTACTACAGCACGGAGTTCGGCCTCTCGGACGTTCCCCAGGGATCAATGGAGGTTCTTTGTGTCTAACCGAAACAGCATTGAGTTCAAAGTCTGGGCGCGGCACGCGCTTTTCACTGACCCACTAACCCGTGTCGGCGGCGAGAAATGCTCTTACCACTTGCCCACATATGAGGCATTGAAAGGCATTGCCAAGTCCATCTATTGGAAGCCCACCTTCATTTGGGTTATCGATGACGTTCGCATCATCAAGCCAATCAGAACGCAGACCAAAGGTACCAAGCCCTTGGACTACGGTGGTGGCAACACGCTGGCCATTTACACATTTTTGTCTGATGTCGAGTACCAAGTGCGAGCCCATTTTGAATGGAATACGCACCGTCCGGAACTGAAAAACGACCAGGTTGATGGCAAGCATTTCTCCATCCTTCAAAGAATGCTTGAACGCGGTGGGCGGCAAGACATCTTTCTCGGAACCCGTGATTGCCAAGGTTACGTCGAACCCTGTGTTTTCGGCAGCGGCATGGGCCACTATGACGGCGCAGGCGAAGTCACTTATGGGCTGAGCTTTCACGGATTTGATTATCCCGACGAGACCGGGAATCCAGTGCTTCAAGCCCGATTCTGGCAGCCCACCATGGTCGATGGGTACATCAAATATCCGCGACCAGAGGCGTGCGTCATTCGTAAAGACATTCGCAGTATGACGCCAAAGAAGTTCGGCGAAGGAAAGTTACAAGGCGCGGTGCTGCTCGCCCGCGAGCTGGGGGTCTGAGATGAGCTGGATACAAAAACTTTACGACACCTACGAATGTGCTGCGGCCGAAAAAAAGTACAGCCGCACTGAGCTTTGGCCCGAGGCGCACTTTTTGAAAAAAGCGCATGTGGAAGTTGTCATTACAGCAGGCGGGAAATTTCGGCGTGCACGAACGCTGTCCAGGGCCGAACTCGCAACGCTCATTCCGGTTACTGAAGCGTCACTTGGCCGGGCAGGAGCAAAGATTGCACCCCATCCGCTCTGTGATGAGGTCAGCTATTGCGCGGCGGACTATCCAGAAGCCGATTTAAGAAAGTTCGAAAGTTACATCAATAACTTGCGTGATTGGTGCACCTCTGATTACAGCCACCAGAAGGCCAAAGCAGTACTGGCATACCTAGTTCAAAGGCGATTGTGGAGTGATTTAAATAACGAAGCGCTGCTGCCTGTCGTTATTGCGGCGGTACCTGGTAAGGCCAAAGAGGTTGTTCAAAACCAGAAGATATTTGTGCGATGGCGCATTGAATCCGGGGACACACCGGCCACGGGGACATGGGAAGATGAATCGCTGATTCAGGCGTGGTGTAGTTATGACAAAGCAGTTAACCCCGCTGATGGCGTTTGTATGGTGCTGGGCGAACAGTCTAGGATTTGCAAAAACCATCCGAAATTTATTCGCCGCTCTGACGATGGCGCAAAAATCATCAGTGCAAACGACAGCTCTGGCTTTGTATTTCGGGGGCGCTTTACGGACGACACCGGTTTGCAAGCGAGTAGTGTTGGCTACCAGGTCACACAAAAAGCGCATAACGCTTTGCGCTGGCTCATTCAACGGCAGGCGTATCGGAACGGGGATCAGGTCATCGTCAGTTGGGCCGTGGGCGGCGCACCCATTCCTGATCCTTTCGCAAACACGTTCTCGTTACTTCAGGATGATGGGCAGGATGGCGCCCCGTCACAGATACATCTTGATGCGGATGCAGGACAAGCATTTGCGCTTCGCCTAAAGCAAAGGCTGCGAGGCTACAACGCCCAACTCGGCGCAACAGAGGACATTGTTGTCATGGGGCTGGACTCCGCCACACCGGGTCGAATGGCCATCACTTACTACCGGGAGTTGACCGGATCGGAATTTCTTGATCGCCTTGAGCAGTGGCATGGCGATCACGCTTGGCACCAATTCTTTGGCAAGGACCGCCGATTCGTCGGCGCACCGGCGCCTCATGACATCGCAGAAGTTGCCTATGGCCAACGTGTGGATGACAAGTTGAAAAAGTCGGTAGTGGAAAGGCTTTTGCCTTCCATCGTAGACGGGCAGCTAGTGCCCCGCGATTTGGTGGATTCGGTGGTGCGCCGGGTCTGCAATCGGGTCGGTCAAAAGCACTGGGAATGGGAGAAGGGTTTGGGTATCGCCTGTGGCTTGTTCAGAGGGTTTAACAAAGGAAAGGATTATCAAATGGGATTGGAAACCGACCGGCGCAGCCGGGATTATTTATATGGCCGCTTATTGGCAGTGGCAGAGCGTATCGAGAGCATGGCTATTTATGTGGGCGGTGAGGGCCGCGACACTGCGGCAGCCAAATTAATGCAGCGATTTGCGGACCGGCCCGCCAGCACATGGCGAACGATTGAGCTGGCGCTGGCGCCCGCCAAATCTCGGCTTCGCGCGAAACGCGGCGGCCCGATGCACCTGCTGGACAAATTGCACGACGACATCGTTGCAATGTTCCAAGGCGATGACTTCATGGACGACCGCAAATTGTCCGGAGAATTTTTGCTTGGATACCACTGCCAACGCAGGGAACTCATGCCACGCACGTCAACTGATTCCGACGAATCAGCAGACCCCACCACCGACCAGTAACCACAGAGGAGCTTCAACATGCCAACATTGCAGAACAAAATCGACTTTGCAGTCATTCTTCGTGTGAAAAATGCCAACCCCAACGGTGATCCGTTGAATGGAAACCGGCCGCGCACCGATTACGCCAACTTCGGCGAGATGAGCGACGTTTCAATCAAGCGGAAAATTCGTGATCGGCTGCTGGAGCGTTGGATTGCCGACGGCGAAAAAAACGATGGAAACATGGTTTTTGTGCAATCGGATGACCGCAAGGCTGACGATGCAAAGAGCCTGCGCGCCCGCGCCGAAGCCGCCCTGGGCAAGGAGCTAGGCGGAGCGAAGACCGCTGAGCTAGCTTGCAAAACCTGGATTGACGTGCGCACTTTTGGACAACTTTTTGCCCTAAAGAGCAATAAAAAAGCGGGCAAGAAAAAGGATGACGGTTCGGATGAAGAAGGTGATACCGGTGTTTCCATTGGCATACGCGGCCCGGTGACGGTGCAATCGGCCTTCAGCGTGGAGCCTATCGATGTGACAAGTCTCCAGATCACCAAGAGCGTCAGTGGTGAGGGCGATGGCACAAAGCGCGGTGCCGATACGATGGGGATGAAGCACCGCGTAGACAAAGGCATCTACGTTTTTTACGGCAGCATGAACCCGCAGCTTGCAGAAAAGACCTTGTTCAGTGATGCAGATGCAGCAGCTATTAAAGCTGTTCTGCCGCGCCTTTTCGAAAACGATGAAGCCGCCGCCAGACCCGCAGGGAGCATGGAGGTGCACAAGGTGTTCTGGTGGCTTCATAACTGCAAACCAGGACAGCACTCCGCAGCAAAAGTGCACCGAACACTGGCGGTTAATGCCGACGGCTCATTCACCTTGACCGATTTGCCAGGCTTAACGCCCGAAATATTGGACGGGTTTTGATGTGAAAGGGTTGCTCTACTGCCAAAAACACCCAATCTTGGGGGTGCTGATTCGCCCGGCATTAATGCCGGGCGTGGATTGAAACGTTTCTCGGCAATCAAACTGTTAGCGGCGACATAAGATTCGCCCGGCATTAATGCCG
>CAIPZV010000080.1 GCA_903869595.1 uncultured beta proteobacterium | reverse complement strand
TCGCATCATCATCATCGGCAGCCTTTTGTTGAACACTCTTAATAAACAGTTCATTATGTAACTTTGTGGATTCCACATCGGCAACTTCGCGGACCTTTGGGCCTGAGCCCGGCGCATTACCGCTTTTTGGGCGACCGCCATAGAGGCGTGGGCGCGGACCAGATTCTGACGGTGGGCCCTTCGCCAGCAGCGGGCATTGATTTTGAATACAGCATCCACAACGCCGACGGCAATCAGGTGGAGCAATGCGGTAATGGCGCGCGCTGTTTTGCGCGTTTTGTGCGCGAGCAAGGCCTGAGCGATAAAACGCGACTGCGCGTCAAAACGATGAAGGGCGTGATCGAACCCGAACTGCACTTTGACGGCCGCGTAACCGTAGATATGGGCCCGCCTTCTTTTGATCTGCACGCCATTGGTTTTAACGCGCAGGGTTTAGAGGCCCGGGCTTTGGGCGATTGGCAGTATTGGCCCTTAAGCCTGAACGCCACCGATAGCGTACGCATCGGCGCGGTGTCCATGGGCAACCCGCATGCGGTGCAAGTCGTAGACGCGGTGGACAGCGCTCCGGTGGAGACGCAAGGGCCTTTGATTCAGCAACATGCGCGTTTTATCCACCAGGTCAATGCCGGCTTTATGCAGGTCGTGAGCCGCCAGCAAGTGCGCTTGCGCGTGTACGAGCGCGGTGTCGGCGAAACCCTGTCGTGCGGCAGCGGTGCCTGCGCGGCGGTGGTAGCGGGCCTACGCTGGGGCCTGCTTGATACGCAAGTCGATGTGCACACGCGCGGCGGCGTATTGACGATTGCCTGGTCCGGTGGCGATGCACCGGTGCTGATGACCGGCCCGGCCACCACGGTGTACCGCGGCGAGATTGAACTGCCGGAACATTTTTAACCAAGTCTTTCACTACAAAAACACCATGAGCACACCTAGCGACCCCGATTTGAACAACCCGATTACCGAAGACGACATCGCCAATTACCTGGCCAACACGCCAGACTTTTTTCTGCGCCATGCAGACTTGCTGGCTGCCGTGCAAATCACCAGCCCGCATAGCCACCGCGCCGTCAGCCTGCAAGAGCGCCAGGCCGAAATGCTGCGCGAGAAAATCAAATTGCTCGAATCGCGCATCATGGAAATGATTCGCCACGGCAATGACAATGTGCTGCTATCCGACAAGATACTGCGCTGGGCGCGCGGGCTCTTGCTGGTGCCACAGGCGCAAACCTTGCCAGGCATGATTAGCCAAGAAATCCGCGAGCAGTTTTCGGTGCCGCAAGTGGCGCTGCGCTTGTGGGGCCTGGACAGCGAATACGCCGATAGCGCGTTTGTGCAAGGCGTGAGCGACGAGGCCAAGTTATTTGCCTCGTCCTTGAGCGAGCCGTTTTGCGGTCTGAACACCGGCTTTGAAGTGACCGCCTGGCTTGACAAGCCCGACACCGCTGCCTCGATCGCCATCATCCCCTTGCGCAGCGGCGATGCGGGCAGCAGCGCGCCGGCTTTTGGCATGCTGGTCCTGGCCTCGATGGACGCGCAGCGATTCCATGGCGGCATGGGCACCGACTTTTTATGCCGCATCGGCGAGGTGGCCAGCGCCGCCTTGAGCCGCTTGCGTTAAAGCGCCCCGGCGGCACAGCGCGTGGCCACCGACAGCGAACTGGTCGAGCGCTACCTGGAATACGTGCGCACTGAAAAGCGGCTGGCGCAGCGCACCGTGGAGTTGTACGCGCTGGACTTGGGCAAGCTGCAAAGCTTTGCAGCGGGGTCGACGCCAATAGGCGCCAGCCCCGCCTCGGCGGGCGGGCGAGGCAAAAGCGGTAATGCAGGGAAAAGCACAGGTGCCTCGGCGCTGGCGCTGTGCGAAGTCAGCCACCACCACATCCGCCGCTGGATCGCCATGATGCACAGCGGCGGGCGCAGCGGGCGCGGCATTGCCTTAATTTTGAGCGGCTGGCGCGGCTTTTATGTGTGGCTGGGCCGCCAAGGCCTGGTCGCCAGCAACCCGGTACAAGACGTGCGTGCGCCCAAAGCGCCCAAGCCCCTGCCCAAAGCTATGGGCGTCGATGACGCGGTGCAGTTTGCAGACTTTCAGAGCGAAGACGGCGCCTGGTTTGAAGCGCGCGACGCGGCCATGGTGGAGCTGCTCTACGGCAGCGGCCTGCGCGTGGGCGAGCTGGTGGGGTTGGATGTACAGCCCGGCCCGCAGGCCAAAGGCTGGATAGACCTGCAGGAAGCGCAAGCCCATGTGTTGGGCAAAGGCGCCAAACGGCGCGCTGTGCCGGTGGGCAGCTCAGCCTTGCGCGCCCTGGAACGCTGGCTGGCCTTGCGCGCCACGCCACCCGGCCAGCGCGCCAGCATCGCAAACCGGTTGGCCCAAGCAAAGCCCGCCGCGACCGACGTGGCGCAGTCGCCGCAAGCGGCCCTGTTTACCGGGCGCAATGGCACGCGCCTCAGTGCGGCCTCGGTATGGCAACGCCTGCAAAGGCGCAGCCAGTTGGCGCACACCAGCGCGCCGGTGCATCCGCATATGCTGCGCCACTCCTTTGCCAGCCATGTGCTGCAGTCCAGCAGCGACCTGCGCGGCGTGCAGGAATTGCTGGGTCACGCCAATATCAGCACCACCCAGGTCTATACGCGGCTGGATTTCCAGCATTTGGCCAAGGCCTACGACGCAGCCCATCCGCGCGCCAAATCCAAGTGAGCGGATATCAAAATACCGGCAAAATTTGTATAGCACGATTTACAAGATTTTTGTCCTATCTTTAGTACTTGTTCACAAAAATTATTGACTTGCAGGATTGCAAACCTGAACCCGTCGAAAACCGTGCCAGACCGCAAGGAATGCGCTAAGTAATTGATTTTTATGGAAAACCAAATTTGCTTTTTTTCAAGGCATCGCGTCGAAAGCCTTGATTTTCCGAGGATTTTTGCCCGCGAGGGACAGATATCAACAAAGTTATCCACAGATTGCGCGAATAGTGGGCCAAGTTGTTTCAAATCAATGACTTAAGCGCATTTTCGACAGTCTGCTTCAGATGCGAGCGCTAAGCGGGATTTTCACTTCACAGCGTGAAAAATGCTACTTTTTTGCGCCGGGCGGGCGGGCACAATGGGCTAGCGGCGCAAAAGTGCGGCAAAGCGCCCATGGGGACAGCTAGGGCCCGACACAGTGGGCTTGCTAGAAGGCAAAGCAGCTAGAGTTATGCACATCAGCGGGCGCGCTCTTGGCTGGCCTAGCAAGCGCTGCAGCCAAGCCGCCTCGTAGGGGAGAAATACGCTAAGTGCTTGATTTGTAATAGATAAAAATTTTGCTCAATTTTTAGGCAGGGTAAAGATATGCTGATTTTTCGAGGGCGGAAGGGGCTTCAATGGGGCATATCCCCAAAGTTATCCACAAAATCTGGGCATAAGGCAGCGGCGCTAATCAGATCAAAGACTTAGCCTGTTTTCCTTCTGCTTTTTATGTACAAGACGTCCTATGTGTGATTTTCCTGTTGTGGTGCGCGCCACGCCGCTTTGCCCATGAGCGCCTGGCTGCCCGTACTGGTCCACACCCCGGCCCATGCCTCGATGGGCCCGGTGCTGACCTACCGGCACCGGGAGTTGCTGCCCGCCGGTACCCTGGTGCGGGTGCCGCTGGGCGCGCGCGAAACGCTGGGCGTGGTGTGGGACGCTAGTGACGAGGATGCCAGCGGCGAAATCGACCCCGGCAAGGTGCGCGACATCAGCGAAGTGCTGGGCACGGTCTTGCCCCTGGCTGGCGCCTGGCAGCAATTGGTGCGCTTTGCGGCACGCTACTACCAGCGCTCGGCGGGCGAGGTGGCGCTGGCCGCGCTGCCGCCGCAATTGCGCGAGCTATCTAGTTTGCAACTGCAGCGCAAAGCCGCCCGGCTGCAAAAAACCCTCGCCAAAGCCGCGCCTGAGGCCAAGCACGGGCGGTCAAAAAATGTCGTCTCCGCCGACGGCATTGACGAAGTCACCGGCGCAGCGCTGGCTCAGGCGCAAGCCTCAAGCAAAGCCCTCAGCGCCGAGCAAGCAGATGTCCTGGCGCAGATAGAAACGCAAAGCGGGCCGTTTTTGCTCTTCGGCGCCACCGGTAGCGGCAAGACCGAGGTGTATTTGCAAGCGGTAGAACAACTGCTGGCACGCGAGCCACAGGCGCAAGCGCTGGTCATGGTGCCCGAGATCAACCTGACGCCGCAGCTGGAGGCCCGTTTTGTCGAGCGCTTTGCGCCCCAATGGGGGCCGCAGGCGGTGGTCAGCCTGCACAGCGGCATGACACCGGCGCAGCGCCTATCGGCCTGGCTGGCGGCGCACCAGGGCGGCGCGCGCATCGTGCTGGGCACGCGCATGGCGGTGTTTGCGTCCATGCCGGGCTTGCGCCTGATTGTGGTGGACGAAGAACACGACCCTAGCTACAAAAGCGGCGAAGGCGCGCGCTATTCGGCGCGCGATCTAGCGGTGTACCGGGGCCGCTTAGAAGGCGCCAAAGTCGTTTTAGGCTCGGCCACGCCCTCGCTGGAATCCTGGTTTCACAGCCGCCCGGCCAGCGAAGGCGGGCGCTACTTGCGCCTGCACATGCCCAGCCGCATAGGCGCCGCCGGGCGCAGCCTGCCGCTGGTGCGCCGAGTGGACATGACGCACCAGCCGCGCAACGCAGTCGTGTCGCCGCCCTTGCTGGAGGCGATCAAAGAGCGCATCGCACGCGGCGAGCAGTGCCTAGTGTTCCTCAACCGACGTGGCTATGCGCCGGTGTTGCACTGCACCGACTGCGGCTGGAAAAGTGCCTGCGGGCATTGCAGTGCGTTTCGGGTTTTTCATAAAAGTGACCGCACGCTGCGCTGCCACCACTGCGGCCACAGCGAGCGCGTGCCGCGCACCTGCCCCGGCTGCGGCAACCCGGATATCCTGACCCTGGGGCGTGGCACCGAGCAAATCGAAGAATTGCTCGCCACACTCCTGGCCGATGTGCGCCGCCCCGGCACCCAAACTGCGGATCAACCAGATGGCGAACCGGTGCGCATTGGCCGCATTGACGCGGACACCACGCGGCTCAAGGGCGCACTGCAAAGCCAGTTAGCGGCGGTGCATGCGGGCGAAGTGGATGTACTGGTGGGCACCCAGATGATTGCAAAAGGCCACGATTTCAGGCGTATCACGCTGGTGGCAGCCGTTAACCCGGACAGCGCCTTGTTTTCCAGCGACTTTCGCGCGCCCGAACGCCTGTTTTCGCTGCTGCTGCAAGCGGCAGGTAGGGCCGGGCGCGATGCCGAATTGGGCGCGCACAGCGAGGTGTGGGTGCAAACCTTTCAGCCCGCGCACCCGGTGTATGCGGCGCTGAAAAATTACGACTATCCCAGCTTTGCACACAGCCAATTGCAAGAGCGCGAACCAGCAGCCATGCCGCCCTTTAGCTACCAAGCCCTGGTGCGCGCCGACGCCCGCAGCCAAGAGGCAGCCCAGGCCTTTTTGAACACGGCGCGTAAGCGCGCCAGCTCCGATATGGGGCAATGGCCCGGCTGGGCGCAGGTATTAGAGCAAGTGATGCTCTACCCCGCCGTGCCCATGGCCATGCAGCGCGTAGCCAATGTGGAGCGCGCGCAAATGTTGGTGGAAAGCCCTTCGCGCAATGCCTTGCAAAGTTTTTTGGCGGCATGGCAAGAGGTGCTGCACGCCAGTCGTAGCGACCCGGCTTGCAAAGGCCTGATCCGCTGGGCCATTGATGTGGACCCCTTGGCGATTTGACAGCGCAGCGCGCGCCTAGCCCGTCATCAGCGCCACCGCAGCGGCGAAGCTGAAAAACGCCAGCGCGGTGGACACCAAAATGATGCGGGCGATGCGCCCGTTATTGGCGCCAAAGCGTTCGGCCAACATGGACACATTGCTGGCGCTGGGCAGCGCCGCCACCAGCACCATCACGGTGAGCGCGGAGTCGGCCAGGGGCGCGTCCATGGCTTGCGCGAACAAACCCGCCGCCAGCACCAGCAAAGGATGGATAAGTAGTTTGATCGCCACCACCGGCAGCACATCGGACCAAGGCACCACGGGGGCCTGGCCTTCTTGCGCCATGATTTGCGAGCGCGCCAGCACTGCGCCGATAGTGAACAAAGCCACGGGCGAGGCGCAATCGGCCAGCAGGCCCAAGGTGGCGTCCACCGGGGCGGGCAAGACCAGGCCAAATGCCGAGGCCAAAGCGCCGGTCAATATGGCCCAGAGCATGGGATTGGTAGCCACGCCGCGCAAGGCATTGCGCGCGGCCTGCGCTGGGCTGACGCGCTGTTCATCGTCACCCGCCGTCGTGCCCAGCCCGCCTAGGCGCGACAGTGCAATGCACAAAGAGGTGGTGACCAACAGATCCACCAAAATCGTGACGATGGCCGTGCCCGCTGCCTGCTTGCCCAAAATCGCCACCAGTAGCGGTACGCCTAAAAATCCGGTGTTCGGAAAGGCGCCTACCAGCGCACCAAAAGCCGCATCATTCCAGCCGATGTGATCGCGCAAGGTAATGCCAATGACCAGTGCGACGATGCTCAAACCACATACCAAATAGGTGATGCTGGCGGCGGGGTCCAGCAACTGCGCGATCGGCGTATTGGCCCCAAAGCGGTACAGCATGCAGGGCAGGGCGAAAAACAGCACAAAGGTATTGAGGCCCGGAATCGCCACCAGAGGGAGCATCTGGCGCCTGGCGGCGGTGTAACCGCATAAAACCAAAGCAAAAAACGGAAAGGTGACTTCAAAGATTTCCAGCATGCCCCGATTGTCAATGCAAATGCACGCGCGGCCTGCCGTTAAGATGCGCGGCCTTTTGAGTTTGCCTATTACCGGCCTTTGCCGACGCCTCGCGCATGTCTTCCCCCCACAACGCTATGAACACCGCCCAGCAAGAGGCGGTGAACTATATGCACGGCCCCTGCCTGGTGCTCGCTGGTGCCGGTTCGGGCAAAACCCGCGTGATTACGCACAAAATCGCGCGCCTGATTCAAGTAGGCATGCCAGCGCAAAAAATTGCCGCGATTACCTTTACCAACAAAGCCGCAGCCGAAATGCGCGAACGCGCCAAAACGCTGATCGGCAAAGCCGCGCAAGAGGTAATGATCTGCACCTTTCATGCACTGGGCGTGCGTATGTTGCGCAGCCATGGATCGGTGCTGGGGCTCAAACCCCAATTCAGCATTTTGGATACTTCGGATGTGACCAGCATCTTGAAAGATGCTGGTGGCAGCACCGACTCAGCCACAGCGCGCAACTGGCAATGGACGATTAGCGCCTGGAAAAGCGCTGGCCTCAACGCCGAACAAGCCTTGGCACAAGCAGCCGACGAAGACCAGCGCCAAGCCGCCGTCATCATGGGGCGCTATGAAGAACGCTTGAGCGCTTACCAAAGCGTGGACTTCGATGATTTGATCAGCCTGCCGCTCAAGCTCTTGCGCGAGTACCCCGAGGTGCGTGCGCAATGGCAGGCGTTTGCGGGGCATGTGCTGGTCGATGAATACCAAGACACTAATGCCACGCAATACGCCATGCTCAAGCTGCTGGTCGGTTGCGAGCCCGACGGCAGTCTGGCACCGGGGCGCAATGCCGCGCGCTTTACTGCGGTGGGCGATGACGACCAAAGTATTTACGGCTGGCGCGGTGCCACCTTGGATAACCTGCGCTTGCTACCGCAGGATTTTCCGGAACTTAAAGTTATTAAGCTGGAGCAAAACTACCGCTCCACCGCCGCCATCTTGCGCGCCGCCAATAACGTCATTGCGGCCAACCCCAAGTTGTTTCCGAAAAATTTGTGGAGCGATTTGGGCGAAGGCGAGCCGGTGCGCGTGGTCGATGCCGATAGCGAAGACCATGAGGCCGAACGCGTAGTGGCGCGCATCCAAAGTTTGCGCGCCGAGGGCACGTTGGCGCAAGCGGGCATGCAATTCAAAGAGCTGCGCGATTTTGCGGTGCTCTATCGCGCCAACCACCAGGCCAAGCCATTTGAAAAAGCGCTACGCAAAGCGGGTATCACTTACAAGGTGTCTGGCGGGCAAAGCTTTTTTGAACGCGCCGAAATCCGCGACCTGTGCGCCTGGCTGCGCTTGTGGGCCAACAACGATGACGACCCCGCGTTTTTACGTGCCGTCACTACGCCCAAGCGCGGCATAGGCCACCAGACTTTGGGTAGCCTGGGCACCTTTGCCAGCCGTTACAAACTAAGTTTGTTTGAAGCTTTGTTTTCATCGTCGCTGGGCTCGGTTTTGTCCAGCCGCGCGGTGGGCAGCTTGCATGAATTTGGCCGCTCGGTAAACGACTTGCAATTTCGCGCCAAACACACCGAAGGCGCGGAAAACGCTTTGCTGTTTCTCAAAGCCTGGCTGCTCGATATCGCCTACGAAAAGCATTTGTACGACACCGAAGACAGCCCGCAAATTGCCGCCGCCAAATGGACGAATGTGATGGAGTTTTGCGAATGGATGGCGCAGCGCTGCGGCGGGCAGATGGACGACGACATCTTGATCACGCAGCGCGCCAGTAAAAATTTGCTGGACGTGGCGCAAAACATTGCGCTTTTATCTACTTTGACCGAGCGTGAAAAAGACCAAAACGTGGTGACGCTATCTACCCTGCACGCCGCCAAGGGCCTGGAGTGGCCACACGTGATGCTGGTGGGCGTGACCGAAGGCATGCTGCCCTTCAAAATGGAAGACGCAGGCAAAGCCAGCGCGGATAAAGCAGGCGATGACGGGCCAGACGAGGCCGCCGCCGCACTGGCGAATGCGGACCTGGTGACGCGTTTGCAAGAAGAGCGGCGTTTGATGTACGTGGGCATTACCCGGGCGCAGCGCACACTATCGGTGAGCTGGACGCGGCGGCGCAAAAGAGGACGCGACACGATTGCCGCACAACCGAGCCGCTTTATTGCCGAGATGGCCCTGGACAAAGCCACCATCAAAGAAGACCCGCGCGAAAAGCTACGCGCCTTGCGCGCCGAGTTTGCAGCGCGTGCTGCGGCAGCAGCAGAAAAGAAGCCGGCGTGATGTTGTACCCGACTTGTTTCATTTAACCAGCGGCAGCCCCTTTGTCTTATTTGAGTATCCTGCAAGAAGTATTTGGCTACGACTCGTTTCGTGGGCCGCAGCAGGCCATCATTGAGCATGTAGGCGGCGGCGGCGATGCGCTGGTGTTGATGCCTACCGGCGGCGGCAAGTCGCTGTGTTACCAAATTCCAGCGATTGCGCGTCAGCGTGCGGGGCACGGCATCACGGTTGTGATTTCACCGCTGATCGCGCTCATGCACGACCAAGTGGGCGCGCTGCATGAAGCGGGCGTGAGCGCAGCTTTTTTGAATTCCACGCTGTCCGGCGAAGAGGCTTACCAGGTGGAGCAGCGTCTACTGCGCGGGGAGGTCACGCTTTTATACGCCGCGCCCGAGCGTGTGACGACGCCGCGTTTTTTAGCGCAACTCGACTCGCTGTTTGAACGCGGTCAACTTAGTTTGTTTGCTATCGATGAGGCGCATTGCGTGAGCCAATGGGGCCACGACTTTAGGCCCGAATACCGGGCACTCACGGTGCTGCACGAACGCTATCCGGGCGTACCCCGCATGGCTTTAACGGCGACTGCGGATGACCTGACGCGCGCCGATGTGCTGGAGCGTTTGCAACTAGAGCAAGCGCGCGCTTTTATCAGCAGCTTTGACCGGCCCAATATCCGCTACACGATTGTGGAAAAACGCGAAGGCAGCACCCAATTGCTGCGCTTTATCGAACGCGAACACGCGGGCGATGCGGGCATTGTGTACTGCCAGTCGCGCAGAAAAGTGGAAGACATTGCCGACATGCTGAGCCAGGCCGGCATCAAGGCATTGCCCTACCACGCCGGCCTGGACAGCAAACTGCGCCAAACACACCAAGACCGCTTTTTGCGTGATGAAGGCATGGTGATGGTGGCGACGATTGCCTTTGGCATGGGCATTGACAAACCCGATGTGCGCTTTGTTGCCCATCTGGACATGCCCAAAAACATCGAAGGCTATTACCAAGAAACCGG
>CAIPZV010000079.1 GCA_903869595.1 uncultured beta proteobacterium | reverse complement strand
GGTGCGAGCACAAATCGTCACCCGCCCCCGCGCCCGGCACCGCCGTGGCAGAAGAGGTGATGGCACTCGATGCGTTTAGGGCCGCAGAATCCGCCCTGCCGCCAGTGGAACTAGCACGCGACGCGTCCAAACCCCCAGCTGCGGCAGGGGATGCGCCGGGCGCCGCATTGCGCCCTCGCTCTAAGGTGCCCGGCGCATCCCCTGGCGCAGCAGCGCCAGAAGCACTCGAAGCAGAAGCAGAGGAAGCATCGTTCCACTTGTACCCCACATCCGGCATATCCGAGAGCAGCATCTCTAGCACCATCTTCTGGCTCTTGATGGCCCGCTCACTCTGCGCCTGCACCTCCATCCCTTCGGTGGCACTGCGGCAGCAACTCGGGGCCAGCGTGCGCTCACCTTTGATCTCCACCACGCAGGCGCGGCAATTACCGTCGGCGCGGTAACCATCTTTGTAGCAAAGGTGCGGAATATCCACCCCGTGGCGCTTGGCAGCTTTGAAAATAGTTTCGCCCTCAAAGGCGTGGATGGTTTGCGCGTCCAGCTTGAACTCTATGGTTTTGAGCGTCACTTCAGACAGCTTGGTAGGTGCATTCATATCAGGCCACCTCATGAGGAAAATATTTTTGAACGCAACGCACCGGATTGGGCGCTGCCTGGCCAAGGCCGCAAATCGAGGCGTCGGTCATGACGATGTTGAGGTCTTCCAGCGTCTCGTGGTCCCAATGCGTCGCTTGCATCAAAGTGGCGGCTTTGTCGGTGCCGACGCGGCAGGGGGTGCACTGGCCGCAGCTCTCGTGCGCGAAAAAACGCATCATGTTGAGCGCCGCATCGCGGGCCTTGTCTTGGTGGCCCAGCACAATGACCGCAGCCGAACCGATAAAACAGCCATGGGGCTGCAAGGTGTCAAAGTCCAGCGGGATATCGGCCATGCTGGCGGGCAAGATGCCGCCCGATGCGCCGCCGGGTAAATAGGCATACAGGCTGTGCCCATCGACCATGCCGCCGCAGTATTCATCGACCAATTCGCGCAGGCTGATACCGGCGGGCGCCAGCTTGACGCCGGGGTGCTTGACGCGACCACTGACGCTAAAGCTGCGCAAACCTTTGCGCCCGTTGCGCCCAAAGCTGCTAAACCATTGCGGGCCTTTTTGCACGATGTCGCGCACCCAGTACAAGGTTTCAAAATTATGTTCCAGCGTGGGGCGGCCAAACAAGCCCACTTGCGCAATATAGGGCGGACGCATACGCGGCTCACCGCGCTTGCCTTCGATGCTTTCAATCATGGCCGACTCTTCGCCGCAGATATACGCACCGGCGCCACGGCGCAGATAAATAGTGGGCAGCGGGCACGGGGGATTCGCCTGCAAAGCTGCGATTTCATGCTCCAAGATGGCGCGGCAGCCGTGGTATTCGTCGCGTAAATAAATATAGCAAGCGTCGATGCCGACCACTTGCGCGGCGACCAGCATGCCTTCCAAGAAACGGTGCGGGTCTCGCTCCAAATACGTGCGGTCTTTGAAAGTGCCGGGCTCGCCTTCGTCAATGTTGACTGCCATAAGCTTTGGTGCAGGCTGGTCACGCACGATGCGCCATTTACGTCCCGCCGGAAAGCCCGCGCCACCCAAGCCGCGCAGGCCTGAATCTTCCATCGCTTTGACTATCGATTCTCCATCGTGCTTGCCTTGCGACAAGGCGGTAGCCAATTGATAACCGCCTTGCGTCAGATAGGCTTGCAAGCCCACATAGGCAGGGGCTACTTGCACATCGGCATTTGCAGGAGACACGGCTTTTTCGCTATGCGCTGCGGCATCAAATACGGCGTCTTGCGCGGCGGGCGGGTGTTGGCTGGCCTGCGCTTGCACGGCGGCGGCGATACGATCAGCAGTAGCAAAAGGCACAGGGTTTTGGTCCACCACCGCGGCGGGCGCTTGTTCGCAGCGGCCAATGCACGGCGCGGCAATCACGCGCACATCATCGCGGCCCAAAATAGAGGGCAAGCGTGCCAGCAAGTCTTTGGCGCCCGCCATTTCGCAGCTTAATCCATCGCACACACGTACGGTAATAGCAGCGGGCTGCGCATCACCGCGCAGCACTTCAAAGTGGTGATAGAAAGTGGCTACTTCAAACACTTCGGCCATGCCGATGCGCATTTGCTTGGCCAGCACGACCAAGTGCCGGTCGTGCAAGCAGCGAAAGTGATCGTTCAGTAAGTGCAGGTATTCAATCAGCAGTTCGCGTGGGTGCGGCCCCTCGCCGATCAAGGCCTGCACTTCCAGCACGGCGGCGTCTTCAGGCTGGCGGCCTTTGAGCTTGCTTTTGCTGCGGATGCGCTTGCGCATATCGTCCACCGTGCCCAAACGGACGGCGGCGGGACTGGAAACTGTGGTCTGGGTCATGGCGTTGGGGTACAAATACCCGTTGAATGTTCAACAGAGTATGGGTGCATACCGCCATAGGCGTCCAATTGAATCCCTACATTGCATCATTCATATGTTGAATGATGCAATGCAGCAAACCACAAGTTACGAACCAGCTTGGTGGGCTTTCGGCGCGCAGGCCCGGTCTGGTGATGTTGTGGGTACGGCGCCTAGACCGGCCCGGCCTGGCCCTCCAAGGCCTGCAATTCGTCCAGCGTATTGGCATTAAAGAATGCCAAGGGGTCGTCGCCCGGCTGGTCAAAGGGCACAAGGGCCAAACGCTGCTGCGCGGCCCAGGCGTCGATTTTGCGCCCGCCCGCTTGGGTGAAGTCCATCAAGGTGGGCAATAGGTCTGTGCGCAACAGGCAAAACACGGGTTGCTTGCGCAAGCGGGTTTGGCCGTTCTCGTCACGCTCGGGCGCGGTGGCCATGGCAATTTGGGCGCCTTGCGCCTGCAGCGCAGCGCACAGGCGCGGCACCAAATCCAGCGGAAAAAGCGGCGTGTCGCAAGGCAACGTCAACAAATACGGCGTTTGGCAATGCGCAAGCCCCACCAAAAAACCAGCCAAGGGGCCGGCGTAATCGGCCAGGCCATCGGGCCAAACCGGCGCGCCAAAGGCTTGGTACTGTTCAAGATTGCGGTTGGCGTTGAGCATGACCGGGCCCACGCTGCCCGTGCCGCGCAAGCGCTGCACGCTGTGCAAGGCCAAGGGCTGGCCTCTAAAGCTTTGCAAGCCCTTGTCCACCCCGCCCATGCGGCTGCCACGGCCACCGGCGAGCAAAACAGCGCTAATGTCGTGCGGCTTGATCATGCGCGGGCACGGCTATCGTTATGCAGCAGCACGCTCATGCCGAACCAGCCACAGGCGAGGTCAGCATGCCGCTATGCATAGCCGCGTGCTGCAACCATTGCGCATCGCGCGCCAGATCCATGGCAGCTTGCAACGCCCGCGAAGGGCGCACTTGCGCGTTCAACATAAAGCCAATCGGCGTACGCACTTCGGGCTCGACCAAAGGCAGTGCTTCGAGTTGCCGGTCGCTACGCACCGCGCCCACCAAGGCGCCAGGCAAGATGCCGCACATGTGGCCTTGCGCCACGCTCAGCGCCATCGCCAAGATGGAGTTGGTCTCCATGGCGGGCGCTACCAGCACCCCAGCTTGGCGCAGGGCGGTATCCACAATCGTACGGTTGTGCATTTCAGGGGTTAATAAACACAAAGGGAAGCGGCCTGCCTGTTGCCAGGTCAGGGCATGGCCGATGCGCAGCCCATCGGCTTGCGGACTTTCGGCACGGCGCAGCAGGAAATAGTGTTCGGTGTATTGCTCTAGGGCGCTGAGGCGTGCGCTGCGCGCGTCCATGCGCTGGATATAGCCCATGGCCATGTCCAGCGATAAAGTCTCAAGGCCTTTTTCAAGTTCGGCGGAACTGAGCGACAGCACAATCGGCCGGATACCGCTTTGCCGTGCTTGCAACATGGCCGCAAAACGCGCCGCGACCGGCACCGCGGTAGGAACAGCGCCAATGCGCAGCGGACCGTGTGGCGCTAAAGCATCGCCTTTGAGCGACTCTTGCAACAAAGCATGCTCGTGCAACATGCGCTGCGCTGAGGCCAAAATGATTTCGCCTTCGGGCGTAAAACCCACGTAATTGCGGTCACGCTTGACGATGACGGCTGCAAACTCTTCTTCCAGCGCCCGCAAGGCATTGGACAAGGCCGGTTGCGTGATATGGCAAGCCTGCGCCGCCCGCCCGAAATGGCGGTGCTCATTCAATGCGACCAAATAACGCAGGCTGGGAAGCAGATTCAATGAAGGCCTCCAAGGCCCACTGCAAGCAATGCGGCGGACGATCTAGCGCCAACGCGGGCACGGTGGGAGGCAGGGCTGGTGTACATCGTTTCATTGTTGCACACCCCTGCCGGGCGGGGCCGCGATGAAAAACGCCGCCGCAAGCACAAAGCTTGGGCGGCGCTACTTCGATTGCTGATCAGGCAAAAAACTTGGCTACGCTTTGCAAAGTACGGTACACGCCCCACGCGAGGGGAAGCCCCACCGCCAGCCAGGCAATGACCACCACGGCGGGGTTGACGGCATCCTCGCCCGCGCCTTCAACCCGCGACACCACTGAGGCTGCGGCGCGCTCATGGGCAAGGCGTTTCTCTTCTGCCAACTCTTCCTCGCTCATAAACCATTTGTCATCGAGCGGACGCACTAGCAAATTGCAAATCAGTCCGACCGCCAGCATCCCGACCAGGATATACATCGTCTGGTTATAAACCTGCTCGCGGGGAATGCCCAGGCTAAGCTGGTACTCGCGCATATAGTTCACCACCACAGGGCCGAGTACGCCGGCCGTGGCCCAGGCCGTGAGCAAACGACCGTGGATGGCCCCCACCATTTGGGTGCCAAAGATATCGGCCAGATAAGCCGGCACCGTAGCAAAACCGCCGCCATACATGCTCAAAATCACGCAAAAAGCGCCTACAAACAAAACGATATTGCCGGCATTGGAACTGCCAGGCACGCTGAAATACATCAGACCGCCCAATACAAAGAAGACCACATAGGTGACTTTGCGGCCCAAAACGTCAGACAAGCTGGCCCAGAAGAATCGTCCGCCGATGTTGAACAAGCTGAGCAGCGCCGTAAAGCCCGCGGCCACGGTGGCAATGGCTTTGAGTTGGTCTTTGTCCAACTCGCCAAACTTGGCTGTCAGGCCAATCAGGCTGCCACCAAACACCTCTTGCAACATGGGCGATGCCATACCGATCACGCCAATACCGGCGCTCACGTTCATACACAAGACCATCCAAATCAGCCAAAACTGCGGTATGCCCCAGACTTTGGTCACATGCACATGGCGTTGGGTAATCATGGCGTTATCCACTTGCGCGGGCGGTGGTGTCCAGCCTTCGGGCTTCCAGCCGGTCTCGGGCACGCGGTAGCCAAAAGCGCCGGCCATCATGAACACAAAATAAACCAAGGCCATCACGACAAAGGTTTGCATCACGCCTACATCGGTGGGCGTGGCGAAATACTTCATCAAATCATTGGCCAGTGGCGAGCCGATCATGGCGCCGCCGCCAAAGCCCATGATGGCCATACCCGTGGCCATGCCACGGCGGTCGGGGAACCATTTGATCAAGGTGGAAACCGGCGAGATATAGCCCAGCCCCAGGCCGATGCCGCCGATAACGCCCGAGCCCAGTACCATCATCCAAAACTGGTGCAGGTACACGCCTAGCGCCGAGAACAGCATGCCGCCGCACCAGCACAGTGCGGACACCACACCGGCCTTGCGCGGCCCAGCGCGCTCCAGCCAGCCGCCCCAGGTAGCCGCGCTGGTACCCAGCAGCACAAAAAACAAGGTGTACATCCATCCCAAGGTGGAAATTTGCCAATCGCAACTGGTGGTGAATAACTGCGCCCAAAAACCCACTTCGGGGCCGCATTTGATTGCCTCTTTGATGCCTAGCGCTTTGGACAAGGGCAACCAAAAAACCGAGAAGCCGTAGGCCATGCCGATACATAAATGAATCGCTAAGGCCGCAGGGGGAACCAGCCACCGGTTGTAGCCGGGGCCGGCAATGATGCGCTCTTTGTCAAGCAAGCCTGGGGTTTCATTAGACATCGTTTCTCCTTGGACGTGATTGAAAGAAGCCCATCAGGAATTACCCTGGAAAAAGCTTCGGGGCACCATAGCCAACGATGAGTATTAGAAACGATTACTTAACGAAAACTTACAAACGAGGTCCGCCCAAGGGTTAACACTAATTAAAGTTTTTTGAATCAATAAGAAGTGCAAAAATTTTCAAGTGTCCTTGGAAATTTTTATTGATGGGAACTTGGACGAGAAGTCTTTGTTCTTCGCCGCAATCGCCACCGCCACTTTGCGCGCTACGGCCATATAGATAGCCGCCACGTCGCCTTCGGGGTCCGACACCACGGTGGGCTGGCCGCTATCGGCCTGCAGCCGGATTTGCATATCCAAAGGCAGCGCACCTAAGTAGTCCATCTCGTATTCCTCGGCCAACTTACGCCCGCCATCCGCACCGAAGATGTGCTCCACATGTTTGCAGTTGCTGCACACATGCACCGCCATGTTTTCCACAATACCCAAAATCGGCACGCCGACTTTTTCAAACATCTTGATGCCTTTTTTCGCATCGAGCAGCGCGATGTCTTGCGGCGTGGTCACCACCACGGCGCCGGTCATGGGCACACGCTGCGACAAGGTGAGCTGGATATCGCCGGTGCCCGGTGGCATATCGACAATCAAATAATCGAGTTCGCGCCAGTTGGTTTGGCGCAGCAGTTGCTCCAAAGCCTGCGTTGCCATGGGGCCGCGCCAGATCATGGCCTGGTCCTGGTCCACCAAAAAACCGATGGACATCACCTGCACGCCATAGTTTTCCATCGGCTCCATAGTCTTGCCGTCCGCGCTGGCGGGCTTGCCGCTGATGCCCATCATCATGGGGATGCTGGGGCCGTAAATGTCCGCGTCGAGCAGGCCCACGCTGGCGCCTTCGGCTGCGAGGGCTAGGGCCAGATTGACTGCGGTGGTGCTCTTGCCCACGCCGCCCTTGCCCGAGGCCACGGCTACGATATTTTTCACGCCGGGCAAAAGTTGCACGCCACGTTGTACCGCGTGCGCGGCGATCTTGGTATGTAAATGGACGGTGACTTGCTTGACGCCATCCAAGGCCTGCACCGCCGCCGTCAAGGCCTGGCGCAGCGAGTCCAACTGGCTTTTGGCCGGGTAGCCCAGCTCTATGTCAAAGGCCACCGCGTCTTGCGCAATCTGTACATTGCGCACCGCTTTGGTCGATACAAAATCCCGCCCTGTGTTGGGGTCTATTACCTGCTTGAGGGCATCCAACACACCCTGTTCTGTCACTGCCATTGCATTCTCCGGAAAGGGGCATAGTCTAGTCCTGCGGCCCATGGCCTTCGCGGGTAGCGGACTTGCGCTTGCCCCAGGGCTCGCTACTATCGGGCGCATGCCCACGGCACTCCCCGTACCTTCCAAGTCCAGCGCGCACAACGCGCTGGTGCTCAGTGGCGGCGGCGCTCGGGCGGCGTACCAGGTGGGCGTGCTGCAAGCCATCGCCGCCATTCGCCGTGAACAGGGGCAGGCCCACGGGCCCAACCCCTTCCCTATCCTGAGCGGCACCTCGGCTGGCGCGATCAATGCCGCTGCATTGGCCTGTGGCGCGGATGACTTTGATAAGGCCGTAGCCCACATGGCCCACACCTGGCAACATATTCATGCCGAGCAGGTCTACCACGTCAGCGGCTTGCGCATGCTGCGCGCCGGTGCCCGCTGGCTGGGGCTGTTGTCGCTGGGCTGGTTGCTGACGCGCTGGTGGCGCATCAAGCCGCGCTCTTTGCTGGACAACGCGCCACTGGAAGACTTGCTGGCCCACATGGTGGCGCTGGGTCGCCTGCCGCATATGCTGCAAGGCGGGCACCTCAAGGCCCTGGCGGTTAGTGCCTCAAGCTACACCACCGGCCAGCATGTCACGTTTTTTCAGGGTGCCAAAGAGGTGCAGGAATGGCAGCGCTCACAACGCTTTGGGGTGCGCGCCGGCATCACCCACACGCACTTAATGGCTTCGGCGGCGATTCCCTTTATCTTTCCGGCCAAGGCCTTGCCGCTGCACAGCCACCAAGAATATTTCGGCGACGGCTCAATGCGCCAAAGCGCCCCGCTGTCGCCGGCCATCCGGCTGGGGGCCGAGCGCATTTTGGTCATAGGCGCTGGGCGTATGACCGAGCCGCATGACCCGGCACGGCCGCAAACCGAGCAATACCCCTCGCTGGCGCAAATCGCCGGGCACGCCATGTCTAGCATTTTTCTGGATGCGCTGGCGGTGGATATCGAGCGCATGCAGCGCATTAACCAAACCATTGCACTGGTGCCGCCAGAGGTGCGCGCGGCCAGCAGCCTGCGCCAGGTGGAGGTGCTGGTCATCGCGCCCAGCCAACGCCTAGACGATATTGCCAGCCGCCATGTAGGCGCCTTGCCGGTGGCGGTACGCAGCCTGCTAGGCGGCGTGGGTATTTCGGCTGCGCCGCAGGACGCCAAAGGGGCGGCCCTGGCCAGTTATCTCTTATTTGAAGAAGCCTACACCAGCGAACTCATGGCCTTGGGCCGGGCAGATGCATTGGCGCAAAGGGCCGCCATCTGCGGCTTTTTTGGCTGGGCGGACTAAAATCTGCCCCTTTTGCCTCGTACGGGCGGCTGTCAAAGCCGCTACGCCACCATGCCGCGCCACCTGTTTGTCACCACCGCCCTGCCCTACGCCAACGGCAATTTCCATATCGGCCACATCATGGAATACATCCAGGCCGACATCTGGGTGCGCTTTCAAAGGATGCAGGGCCACGCGGTGGACTTTGTCTGCGCCGACGACACCCACGGCGCACCCATCATGATCGCCGCCGAAAAAGCCGGCAAAACCCCACAGCAGTTTGTGGCCGATATCGCGGCAGGCCGCAAGCCTTACTTGGACGGCTTTCACATCAGCTTTGACAACTGGCACAGCACCGACGCTCCAGAAAACCACGCCCTGGCGCGCCAAATTTATTGTGACCTGCGCGATATTCCCGAAAGCGAAGGCGGCTCGCTAATCGCACGCAAAACCATAGAGCAGTTTTTTGACCCTGCGAAAAACATGTTTTTGCCGGACCGCTTTATTAAAGGCGAATGCCCCAAGTGCCACGCCAAAGACCAATACGGCGACAACTGCGAAGTCTGCGGTGCGGTGTACGCGCCCACGGATTTGATTGACCCGGTGTCGGTGCTATCCGGTGTGCGGCCTGAACTGAAAAGCTCTGAGCATTTTTTCTTCAAATTGTCGGACCCACGCTGCGTGGCGTTTTTGCAAAACTGGACGCAAGACGGGCGCTTGCAGCCCGAAGTGGCCAACAAGGTCAAAGAATGGTTTAGCGTACGCACCAACCCCGACGGCAGCACCAGCGAAGGCCTGGGCGACTGGGACATCAGCCGCGACGCACCCTACTTCGGCATCGAAATACCGGATGCGCCGGGCAAGTATTTTTATGTTTGGCTGGACGCGCCTATTGGCTATCTGGCCTCACTAAAAAACCTACTGGACAAAAGAGGCCAGGACTACGCCGCCTACATGGCCCAGCCTGACTTGGAGCAATACCACTTCATCGGCAAAGACATAGTCACCTTCCACACCTTGTTCTGGCCCGCGCTGCTGCATTTCAGTGGTCGCAAAGTGCCCAACAAAGTATTTGTACACGGCTTTTTGACGGTGAACAACGGCGAGAAAATGAGCAAAAGCCGGGGCACCGGTTTGGATCCGCTGAAGTACCTAAGCCTGGGCATGAACCCCGAGTGGCTGCGCTACTACCTGGCAGCCAAGCTCTCTGCGCGCAATGAAGACATTGACTTCAATGCGGATGACTTCATGGCGCGGGTGAACAGCGATTTGATCGGCAAGTTTGTGAATATTGCGAGCCGGGCGGCGGGGTTTGTACAAAAGCATTTCAACGGACAACTTTCTGGCGCCGCACTTTGGGACTCCTTCAAAAATACTGATGGATCGGAGAGCGTCCAATTGCCTTGCATGAACAATGCGCTAATGGCTGCCGACGAGATAGCAAGCTGCTACGACAACCGCGAGTTTTCTCGTGGTTTAAGAAAAGTCATGGAGCTAGCTGATGGCTTTAATCACTACTGGGACCTAAACAAACCCTGGGAACTAGCCAGGGGCGAAGACAAGGAAAAACTGCACGTAGTTTGTAGCGTTGCAATCGAAGGTTTTAGGCTACTTTCGCTCTACTTGAAACCCGTCTTGCCCAAACTTGCGGAGCAGGTTGAAGCTTTTCTGAACATCCCGCCTATGCAATGGTCTGACTCACGTAACCGACTGGGCGGTCATACCATCGGCACTTACGCCCACCTCATGCAACGCGTCACCCCCGAGCAACTCGACGCTCTGTTCGACCCGCCTGCCCCAATCGAAATCAAGCTGATTCCCGGCGGCGAAGCCATCGCCCCCACCATCTCCATCGACGACTTCGTCAAAATAGATTTGCGCATCGCAAAAATCGTGAACTGCGAAGCAGTAGAAGGTTCGGTCAAGCTCTTACGCCTGACGCTGGACGTAGGCGAAGGCCGGATGCGCAATGTGTTTTCCGGCATTGCCAGCATGTACAAGCCTGAAGACTTGGTGGGCCAACTGACTGTGCTGGTG
Organism: uncultured beta proteobacterium; assembly: GCA_903869595.1. GTDB lineage: Bacteria > Pseudomonadota > Gammaproteobacteria > Burkholderiales > Burkholderiaceae_C > Allorhodoferax. The sequence continues at coordinate 11,154 of CAIPZV010000079.1, read as the reverse complement.
GCCAATTTGGCGCCGCGCAAAATGAAATTTGGCGTGTCCGAAGGCATGGTGCTGGCGGCCAGCCATGCGGACGAAAAAGCCGAGCCCGGCATCTACATCCTGAACCCCTGGCCCGGCGCGCAGCCCGGCATGCGGATTCACTAAGCCATGGCGAGCGCGCAGCCCACCACCGCGCTGGACTTTGACGTTCTGATTGTCGGCAGCGGCCTGGCCGGGCTGAGTTCGGCGCTGTTGCTTTCCAGCAAATACCGCGTCGCGGTGATTACCAAACGCGCCGTGCGCGAAGGCTCTAGCGGCTGGGCCCAAGGCGGTATCGCCGCCGTTTGGGACAAGACCGACAGCTTCGCCGCGCATGTGGACGACACCTTGGTGGCCGGCGCCGGTTTGTGCGATCTTGCAGCTACGCAATTTGTCGTAGAGCAGGCGCCGCAAGCGATTGCCTGGCTACAAGCCATGGGCGTGCCCTTTAGCACCGAGGACAACGGCGACTTGCACCTCACGCGCGAAGGCGGCCACAGCGCGCGACGCATCGTGCATGTGACCGACGCCACCGGTGCCGCCGTGCAGCGCACCCTTATCGAAAAGGTGCAGCAAACCGCCAACATCACGCTGTTTGAAAACCATACGCTGGTGGACCTGATAACCACTAAAAAATTACCCGGCTACAAGAGTGCGGAGCGCCGCTGCCTGGGCCTGTATGCCCTTGACGAAGGCAGCGACGAAGTGCTGACCTTCCGCGCGCCGCACACCTTGCTGGCCACTGGCGGCGCAGGCAAGGTCTATCTGTACACCACCAACCCGGATACCGCGACCGGAGACGGCATCGCCGCTGCCTGGCGCGCCGGTTGCCGGGTGCAAAACATGGAGTTCATCCAGTTTCACCCCACCTGCCTGTACCACCCGCACGCCAAGTCGTTTTTGATCAGCGAAGCAGTGCGCGGCGAAGGCGGGCGTTTGCTGCTGCCCGACGGCACGCGCTTTATGCCCCAACACGATGCGCGCGCTGAGCTGGCCCCGCGCGACGTGGTGGCCCGCGCCATCGACTTTGAGATGAAAAAAGGCGGCTTTGATTGCGTGTACTTAGATATCTCGCACCAACCGCTGGCCTTTATCCAGGAACACTTTCCCAATATCTATGCACGCTGCCTGGAGCTGGGCATCGACATCAGCCGCGCACCGATTCCGGTGGTGCCTGCTGCGCATTACACCTGCGGCGGTGTGCTGGCCGATTTGCAAGGCCGCACCGACCTGGCGGGTTTGTACGCCATCGGCGAAGCAGCGTGCAGCGGCCTGCATGGCGCCAACCGACTGGCCAGCAATTCGCTGGTGGAATGCATGGTGTTCGCCCGCGCCGCCAGCCAAGATATTGAAAACAGCCACATCAGCGCGCCGCCCGCCCTGCCCGCCTGGGACGACAGCCGGGTGACAGACGCCGATGAGTCGGTGGTGATTTCGCACAACTGGGACGAGCTGCGCCGCTTTATGTGGGACTACGTGGGCATCGTGCGCACCAACAAGCGCCTGGAGCGCGCCGCCCACCGCATCGCGCTGCTGCAAGACGAGATCAACGAGTTTTACGCCAACTTCCACGTCAGCCGCGACCTGCTGGAATTGCGCAACCTGGTGCAAGTGGCCGACCTCATCGTCCAAAGCGCCCGCGCCCGCCACGAAAGCCGTGGGCTTCACTTCAGCCGGGATTACCCGGACATGCTGCCGCAGGCACTGCCTACAACGCTGGTGCCTAACAAAAAGGGCTGAGGATATAGCGCCGCTTAGCGGGGCGCATCGCTAAGGTAATTTCAAAGACTTTTTTCTCATGCGGCAGAAGTACGCACCCGCTTGGCCTGCGGTTTAAGCCGTATTTCCACCGTGCGCCCTACCGCGCCTGCGGCTTTGATCAAGGTATCGAGTTGGATGGACAAATTACTGGGGTCCAGTACCCGGTCTAATTGCGAGCGGCTGGTGGCCATGCGTTGCGCCATAAGTACCTTACTTAGATTTCCGCTCAGCATCGCATCTTCTAGTTGCTCTGCCAAGGCGCGCTTGAGCGCACGCGCCTGTACCAACTCAAAAATGCCGTCTTCCTTCAGGAAGTCGTCAAAATCACTGCCCCGATGAGGGTTTGCTTTAATTGCTTTGACCATCTATCCATTCCTTCAAGCGTTTGCTTGCCACTTCAATATCTGACTCCCTGGTCTGTTGTGTCTTTTTGATAAAGGCATGCAGCAAAATCATTTCTGATTGCTCGACTGCAAAAAGCACCCGCGCAATCCGATTGCCCAAGCTACTGCGCACTTCCCACACGGGCCCCCGCAAGTGATCGACCCTTGGCTTACCAATAGGCCATTTGTACTGAACATAGGCAATGTCTTCCCCTATCGTTTGACGGTCCGCCTTGCCCAAAGCCTTTAGCCATTCGCGAACTGGTTCGGCGCCGCTGGCGCTGCGGTAAAAAATCGCAGGGATTTTTCGCAAGGGCGTCATGCTCGAAATGTACCTCATAAAGTACTTATTTGGAAGTTTTGCGCCACACTTTGCCGACACATCCTTGATTCGACAAGGGCATGCACTCTTGCCTTAGACGCTTACCCAGATAGGTGGCCATGCGTGCCCGTGTGGCAACTAATCTACCCCGTTCCACCCATGACACCGCACTACCGCACGATAAAAATCTGACAAAAATATGTTAAATTCAAATAAATCTGTTTATTTATCAAAATAATTTGATTAAATCCCTTGGCTCATCCTCCACCAGGAAATAGTTCGTACATGACAAACTTGGACTGGCTCTTCACCGCGACGCTGGTCATTGCCATGGCGGCGGGCGCTTATCGGGGGTGGATGCCGCAGGCGCTGTCGATGTTGAGTCTGGTGCTGGCGCTGTTTGCGGTGGTCTATTTAGGACCCATCGTTGGGGCGCATTTACCGCTGAGCGGGCCGGGTGAGAGTCTGCGGCAGGGTCTAGGGGCTCTCTTAGCTCTGGTGCTTACGCTGTATCTTGGGCATTTGGGCGTACGCCTGCACCGCTACATGTTCCACCACAGTGGGGTTCAACCTGCCCACCGCACGGTGGGCGCGGTATTCGGCCTGGTCAGTGGCCTGATGATTTGCTTGGGGCTCGGCACCTTGATTGAGTTGACCGAGCTGCGTGAGGAAAGTTGGTGGCAGGGTTCTATCGAAAAGCACATGACCGAAGCCGTACTGAACCGGCTAAAGGCTACGCCACCGGCGAATTAGCGCTTTTCAGGGCCGGGCAAGCGTTCCTGCATGGCGACCTGCACCGTGCGCCAGGCCTTTTCCATTTGGGCCACGGTCTCGCCCACACCATAGGTGGCGACGCTCATGCCCAGGATAAATGCAATTATGTGACTCATGCTGCTAACTTTCAGTGGCTGTACCAAGTAATGGACCTACTTAGGTATCGGCATCAGCCGCCCAAAACTTGAGCCCGCGCGGCCCGCCTTACCAGCGCTGCTGCAAAACCCCCGCCTGCAACTCCAAGCCGCGCGCGCCCACCGCACGCGCCTCGGCCTCGTCGTGGGTCACCCACACCACCGCCATGGGCCAGCTGGCAATATGCTGGGCAAACTCGGCGCGCAAGCTGGCGCGCAACTGTGCGTCTAGCGCCGAAAAAGGCTCGTCCAGCAACAACACACGCGGACGCGTAATCAGGGCACGCGCCAGCGCCACCCGCTGCTGCTCGCCGCCCGAGAGCTGCCAGACGCGGCCCAGCGCATGGTCCGCCATGCCAAATCGCTGCAACATAGCCAGCGCCTGCGCGCGCGCTTGGCTGCGACTTTGGCCCTGCTCTACCAGGCCAAAGGCCACGTTGTCCTGCACATTCAGGTGCGGGAACAAGGCAAAGTCTTGAAACATGAGGGCAAAGCGGCGTAGGTGGGCAGGCAGGGCGCTGATGTCTTTCCCTTCGCAAAAAACCCGCCCGCTGTCGGCCAGTTCCAGCCCCGCGATGATTTTGAGCAAGGTGCTTTTGCCGCTGCCCGAGGGCCCCAAAATCGCCACGGTTTCGCCGCTTTGCACTTGCAGTTGCAAGCCGTCCAGCAACACGCGCGGCGCAGCGCCGGGCGCCTGCCAGTGTTTAACGATGTTGCGTAATTCAAGCATGGAGCGAAGGGTTTAAGGGGTCGGCGCGGCCCGGCCACTCCAGCAGCATAAACGCCGCAAAGGCCAGCGCCATCAGCGCGCAAGACAGCACCAGCGCCGAAGCGTAGTGCGTCTGACCTGGGCGGCCCAGGTGCTCGTAAATGAGGGTGGTCAAAGTGGCCCATTCGGGTCTGCTTAAAAACAGCGTGACCGCAAACTCGCCCACGGCCGTGGCCGCAGCAAAGGCCATGCCCCGGCGCAAAGCGGGCTGCAAGAGCGGCCAGCGTACGCGCCAAAACGCGCGCCAGGGCGATGCGCCCAGGCTGGCCGCTGCGTGCATGTAGTGCGCAGGCATACCGTCCAGCGCCGAGGCCAATGCCTTGGCGATACACGGATAGGCCAGCAACGCATAGGCCGCCACCAGCAGCGGCGCGCTGGCCGTCCAGGCCGGGTACAGCAGCAGCAAACCAAAAGCCACCAACACCGGCGACACCACAAAAGGTAAAAACGCGATCGCCCGCAACAACGCCCAGCGCTGCGCCGCCATTGCGTGGCACACCCCGAGCACAGTCGCCAGCACCAGCGCAGACGCAGAAAAGCGCAAGGTATTCCACAGCGCGTGCAAAGCGTCGGGCTCTAGCAGCACGGCCCAAGCAGCAGCACCGGCTCCCATCGCGCGGGCCACAATCGCCAGCACCGGGGCCGCGCAGACCAGGCCCAGCATCAGCACAGTCAGCCACACCGCCAGCCACTGCCCTGCGCTGTGCGGCCGGTGGCGCGCGATGCGGTCCGCGCGCAGCGGCGTGGCCAATCGCCGCTCCAAAATCGCATACGCAAGCGCGCAGGGCGCGGTAAGGCACAACGTCCAGGCCGCCAACACACCAGCCTGATTGATTTGGAGTTCATAGGCCACCAGGGTGTAAATCTCCACCTCTACCGTTGCATAGCCCGGCCCGCCCAGCACCAGCGCCAATCCAAACCCAGCAAAGCAATACAAAAAAACCAGGCACAAGGCCGACATCAACCAAGGCGCGATAGCGGGCCATTCGATGCGCCAAAACGCGCGCCAGGGCGTGGCGCCCAGCGTGCGCGCCGCCGCCACGCGGGATGCGCTGACCTGCTCCAGCGCCTCGGTCGCTGCGCGCACCAGCACGCATAGGTTGAAAAACACATTGCCATACAGCAGCAAATACGGCGTGCCCTGCCAAGACGCGCCACCCCAGCGCTGCCACAATCCTTGCGGCCCGGCAAGAGCCAACACGCCCATCGCTGCGACCAAAGTGGGCACTACAAAAGGCAGCATCAAGGCGCGCAAGAGCCAGCTGCGCCCGACAAATTCCAGCCGGGCCAGCACCCAGGCCATGGGCAGGCCCAGCAACAACACCAACGCACAGGTGATGCACGCTTGCAGGCCCGACCAAATCAGCCGCCAGCGCAAATACGGGTCTTGCAAGGGCGCAAGCCAGGACGCGTCGCTACTACCCACCGCACCAGCCTCTGCCAACAGGCGAAGCGCAGGGGCTATTAAGACCGCTAGCAAAAACGCCAAGGGTAGGCAAGCCAGCGCCCAGGTGCCCGCCCTTGGCGGTAAGCCCAATAGCGACTTAGCCACAAAGCCCCTCACACGCCAAGCGGTAAGCGCCAACACCCCAAGCGCAAAGCACCCAAAGCAAAACGGCGAGGGATGTGCACATGCAATGGCTTCACTTCAACACCACTTGCGTCCAACGCGCCACCCAAGCGGCGCCTTTGTCGGCGATGTCTTTGTCCGAGGGCGCATCAGCTTTGGCTGGCTCAGGGGCAAACTTCATCACCTCTGCACGCGCCACATCAGCCTCCACTGGGTACATCCACATCTCCGTTTGCAATTGTTGTTGCACTTGAGCCGAGCGCATAAATTCGATAAATTTTTCTGCGGCAGGACGGGCTTGTCCGCCCTTCACCAAAGCCACGCCTTCGACTTGCTTAAACACCGCGCCTGGCAAGCTGAGGCTACCGGTGGGCGGCTGCGTTAGCTTTTCTTTGCTGTAAAACAATTCGGCCGCTGGACTGGTGGCGTAGCTGACCACCAGAGGGCGTGCTCCGCCTTCGGCGCGGCTGAAATCGGTGTAGTAGGCCTCGCTCCAACCCTTGGCCACCTTCACGCCGCCTTTGCGCATACGCGCCCACCAATCAAAGGCTTTTTCCTCACCCATGGCGCCGATGGTGGACAGCAAAAATGCATAGCCTGTGCTGGAAGTGGCTGGGTTTTGTACCACCAGTAAGCGGGCCAGGGCGGGCTGCGCCAATTCCTCTAGGCCAGTAGGCAAGCCCAGTTTGCGCTTGGCAAACCATTGCACGTCGTAGTTGATCGTCACATAGCCGTAGTCCACGGGGACTAAGGGTGCGGGCAGTGTCTGCGCTGCATTGCGTTGGCTTGCAGGGCCGCTGTAGGTATCAAGCACATCAGCGGCAATGGCTTTGGCGGCCAAAGTGTTGTCTATGCCATAAACCACATCGGCAATCGGCGCTTTGCGTGTGAGGATCAGCTTGTTGAGCATTTCACCGGCATCGCCCGCCTTGGTGATGCGCAGTTTGACCCCGGCCTCTTTTTCAAACTGCGCTAACAAGGGCTTGGGTACGCCGAACGAGCTGTGCGTCAGCACCCGCAATTCTTGGGCTGCGCTGGCAAAGCTCGCGCCCATCAATGCGCCACCCAACAGCGTGGTGGCCAGCGCTTTGCGCCGTAAAAATGAAAAAATGCCGTGTTGCATGGAATACCTTTTTTAACGTTTCAAAACAATCCAGCATGGATGCATGAAACGAAAAAGCGGCCCATTCAAACACGGCATTTTCCCCATCACACTTCCTACGCTGGCATGACCCAGATCAGGTTCATGGGGTATTTCTCAGTCCAACTTGCGCCAGACACCCCCGGTGAAGCCGCGATCATACCCCGCGCACGTGATCCGCAATTACCAGTCCCCAGCCCGTGGCCTTCCTGCGCTGGATGTTCGGGGCCGCGACAATCAGGCCATGCCCAACGCAATCTGGCCACTCTTTACTAGCTTTTCCTGGCAGGAACTGCGCCATCACCCCTGGCGCAATGGCGCGGCAGTGGTGGCCGTGATGCTGGGCGTGGCGCTGGCGTTTGCGGTGCATGTGATCAATGCTTCGGCGCTGGACGAATTTGCGCGCGGCATGCGAAGCTTGGCCGGTCAAGCCGATGTGCAAGTGCAAGGCCGCAGCCGACCCGTCATCGACGAAGCGCTGTATGGCCGCCTAAGCCGCCACCCCGATGTGCAAAGCGCCTCGCCAGTGATTGAAATCAACACCTATGCGCTGCTTCCCCAAAGTCGCGGCGATGGGCCTTTGCAAGGCAGTAGCAAGCTGCCCATACGCGTGCTGGGAGTCGATGCTTTGCAAGTGGCTGGCATCACGCCTGAGGTACTGCCCCTGCCGGACAGCGATGGCGGACGCCTCGATGTGTTTGCACCCGATGCGGTTTTTCTTAACAGCGCAGCGCGCGTAGCTTTGATACCACCAAGCACGTCCAATGTAGGACTTGGTGAGAAAGTACCTGACGGTGTCGGTGCAAGCACCGCTTCGACAGGGCCGTCAGAGGCAATCCAAGGTGCACGTACCGAGCCACGCGCTTTTTCTGAGCCAAGCGGCGCTGTAACTAGCGTGCGCCTGCAACAAGGCATGCAATGGCAAAGCCTGCGCCTGGCCGGCCGTGTCGCGGCAGGTGGTGCGCCGTTGGCAGTCATGGACGTGGCGAGCGCGCAAACCGTGTTTGGCATGTTGGGCCAGCTCAGCCGCGTGGATGTGCAACTACGCCCCGGCGTGGACCGCGCTGCGTTTATGGCGCAACTGAAAGCCCAGCCCGATTGGCCTGCGGACGCGGTGCTGGCCGAGCCGGGCCAGGCCATGGCGCGTATGGACAATGTGTCGCGCGCGTATCGCGTCAATTTGACGGTGCTGGCGCTGGTGGCTTTGTTTACTGGTGGCTTTTTGGTGTATTCGGTACTAGCGCTCAGCGTCACGCGGCGCGCGCAGCCCCTGGCTTTGCTCGGGGTGCTGGGCCTGGACCCGCGCCAGCGTTGGGCTTTGATCCTGCTGGAGGCGGGGACTTTGGGCCTCGTGGGTAGCGTGCTCGGTATTGCGCTGGGCACTGGGCTGGCAATACTGGCGCTGCGCATGTTGGGCGGCGATTTGGGTGGGGGCTATTTTTCTGGGGCCATGCCCGCGCTGCAATGGAGTGGCGGCGCGGCCTTGGTGTTTGGTGCGCTGGGTGTGCTGGCGGCCTTGGTAGGCGCCTGGTGGCCGGCGCGCATGGCGGCGCGTATGGCACCGGCGCAAACGCTCAAAGGCTTGGGGCTGTCGGCGCAAGGCTCGGGGCATGCCAGCGCAGGCCTGGCTTTGCTGGCCGCTGGTGTAGTGCTGGCGATGCTGCCGCCTATTGGCGGCGTGCCGCTGGCGGCCTACATCAGCGTCGCTTTAATACTGCTGGGCGGCATCGTCGCCCTGCCCCCTTTGGTCGGTTGGTTGTTGGACATGGTCGCCCCCTTGGTGGCACGCAAGCCCCTTGCCCTGTTGGCGGTGGAACGCGCGCGGCGCATGCGCGCGGGTGCGGCGGTTGCGGTCAGCGGCGTGGTCGCTTCGCTGAGTCTGGCGGTGGCGCTGACGGTCATGGTGGGCAGCTTTCGGGGCTCGATGTTGCAATGGCTGGACACGGTGTTGCCCGCAGCGATGTATGTGAGGACGTCGGGAAGTGCAGGCAGTAGCGAACACGCCTACTTTGACCCGGAACTGGTGCAAGCGATTCGCGCCTTGCCGGGGGTAGATCGTCTGCGTCCACAGCGCAGCGTGCCTTTGATATTCGACAGCACGCGCCCCCCCGTAGCGCTGCTGGTGCGGCCTTTGCGTGAAACACAAAGTGCGGATGTGGCGGCGCTGGCTACCGACCTGCCGTTGCTGGCCCCGGTCCTGCCCGCGCCCGCAGGTTTTATGGCGGTGTATGTCAGCGAAGCTATGGTGGACTTGTATGGAGCGCGCGCTGGTGCAGAGCTTGCGCCGCTGGCACCAGCGCTGGCTGCGCAAACCAGTGCGGGCATCGATAAGCCGCGCTTCTTTGTGGCCGGTGTGTGGCGCGACTATGCGCGGCAGTTTGGCACCGTAGTCATAGACAGCCGCGACTTTGCGCTCCTGAGTGATGACGCGCGGGTGAACGACCTGGCGCTATGGCTGCAAAACGGCGCCGAGAGCAGCCGGGTAGAACAGGCGATTCGCGATCTGGCCAACGCGATGGCAGCCAAGGAGGCAAGTACAAAGCGCCCTCAAGCACAGGTCGAAGCAAACGCCGGTGCTCCGAATGCGGAGGATTTCACCCCCCCGAAACAGTCAAACCCGCTTGCCGATAGCGCGCCGACGGCGGTGCACCAGGCCGCAGCCATAGAAGACGCGCCCGCCAGCCTGCTGGAATTCGGTTCCGCGCAAGAAATTCGCAGTCGCACCATGGATATTTTTGACCGCAGCTTCGCGGTCACCTACTGGCTGCAAGCCGTGACGATCGGCATCGGATTGTTTGGCGTGGCAGCCAGCTTTAGCGCCCAAGTGCTGGCGCGGCGCAAAGAGTTTGGCTTGCTGCTGCACCTGGGCCTAACCCGAGCGCAAGTGCTGCAGGTGCTGGCCCTAGAAGGCGCCGCCTGGACCACGCTGGGCGCCATCGCCGGCACGGTGCTGGGCCTTGCGGTGGCGGCAGTGTTGGTCTATGTGGTCAACCCGCAAAGCTTTCATTGGAGCATGGACATGCAAGTGCCCGTGCTGCGCCTCTTGGCCCTGGCCGCAGCCGTCATCGCCGCCGGCACGCTGACGGCCTGGCTAGCGGGCCGCGCCGCCGCTGGGCGCGATGCCGTAATGGCGGTCAAGGAGGATTGGTGAACCCGTACAAAAACTTCAGACTTTCGCGCCGACATACCTTGGAAATACTCGCCAATTGGGTCAGTGCGACTGGCCTAGCGCAAGCAGGCCAAGGCAGCCGCCCGTCCGGCGACAAATCTGGGCGCGCACGTGCTGGTCTGGATGGGGCATTGCGATTTCCACGCGATCTTGGTGCGCACCTTGAATTTCAAACCGAGTGGTGGTACATCACCGGCTTCACCCTCGTGGGTGAGCAAGCTTCTTACGGTTTTCAGCTCACTTTTTTCCGCAGCAAAATTGCGGCAACGCAGGACTCGAAATCCCAACTAGCGGCAAAGCACCTACTCTTTGCCCATGCCGCCGTCAGCGATGTAGCAAACAAAACCCAGCACAGCGAGCAGCGCATCGCGCGCTGGTCTGGCCTGCCTGCCGGCAGCAACCCGGCGGACCAGGCCTGGGCGCTGACGGACGACACCGGCCTGCGTTTGCACGACTGGTCCCTGGCCCGACAACATGACGGCAGCTTGCGCGCACAAGTGCAAGGCAAGGACTTCGCATTAGATTTGAATTTTTCAGAAAACCAAGCGCTATTGCTACAAGGGCAGGAAGGCGTTTCCAGCAAAGGGCCGTCGCCCCACAACTTCAGCTACTACTACAGCCTGCCACAGCTCTCGGTGCAAGGGCACATCCGTCTGCTAGGTCGCCGCCACACAGCAAGCGCCGGCAGCCTGGCCTGGCTAGACCATGAATGGAGCGATGCGCTCTTACCACCGGGCGCCGTAGGATGGGACTGGATAGGCATCAACCTGCTAGACGGCAGTGCGCTCACCGCTTTTCAGCTTCGGGACAAAGCCGGGCTGGCGCTCTGGGACGGCGGCTCATTTCGCGCGGGTAGCACCCTGTACACCTTTGCGCGCGGCGAAGCGGTGTTTCAAGCGACCCACTGGTGGCGCAGCCCTCGCAGCCAGGCGCGTTACCCGGTGCAATGGCGCGTCCGCACACCGGCTGATTTCTACACGGTCAAAGCCGTCTTTGAAGCACAAGAATTAGACGGTCGCAACGCTACGGGCACCATCTACTGTGAAGGACTGTGCGAGGTTTTTAACAGCAACGGCCGTTTGGTCGGTCGCGGTTACTTAGAAATGACAGGCT
>CAIPZV010000078.1 GCA_903869595.1 uncultured beta proteobacterium | reverse complement strand
ATCTCGGGGAATTGAAATGAAGTGAAGAAATAGAGATATCGCGAGGTAGAAAAAGATAGCAGTAGGGGTGAAAGGTGAGAGGTGGGGGTGAGAGATGGGGCATGAGCGGGCTCGTTGGCTGGTCTAGCCTGATTTGTTTTCGGGTTGGGTGAGGCGGCTTGTGTGGGCAGGGAAAAGAATGCCGATATCAGCATTTGCTGTCCTGATTTCCTCTCTGTGTTCACCTTGTTCCTTGTGCTTGGTACTGCTTTCTTGATTATTGCCTTCCTCACTGCCCCCTTCAGGAGACGCTGGCCCGAAGTTTCCTTCTGCTTGGGAGGCTGGTACTGCCTGTCCGTCGGTCGTACTGCACACAATTCAGGGTGCGAAGTATGGGCATGAGTATTCCCATCTCTGAGTTGTACCAGTGGTTGTTGGAGCTGGTTGTCCGTCCTTGTCATGCATGGTGATGTGGGTTGGGGTCGCTCACGGGGCGGGCCTGCGGCGGGGGAGTCTATGGTTGTGTCTATGGGATGCTCAGTGTCTGGGGATACTCGGGGATGTTGTGGGAAGAGCTTGCTTGCAAAGTTGCAGTCCGCAAGTGACCGGGCTGTGTCCAAGCCAAAGAACTGCCTTGCCACCTGGCTAAGAGCTTCCCTGTTCTCTGCCCCCGCAGGCCCCGAGAGGATGGCTCGTCCCGGTGCTTCAGAGTCAAGCCAGTACCAGGTGCTGTCATGCGAACGGTACAACACCGTGGAGGCGTGCCAGTACCCACCGGGCTCCAAGCTGCGTACTGTGAAACCGTTATATGTGTATCCTCTGGTCCTCCAGTCCTTGAAGGTCCTGTCTATCAGGTCCATTAGGCTGGATGCGGGGAGCCTCGGTTGGTTTCGGTCCGGTGCGTCAAGCCAAAGCTCTGGGATATTTACGACGTTGAGCCTGTGGGTTTCAAAAACCCATAGGGCAAAAGCGTTTGGGTTGAAGTTTCCTGTGCGCGGGTTGAAGATATCATTGTATTGGCGGTTAAATGTTCCTTTATGGTGGGGGTAGGTAGGTGAGATCTGTTGCTTTTGGAACCAGCTGATGAGTCGGTCCGGGGTTGCAGTTTTCTGCCCTACCAATTGGTTGAATGCGTGTAAAAGGCAGAACTGCTCCTGTTGGGGCTCCCAGTGCATGCATAGTGGAAGGTTTGGGCGTTGGAGGGAGGGCCTGACGACAAGTTTAGTGATTGGAGTATAGTGCCCCGCAGTTACCGGGCCCGTGAAGAGGAGGCGAAGCATTTTTGGTTCTCCCTTAATTGGATCAAAGCCCGTTGCCCCGTACGTCTGAGAGTCAAGCCTCACCCTCACTTCCCCGTCCGTACCAGTGCGTGTCATTACCAAGTGGAACACCTCAATTGTGGCATGCATGGCTTTGCCCGCCCAGTCCATGGCGATGGGATCTGCCCATAGGCCCCCCTCAGTCGCGCTCAGTTGCATGGCTCGGACGTAGTCGCCCGGGGTCATGCCGGCGCGCATGTGGCTTACCATTGATCTGTTGAATACATCGAGCTTGTCGGTGTCTGTGCCTGCAGTGATGTGCGGGCCGAAGAGCTGCATGGCCATGCGCCTGATGGCCAGGGCATTCTCGCCAGTCAGGTAGCTGAGGCT
>CAIPZV010000077.1 GCA_903869595.1 uncultured beta proteobacterium | reverse complement strand
CGGATGGTAACGCAGATTGTTTCTCTATGCGGGCAAAAAATTACCGCAGAGTTACCAAACTTTTTTCCTGCGGGGCTGTGCTTGTCCTCCGTTGTCTTGTCCCCCGCTTGTTGTCCCCCGCTTCCCCCCCGCCCCTTCACCCCCGCCGGGGTGAAGGGGAGCTGGAACAGCCAATTTTGTTTTTTTGGGCCGGATGCGGGTGTTGGTTCGAGAGCTTGCGGTGCTGGTTTGTTGGCCCCGATTGGGGAACGATGCGGTCGTAGTTAATGGATTGGGGCTTGGTGGATTGGGGCTTGGCGCGGCTGCGGCTGTGGGTACAGCTGTGGTTTTGCTTGCTGTGGCGGGAGCGACCGCGATGGCGCGCGCTACGCGCCAACATGCGTGTGCAAGGTGAGCGCAGCGAACGAGCACACGCGGTATTCGGGCTTCTTGGGCCATTGGCCGTGCTGAGCAACGCAGCGGCGACCGGATCAGGGCGGGCGCTTGTTTGAGCGTAGCGAGTTTGCGCCCGACCCCGGGCGGCGCGAGTAGCGCAAGGTACCCCGAAGGGGCACGGCCTTTGGCTCGCCTTTCTTTTGCTTATCTTTTCTTTGGCGAAGCAAAGAAAAGTAAGGCCCGCGGCAGGCGCAAGCCCTGTGGCAAGCAAAAAAGCCCGCTGCAAGCCAAAGACATTGAGCCTTTTCTTTGGCTACTTTCTTTTGGCGAAGCAAAAGAAAGTAGCTCGGCCTACAGGCCGAAACCGGTATGCCAAAAGCCCCTCCGTATACTGCCACCATGACCTCCATCGCCGATTTACGCAAAAGCTACGAACGCGCCGAGCTAGACGAAAGCGCCTCGCATGCAGACCCGCTGACGCAGTTTGACCAGTGGCTTAAAGAGGCCATTGCCGCCGAATTGCCCGAGCCCAACGCCATGACACTGGCTACCGTGGGCAGCGACTTGCGGCCTTCCACGCGGGTGGTGCTGATCAAAGGCTACGACGCGCAAGGCATCGTCTGGTACACCAATTTTGAGAGCCGCAAGGGCAAGGAACTCGCAGGCAACCCGTTTGCCGCGCTGCAATTTCATTGGGTGGAGTTAGAGCGCGTGGTGCGCATCGAAGGTCGGGTGGAAAAAGTGAGCGACGCAGAAGCTGACGCCTACTTTGCCAGCCGTCCCCTGGATTCGCGCATCGGCGCCTGGGCCTCGCCGCAAAGCCAAGTAATTAGCGGACGCGGTGTGCTGGTGGCCAACGCAGCCAAATACGCCGCGCAGTTTTTGCTGCAACCGCCCCGCCCGCCGCATTGGGGCGGCTACCGCCTGCGGCCCGACAGCTGGCAGTTCTGGCAAGGGCGCAAAAGTCGCTTGCATGACCGGTTGCAATACCGCATTGCCAATGGCCTTGGCGGTCCTTGGGTTCGCGAACGCCTAGCGCCCTGAGAGGCAAAACAGCCACCCTTTGCATAGGCCGCACCTCTGACGTTTGACACCTGAAGTCTCATCACTGAAACCTCATCGCACATGCCCCGTTTTGCCGCTAATCTTTCCATGCTCTACAACGAGCATGTATTTCTGGACCGCTTTGCCGCCGCTGCGCAAGACGGTTTTAGCGCAGTGGAATATTTGTTTCCCTATGCATTCAAGGCCCAAGACCTGCAACAGCGCTTGCAAGACCATGGCTTGAAGCAAGTGCTGTTTAACGCCCCGCCGGGCGATTGGGACGCGGGCGAGCGCGGCCTGGCCTGCCTGCCTGGACGCGAAGCCGAATTTCGCGATGGCTTTGCCAAGGCGCTGGACTACGCCGCTGCCCTGTCCTGCCCGCGCGTGCATGTCATGGCCGGGATTTCACCCGGTTCTGCCGATGTCAAAGCGCTGCAAAAAACCTACGACGCGAATTTGCAATGGGCCGCTCAGGCAGCGCAGCCTGCAGGCATCGATGTGCTGATAGAGCCCATCAACACCCGTGACATGCCTGGCTATTTTTTGAATCAGCAGGAAGCGGCCCACCAGGTCGTGCAGCGACTAGGCGTGCCCAATTTGAAAGTGCAATTCGACCTCTACCACTGTCAGGTCATGGAAGGCGATCTGGCCAGCAAGATTCGCCGCTACCTGCCTACAGGCCGCGTCGGCCATCTACAAATTGCAGGCGTGCCCGAGCGGCACGAGCCCTCGGTGGGCGAATTGAATTACGACTATCTTTTTGAAGTCATCGATGCGGTGTCCGCGCAATGCGCTTGGGAGGGCTGGATAGGCTGCGAATACCGCCCGGCACGCGGTGCGGTGCTAGATGGCACATCGCAAGGTTTAGACTGGCTGCATGCCTGGAGAAAATCGCACGGCTAGGGCCCGCTGGGCGTGCAAACCCCCTGCCCCTGGGGCCAAGCGGCGCGCCTAAACGAAGACCGCGTTTAATTGACCCGCATCAATACCGCTGCACACCATTGTCTTTACAGTCAGCGTCTTAGCGATTATTTTGAAAGAAGAACCCCATGAGTACCCACAGCGCCGCCCAAAGAGCCCGTGTTATGCAAGACATTGAACTCACCATCAAAGACGCCGAGGCCTTGTTACGAATGACTGCCCACGAAGTGGGTGACGAGGCCGCCCAGGTGCGCGCCCGTGTGCAAGAGCGCCTGCACCGGGCCACACAAGAATTGCACGACTTCAAAGAAGCCGCGATCCAAAGCACCAAAGAAGCTGCCCAGGCTACCGAGGCTTTTGTGCAAGACCATCCCTGGAAGTCGCTAGGCATCGCCGCTGCGGCGGGCTTGGTCATCGGCCTGCTGATCAGTCGCCGCTAAGTACTTGCAAACATGAGCGAATTACCTGGCGCTGGATTCCTTGCCAATGTGCGCCAGTTGCTGGCGACACTGCTAGAAACCGCGCAAGTGCGCCTGGAGTTGCTGGGCACCGAGCTGGAGCAGGAAAAGCGGCGGGTGTTTTCCGCGCTGGTTTTGGCTGCGGTGGCGCTGATTTGTTTGGCGCTGGGTTTGGTGATGCTCAGCGTCGCGGTTTTGCTGATTTTTTGGGACAGCTACCGCGTCTGGGCCGCTTGTGCCTTGGCCCTGCTGTTTGGCGGCGGCGGGGCGTATTTGCTGGTTCGCGCCAAGCAAAAACTCAGCGCACCCTCGGGTCTGTTTGAACACAGCTTGGCCGAACTACAACGCGACAGCGCGAAGGATTAAGCGTCCATGGCCAGCCCACCGGTTTCGCGCGATGCGCATCTTCATGATCGGCAACACGCGTTGCTGGCCCAAAGTGCCATGCTCCGTCAGCGTGCCAGACACCAAGCCGCCACGCTGCTGGCGCCGCTTGAACAAGTGCAAGAGGGTATGCAATGGATGCGCAAAGCCACGCCGCGCAATGCGTTCTGGGTATTGACTGGCGCAAGCATGCTATTTGGAAAAACCCGTCCCTGGGGCCTCAAGGCACTGCGCGTCTTGCGCCTGTGGAATACGGTAAGCGTTTGGTTTAAGCGTTGATAGGTGAACAGGCTCAGCGCCATAGCCGGGCGCTACGCTTACAGCCCATTGCAGCGATGCTTGCGCAAGGCGTTTATTTCACCGCCACCGCGTCCGTCATGCGGTAGTACATGCCATACGGGTCATCGGCCAGCACTGCAAATTTACCCTCTACCACGACCGGCTCCATGGAATAGCGTACCGGGGTTTTGGTGGTCACTTCCACCATGCTCTCGGGCCCACCGGGCAGGCAAAAAGAGCAAGTCAAAGGCACCGAGCTAATCAAAAAATGGCGCTGCTTTTCACCCGGGTCTAGCGGCATCATGAAGCCTTGGATGCGCTGGGTTTTCTGGTTCAAACCTTGTTGCGCAGACCCGAAGACCGGGAGGATGCGGTTCTTTACGGTTTTGGTTTTGACATCGGTCAACACCGACCAGGGCAGCACATCGGCACGGGGCTGCAAAGGTGCAAACGGGCTGTTCGCCCCGTGCACACCGGCACCGCTTCCCATGGGCACCGCTAAGGCGTCGGCGCCCGAGGCGGAGGCGCCGGGTGCAGGCGCCGCGCTCGAACCTGATGCCGACTGGGCCTGTACAGCACTAGTCGCCAGCATCGCCAGGCCTAGCGCACAGGCCAAGCGACTAAACGCCATGGAAAAAACAAATTTCATACAAACTCCATTCGCAATACACACACTGTCTCGCCGCAAGGATCAATGCTGGTGCTTCATACCGCACATTTTGCCTATCGCCAGGCCCTTGCATGCGGCTTGCAACTCAGCCTCGCAAACCTCTTCTTTTTTGCCAGCCTCCAAACATTTGGCCGCGCCCTCGTGGGCGGCTGCCATCGCACGGTGGCGGGCGATATCTTCCTGGCGTTCTTTGTCGCCATGTTTATCGGCAGCAAAAGCCATCATGCAGCATAAAGCCAGCGTACTCAGCACTAATTTTTTCATGGTTTATCCCTTGGATTGAAGTAATTGCAAAACATCGCTGCGGTAGGCCTGCCACACCGGCAGCACTGCAGCGCACAGGGCCACCAGCGCCGCCAGCGCAGGCACCACCCACAGCGTATTGGGCCATAACAAACCGGTGGCCATTAACTGGCTTTGCAGACCCAGTACCCAGCCCAAACCCAGAACAAACGCCTGCCCTAAGGCCAAACCGCATAGCGCAGACAGCAGCGCCAGCCAGAGCGCTTCGGTCATTAATAAAACACTGATGCGACTGGCCGGTGCGCCCAACATGCGCAGCAATGCCAAGTCGCCCTGGCGCTCACGCACCGCATTCCACAAAGCGATAAACACACTCAGGCCTGCCGTGACCAACAGCATGCCGGCAAAGGCACGCAATACATCCGTACCCAAGCCCAACATATGTAAAAGGCGGGTCACCTCCAGAGCCGGTGCCGCAGCTTGCATGGCGGTCGTGGTGTTTACCCAGCGCGCGAAAGTCACAGCCGCCAAGGGGCTGGTATAGCGCACCAGTGCCATGGTGACTTCACGATCATCTTCTAGCGCCTGGCGGTCTTCTTCGTCCACCGCTTGCGTACTTTCATGCACTTGCCAAACCGAAGCCGTGTCGGTAATGATGAGGCGGTCGATTACGCCACCCTGCGCTGCCAGTAAACCCACCACGGTATAGGCCTGGTCACCATGGGCATGGCCGCCAGCGCCCAAGCCGTGCGAGCCCGCAAATTGTTGTCCAATTTGCAAACCTAAAGTGCGCGCGACAGTGGCGCCCAACACCACTTGCATGGGCGCATCCCAGACGCGGCCATGGGCCAGCGTGGCTTGGTAGTGCCGCAAATAGGCCGGCGAGGTGCCGACAATGCGATAGCCCTGCAAGTTGTCGCCCAGGCTAATGGGAATAATTTCGGCCACCAAGGGGTTTTTCTTAAGGGCATTGACGGCCGCTAAAGGCACATTGCCCGGTGGCACATCTAGGTGCAGCACGCCAGACAAAATCAATTGCATGGGGCTGCCCTTGGCGCCAACCACGGCGTCGATACCGGCCAGGTCGCGGTCAAAAGCACGCTCTACGTGGTGCGACACCAGCAGTAAAAAAGTAATCGAGCCCAGGCCCAAACTCAGTAGCAGCACATTGAGTACTGCTGCCATCGGGCGCGCCCACACATAGCGCCAGGCGTAGGCCAAGGTGTTCATGCTTGCACCCTACTTGCCGCCGCGCTGGATGCGGCCTCGCGCGGTGCTGGCCCTAGGTGCAGCAAGTTCGGCGAAACCGGCATACACGACGCCAAGGCCTGCGCGACGCGCGCATCATGCGTGGCAACCACCAATGTAGCGCTGTGCGCCTGCGCCGCTTGCACCAGCAATTGCACCGCGTCTTGCGCTGCCGCATCGTCCAAGCTGGCGGTGGGTTCGTCGGCCAGGATCAGGCGCGGTTGCATCAACACGGCACGCGCCAGCGCCACGCGCTGTGCCTGCCCGCCCGAGAGTTGCGATGGCAGGCGTTGCGCCAGTTCGGCCACGCCCAGCTGTACCAAAACCTGGCGCACCCGCTGCGTATCCACCGGCAATCCTGCGGCCCAGAACGCTAGCTCCAGGTTGTGTTGCACGCTTAAGGCGGCGCTTAAATGCAGTTTTTGCGGCAAGAACCCAATGTGGCGTGCGCGCCAGGCATCGGCGCTGCGACCGGCCAAAGCCGTCAAGTTCTGCCCCGCTACCGTGAGGCTTCCGTGTTGGGGTTTAACCAGTGCCGCCAGCAAAGCCAGCCAGGTGGATTTACCGCTGCCCGAGCGCCCACTGAGCAGCAACACAGCGCCCTGCGCCACAGCCACATCCGGGAATGCCAGTGGCTGGCCCGCACCATAGGCGAATTGCAATTGCCGGGTTTCAATCATGCAGGGCTACCCAGCCAGCGGGTATAGCGCAATCCGGCATCAGGGCTTGGCCAGGCGCGCAAATGTCTTGCGGAACTTGGCCACCTTGGGCGCGGCCACTGCCAGGCAATAACCCTGGCCGGGGTTTTTGGCAAAGAAGTTTTGGTGGTATTCCTCGGCGCGGGCGTAGTTGGAGAGCATCTGCACCTCGGTCACGATAGGTTTGCCAAACTCGCCCGCGGCGTCCAAGGCCTGCACCATGGCTTGGGCGGCTTGCAGTTGCTCTGGCGAAGTGCAATAAATGCCGCTGCGGTACTGCGTGCCCACATCATGGCCTTGGCGGTTGAGCGTGGTGGGGTCGTGGATCAGGAAAAAGATTTCCAGCAGCTCGTTCAAACTGACTTGCTCCGGGTCAAACTCCAAACGCACCGCCTCGTTGTGGCCGCTGGTGCCGGTGCTGACCATCTCGTAGCTGGGCTTGGGTGCATGCCCGTTGCTGTAGCCGGACTCCACCTGCGCGATGCCGCGTACCTGTAAAAACACCGATTCGGTGCACCAAAAACATCCTCCCCCAAGAACCAGGGTTTGTGTGGCGGTGGCCATACGTAATATCTCCTATAGCTAGACAGAATGGTCGAAGCCCCAAGCATACGGTGCTGGCGTGTCCGCGCCATGAGGCCATGAACCGCAGGCGTAAAAGGCTTGACCATGTGCAGGGCAAGGCATCCACACCGGCAGGCTTGGGAGCCGACTTTCGCCCATCAGGCGCATAGACCGCAGCGACGCTCGGCCACGCCACGGCCAGACGTTACACTACTAACCAACTGGTCAGTAAAAATGCAGTTGATTAAAAACCTCTTCCAACCCACCTGCCCCTTGCCGGTCAAGCGCGAACGCCGCAAAGAGGCGCGCCCGGGCGAGTTGCTGCAAGCAGCCCTGGCGCTATTTGTAGAAAAAGGTTTTGCCGCCACCAAGGTGGAAGACGTGGCCCGCTTGGCCGGGGTGTCCAAGGGCACTTTATTCCTGTACTTCAGCAGCAAAGAAGAATTGTTCAAAGCCGTGGTGCGGGACAAGATCGTGGGCCAGTTGTCACAATTTCATGCGGCAATTGACGCCTTTGAAGGCCCAACCGATCAACTGATGCGCACGTTTTTACATGCCTGGTGGCAGCAAGCCGACGCCAGCCAGAGCAGCGGCATCGCCAAGTTGATGCTGAGCGAAGGCCAGCAATTCCCCGAATTGGCGGCTTTTTACCGCGAAGAAGTGATTGACCCGGCGCGCGAGCTGATCGCCCGCGTCCACGCGCGTGGCGTGCGGCAGGGCGAATTCCGGCCCATTGACCCTACTTACGGCCCCTTGACGCTACTGTCATCGATACTATTTTTAGCCCTGTGGCACCACGCGCCGGCCTTAAGCCCCTCACAACTCAGTCCTTTGCAACCCCTGGCCTACTTGGACGCCTTGATTGATACCTACCTCAGCGGGGTCTTGCTGCGCGAGCCCAAGCACCCCGCCCTTGATGAAAAAGCCTTATGAAATCGAAATTACCCTGGATATTTTTAGTGCTGGCGCTCGTGGCTGGCGGCGGCGCCTTCCAATGGCAACGCATGCAAACTGCGGCTAAGGCCAGCAGCACTGCGAGCATGACTGCCGGTGCACCTGCAACGCCTGCATCCGCTGCCAGCGGGGCTGCCAAAGCCCTGCCGGTGGTGGCGCTAGCAGCCAGCGACTTGGTGAGCTTGCAAACCATCCCCTTGGTGCAAGTGCTGCCCATCTCGGGACCGATCAAAGCGGTCAATTCGGCCTTTGTCAAAGCCCGCGTGTCCGGTGAATTGCAAGACCTGTTGGTGCGCGAAGGCGACTACGTCAAAGCCGGGCAGGTGATTGCCCGTGTGGACAGCACTGAATACCAAGCCCGCCTGCGCCAAGCGCAGCAGCAAGCGCAGTCAGCCAAAGCGCAGGTGGATATTGCCCAGCGCACTTTTGACAACAACCGCTCGCTGGTGGACCAGGGTTTTATCTCCAAAACCGCGCTGGAGATTTCCGCCTCCAATTTAGCCGCCAGCCAGGCCAGCTACCAGGCAGCGCAGTCGGGCGTGGACGTGCTGCAAAAGTCATTGGACGATGCGGTGATGCGCGCACCCATTACCGGACAGATATCGCAGCGCCTGGCGCAAAACGGAGAGCGTGTTGCTATTGATGGCCGGGTGGTAGAGATCGTGGACTTGGCGCAATTGGAAATGGAAGCCAGCTTGAGCGCCGAAGATGCGGCCAAGGTGCGGCTGGGGCAGATCGCCCAAGTCAGCATCGACGGCAGCACCGACAGCGTGGCGGCCAAGGTGGTACGCGTCAACCCCAATGCCTCGGCGGGCAGCCGCGCCGTAGTGGTGTACATGGCGCTTGCGCCCCACGCTCAGCTGCGCCAGGGCTTGTTTTTGCAAGGCCGTTTAAGCACTGGCAGCCGCACCGGCCCTGCGCTTCCCTTAAGCGCGGTACGCACCGACAAGCCGGTGACCTATGTGCAAATCGTGGTGGACGGCAAAGTGGAGCACCAACCCGTGGTCACCGGCTTTATTGGTGACTACCAAGGCCAAACCATGGTGGAAGTCATGGGCTTGCCGGCGGGCGCGCGCGCGCTACTGGGCAGCGTAGGCGCCTTGTTGGCGGGCACACCGGTTACCGTGAACGAAGCGGGCAAATAATTTATGTGGTTTACCCGCGTCAGCCTGCACAACCCGGTGCTGGCCACCATGATGATGGCCGCCCTGGTGGTGCTGGGCCTGTTTTCCATGCACCGGCTCAAGGTCGATCAGTTTCCCAATATCGACTTCCCCACCGTCGTGGTCATCACCGACTACCCCGGCGCGGCGCCCGAGATTGTCGAGAGCGAAGTTTCCAAAAAACTGGAAGAAGCGGTCAACTCGATTGCCGGCATCAGCTCGCTCACTTCGCGCAGCTACGAAGGCCAGTCGGTGGTCATCATCAACTTTGACCTGACCATGGACGGGCGCAAAGCCGCCGACGACGTGCGCGAAAAAGTAGCCTCCGTCAAGCCACTATTACGCACCGAAGTGAAAGAACCGCGCGTGCTGCGCTTTGACCCTTCAGCCAAGGCCATTTGGTCGGTGGCAGTCTTGCCTGACGGCAAAGGCCCGGCGCTCAGCGCAGTGGAGCTCACCAACTGGGCCGAGCAGGTATTTAAAAAGCGCCTGGAAAATGTGCCCGGCGTGGGATCGGTCAGCGTGGTGGGTGGCACCAAGCGCGAGATCAATATTTACCTCAACCCCCAGGCCATGGAAGCGCTGGGCATCACGCCTGACCAGGTGGTGAGCGCGGTGCGTAACGAAAACCAGGATTTGCCGCTGGGCAGCATTCGTTCGCTGGAGCAAGAGCGGGTGATTCAGGTATCGGGCCGCATCCAAAGGCCCGAGGATTTTGGCAACATCATCGTCGCCCGCAAAAATGGGGCGCCGGTGCGAGTCAGCCAGGTGGCGCAGCTCAAAGACGGTGCGCAAGAAGTAGAAAACCTGGCTTTATATAACGGGCAGCGCACTTTGCTCTTGTCGGTACAAAAAACCCAGGATGACAATACGATTGCTGTGGTCGATGGTCTTGAAAAAACCCTGGCCGAATTGCGTAAACAAGTACCTGCGGGTATCCGTCTAGAAACGATTGCCGATGGTTCGCGGCAAATCCGCGTGTCGGTGGACAACGTCAACCGCACACTGGTGGAAGGCGCGGCGCTCACCGTCTTGATTGTGTTTTTGTTTCTCAATTCCTGGCGCTCCACCATCATCACCGGCCTGACGCTGCCGATTGCCCTGATTGGCACGTTTTTGTTCATGTACATGCTGGGCTTTACCATCAATATGATCAGCATGATGGCGCTCAGTCTGTGCGTAGGCTTGCTGATTGACGATGCCATTGTGGTGCGCGAAAACATCGTGCGCCATATCCAAATGGGCAAGACGCCTTTTCAAGCCGCCATGGATGGAACGCAAGAAATTGGGTTGGCGGTGTTGGCGACTACGCTTTCTATCGTGGCAGTGTTTTTGCCGATTGGTTTTATGGCCGGCATCATCGGCAAGTTTTTCCACGAATTCGGTCTGACGATTGTGGTGGCGGTGCTGATCTCTATGTTCGTCAGCTTCACGCTGGACCCCATGCTCTCCAGCTTATGGCACGACCCTAGCGTTGAAAACCATGGCAAACAAAGCGGGCCTGCCAATTGGTATGACAAAACCATAGGCCGCGTGACCGGTTGGTTCGAGCGGGGCACGGACTACCTGGCCGATATCTATCAAAGCATTTTGCGCTGGGCACTGGGCCACAAGCTGGCCACGGTGTTGCTGGCGCTGGGAATCTTTATCAGTAGCGTATTCATGGTGCCGCTGCTGGGTACCGAGTTTGTGCCCAAGTCGGATTTTTCAGAAACCACGGTTAACTTCTACACCCCAGTGGGCTCCTCCCTGGAAGTGACCGAGGCGCGCGCCAAGCAGGTCGAAGCCATCGTGCGCGAATTTCCGGAAGTGCGCTACACATTGACCACTATCAACACTGGCAATGCGCAGGGCAAGATGTACGCCAACATTTACATCCGCATGGTGGACCGCAAGGCGCGTAAGCGTGGCATTGAAGAAATATCCACCATCTTGCGCGAACGCCTAGCCCATGTGCCAGGCATTACCGTTACGCATATAGGCTTGTTTGATTCAGTGGGCGGTAGCAAGCAAATCACGTTTTCGGTGCTCGGCAGCGATATTCAGACCTTGGAGCGCATCGCCCAGAGCGCCTTGCCCAAGCTGCGCGACATCCCCGGCCTGGTGGACCTGGACTCCAGCATGAAGCCCAATAAGCCCACGCTCGAATTACAAGTCAACCGCGAGGCCGCTTCCGATTTGGGCCTGAGCCTGGCCCAGATCGGCAACAGCCTGCGCACCCTGGTAGCCGGACAAACCGTGGGCAACTGGCGCGCCAGTGACGACCAAACCTATGACGTCAATGTGCGGCTGAACCCAGCGGCGCGTGACAGCGCCACCGACTTGGAGCGTATGCCCCTGGCAATGGGCAGCAATGCCGATGGCTCGGGCCGCATCGTGCGACTGAACCAGGTCGCCAAACTGACAGAGACACACACCTCCAACCAAATCAACCGACGCGATTTGCTGCGCGAAGTATCGATCAGCGCGAATGTCAGCGGGCGCTCGGCGGGCGAAGTATCCAAGGACATCAAGAAAGTAATGGACGGCATCGCCATGCCGCCGGGCTACAGCACGCAGTTCAGCGGCTCGACCAAAGACATGGCCGACTCCTTTGGTTACGCGGTGTCGGCCTTGGCGCTGGGCATTGTGTTCATTTACATGATTTTGGCCAGCCAGTTCAAAAGCTTTTTGCAGCCGCTAGCGCTGATGACGGCCTTGCCTTTGACGCTGATCGGCGTGGTACTGGCGCTGATGGCTTTTCGCTCCACCCTGTCTATGTTCTCGGTCATTGGGGTGCTGATGCTCATGGGTCTGGTCACCAAAAACGCGATTTTGCTAGTGGACTTTGCCATTCGGGCGCGCGAAGGCAGCACGGATGCACAAGGCCACGCGGTGCCCGGCATAGACCGTAATGCCGCCCTGTTGATGGCCGCCAAAGTGCGCCTGCGCCCGATTCTGATGACCACGCTGGCCATGATTTTTGGCATGGTGCCGCTGGCTTTTGCGCTCTCCGAGGGCTCAGAAATGCGGGCGCCCATGGGGCAGGCGGTGATCGGCGGGGTCATTACCTCGTCCCTGCTGACGCTGGTGGTAGTACCGGTGATGTATTGCTATTTGGACGACCTGGGTCAATGGATGCGCCGTTTGTTCGGCCTGCCAGCGCCTGCCTTACAGGCACCGTCAGAAGCCGCCGGTAAAATTGGACCCGTCTGAACTGCGCTCCCGAAAGTATTGTTATGAACCTTGCCAACATCGCCCAAGCCCGCTTCAATATGATTGAGCAGCAAATCAGGCCCTGGAATGTGCTCGATGCCGATGTGCTGAACCTGCTGGCCGATGTGCGGCGCGAAGAGTTTGTTCCGCTGGCCCACCAGGCGCTGGCCTTTGCGGATCTTGAAGTACCCCTGGGTCATGGCCAGTGCATGCTGGCACCGCGCCTGGAAGCACGCATGCTGCAAGACCTGCAAATCCAGCCCCACGAAAAAGCGCTGGAAATTGGCACCGGCTCAGGCTATATGGCGGCCCTACTGGGGCGCCGCGCGCTCAGCGTGCTCAGCTTGGAGCGCATCCCCGAACTGGCGACCAGCGCGCGCGCCCATCTACAACAAGCGGGTTTGCACAATGTGGAAGTACGTGTCGCTGACGGCTCGCAAGCCCTGACCGGCCTGGGCACATTTGACGCTATCGTACTCAGCGGCTCGGTGCCACAGGTGCCACAGCATCTGCTGGATTTGCTGGCGGTGGGCGGACGCCTGATAGCCATCGTGGGCGACGAACCCATTATGTCGGCGCAGCTGATTACCCGCGTGAACGAGGCCGCCTTGCGCAGCACCACGCCCTGGGATGCCAACGCACCGCGCCTGCATGGCTTTGCCGAACATTCGCAATTTCACTTTTAAAGCACACGCCGCCCAACGATGATTGCACAAGTCCGTCCCGCTGATTTCGCCGCTTGGGTGGTCGCGGTCGGTCAATCGCATCCGTTGGACGCACCCTTGGTACTGGATGTGCGCGAGCCCTATGAGCTGGGCTGGGCGAAGTTGGAACATGGTGCGGGCTTTCGCGTAATGGCAATCCCCATGGCGGATATCCCCGCGCGCTTGGTTGAACTGGACCCGGACCAGCCCATTGCCTGCCTGTGCCACCATGGCGTGCGCAGCATGCAAGTGGCTCGTTTTTTGGCCAGCAACGGCTTTGGCCAAGTGGTCAATATCGACGGCGGCATAGACGCCTGGTCCACCGAACTCGATAGCGCAATTGCGCGCTATTGACGCGGTAGCACTTTTCGTTGACGAACGCCATTCGGCCCTAACAACTTCTATTTAACGACCGAGAAACTGCCCATGACACAACCACTTCCTACCTTGCGTTTGCGCCCTCTTGCCCTGATGATGGCCATCGGCCTGGCCGGTGCCGCGCAAGCCCAAAGCCTGGTGGACTTGTACGCCGCCGCGCGAGACTTTGACGCGACTTACCAGTCTGCCAAGGCGCAAAACGAGGCTAATTTGTACAAAGCCGACCAAACCATGGCTTTGATCTTGCCCAAGGTAGGTATCAATGCCACCTGGAGCGCAGGCCTGGCACAAGCAGACCGAACCTTTAACAACAACTCCATGACCCTGGACGCCAGCCAGGGCGTATACCGCCCTGCCGATGAAGCCAGTTTTGCGCAAAGCCGCAAAGCGGTGCAGCAAGCCGCCAGCGCCTTGCAAAGCGCCGAGCAAGAATTGATCTTGCGCCTGAGCCAAGCCTACTTTGACGTGCTGGCCTCGGCCGACAGCCTGGAGTTTGTGAAAGCCCAAAAAGTCGCGGTGCAAGAGCAACTGGCCGCCGCCAAACGCAATTTTGAAGTCGGCACCTCTACCATTACCGATGCGCGCGAAGCGCAAGCCCGGTTTGACCTGGTGCTGGCCCAAGAGATTGCTGCTGAAAATGATTTGCGCGTCAAGACTTTGGCGCTGGCGCAATTAGTCGGCAAGCCCGACGTCAAACCGCTTGCGGTCGCCCCGGGTTTCAGTCTGTCCGATTTTTCGCCTGCGGATATGAACGAATGGCTCACCATCGGCCAAACCGAACACCCGTCCATCCGCCAGCTCAACCTGGCGCTGGAAGTAGCCCGACTGGAAACCCAAAAGGCCAATGCTGGCAATATGCCCACGGTGGATTTAGTGGCACGCTACCAGACCAGCACCAATAACGGCAGCGTGGCATTACCCGGGTTCTCAGGCTCCAATGCCTATACCGTAGGTTTAAATTTCAACCTGCCTTTGTTTGCAGGCTACTCGATACAAAATCGAGTGAAGGAAACCCTGTCTCTTGAAGAAAAGGCGCGCGCTGATTTAGAAGCAGCGCAACGCAATGTGGCGCAGTCCACACGAGCCGCTTTTATGGGCGTAGATTCGGCACTCGGGCAAGTACGGGCCTATGAGGCGGCTGCCGTCTCCAGCCAAAGCGCGCTCGATGCCAACAAACTCGGTTACCAGGTGGGTGTGCGTATCAACATCGACGTGCTCAATTCTCAAAGCCAGTTGTACGACACCAAAGCCAAGTTGTCCAAATCGCGCTATGACGTCTTAATGGGCAACCTCAAACTGCGCCAGGCCAGCGGCATCCTCAAATCGGCTGACCTGCAAGCGATCAACGCACTGCTGCGATAAGCAAGGCCGGCGTCGCTACGCTCCGAGCGGTGACTTAATGCCCAGGCTTTGCGCCACCTTGCCACAGCGTATCGAGGGCCTTGCTCAAACGCAGTGCGGCGCCCCGGTGGGTTTGCGCAAAAGCCCAGGCGGCGCTGCTGGACGCTTCCAGGATTGCGGGGTCGTCCAGCCATTGCAGGGCAGTTTCAATGGCCGATGCCATATCAGGACGCTCCAAGGCGGCCCCCGCATCCTGCGCGATCTCAGCGGCTTGGGCAAAATTGAAGGTATGCGGGCCCATCACCACCGGGCACCGGCAAGCGGCGGCCTCAATCAGGTTTTGCCCGCCCAGTGGCGCAAAGCTGCCACCCAGCAAGGCCACATCGGTCAAGCCGTAGTAAAAAGCCATCTCGCCTAGCGTGTCACCCAACCACACGTCTGCCTCAGAAAACATGGCCCCATCGACCGAACGGCGCGCCACTAACAAACCCGCCGATTGCAGCATTGCTGCAACCGCGTCAAAACGCTGAGGATGGCGTGGCACGATCAGCCACTGCACGGGCCGCGCAGCCACTGCGCCCGACTGCATAGTGCGCACAGCGTCCAGCCACATCTGTTCTTCACCTTCGCGGCTCACCGCCAGCATCAGTACCGGGCGCAGTTGCGACTGGCGGGCCGCTTGGCCTCGGCTCCACAAAGCCAGGTCCGGCTCCATGTCAAATTTGATGTTGCCGGTCGGCGCGTGCGGCTTCACCCCCAGCGCGCGAAAACGGTTCGCCTGGTCAATATCTTGCGGCCAGACACCGGCCAGACTTTGGTACGCCGGCTCCGCCAACCAACGCAAGCGCTGCGCACGCCGCAATGAGTGCGCACTGAGACGCGCATTGACGAGGCACAGCGGTACGGAGGCCTGGGCACAGGAACGCACCAGATTGGGCCAGATTTCGGTATCCACCAACAAACCCAGACGCGGTTTGAAACGCTGCACAAAACGGCGCGTGGCGCCCGGTGTGTCCCAGGGCTGCCAAACTTGCAAATCCCCTGCTTGCAGTAAGTCAGCACCAGCCTCCAGCCCGGTGGCCGTGCCGTGGGTGAGCAGCAAACGCATACCGGGCCATTGCGCGCGCAACAAGGCAATCAAGGCCCCGATAGCACGGGTCTCGCCCAGCGACACCGAATGCACCCACAACACCGGCCCATCGGCCAATCCGACTTGTCCGTAATACCCGAAACGCTGCTCCACTTGCTGCGCATACGCCGGTTCGCTGCGGGCGCGACGGCGCAGCTTCCAGCGCAGCGCGGGTTGCAATAAGAGAGTGAGCAGACTGTAGGCTGACAAGGCCAGCGATTGCAGGGTTTGCATCAGCTTTGCACCTGTGGCAAACGTACCGAGTTCCAGGCTTGCCAGACCTGTTCGATGGACGGATGCGGTGACGCGAACACGCTGCACTGATGCGCATGGCCCTGGGGGCCGGTACGCCAGGCGGTATCAAAGTTATACAGCTGCACATGAGGCAGGCCCAGCGCTACCGCGATGTGGCTTAGGCCGCTGTCTACCCCGACAACGCCCACACAAGCGGCCATTGCATCGACCATGGCGTCCAGTCCCCACCGCGGCCACACCAGCGCGCCGTCTAAGCCCTGCGCAATGGCATGGGCCTGCTTTTCCTCCGAATCGTTTCCATGCGCAATGGCGAATGCATAGCCATCTGCGCACAATCGTTTACCGAGCAATTGCCAGTGCGCTATAGGCCATTGTTTGTCGGCACGTGAACTCCCAATGAGCAGCGCCACCACGGGTAGGGCTGCGCTTGACTGCGCCGTACCTTGCTCTGGCGACAACTTTGAGACCGGCTGAGGTACCAAGCCAAACGTTACGGTCTGCGGCAGCGTGTAGCCCATAGCCTTAGCACACAACAAGCGGCTGCGCTCCAGCGCGCCTATGCGCCAAGGCAAATCCACCACTTGCTGCGCCACCCAGCGCGTGGGCAGTTCATACGATGAACCATCAGTACGCCCCGCCATCGCGACGCGCAGACCGCCGGGAGCCAATCGCGCCAGGTAAGCCACTAGCGCCGACTTACTCAAACCCTGCAAATCAATGACACGGTCGTAGGCGGTCTGGTCCAACTCAGCCCGAAAGGCTCTCCAAGCACTGCGCGTGGATACAGAAAAAGGTGCGCGGCGCCAGCGCCGCAAATTGCATTCAATGACTTTGCCAAGGCCAGCACAGCGACGCAACAAAGGCGCAAAAGCCGGCTCCACTACCCAATCAATCTGCGCACCGGGAAGGGCTGCTTGCAAATCCTGCGCCGCAGGCAAGGCGTGCACCACATCGCCCAGCGACGAGAGTTTGACAATCAATATCTTCAATGCGCTGCCTCTTGAACCTGCGCATCAGGCTTGACGCTGCGCAGCAAAGCCATCATGGTCTCTTGAATGCGCGCGAGCGCCGCCGCATCGTGGCCTTCAAAGCGCAAGACCAGCACCGGCGTGGTGTTGGAGGCGCGCACCAGGCCAAAGCCGTCGGGCCAATCCACGCGCACGCCATCGATGGTGGTGCACACGGCCGGGGCAGCGAAGTCTGCCGCCGCGATCAATTGCTCCACCACGGCGTGCGGCTCGCCTTCCTTGCAAGGTACATTAAGTTCAGGGGTGGAAAAGCTGGTGGGCAGCGCGTGCAACAAAGCATTGGAATCGGCCACGCGGCTGACGATTTCCAGCAATCGGCAGCCTGCATAGGTGCCGTCGTCAAAACCAAACCAGCGCTCTTTGAAAAAGATATGGCCGCTCATCTCGCCGCCCAGCGGCGAGTCGATCTCGCGCATTTTGGCTTTGATCAACGAGTGGCCGGTTTTGAACATCAAGGGCTTGCCGCCGGCTGCGGCGATCTCTGGGCCTAAGCGTTGCGAGCATTTCACGTCGAACACAATCGTTCCGCCCGGCACCCGCGAGAGCACGTCTTGCGCGAACAACATCATTTGCCGGTCCGGGTAAATATTGCTGCCGTCGCGGGTCACGATGCCCAGGCGGTCGCCGTCGCCGTCAAATGCCAGACCTAGCTCGGCGTCCCCTGCTTGCAAGGCCGCAATCAGATCGCGCAGGTTTTCGGGTTTGCTCGGGTCCGGGTGGTGGTTGGGAAAGTTGCCATCGACTTCGCTGTACAACTCGGTCACTTCGCAGCCAATGGCGCGCAAAATATCTGGCGCACTGGCCCCGGCGATGCCATTGCCCGAATCGACCACGATTTTGAGCGGGCGCGCGAGCTTGATGTCGCCGACGATGCGCGCGCGGTAGGCCGCCAGCACATCGGCCTGGGTGCAGCCGCCACCGGCTTGCAAGTCCCAGCTTTCGTCTTCCATGATGCGGCGCAGGGACTGGATTTCTTCGCCGTAAATCGCTTTGCTGCCCAGCACCATTTTGAAGCCGTTGTAATCACGCGGATTGTGGCTGCCAGTGACCTGGATGCCGCTCTTGCACAAAGTGCAGGCCGCAAAGTACAGCATGGGCGTAGTGGCGGGGCCGATGTCGATGACTTGCACACCCGCGTCCTGCAAGCCTTGCATCAAAGCACCGGCCAGCAGCGGCCCGCTGAGCCGTCCGTCGCGCCCGACGGCTACGGTGCGCTCGCCCTGGCGCATGGCCAAGGTGCCGAAAGCGCGACCCAAGGCGCGCGCCATGTCTGCATGTACGGTGGAGGGCACGATGCCTCGGATATCGTAGGCTTTGAAAATACTGGGAGATAGTTGCATAGCGTGGCCGTGCTTGAGTATTTAGTAGTGTGCGTAGGGTACGCACTGCGTGTGAGGCATTGTAGAAGGGGCATCTGCCAGCCCATGGGAGCGTAAGCCCAACACCATAATGTTCCTTTTGCGCCCAATCGAAACGTCCTCTTGGTGTTCGCTAGAACAGGCAGACCAGCACGACAAAAGCGCGGACTGGACGCTGATGCAAAAAGTGCTGCCCAAGACCAGGAGCCAAAGCGCTGCGGCCAGATCAGCAAGCTGCGTGTGGCCCAGCACTGGGCCGATCCCCTGACGGGCCAGTGTGGACGCCATGGTGGACGACCTAGGTTTGAAAGGGGGCTAGGTGCAATTGCCGCACCGCATTAAGGCATAGCAGACCAAGGGGCGGGGGTGGCAGCATCCATCAAGGGCAAGCTATCACACACTTGCAGCTTTTGGGCTTATTTTCCTCTGTTTAAGGGAATAACATCCTTGCAATTTATACATGTAGATGCTTAAAATTCAAGGATGTTAGATCGCAGTTTACTTAAACACCTACGCCAAGACCTGGCCGAATACCCGGCTGTGGCCTTGCTTGGGCCGCGCCAGGCCGGTAAAACCACCGTCGTCCACCTGCTCGCCCTGCCAGAACACAGTGTGTATCTGGACATGGAGTCCGAACTCGACCGGGCCAAACTCAGTTCACCGGAGCTGTACTTGGGTGAGCGGCTGGACCGTTTGCTTGTCATTGACGAGGTGCACCGAGTGCCAGGCCTGTTTCCGGTGCTGCGCGGCCTGATCGACCGCGCCCGGCGTGAAGGTCGCCGCAGCGGGCTCTACCTGTTGTTGGGCTCGGCCTCCTTGGACTTGCTGCAACAAGCAGGTGAGAGTCTGGCCGGGCGCATTGCCTACCGCGAACTCACCCCGTTTCACGCGCTGGAGCTTGCCGACAGCGAACTGCGCCGTTTGTGGCTGCGTGGCGGTTTTCCTGACAGCCACTTGGCGCGCACCGTCAGCGCAAGTTTTCGTTGGCGACAGGATTTCATTCGCACTTATGCAGAACGTGACATCCCACAGCTGGGCGGGCGTGTGGGTGCCGATGCGGTGCGGCGCTTATGGGGCATGCTGGCACACCAGCAAGGCGGTTTGTTCAATGCGTCGGTGCTGGCGCGCAGTCTGGCGCTGGACACCCGCACCGTCAACCGCTACATAGATTTGCTGGTACAGATGTTTTTAGTACGCCGCCTGGAGCCGTGGCATGCAAACCTGGGCAAGCGATTGACCAAATCGCCCAAACTGTATGTGCGCGACAGCGGCTTGCTGCATACACTGCTGGGCTTGTCTGATGAAGAAACGCTGCTGGGTCACCCCGCCGTCGGCGCCAGCTGGGAAGGCTTTGTGCTGGAAAACCTAATCACGGCGGCAGGCCCGAATGCCAGTGCCTACTTCTACCGCACCAGCGCAGGCGCAGAAATCGATTTGCTGTTGCGCTGGCCCGATGGTCAATCCTGGGCGATTGAAGTCAAACGCAGTTTGTCGCCAAAGATGGAGCGTGGCTTTTATGTCGCCTGCGAGGACCTGAAGCCCAGTCGTCAGTATGTGGTCTACCCCGGGGCCGACAGCTTCGCGCTGAGCACGGCTACCGAGGCGGTGCCATTGGGCGAACTGTGTCGGCAGTTGGCGAGCAAAGCCTGAGCATAAGCACCCATTGCTATACGTCGAAGCCCTTGTGGTGAATCGTTTTTAGCCAGCTCTTTATGAGGTGCTCTG
Organism: uncultured beta proteobacterium; assembly: GCA_903869595.1. Classification (GTDB taxonomy): domain Bacteria; phylum Pseudomonadota; class Gammaproteobacteria; order Burkholderiales; family Burkholderiaceae_C; genus Allorhodoferax. The sequence goes on along the minus strand of CAIPZV010000077.1, from coordinate 49,672 downwards.
TTTTAGGCACTAAAGCGACCATCTCTTGGGCTACTGGTGTAAGCGCAATGCTTTCCCGCTCCAGACCACGACGCAACAGATCGATGCGGATTTCAGCCCAGCCCTCTGCACCCCTGCAAACACATGTCCGATTACGGCCAATGACTGCGCCAAGCCTGCGTATCATCAACCTATGCCATTGCACGCCACATCACCGTCCACCCTAGCTGCCGGCCTTGCCATGGACTCCGTGGCCTGTTACCGCGTGCTGCAAGCGCGCGACGCGCGTTTTGATGGGCATTTTTTTACCGGCGTGCGCTCCACCGGCATTTACTGCCGCCCGGTTTGCAAAGTACGCGTTCCCCTAGAAAAGAACTGCACTTTTTTTGCGCTGCCAGCCCAGGCAGAAGCTGCAGGTTTTCGTCCTTGTTTGCGTTGTCGGCCGGAATTAGCGCCCGCAGCGCCAGGCTTTCACCATTGGTCCACGCAAGATGCCGGGTCCATGCTGGTGCGCCAGGCGCTTCAATTGCTGGAAATTTCTCGGGGTGACTTGACGGAGCAATGGACGGTGCGTAGCTGGGCCGCGCGCCTGGGCATTAGCGAGCGCCATTTGCGCCGCCTGATGGAAGGGCACCTGCATATCGCGCCCTTGCAATACCTGCAAACGCGGCGTCTGCTGCACGCCAAACAGTGGCTGACCGATACCCGCTGGCCCGTCAGCGAGGTGGCACAGCGCAGCGGCTTTGGTAGCGTACGGCGCTTTAACGCAGTATTTGCCAAGCACTACCGGCTCACGCCCGGCGCCATGCGCAAGACCTTCAAAAATGGACACATACCGACCGCCATCAACAGCCATCCGCTCGCTGCCGGGTTGACGGTGTATTTGCCTTACCGGCCACCGCTGGATGCGCGGCATTTAATCGGTTTTCTACACCAGCGCGCATTGCCCGGCCTGGAAGCGGTGGACCTGGCGGAGTTGCGCTACGCCCGCAGTTTGCGCCTGGGCCATGGTGCGCAGCTCTGCGAAGGTTGGATGCTGGCCCGCTTTATTCCGGATAGGGCCGTGGTGGAGCTGCATCTCAGTGCTTCACTAGGCCCGGCGCTCCTAGAAGTTCAAGGCCTGTGCCGCCGCTTGCTGGACCTCGATGCCGACCCGCTGGCCTATGAAGGTCTGCTGGAGCCCGCTTTCCCGGCCACGCATGGCATGCGCCTGCCCGGCACGGTCAATGGTTTCGAGCTGGCGGTGCGCGCCATCCTGGGTCAACAAATCACAGTGGCTGCGGCGCGCACACTCTGCGCACGCCTGGTGGTCGCCTTCGGCCATGCAATGGCGGACAGCGCGAACCTGCCAGTGAAAGGTATCAGCCACTATTTCCCACACGCTGAACTGATCGCCGACTTGGCGCCATCGGCTTTGGGTGCACTAGGCATGGTGCGGCAGCGGCAGGCGGCCATCATTGGTTTGGCGCGCGCCGTGGCACAAAGTGAACTGCAGCTCGAACCGGGCGCACCGCTGGAACTGACTTTAGAGCGCCTGCAAGCCATTGAAGGCATTGGGCCCTGGACGGCGCAGTACATCGCGATGCGGGCACTGCGATGGCCCGATGCGTTTCCCACGGGGGACGTGGCCTTGCACAAAGCCCTGGGCCTGGCGAACGCGCCGCGCGCCAAAGCCTTGGCGCAAGCAGCATCGCAAGTCTGGCGACCCTGGCGCAGTTACGCCACCATCCGGGCCTGGCACAGCGCGGCGGCTATGGGTCGCGCGCAGGCTTAGGCAGTTTGAACTTGGCAACCCACTACACCCCATCATGAAACCCTTTGACTCCCAAGCCGTGCAATCGACTTACCAAAGTCCTTTGGGCACCATTCACCTGCTGGCTCATGCCCACGCGCTGCTGGGCCTGTGGTTTGAAGGCCAAGACCACTTCCCCGCGCTCGATGACTTTGCGTCAAACACCACGCATCCAGTTCACGCCATGGCGCACACGCAACTGCGCGAATATTTTGTGCAGCAGCGCCAAGTCTTTTCCTTGCCGCTGGATTACAGCGTAGGCACTGACTTTCAACAAGCAGTCTGGCGCCAGTTGACCGCGATAGCGCCAGGCACAACCAGCAGCTACGCCGCTATTGCGCAGGCTATCGGGAAGCCGGCTGCGGTACGCGCGGTCGGTGGCGCCATTGGACGCAACCCCTTAAGCATTGTGGTGCCCTGCCACCGGGTGATCGGCAGCAATGGCCAACTTACGGGTTACGCCGGTGGCCTGCCACGTAAGATCGCCCTCCTGCAACTCGAAAGCGCTTTTTGACATCCCCTATTTCTGATGCGCGCCAACCACGCTGGGTGCCTGATTTCATTGCCCTGGCAGCTATTTGGGGCGCTTCTTTTTTATTCACGCGCTTGAGCATGCTCGGCTTTGGGCCGGTAGTCACCGCCGCGCTGCGCGTCCTCATCGCCAGCGCCGTGCTACTGCCCCTGATGCTGCTGCGCGGCCACCGGGCGGACTTTGCGCTGCACTGGAAAAAAGTGCTGCTGGTCGGCGTCATTAATTCGGCCATTCCCTTTGTCTGCATAGCCTTTGCGCTACAAAGTATTTCCATCGGCCAGTCCTCGGTGCTCAATGCCACGGTGCCCTTGTTTGGCGCGCTCATCGCCTGGGTCTGGTTGGGGGATCGGCCCTCGGGCTCACGCGTGGTGGGCTTGCTGATCGGCTTTGCCGGCATTGCGCTGTTAGCCAGCGAAAACACCAGCTTTGACACCGATGTGCTGGGCAGCTCCAGCGCCTGGGGCATTGCAGCAAGCCTGCTGGCCTGCCTGTGCTACGGCATTGCAGCGAGCTACACGCGGCGCTTTTTGGGTGGCGTGCCCTCTTTGGTATCGGCCACTGGCAGCCAAGTGGGCGCGTCTATTTTTCTGTTGCCGTTTTGCGTGGTCTACTGGCCTGATCAGGCGCCAAGCACGCAGGCCTGGCTGGCCGTCACCGCGCTGGGCGTACTGTGTACCGGCACCGCCTATATCTTGTATTTCCGCCTGATCGCACATGCAGGCCCGGCGCGCGCATTGACAGTCACCTTTGCTATTCCGGTCTTTGCGATTGCCTATGGCGTGATCTTGCTGGGCGAAGGCGTAACCCACTGGATGCTCGGCTGTGCAGTGGTCATCGTCGTGGGTACCAGTTTGTCCAGCGGCTTGTGGAGCTTGCCGTTTTGGAAACCGCGCGGGGCGGACTGAGCGCTAGCGCTGAGGGCGCTGGACTCGTCATTGCGAGGCCGTAGGCCGTGGCAATCCATGACTCCACGCAAACCTGGATCGACACGTCGCTTCGCTCCTCGCGATGGCGCACTTTTGCAGACCGTCCTTAGCCTCTTGGATGGTGCTCGGCGTGCAGCTTGGCCAGGCGCTCGCGGGCTACATGGGTGTAGATGGTGGTGGTAGAAATATCGGCGTGCCCCAGCAACAATTGCACGGCGCGCAAATCAGCGCCGTGGTTGAGCAAATGCGTCGCAAATGCATGGCGCAAGGTATGCGGCGACAAAGGCGCGTGGATGCCGGCCAGCAGCGCGTATTTTTTGACCAACATCCAGAACATCACCCGCGTCATGGCACTACCCGCGTCAGTGCCCCGCGTAGTCACAAACAAAGCCTCGGTTTGTTTACCCGCCAGCAAGACCTCGCGCGCGCCGCCCAGGTAATCGCGCAGCCACTGGCTTGCCACTTCGCCGTAGGGCACCAAGCGCTCTTTGGACCCCTTGCCCATCACGCGCAAGACGTTGTCGTTCAAGCCTAGCTGAAACACTTTGAGGCTGACCAATTCGCTCACCCGCAGGCCGCTGGCGTACATGAGTTCGAGCATGGTGCGGTCACGCACGCCGATGTCACTTGCCACATCGGGCGCGGCCAACAAGGCCTCGACCTGGGATTCGCTCAAAGTCTTGGGCACCCGCAGCGCCTGCTTGGCCGATTGCAATTGCAGCGTCGGGTCTTGTTGCACCAGTCCATGGCGCAGCGCCCAGCGGAAATAGCGCTTAAAAACCGTCAGGCGCCGATTGGCGGTAGTGGCCTTGCTGCCCGCGTGCTGCGCGGCAAAGTACTGCTGCAATTGCCATTGCGAACAGCTGGTCAACGGCGCGCCTTGTAAATGGGCTTGCAGCTTGACCAGGTCGCGCCGGTACGCCTGCAAGCTGTTGAGCGCCAGCCCGTCCTCCAGCCACAGCGCATCGATAAAAGCGTCGATAGACGCATCACCGGCAGGTGTGACAGCAGCGCTGACGGGCAAACTTGGCAAACTCAGTCGAGCTTGAGTTTGGCTGAATCCACCACTTGCTTATAGACCGCATATTCGGCCTTGATCTGCTCGGAAAATTGCTCGGGCGTATTGCCAATGATGATGGAGCCAGTGTCCTCAATACGCTTGCGCACTGACGGGTCTTCCAGGGCCTTGCGCACGGCGGCATTGACCTTGTCCACTACGTCTTTGGGCAAACCTTTGGGGCCATAAATACCGTAAAACGCCATGCGATTCACTGGCTCAAGGCCCACCTCTTTGAAAGTGGGCACTTGCGGCAACTGCGCCAAACGCTGCGGCGCGGCCACTGCGATGGCCACCAGCTTGTTGGCCTGGATAAAAGGCAATGCCGAGGGCATGTTGTCAAAAATAATCGGCACCTGGCCGGCCACGGTGTCATTGAGCGCGGGGCCTGCGCCCCGGTAGGGAATATGGGTGACAAACACACCGGCTAGGTTTTTGTACAACTCCATTTGCAGGTGCCCAATGCCGCCAGTGCCCGAGGACGAATACGAGTGCTGGCCGGGATTTTTTTTCAGCTCAGCCACAAAGCCTTTGTAGTCCTTGGCGGGGAAGCTGGGATGCACTGCGATCACATTGGGTGTGGCCGCCACGTTGATGATGGGGGTGAAATCGGTCAGCGCGTTGTACGGGATTTTGGGGTTGATAGCCGGGTTGGCCGCTACCGTAGACACGGTGGCCATGCCCAGGGAATAACCATCAGGCGCGGCCTTGGCGGTTTCGTTGGCGCCAATCACGCCGCCCCCACCGGCCTTGTTTTCCACCACCACGTTCTGGCCTAGGGCTTTGCCCATGGCCTCGGAAATGACGCGGGCCACGATGTCGGTCGTGCCGCCGGGGGCAAACGGCACTTGCAGTTTCACCGGCTTGTTCGGATAGGCCTGGGCCCAAGCGCCGTTGGCCGCTAGCAAGGCGCCAAGGGCCAAAGTGGATACGACAAAAGGGCGACGCTGCATAAAAAACTCCAGTGGATTGGGGGCCACGCACCAACTCGGCGACCCCGGTGGGAAAGAGTAATACTACAACGAAGCCGACTGCACCCACCCGAAAGCCGCCATAGGGCGTAGGCCTTAACCCAGCGAAGGCTGGATGCGCCTGCTACGTGGATGGGCTGCGCCCAGCTAGCGCTGGTATCCTCGCCCCGGTGAGCTATGCCCTACTTTTGCTGCCCGAGTTTTCTCTGATTCTGCTGGGTTACCTGATTTGCCGCCATACCGCCCTGAACCGCAGCGTTTGGAGCCAGGTGGATGGGCTGATCTATTACCTGCTGTTCCCCACGCTCTTATTCCACTCCATTATCAAAAGTCCGCTGGATTTGGCCGATGCCTCGCGCCTGTTGGCAGGCGGCCTGGGTGTATTGGCCAGCGGCGTGGCCCTGGCCTACAGCCTGCCCTATGTGCCAGGCCTCTCCCGGCACATTGCGAGGCGCGAACACGCCGCTGCGGCGCAAGTGGGCTTTCGGTTTAACTCTTTTATCGGCCTGGCGCTGGCCGAGCGCATGGGCGGCGCCACCGGTTTGCTGTCCATCGCCGTCTTGATCGGTTTTTGTGTGCCCATGGCCAATGTGGCGGCGGTCTGGCCCATGGCACGCGGCAGCGAGCGCGGCTTTGCGCGCGAGTTACTGCGCAACCCCTTAATCATCGCCACCACCAGCGGCCTGGCGGCTAATTTGCTGGGCCTGTCGCTGCCGTACTGGCTGGAACCCACCGTGGCGCGTATCGGCGCGGCCTCGCTGGCCCTAGGCCTCATGGCCGCTGGCGCGGGCATGCAATTGCAGTCGCTAGCGCGGGCCAAGTCGCTAGGGATTGCGCTGCTAAGCATCCGCCATGTACTGCTGCCCCTGGTCGCACTAGGCCTGGCCTTTGCACTCCAACTGTCAGCCGCACATGCAGCCATTTTGCTCACCTTCGCCGCCGTACCCACTGCGGCCAGCGGCTATGTGCTGGCCGCAAAAATGGGTTACGACGGGGGGTATGTTGGTGCGCTCATTACCGCCTCCACCCTGCTAGGCATGGGCAGCCTGGGGCTGTCGCTAGGGATATTGCTGCCACTTTACGGGGCCTGACTGCAGAATTTACTTGCCAAGCTACCGCCTAAGTGCGGGCAGACGATTAGGCTAGTTTCCTACAGTTAATTATCAATTTATTTACTAAATCCATAATAGTATGTATAAACATGCCTTTACCAAAGAGGTGTGGGTATGTGGAGCTTTTTACGACCGTTAGTGACCGTGTTGTTCCTGTGTACCAGCCTACAAGTACAGGCGCAATACCAGGCTCCAGAGTGCTATCCAAGCTTCGGGGTTTTGTCCCTTAGCCCGCAGATGCTGCAATTCAATAACCCGGGGCAGTCCTTCGTATCGGCCCTCTACCAGGACGATCTGGTGACCTTATTGGAGCGTAGCCGGCAATGGACGCTATGCCAGAGCCGCGATCTTGGTGAACCCGCTCGCTTACTGGCGCTGAGCGCGCAGGCCTTTCTTAGTTTTCGTTTGCAATATGCCAATGCCTACGTACTGCATGAGTACGCGCACGCAGAAATCGCCTCGCAACTGCAATTTACCGACGTGCGGGTGGGGGCTCAAGAGGGCAATTCCATCGTCAGTGCACCCTACCTTTCTAACCTGGCAACGATGGCGTTTGATCCCCGGCAAATTGCAGAGCTATCACGCAGGGGGGTCGGCGTTGCCTGGACCGGCCGTCGCACTACGACCGCCAGGGAATCGGCCCAAATCAACGCGGCAGGGCTGAACCTAAACACTTATTTGGCATCGCGCTACGCCGAATCCATGTACGGCGGTGCCACACCGTCGATTGCTTTGGCCTATAGCGTCAACAAGTGGTTCAGCCCGGCGTACTTTGAAATGGACCAGCGCATTGGCGGTGACCCATCTAGCTATGTTTCGGATCTGGCCGCGCAAGGTATTGCCACAAGCAAAGATGAAATACAGCGGGTCCAATTGCTAGCTGCTCTGATGTCCAACGGCATGTGGACCAGTTTGCGCGCACTGCGGGTCTATGGAGAACCAAGCGACTCGGTGAGCTCTCTGGTTCGCGCACGACGCCTGTACGGTGAACTGCCCAGTGATATCGACCCCAATGCAGGCAAGTGGGTCGGGCCCTTTCAATGGCCAATTCACCTGCCCGTCATCGATAGAAGCGCTCTGGTGTATTGGCCCGAATTTTCTACCTACTTGAATCAGCGCGGCGTGTCGCTTGGCGGAGAGTTTGGAATGTCTGTAAACGGCCTAGGCTTTTTTACGCTGGGCTTAGAGCGCAACACCATTGGCCAGGACCAAGGTACCGACCTGAGCTTGGGCTATACGAATGGCTGGGAGTGGACCTCATTCACCACGCGAATTACCTTGAACCAAGGGAACACTTTTTTCAGCGTCCGCGGCGAATACCCCCTCAATGCCAGACTGAGTTTGACAGGTATGGTCTACGGCGCCGAAGGCGAGACCCTGGTGGGGCAACGATTGGCGTTTCGCAGCAACAAGGGCGGCTACTTAGGGCTGCAGGTTTTCTATTAAAGGTTTGGCTCGCAAGCGGGCACTGCAGCATCTTGCGCCAAAGCCCATTGCACATGTTCGCGCACGATCTCACTGTCATGACCCAAGTGCGCCTCCAAAGCATGGCGCAAAGCGGGGGCGGATGCGTCTCCGGCACGCAAGGCATTGCCTGCCGCCACCGCCACATTGCGCAGCCAGCGCACATGGCCTATGCGGCGGATAGCGCTGCCTTCGGTGCGCTGCAAAAACTCTGTTTCACTCCAAGCCAGCAGGCTCGCCAGCGACTGCCCGTTGAGCCCCGCGCGCTCGTCAAAGTCCGGCAAGCGGCTGGTGCGCGCATATTTATTCCAGGGGCACGCGCTTTGGCAGTCATCGCAGCCGTAAATGCGGTTGCCCATTAAGGGCCGCAGTTGCTCGTCGATGCTACCTGCATGCTCAATCGTTAAGTACGAAATACAGCGCCTGGCATCTAGCTGATAGGGAGCCACGATGGCCTGCGTGGGGCAGACATCGATACAGGCGCTGCAGGTGCCGCAGTGCGGCTCCACCGGCGGTGTGGGCGGCAGCGCCACATCGACAAATATCTCCCCCAGAAAAAACAGCGAGCCCGCTTCGCGGTGCAAGACCAAGGTGTGCTTGCCGCGCCAGCCCAGGCCGCTGCGGGTGGCCAGCTCGGCCTCTAGCACCGGCGCGGAATCGGTAAACACACGGTGGCCCAGCGGCCCCAGATGGACAGCCAGGCGCTCAGCCAGGCTTTGCAAGCGGCTGCGTAAGACCTTGTGGTAGTCCCGCCCCCGCGCATACAAAGCTACGGTGCCAGTGGCTGGGCTTTGCAGACGGTTCATCTCTATGCTTTGCCAGTCGGGTGCGGTACCACGCGGCAGGTAGTCCATGCGCGCGGTAATCACACGCACTGTGCCAGGGATGAGTTCAGCAGGCCGCGCGCGCTTGAGTCCGTGGCGCTGCATATAGTCCATGCCGCCGTGAAAACCAGCCTCCAACCAAGCTAGCAGGCCGGGCTCGGCGCTGGCCAAATCCACACCCGCCACGCCGATTTGGGAGAATCCCAGTTCCTGCCCCCAAGCTTGCAACTGCGCCATGTCCAGCGCCGCCGCTTGCGGGGTGCTAGTCTGGGCCTTTGGATTGTTCACCTTGTGATTGTAAAAACCCCGCCTTTGCTGCTGCACTGGCCTGACGAAAGCGCCACGCAGGCCTTTGCACAGCACCTGGCGGCGCAAGCGGGCTTGCGCCAAGCCTTTGTCAGCCTGCATGGCCATTTAGGCGCGGGTAAAACCACGCTGGTACGCCATCTGCTGCGCGCGCTAGGGGTGCAAGGGCGTGTCAAAAGCCCCACTTATGCGGTAGTCGAGCCCTATAGCCTTCCAGGCCTGGACATCTGGCATTTCGACTTTTACCGGTTTAACGACCCGCGCGAATGGGAAGACGCGGGTTTTCGGGATATTTTTGCCAGCCCCGGCCTGAAACTGGCCGAGTGGCCGGACAAAGCCGCGGGGGTATTGCCGACGCCGGATCTGGAAATACGCATGGAAGTGAATCCGGACCAAAGCCGCAGCGCTACGCTGCAGGCCCAAAGCACCGTCGGCATGGTGCTGTTGCAAACTTTGCAAGCTGCACTACCCGGCGGCGAAGGTGGAGCAGTATGAAGCGCCGCGCTTTTGTCCAAAGCGGGGCCGTGGTTTTGTGCCTGAGCACGAGCCTGGTGCGCGGCGCCAGCATCGTCAATGTGCGCATCTGGCCGGCGCCCGACTATTCCCGCGTCACTATCGAGTCGGACAGCCCGCTGCAAGCCACGCAAAGCATGGTCAACAACCCGCCGCGCTTGGCGGTGGACATAGCAGGTATCAGCCTGAACCCAGCGCTCAAAGAACTGGTAGCCAAAGTTCGTCAGGACGACCCCAATATCGCGGGCATACGCGTGGGGCAATACAGCGCGGAAGTGGTGCGCTTGGTCATAGACCTCAAGCAAGGCGTGCGCCCGCAGGTCTTTAGCCTGCCGCCTATCGCCGCCTACCAACACCGCTTGGTGCTCGACCTGTATCCGCTGCAAGCGATTGACCCGCTGGACGCGCTCATTGCCCAGCACGTACCAGCGCCTGCGGCTAGCAAAGCGGCCGACCCGATGGCAGAGTTGTTGGCACAAAACGCAGGCAAGCGTGATTTGCCGCCCGCAGTGGCGGGCAATAGCGGCACGCTGCCGGGCCCACCCGCGAAGACTGCACCGCAAAGCAAGGGCGCGGACGCTGCGAGTACCTCTACCATGGTGACGAACAGCGCGCAAGGCAGCGTGGTGGCACCGGCCGCACCCGCCTCGGCAAAGACTGGCAGTGCCAGCCCTGGCGCTTTCATAGGCCCCAGCCCAGCGCTGACCGGCACCGACCGCCTGATCATCATCGCGCTAGACCCCGGCCACGGGGGTGAAGACCCAGGTGCTATCGGCCCTGGCGGCACCCAGGAAAAAAACGTGGTGCTGCAACTGGCTTTTCTGCTGCGCGACCGCATCAACGCCGCCAGCGTCAAAGGTAACCCTATGCGCGCTTTCCTGACGCGCGATGCTGATTATTTTGTACCCCTGCATGTGCGCGTGCAAAAAGCCCGTCGTGTGCAGGCGGACCTGTTTGTCAGCCTGCACGCAGACGCGTTTTACACCCCCGCGCCCCAAGGCGCCAGCGTCTTTGCCCTTAGCCAAGGCGGCGCCTCCAGCAGCGCAGCGCGCTGGATGGCGGCCAAAGAGAACAAGGCCGATTTGATAGGCGGGCTCAACGTCAAAGCCAAAGACGCCGAAGTGCAAAGCGCCCTGCTAGACATGAGCACCACCGCACAAATCAGCGACAGCCTGAAACTAGGCGGCACGCTCTTGGGCGAAATGGGCCGCGTGGGTAAGCTGCACAAAGGCAGCGTGGAACAAGCTTCCTTCGCAGTACTCAAAGCGCCAGATATTCCCAGCGTATTGGTGGAGGCGGCTTTTATCAGCAACCCCGAAGAGGAAAAAAAGCTGGTTACCGAGGACTACCAAAACCAAGTAGCCGATGCCTTGATGCGCGGCATCAGCGCCTACTTTGGTAGAAACCCACCGCTGGCGCGCACGCGCACGGTGGGTTAGGCATTTACAGGTTTACGTAAAAAAATTTAGGCAAAGATTTGCGCCAACGTTGCCGCATACTCCCGCGCTACCGCACCTAGCGCCGAATGGGCATGCCATTGCCCACCCACACAAACGCCTAAGGGCGCGCTGCCTGGGCTGGAAAACACATGCGCGTCCAGCACATGCGCGGCGGGTACGCCACACAGTGCGGGGGAAGCAGCATCGAGCACCACGCAATCTGCCCGCTGCCCCACTTGCAAGCCGCTTAAGGGCAGCGCAGTAGAGGCAGCCCCGCTTTGCAGCAAGGCTTGCAACATATTACCTGCGCTGCTGGTGGAGGCGCCGCTTTGGGCTGCCACATTGCGTTGCCCGCGGGTCAGGCGTTGGCCGTATTCCAGCAGGCGCAGTTCTTCGTTCCAAGTGCGGCTGACGTGGCTGTCCGAGCCTATCGACCAGCTACCACCCTGCGCACAATAGCCGGTGTAATCAAACACGCCATCGCCCAGGTTGGCCTCGGTCGTCGGGCAAATCACGATGCTCGCGCCGCTGGCGCGCACGCCGTCCAACTCGGCCTGCGTGGCATGGGTGGCGTGCACCAGGTTCCAGCGCGGGTGCAATGCCGCGTGCGCCAGTAGCCATTCGATGGGCCGCTGGCCGGTATGCGCGATGCAGTCCTGCACCTCTTGCGGCTGCTCGGCAATGTGGATATGCATCGGCAGGCTTTGCGCATCCGCAAAGGCCGCCAATTGCGTCAGCGCTTGCGGTGTCACCGCGCGCAAAGAATGCAGCGCCACGCCCAGGTTCACATGCGCCATGTCGCGTGTCGCAGTCTGCACCTCCTGCACCAAGCGGGCAATGCTGTCGGGCGTGGAGGCAAAGCGCTGCTGGTCGGGGCGCAGCCCATCAGCGGCAAAGCCCGAACGCATATACAAAGTGGGCAAAAGCGTCAAACCTATGCCGCTGCGTTGCGCCGCGCGCACCAAGGCCATGGACATGTCCAGCGCGCTAGCCCGTGGCGCATGGGCACTGGCGTTATGCAGGTAGTGGAACTCACAAACCTGCGTATAGCCACCGGCCAGCAACTCGGTGTAGAGCATGGTGGCAATGGCTTCGAGTTGCTCAGGCGTGATGCGCTGGGCCACTGCGTACATGCGCTGGCGCCAGCTCCAAAAATTATCTTGCCCGCTGGATGCGCCCTGCTCGGTCAGGCCCGCGATGGCCCGTTGAAAAGCATGGCTATGGGCGTTGACCACGCCGGGCAAGACCGGTCCGGCCAAGCGTTCCGCGTCGCGCACCGTCTGCGGCGCGGCATCAAGGGTGATGCGCGACCAGTGGCCGCTGGCATCCACTTCAAGCAACACGTCTTTGGCCCAAGCGCCCTGCACCCAGGCCTGGCTTGCGAAAAACCGATTCGCCTTAGTGACCATCTCCACCTCCCGCGTACAAAGCCGCGCCCGCATCCAGCGCCGCTTGCAGCATGGCGCGCAGCGTGGGTTGCACTTGGGCAGCTAAGGCTGCGTCATACGCAAAAGGCGGCGTCTCTTGCATATACAGGTTTTGGCACATTTCTAACTGCACGGCATGCACATGCTGATCGGGCCGACCATAGTGGCGGGTGATGTAGCCACCTTTAAAGCGACCATTGAGCACATGGCTGAATCGCCCCGCTTCGCCACAAACGGCCATTACGGCGTGCGCAATCGCAGGGTGCGCGCTGTCGCCACTGGCCGTGCCGATATTGAGCGCAGGCAGCGTGCCCTCAAACAACCAGGGAATAGCCGAGCGGATGCTGTGCGCGTCCCACAAAAGCGCATAGCCGTGTACTTGCACCAAGCGCTGCAACTCAGCGGCCAGCGCATCGTGGTAAGGCTGCCAGTAATCGCTACGCCGTTGCGCACGCGCGGCAGCATCAGGCGCGCAGCCCTGTAGGTACAAAGCATCACCGGTAAAAAAGCGTGTGGGGCATAGCTCGGTATTGGAGGCACCGGGGTACATGGGCGCGTCATCTGGCGGGCGGTTCAGGTCGATCACATAGCGGCTATAGCGCGGTTGCAAAACGCTAGCGCCCATAGTGGGCAAAAAGTCGTAAAGCTGCGCCAGATGCCAATCCGTATCCTCCACCTGCAAGGCGCGCGCGGTATAGCCCGCTTGCAAATGCACCGGTATTTGCGTGCCGATGTGCGGCATGCTCACCAGCAAGGGCAGCCGGCCTTGTGTCAGCGTACATACAGCGCCGCTCGCCTGGGTCTGGCTCATCGCAAAGTTCCTTTGAAAACGCTGGCGCGCAGCGGGTTGGCACCGATGGCATAAGCCAGCGCGGCAGGATGCGCAACGTCCCACAATGCAAAGTCAGCGCGTAGGCCCGCCGCCAGCACGCCCCGGTCGGCCAGCCCCAGAGCCTGCGCCGCATGGCGCGTCACACCGGCCAGCGCTTCTTCGGGTGTGAAGCGAAACAGCGTGCATGCCATGTTCAGCATGAGTAGCAGCGAAGTACAAGGCGAACTGCCAGGGTTGCAGTCGGTGGACAGCGCCATGGGCACTTGGTGCTGGCGCAGCAGGTCCATCGGCGGCAGCTTGGTTTCGCGCAAAAAATAAAACGCGCCGGGCAGCAAGACCGCCACCGTGCCTGCCTGCGCCATAGCGGCTGCGCCCGCTTCCGACAACCATTCCAAATGGTCACAACTAAGCGCGCCATAACTCGCGGCCAATTGCGCGCCGCCGCTATCGCTTAATTGCTCGGCATGCAGCTTGACGGGCAGGCCCAGCGCGCGCGCCGCATCAAACACGCGCGCGGTCTGCGCCGCGCTAAAACCAATGCGCTCGCAAAACGCGTCCACCGCATCGACCAGGCCTTCTGCATGCAGGCTTTGCAGCATAGGCAGCAAGCTGTCCACATAGGCATCGCTCTGCCCCGCAAACTCGGGCGGCACCGCATGAGCGCCTAAAAACGTAGTGCGCACATCGATAGCCTGCTTGCAGCCCAGGCTGCGCGCCACTTGCAGGCATTTGCGCTCGTGCTCCAAAGACAGGCCATAGCCCGATTTGATTTCTATCGTCGTCACACCTTCGGCTATCAGGGCGCTAAGGCGTTTGGCGCTGCTGCGCTCCAACTCTGCGGCGCTGGCCTCGCGCGTGGCGCGCACCGTCGATGCAATACCGCCGCCTTGGCGCGCAATGGCTTCGTAGCTCACGCCCTGCAAGCGCTGCTCAAATTCGGCAGCGCGGTCCCCGCCATAAACCAGGTGCGTGTGGCAATCAATCAGGCCTGGCGTTATCAAAGCGCCTTCGCAGTCATGCTCTGTACTGCATTGCACTTTTAGCTCTTGCGGCAATTCTTTGCGCGCTCCGATCCAGCGAATCACTTCACCCTCGGTCACCAAGGCCGCATCGGGCACCAAGCTATAAGGCTGCGCCGCGCCCGCTTGCATAGTGGCGGCGTCGCAGTGCGTCCAAAGGCTTAAGGACATGGTGCTATCTCCACATAAAGCGCATCGGGGCTGTCGATGTGCAAACCTTGCGCAGGCGCTGCAGATGTCCAGGCCAAGGTCTGCGCGGGTACCGGCCAAACACCATTTGCGTCGCGCAATACTGCACCCGATGCACCCGTCCACAGTGCGCACACCGAACCATTTTGCGCAGACACCGCCAGCGTCCCTCGCACACGCTGCAGCTGCGCTTGTGCGTGCGCGCTGCGCACCATCAAATTAAAGTCTTGCGTTGGCCCGTCTAGCAAGCTGCAATCCACCGGCAGCGCGCCATCAAAACAAAAGGCGTCGCTTTGCTGAGTCAGGCGCTGCGTCTGCATGGTGCCTCCCTGCCCCAAGGCCAATTCCACGCCCGCCCCGTCCAACACCGCAAACCAGCGCTGCACGCCCTCAAACAACGAAAAAGGCCCGTCCGCATCCACTTGCGCTACCGACATACGCCAATGCCAATCGGCCACCCCCGGCGGCCAGGCCAACAATTCGCGTGTGGTGCCGCCGCCGTTTTTCCAGGGCAGGGGTGTAGCGTTAGCTAAGGCGATGTGTTGCCAGTTCATAGCTGAAAATTGCCTTGCAGGTTGTAGCGCATACCCGGATAAACCAGTCGCCCTTGGCTGGCCACATGCGCGCCGCTGATGGTGCAGCGGGTAATCACCAGGCAAGGCTCGCTGGCTTTGATGCCCAAGGCCTTGGCCTCTGGTTTGGTGGGCAGCGCAGCCTCAATGGAATAGCGCGCCTCGCTCAGGGGCGCGCATTGAAACAGGTATTGCGTAGGCGTGGTGTTTTGAAAATCCACTTGCAAATAATCCGGCGCGGCCGCAGGGTTGACATGGCGGTCTTCGAGCTGAATCGGCACGCCGTCTTCGTAGTGCACCATGACCGAATGAAACACCTTGGCGCCACTGCGCAGGCCCAGCGCTTGGGCCAGGGCCGCATCCGCACTGACTATTTCCAGAGTCAGTACCACGCAGCTATGGCGGTGGCCGCGCTCTAACACCTCTTCTTGAATATCGCGCACCGCCAGCGTGCTGCTGATGCGGTGCCATTGCGCCACCACCGTGCCCGAGCCGCGTATGCGCGTGAGCAAGCCTTCGGCCGCCAGCTCGGTCATGGCGCGGTTGACCGTCATGCGGCTGAGGCCAAACTGCTGTTGCAACACCGCTTCGCTGGGCACCGCATCGCCCGGGCGCAATTGCCCGCCGTTGATTTGCGCTTTGATAAAGGCTTTGACCTGCTCGTAGGCGGGCAGTGGGGGATGGGGCATGGGTTGATTATGGAAGGCGGTGCGTGGGCTGGCGCGCCCGCTAGCGGGCTCAGGGTTTTCCCCCTATTGTGCAAGTTGTATAGACAACTACACTATCCTGACAAACCCTTAAGTGCGCTTTGCAGGAAACCCAAGCACCATGAACGCATCGCTCCCCCAGGCCGCCCTGGCCCCCTTCGCCAACGCCCAAGCCCGGCCGGTGCGCGCCCCACGCGGCCCGACCCTCAGCTGCGCCAACTGGCAAATCGAAGCGGCCTACCGCATGATCCAAAACAACCTGGACCCGGAAGTGGCTGAAAACCCCGACCAACTGGTGGTCTATGGCGGCATCGGCAAAGCGGCGCGCAACTGGGCTTGTTTTGAAGGCATTTTGGACAGCCTGCGCAAACTCAAAGAAGACGAAACCCTGCTGGTGCAAAGCGGCAAACCGGTAGGCGTATTCCGCACCCACCAAGACGCGCCACGCGTGCTGCTGGCCAATTCCAACCTGGTGCCGCAATGGGCCAACTGGGAACACTTCAACCAACTGGACCGGGCTGGCCTGATGATGTACGGCCAGATGACCGCCGGTAGCTGGATTTACATCGGCTCGCAGGGCATTGTGCAGGGCACTTATGAGACCTTTGTCGAAGCCGGGCGCCAGCACTTTGGCGGCTCGCTGGCCGGGCGCTGGGTGCTCACTGCGGGCCTGGGTGGCATGGGCGGCGCGCAACCGCTGGCAGCTACTTTTGCAGGGGCTTGCTCGCTCAACATCGAGTGCCAGCAAAGCAGCATCGACTTTCGCCTGCGCACCCGCTACCTGGACAAGCAGGCCGCCACGCTGGACGAAGCCCTGCAACTCATCGCCCACCACACCGCGCGCAAAGACGCGGTGTCCATCGGCCTATGCGGCAACGCGGCAGAGCTGATGCCCGAACTGGTACGCCGCGCCCAAGCGGGCGGGCCGCGCCCCGACATCGTGACCGACCAGACCTCGGCGCACGACATCATCAACGGCTACCTGCCCCTGGGCTGGAGCGTGGCCCAATGGCGCGCCGCGCAACAAGACCCGGCGCATCACGCCGCGCTCAAGCAAGCGGCTGGCGAATCCTGCGCCATCCATGTCCGTGCGCTGCTGGAGTTTCACGCCATGGGCATCCCCACCGTGGACTACGGCAACAACCTGCGCCAGGTAGCCAAAGACTTTGGCGTGGCCAATGCCTTTGACTACCCCGGCTTTGTGCCGGCCTATGTGCGCCCCTTGTTTTGCAAAGGCATAGGACCCTTCCGCTGGGTGGCCCTCAGCGGCGACCCCGAGGACATCCGCAAAACCGACGCCAAGATGAAAGAGCTCTTC
The DNA here is from genome assembly GCA_903869595.1 of uncultured beta proteobacterium. Taxonomy (GTDB): domain Bacteria; phylum Pseudomonadota; class Gammaproteobacteria; order Burkholderiales; family Burkholderiaceae_C; genus Allorhodoferax. Next base: position 32,693 of record CAIPZV010000077.1, on the reverse strand, counting down.
CCCGACAACGCGCATTTGCACCGCTGGCTGGACATGGCCGGTGAGCGCATCGCTTTCCAAGGCCTGCCCGCGCGCATTTGCTGGATTGGCCTGGGCGATCGCCACCGCGCAGGGCTAGCCTTTAACACCATGGTCAAAAGCGGCGAACTCAAAGGCCCTATTGTGATTGGCCGCGACCACTTGGACAGCGGCTCGGTGGCCTCGCCCAACCGCGAAACCGAAGCCATGCAAGACGGCTCTGACGCGGTCAGCGACTGGCCACTGCTCAACGCCTTGCTCAACACCGCCAGCGGTGCCACCTGGGTCAGCATCCACCACGGCGGCGGCGTAGGCATGGGTTATTCGCAGCACTCGGGCGTGGTGATCGTGTGCGACGGCAGCGACAGCGCCGCGCGCCGCCTAGAGCGCGTGCTCTGGAACGACCCGGCCACCGGCGTGATGCGCCATGCCGATGCCGGCTACGACATCGCGCAGGAATCCGCGCAGGAACACGGTCTGAATTTACCCATGCAGGTACGCTGACATGGCGACAAGCTTGCACTTGGTCCCCGGCGCGCTCACGCTGGATGCGCTCTTGGCGATCCACGCGGGCGGTGTGCAACTCAAGCTGGACGCTGCCTGCCGCCCCGGCATACGCGCCAGCCAGCAGGTAGTGCAAAGCGCTGCCGACGGCGATGCTCCGGTCTATGGCGTCAACACCGGCTTTGGCAAACTGGCCAACAAGCGCATCAGCAAAGAGCAACTGGCCACCTTGCAATGCAACCTCATCCGCTCGCACTGCGTGGGCGTAGGCGAGCCTTTGTCCGCGCCGGTGATGCGCCTGATGCTGGCACTCAAAGCCGCCAGCCTGGCGCGCGGGTATTCCGGCGTGCGCGAAACCGTGGTTGATACCTTGATCGCCGTCTTCAACGCCGGCCTACTTCCCTGGGTACCCTCGCAAGGCTCGGTAGGCGCCTCCGGCGATCTGGCGCCGCTCGCGCACATGACGCTGGCCCTGATGGGCGAAGGTTTTATGCTGGTCGATGGCCAAGCCGCCCCGGCTTTGCCTTTGTTGCAAGCAGCCGGCATTGCGCCTTTGACGCTGGGCGCCAAAGAAGGCCTGGCGCTGATTAACGGCACGCAAACTTCTACCGCGCTGGCCTTACATGCCTTGCTTAGCTTTGAACCGGTGCTCGAAGCCGCGCTGGTCATAGGCGCGCTCACCATCGACGCGGCGCGCGGTAGCGACGGCCCGTTTGACCCGCGCATCCACGCCGTGCGCGGCCAGCCCGGCCAAATCGATGTCGCCCAGTATTACCGCCGCCTGTTAGAAGGCAGCGCTATTCGCCTGTCCCACCTGGATGGCGATGACCGCGTGCAAGACCCTTATTGCCTGCGCTGCCAGCCGCAAGTGGTGGGCGCCTGTCTGGACCAATTGCGCCACGGTGCTACCGTGCTGCTGCGCGAGGCCAATGCGGTCACCGACAACCCGCTGGTGTTTGCCGATGATGGCGCCATGCTCTCGGGCGGCAACTTCCACGCCGAGCCAGTGGCGCTGGCCGCAGACGGCATGGCGCTGGCGATTGCCGAAGTGGGCGCGATAGCCGAGCGGCGTATCGCCATGTTGATCGACAGCGGCGTCTCGCGCCTGCCGCCGTTTTTGACGGAAGACGCAGGCCTCAATAGCGGCTTCATGATCGCGCATGTGACGGCCGCCGCGCTGGCTTCCGAAAACAAATCGCTAGCGCACCCGGCCAGCGTGGACAGCCTGCCCACCAGCGCCAACCAGGAAGACCATGTGTCCATGGCTACTTTTGCGGCCCGGCGCTTGCAGGCCATGGTGAGTAATACCGCGCACATCCTGGGCATCGAACTATTGGCTGCCGCGCAAGGCATCGACTTTTTACGTCCGCTGCAAAGCTCGGCCATTTTGGAAGAAGTGCACGCTTTGCTGCGCCAGCAAGTGCCCAAAATGGTGCAAGACCGCTACTTGGCCCCCGATATAGCGCACGCCAGCGCCTTGGTCCAGAGCGGGGCACTGGCGCGCATATTGCAAAAGCTTGACGACGTGCCCGCACTCTGGATACCCGCTTAAGGCGCTGTCAGGCAGCGCGTCCACCCCACCTTATACTTTGAAAGGATGACGCATCGCTAGCCACACCGCACCATCACCCACCCTCTCGTTGGCAAGTTCGTCGGTACACCGCGCCTTGCAAAGTTGACAAACCTCGTTAGTTTCATTTTTTACTGGAGACATACATGAGCAAAAGATTGGTACTGAAATCCCTCCTAGGCGCCACCTTGGCACTGGGCTTTGTATTTGGCGCCCAAGCGCAAGACGCATTGGCCCGCACCAAAGCGTCGGGCGTTTTGAAAATCGGCACCGAAACGGCTTTTGCACCGTTTGACTTCATCGACGGCGGTAACCACGTGGGTCTGAATATGGACTTGATGAATGAAGTGGCCAAAGAGATGGGCGTCAAAACCGAGTGGACCGCCCTGCCCTGGGAAGGCGTGCTGCCTGGCCTGGAAGCGAAAAAGTTTGACATGGTGACCGGTCCGGTGACGATCACCAAAGCACGGATGGAGCGCTATCGCTTCACCCCCCCGATTGCTGAGGCCACCGTAGCCCTGCTCAAGCGCAAGGGTGACAAGACCGTGATGAAGCCTGAAGACATCGCCGGCAAGCCGGTCGGTGGCGGCAAGGCCTCGGCCCAGTTGGCACAGCTCAAGACTTTTGCTGAGAGCCTGGGCAAAGCCGATGTGCGCGAGTACCCCGGTAACAACGAAGCCTATGCAGACCTGGCCGCAGGACGCATCGTGGCGGTGGGCAATTCGCTGCCCAACATCAGCTATGTGGCGCAACAGCGTTCGGACACGTTTGAAGTGGTCAAGCCAGCCTTCGGCCTGAAAACCTACTTCGGCTATGTGGCCCGTAAAGACGATGACTCTGCAAAGCTGATGGACGCGATTACTGCTGCCATGCTGAAAATCAAAGGCGACGGACGCCTGGCCAAAATCCAGAAGAAATGGTTTGGCGATTCCTTTGACACTCCAGACTCGGTGCCTAACCCGGCGCTGTAATTTTTTGATCTGAAACCTGCATCCGGGCCGCCTAGGCCCGGATGCGTTTTCGCTGCACCCACGCCACGGAGCACGATGTGTCCTGGAAACTCTTCGCACTCCTTGTTCAATCCTGCGGGCTGACTATTGCCATCAGTGCGGTATCCATCGTTTTTGGTTTGCTCATCGGCGTCCTGGTCTCGGGCGCAATGCTCTCGCGCAATGCGCTTGTCTCTTGGTGCGGACGTACCTTTGTGAGCTTTTTTCGCGGTTCACCCCTGCTGGTGCAACTGCTCCTTATTTACAACTTGCTGCCGGTGCTGGGCCTGAATGTGCCTAGCCTGGTGGCCGCTATCGTGGGTCTGTCGCTATGTGACGCTGCCTACCAGGCGGAGAACATGCGCGGCGGCCTGACCAGCATCCCAAAAGGCCTGTTAGAGGCGGCCGATATGCTGGGCCTGAGCCCGCGCCAGCAGTTCTGGCGCATCAAAGTGCCTATCGCGCTGCGCCTGACCTTGCCCGCACTCACCAGTGAGGCCATCATGATCGTCAAAGCCTCCTCACTGGTGTCGGTGGTGGGCGTGGTCGAGCTCACACGCATGGCGCAAGACCTGGCAGCCAGCACCTTCAAGCCGCTGGAAATGTTTGCCGTAGCCGGTTTGCTGTATTTCGTCACCAACTGGGTTTTATCCCAATTGGGTCGGCGCTTTGAGCGCTCCTTTAGCTGGGGCATCCGATGATCATCGATTTCACCCACATCATCGAGCAGCTGCCCGAGCTGGTGCGCTCGATCGGCGTGACGCTGGCGATCTGGCTGGTCGGCACGGTCGGGGCCCTGGTGCTTGGTTTTTTTGTGGCGCTAGGCCTGCGTTTTGGCGCCCGTTTTGTGCGTTTGCTGCTGTATTTTTATGTCGAGCTGATACGCGGCACGCCGTTTTTGGTGCAGCTGTTTTTGCTCTATTACGGCGGGCCGTTTATCGGTATTGCGCTGGATCCGATGCCTGCCGGCCTACTGGGTGTCACCGTCTATGGCGCGGCCTACTTCAGCGAAATTTTCCGTGCCGGTTTTGATGCCATTCCGCGTGGCCATGTGGAAGCGGCTCAGTGCTTGGGCCTGACACGCATGCAAATTATTTTCCGCATCGAAGTGCCCGAGATGACCATGCTGGTGCTGCCCCCGGCGGTCAACATGACAGTCATCCTGCTCAAAGAGACGGCGGTGCTGTCCATCATCACCGTACCTGAACTCACGTTTTTGATGCAGGCCATTGGCTCGCAGCAATACGCTTTTGTCGAAGCCATGGCGGTACTGGCCTGTTTCTATTGGGCCATGGTGTCTATCACCGGCCGTATCGGCAAAGCCTTCGAACAAAAACTCTCTAAATTCACTTTCGCCCACACATGACCACTGCATCTAATTCAGCGCATCCTGCCATTTCGGTGCGCGGCGTGAGCAAGCGTTTTGGCCAGACCGAAGTTTTGCACGGCATCGACCTGGACATTCCCCACGGCCAGGTCACCTGCGTCATCGGCCCCTCAGGTTCGGGCAAAAGCACGCTGCTGCGCTGCATGGCGTTTTTAGAAGAAGCCACCGAAGGCACCATCCTGATCAACGGCGAGCCCTTGGGCTTTTCGCAAGCGCCGGGCGCGGCCCGCGTCCGCCTGGCGCCCGAGCGCATACGCGCCGTGCGCGCCAACATCGGTATGTGCTTTCAGCAGTTCAATTTATGGCCGCATATGACGGCGCTGGGCAATGTCAGCGAAGCCCTCAAAACCGCTCGTGGTGTGCCCAAAGCGCAGGCCGAAGAACGCGCTATGGCACAACTGCGCAAAGTCGGGCTGGAAGACCGCGCCGGCCACTACCCTTCGCAACTTTCAGGCGGCCAGCAGCAGCGCGTGGCCATTGCCCGCGCGCTGGCCTGCGAGCCCAAAATCATGTTGTTTGACGAGCCCACCTCCTCGCTGGACCCGGAACTCACCGGCGAGGTGCTCAAGGTCATGCGCGACCTGGCCGCCGATGGCATGACCATGGTGGTGGTATCCCACGAAATCGGCTTTGCCGCCTCGGTGGCCAATCGCATCACTTTTTTAGACGAAGGCAAACTGCTGCTGCATGGCACGCCTACCGAAGTCTTTGGCAAACCCCGCCACCCTAGGCTAGATCAGTTTCTAGACACCTACCTGGACCGGGGTGCGGCGATGTTGGTGTAGGGCGGTCACCAGGAAAAGCCGCTGAAGGCATAGGCATCAGCCCTTAAATAACTTCCCCGGATTCATCAGCATCTGCGGGTCCAGCAACTGCTTGACCTGCGCCATAGCGGCCAGTTTGGTGCTATCGGTGGTGTCGTTCATGGCGCCTATGCGCTTGGAGCCTACGCCGTGCTCGGCGGAGAAGGAGCCGCCCATGGCTTGCAAGTTGCGATACAGGATGTGTTCCACCGCTTGCGCGCGCTCGGGCGGCAGCGGGCCGGCCTGGTTCAAGATGATGTGCAAATTGCCATCGGCCAGGTGACCAAAGATGTAGGGGCGCCAGGCCGGGTCGTGGGCGGCTAATTCAGCCTGCACTTGCGCTGCGTACGCGGGGATGCGGGAGAGCGGCACCGACACGTCGTAGGACGGCGCTTGCGGATGCGCGCGGTACACGATGTCGGTGTCTTCGCGCAGGCGCCACAGTTCGTTTTCCTGTCGCGCCGAGCTGGCGATGATGCCGGTGGCGCCGGGGTATTCGGCGGCAATGGACTCAAACAAATTTTCCAGAGCTGCGTTTAGCGCGTCGCTATGGTTGCCGCCCAGCTTGAGCAAGAGGTACATGGGCTGGTCCAGCGGCATGGCGGCATCCACCCATTGCAAGGCCGCGGCATTGAGTTGCATAAAGCCTTGCCACAGCGCTTCGGCAGCGCGTAGATGTCCGGCGTCGATGTGCAAGGCGCGGCTGATCACGTCCAAAGTCGCTTCCACAGACGGCAGACCTAGCAAAACCGTGGCGCTGGCCGGAGGCAGCGGGTCCAGCTTGATGACCACGCGGGTCACTACACCCAGCGTGCCCTCGGCACCTATGAATAAATGCTTCAGGTCGTAGCCCGCTGAGTTTTTTACGACGCGCGTCAGGTCCTGAAACACCGTGCCGTCCGGCAGCACGGCTTCGAGGCCAAGTACCCGGTGGCGCATCACGCCATTGCGAAAGGCCATGACGCCACCGGCGTTCGTCGAGACCATCCCGCCCAAAGTGGCCGAGCCGCGTGCGGCCAAGTCAATGCCTGGCTCTAGTTGCACCTTTGCAGCGGCTTCTTGCAAAGCTTGCAAAGTGCAACCCGCGCCCACCACGGCCACACGCTCGGCCGCATCAATGGGTTCGATCCGGTTCATGCGCAGCAATGACAGCACGATTTGCCCCGGCTGCGAGACGCTGCCACCGACCAGCCCGGTGCGCCCGGCTTGCGGCACCAGCGAGACGCCATGCTGCGCGCACAAACGAACTACCGCAGCCACTTCCTTCGTAGAGCCCGGCGATACGACGATGCCTGCGCCCAGGTTCTGCGGGTTCCAGCCTACATCCAACAACGCGACGGCCTCGGCGGTAGCGACATGGTCGGCACCTATGGCTGCGCGCAAGGCATCCAACAATTTGGTGGGCACGGAACTTAGCGGCATGGCAGAAGTCTTTCTTCAGGATTCTTGATTGGAGCTTGCGGCGCGTGTTGGATGCATGTCCGGCGGTCTATCGGAACCTGATTTACGCAAACTCAGGGCGCCGGGTTCAGCACGGCCAGCGCCGCCAACAAGCGGTCGTTGTCTTGCGCGCTGCCGATGGTGGCGCGCATAAAGCGTTCGTAACCGGCTTCGCGCCAGGCCTTGACGATGATGCCTTGGCACAAAAGCGCGGCGGCTTGCTCAGCGCTGTCGCTGCGGCATTCGAAAAACAAAAAGTTGGTTTGCGAATCGGCCACGCGCAAACCCAGCGCTTTTATGGCTTGGGCCACGCGCGCACGCTCGGTGCGCAAACGCGCTACCGAGGCGCGCATCCATGCGTCGTCTTCTAGGGCGGCGACAGCGGCCAACTGCGCGGCGGCGTTGACGTTAAACGGCGTTTTGGCCGAGCCCATGACCCGCGCAATTTCCGCATCCGAACACACCGCATAACCCACGCGCAAACCAGCCAATCCGTAGGCTTTGGAAAAAGTGCGCAGTACCACAAAGGGCAGGCCGCTGGTCTTGAGCATTTCCAAGCCATCGACGCTGCCGGGGTCGGCGTATTCAAAATACGCTTCGTCCAGCACCAGTAAGCTGCCCGGCTGCACCGCGCGCAGTACGCGCTGCAAATCTTCATGGCTGAGCGCCGGGCCCACCGGGTTCCAAGGCGAGGACAAAAACACCATGCGCGGCACTGCGGCCATGGCGCGCTCTAAGGCGTCCAAATCAAAACCAAAGCTGGCCGTCATGGGCAGCTTGACCACGGTAGCGCCCAGCGCCAGGGGTTCGATTTCATGCAAGCCAAAGCTAGGTACCACGGTCAGCACCGGATTGCCCTGTACCAACATGGCCCGCGACACCGCCGCAATCATTTCTTCCGAACCATTGCCCACCACAATCTGCGCCGCATCCACGCCCAGGCGCGCTGCCAGCGCCGCGCGCAATGCGGTACAGGCCGGGTCGGCGTAGCGCCAGGGCTCGAAGGCGCTGGAGGCCAAGGCCTGCATCACTTTGGGCGAGCAGCCCTCGGGGTTTTCGTTGCTGGCCAATCGGGCAATGTCTTGCATGCCCGACGCAGCGCGGGCAATGGCCACATTGGTGCCCGCGTTATAGGGTGGCAAGGCCGCGACATGCGGGTTGAAATGCAGGCCCTGGTGCGTTGCGCTCACGATACGGCCTCCGGGTGGATGGGGATGGCGCGGCTGCGCGCTTGCGCTTGCGCTTGGGTCTGCGATTTTTCTTCCGCAATCCGCTGCGCCATAGCGCGGCGAAAGCGCGTCGGCCCCAGGTCAATTTTCAGGCCGATGGGCGGCACGCTGGCGGTTTCGATGCCGCGGTGCACGGCTTCCAAAATCACCTTGTCTTCAGCAAAAGCGCCGCGCACCGACTCGGTGAATTGGCGCGACACTTCGGCATCGCCAGGCGCGAAATTGCGCATCTGAAACCAGTAGTAGCGCGTATGGTTTTCATCGACTGGCGTCATGAAGTTGTAGCTGTCCATGATGAAGCCATCCGGGTGCAGCGGCTTGTCGTCGCCCCCCGTGCCTGCCGGCACAAAAATCGCCTTGATGTAGGCATGGCTGGGAAAGCGCACTTCGTATTGCTGTTTGCGGTCACAGTTACCTTGGAACTTGAGGAAAGGCACATAAAAAGGCGCGGGTTCCACATCGCGCATCCAGCGCGATACGGTCACGCCGTTATCGGCTTCGTTCGTGTCCAGCGGCGTGTCTTCGCAAGCAGCATTGCCAAACGAGCTTTGGTGCACCCAGGACACGTGCGAGGGGTCTAGCAAGTTGTCGGTGATGTGCAGGTAATTGCAGGCCATGTCGATGGCTTCGCCCTGGTTGCAACCCCAGGCTGGGTCGTCCCAATGCGGGATGTGGTGAATAGTGCTGGGGTCAGCGCGCTCGGGCTCACCCATCCAAATCCACAGCAGGCCATAGCGCTCGTGCAGCGGGTAAGCACGCACCCGCGCGCCCGGCGCAATCCGGTCCATGCCCGGCACCTTGACGCAGGCGCCGCTGCAATCAAAAGTCAGGCCGTGGTAACCGCACTCGATATGGTCACCTTGAATGCGGCCCAGTGACAGCGGCAGTTTGCGGTGGGGGCAAGCATCTTCCAGGGCCGCGGCGCTGCCGTCGGACTTGCGGTAGAGCACGATGCGTTCGCCCAGCACTTGCACCGCGCGGGGGCTGCTGCCCAGCTCGCGGTCCCAGGCGGCGATGTACCAGGTATTGCGCAAAAACATGGCGAAAACTCCTTGCAAAAAACGCGGCCCGCCGGGTCCGGCATAGCGGTCCGGCCCAGGTCCGATTCAGTATAGTTGTCTATACAACTTAGACCAAAGCGGGAAAACCCTGAGCCAGGCTCGCTTCCAAGCGGTTTATAGTTGTCTAGACAACTTGAAATGCTGCACCATTCGCCCAGCCACTACGCCCCAAGCAGGAGAACGCATGATCGACCAAGCCACCCGGACAGCTTACCAAACAGACGGCGCCGTGCCCCTGCGCCAAGTAGTCAGCATGGATTGGATTGAGCGCTTGCGCGAGGGCGTGGAAGAGAATTTGCGCCAGCCCGGCCCCTACGCCAAGCATTACACGCCTGAGGGCAACCCAGGCCGATTTTTTGGCGACTATTGCAACTGGCAGCGCATTGACGCCTACCGCGACTTCTTTTTTCATTCGCCCATCAAACACCTGGCGGCGCAGCTCATGGACTCGCCCAAGGTCAACCTATACCACGAGCATATTTTGGTTAAAGAGCCTGGCACTAAAGAGCGCACCCCCTGGCACCACGACCAACCTTACTACCCTATAGACGGCGAACACATCATCAGCTTTTGGATACCACTGGACCCGGTGGCCAAGGACACCGCCATCGAGTTCATTGCCGGTTCGCACGCCTGGGGCCGCTGGTTTACCCCGGCGCGCTTTGTGGATTCCAAAACCCACACCGCTGCCGAAGACCCGCGCTTTGAGCCCCCGCCCGACTTTGAGGCCCAGCGCGCGCATCACCACGTATTGCAATGGCCGCTGGAAGTGGGCGACTGCATTGCCTTTCATGGCCTGACGGTACACGGCGCCCCGGCCAACGCCAGCCCGAATCGGCGCCGCGCCTTCTCGGCCCGTTTTACCGGCGCGGACGCCCGCTTTGTGTTGCGCAGTGGCTTCATGTCGCCCCCGCCGCCGCCCTCTGGCGGCCCGACGCCAGGGGCAGCCATGGACTCTGAGGCGTTTCCGGTGTTGATCCAGGCCTGAACCCATGGGCATGGCAAAGCGGCGCATGGTTCCGCGCTGCCTTGCCCAAGTGGCACTGCGCAGCGGGAAAACCCCGACACTTTGGCGACCGCAAACACCCTAGGCTGTGCCATAGTAGGGGCATGCAAAGACGAAGCTTTCTCAAATTAGGCATCGGCTCAGCCATCGTGCTGGCCGCAGCCGGTGGCGCAGTGGCACTGCTGCAGCCCGGGCTGGTTAACGGCAAACTCAGTGCCCCGGCGCGCCTGGTGCTCAGGCGGGTGGCACAGGCCATGCTGGCGGGCACCCTGCCAGTCGACGCAGCGGCGCAAGAAGTATCGCTGCTGGCCCTGCTGGACCGGGCCGACAACTTCATCGCCGGTACACCCCAATCGGTACAAGCCGAGTTATCCCAGCTGTTTGCGCTCTTGCCGACCATGGCCGGGCGGCGCGGCATTGTCGGTTTGTCCGCCACATGGGAAAGCGCCACGGTGGCCGAAGTAGGCGAGGCACTACAAGGGATGCGAACTTCGGGCACTGCGCTCAAGCAACAAGCCTATTTGGGCCTGCACGACATTGTCTGTGCGCCTTATTTTTCGGGCGAAGAATCCTGGGCGGTGCTGGGCTACCCTGGCCCCACAGCGGTCTAGTCCTCGTGCGCGGCATGCGCGCCGCGCACCTATTCACTTTTTCATCGAGTTAGCACGCCATGAGCAATATTCCTGATCCCATCCTCCAAGGCCTGCAACGCGGCTGGAAAGTTCTGGGCGGTAAACACGGCGCCGTGCCGGCCACGCTCAACTGCGACGTCGCCATCATCGGCTCGGGCGCAGGCGCGGGCATCACCGCCGAGTTGCTGACCAAGTCCGGCTTGTCAGTCATCATCATCGAAGAAGGCCAGCTCAAAACCAGCACCGACTTCAAGCAGCGCGAGCCCGAGGCCTATGCCTCGCTCTACCAAGAATCCGCCGGGCGCAAAACCAAAGACAAAGGCATCACGATTTTGCAAGGCCGCAGCGTCGGCGGCACCACCACCGTGAACTGGACCAGCTCTTTCCGCACGCCCACAGATACCCTGAACTTCTGGCGCGACAAATTCTCCCTGCCCGACTACACGCCCGAAGCGCTGGCGCCCTACTTTGCCCAGGCCGAAGCCCGCCTGAACATCGCGCCCTGGACCGTAGCGCCCAACGAAAACAACGAGCTTATGCGCCGTGGCGCGGCTAAGCTGGGCATCAAAGCCGAAGTGATGCAGCGTAATGTCAAGGGCTGCTACAACCTGGGCTCTTGCGGCATGGGCTGCCCCACCAACGCCAAGCAATCCATGCTGGTGACCACCATCCCTTTCGCGCTAGACCATGGCGCCACGCTGTTAGTAGAAACGCGCGTGGAGCGCATGACGATCAGTAACGGGCGCATCAGCGATTTGCAATGCATTTCCGTCAAACCCAATGCCGCGCCGCTCGACAGTGCGCAAACGCCTACGCGTGTGATCGCCAAACACTATGTGCTGGCCGGTGGCGCGATCAACTCACCGGCGCTGCTCTTGCGTTCTAAAGCGCCAGACCCGCACAAGCGCCTGGGTACCCGCACTTTTTTACACCCGGTCGCTATCACCACCGCCGTCATGAAAGACACGGTTGCAGGCTGGACCGGCGCGCCGCAAACGATTTATTCAGACCATTTTTTGCACACCCAAGCGGTGGACGGGCCCATCGGCTTCAAGCTGGAAGTGGCGCCGCTGCACCCGGTGTTTTTCGGTGCCAACCTGCCCGGCTTTGGCGACAAGCAAGCGGCGCTGTACCGCCAATACCCCAAGGCCAATGTGATGCTGGCGCTGATGCGCGACGGCTTCCATGAAGGCGCCGTGGGCGGCAAGGTCGAGCTGCAAGGCGACGGCTCCCCGCTCTTGGACTACCCACTGACCGACTACGTGCTCGAAGGCGCGCGCCGCTCCATGCTGGCCATGGCGCAAATTCAGTTTGAGGCAGGTGCCACCATGGTGTACCCAGGCCACGAACTGGCCGAAGGCAGCAGCACCTGGGCAGCGGCCAAAGCCGCTATCGAGGCCCTGCCCATGCAGCCCCTGCTCACCAAAATCGGTAGCGCGCATGTCATGGGCGGCTGCGGCCTGGCCGGCGACGAAAAGCTGGGCGTCACCCGGCCCGACGGCCAGCACTGGCAAATCGAGAATCTGTCCATCCACGACGGCTCCATCTTCCCCACCAGCATTGGCGCCAACCCGCAGCTGTCCATCTACGGCAATGTCAACCGCCTCGCGCAGGGTCTTGCAAAGCGCTTGGGGGGCACGGCGGTGGCGCTGGCTTAAACTTCATCGCTATGAAAAATCTACGCCGCATTACACGCCTCGTCAGCATCGCCGCACTTCTATTTGCCAGCGCGGCATACGCCGAATGGGTTCCAGTGGGGCCAGCGGGCATAGCACAGTTTTTCATGGACAAGGCCAGCGTCGCGCGTAAAGGGGACATGGTGCAAGTCTGGGAACTGGTGAACATGGAAAAAGTCGATGGCGAGGGCGTGCGCTCCAGCCGCTTTCTGGTCGAGTACGACTGCAAAGGCAAGCGCAGTCGGGGCCTGGACATGCTGACCTATACCGAGCCCATGGGCGGCGGCAAACTGATACAACAACTCGGGCCAGACCCCGATGGCTGGGAAGCCTTGCCGCCGGACAGTATTTTTTCGCAGCGCATGCAATTGGCTTGCGGGAAGTAATCGACGTAAAAAAAGCCCTTTTGAGGGCTTGTTTGGCGGAAGCTGTGAGATTCGAACTCACGGAGGACTCACATCCTCGCCGGTTTTCAAGACCGGTGCCTTAAACCGCTCGGCCAAGCTTCCATGGGCTGGGATTCTAACTGCGGGTGCTGGCCTCAGCCCATAGCTACCGCAGCAGCGGCAGCGCGGGTCTCGACGCCGAGCTTTTGGTAAATATGCTCCAAATGCTTATTCACCGTGCGGTGGCTGAGTGACAGTATCTCGGCAATATCGCGGTTGGTCTTGCCTTTGGCGATCCAGGACAGTACTTCGGTTTCCCGCGCCGTGAGCGCGGCGTGTTTTAGACGCGATTCGACGGTGGATACTGCGCGCTCGGTTTCCAGCAGCACCAAGGTCTCGCCCGTAGAGGTTTGGCCCATATTGCGCAGCGACATGCGCGGCGTGGTGTCTTTGCAATCTACGCTGGCGCCGGTGGCTTGCAGCACGGCTTGCAAAGCTTGTTGCAACTTGTTGGTCGCGTAATCGGCACCGCCCTCGTGTAGGCTGAGCAGCGCCCGCGATGCCCTGGGCGAGCGCCAGGCAATACGGCCAAGGCCATCGACCAACACCACGCCCAAACCGGCCACATCCAAGGCGTCGCGCACCATGCGGCTGACCTGCGCATTGCGCGCATGCGTGTGCAAGCGCGCCAGCACCTCGGCCGCGCGCAAGGGCTTGACCACGTAGTCCACACCCCCGCAGGCAAAGCCTTCCACCACATGCTGGGTATCGGACAAACCAGTCATAAAAATCACCGGAATTTGTGCCCACGCGGCATTGTTTTTAATCCGCCTACAGGTGTCAAAGCCCGACAGCCCAGGCATCACGCAGTCCAGCAATATCGCATCAGGCGTAATCATTTCCAGGCGCTGCAAGGCGGTTTCGCCGTCGCTGGCTACCAGCACGGTATAGCCCGCGCTCTCCAGGGTTTCGCACAACACACCCAGGCTGCTGGGTGCGTCATCGACGACCAGTACCACCGGGTTTTCGGGGGATGGATTAGGCGGCATGTTCGGGCTCCATCAATTGGGATTGCAGACTATCGAGGTCAAAGCGGGTGACCAGCTCGCGAAGCTGTGCGCATACGGGTTCGAAAATCGGGTCTGCGCGGGCGATGCCATCGAGCGCGGTTTGCAGGCCGCGCACATGGCCTAAGCGCGCCAGGCGCAGCAAATCTTGGCGCACTGCATAGGGCAGGTTTTTGTGTGCGACGGCAGCCAGTGGCGCTTGGTCGATCTCGCTGGTTTGCGCAAAACACCATTCCAGGTTCAGGTGTTCTTGCAAGGTGTTGATCAGTTCAGATTCCAAAATCGGCTTGGCTACAAAAGCCTGGCAGCGCATGGCGCGCAAGCGCTCGGGCTGGTTTTCGAAGGCATTGGCTGAGACCATGATGATGGGCAAATCCTCAAAGCCCGCCTGGCGTATGCGCCCAGCGGCCTGCCAGCCGTCCATATCGTCCATGCTGATATCCAGCAGCACTGCATCGGGCTGCATCTCTTGGATACTGGCAATGCACTCGGTGCCGCTGGCGGCCTCGCGCAGCGCAAAGCCCAAAGGCGCCAGCATGCCGACCAGCATCTGGCGCTGCGTGGTCTGGTCATCGACCACCAGCAAGGTGCGCTGCGCACCCACATAGCCCAAAATCTCGCGCACGGTGTCGGTGTAATGGCCGGGCTGGCTAGCCAATTCCAAAGGCAGGCGCACGCTAAAGGTACTGCCTTTGTTGGAAGATGACAGCAATTGCAGCTCGCCGCCCATCAACGTGGTCAGTTGCTCACTTATCGCCAGCCCCAGGCCAGTACCGGGCTCGCCGCCTTGGCGCCGCCCCGCCGTGCCGCGCTCAAAGGGCAAAAAGATGCGCTGGTGGTCTTGCGGCAATACGCCCACGCCGGTGTCCACCACGTCAAAGCGAAATACATCCGGTCCATAGGTGGCGCGCAAGGTCACCGTGCCATCGTCGGTAAAGCGGATGGCATTGGAGATGAGGTTAATCATCACCTGGCGCAGGCGCTTGGCATCGGCATTAATCCACTCTGGCGGGTTGCCGCCTTCGTCAAACACAAATTGCAAACCCTTAGCCTGCACCTGCGGGCGCACCATACGCACCAATTCTTCCAAAAAATCCGGCAAATGCAGCGGCATAGGGTCTAGCTGCATGCGCCCGGCTTCGATGCGCGACAAGTCCAGCAAGCCGTCAATCAAACCCAGCAAATGCTCGCCGCTGCGGTGGATGGTGCGCACCGATTCGCGTGGCGAAGTCGGTAGCAAATCGTTCTTTAGCAAAATTTGCGAGTAGCCCAAAATACTATTGAGTGGCGTACGCAATTCATGCGTCATACCCGCCACATAGCGCGTCTTGGCCTGGTTGGCCGAATCGGCTACATCGCGCGCTGCCTTAAGGGCCGAATAGGTGCGCGAGTGCGCCTCTATCTCTTGTTCCAACAACTGGTTATGCCGGTTGGATTCGTCTTGCGCAATGCGACGGCTCTCGCTGCCCAGCACAATCCACCAACTGCACGCAGCCACCACCAAAAGCAAAATCGCAAACACCTTTAGAAACGCTGACTGAAGCAACTCCTGCGGGTCAGCCCCCAAGGCAATCGCAGACTCCTGGGTATAGACCATTCCCATCAAAGTAGCCAGCAAAGTGACCAAAGAAAAGGCCACCACCATGTAATGCCCCACGCGGAAATTTACCCGGCGCGATAGCTGCTCTGGCAAAAACGCATTGAGCCAACGTACCGCCTGCTCAGCCGCGCGCGAATCGGTTTTGCATCGGTCATGGCAGCGCGACTCTAGCGTGCAACACAAAGAACAAATTGCGCCGCCATAGGCCGGGCAATGGGCCATGTCTTCGGCTTCAAACTTGTTTTCGCAAATACTGCAAGCCAACATCTGCCCCGGGTGGCCTAGGCGGTGCGGTTTGCGCGCGATGTAATAGCGCCCGCGCGTCCACCAAGCTAGCAAAGGCGACAACACCAAGGCCGTACCTAGGGCAATGAAAGGTGCAAAGGCTTGTGCTTCGATGCCCAGCAAACCCACGTAGGCCATGATGGCCAAGGTAGCCGCCAACATCATGGACACCAGCCCCACCGGGTTCACGTCATATAAGTGCGCCCGCTTGAACTCAATGCCGCGCGGACTCAGGCCCAGGGGCTTGTTAATCACCAGGTCCGCCACCAGCGCGCCCACCCAGGCAATCGCCACATTGCCGTACAAACCCAGCACCATTTCCAGTGCCTGAAACACGCCCAGCGTCATCAGCAGCACGGCAATCAGCACGTTAAACACCAGCCACACCACCCGCCCAGGGTGGCTGTGGGTTAAGCGCGCAAAGAAGTTGGACCAGGCCAACGAACCGGCATAGGCATTGGTCAGGTTGATCTTGATCTGCGACACCAACACAAACAGCACCGTGGCCGCCAGCACCCATTGCGGGTCTTCAAAGACATAGGCATAGCCGGCCAAATACATTTGGGTCGGCTCCACCGCTTTATGCACGGGCAACTGGCTTTGCAAGACCAAAAATGCCAAAAACGCACCGCCTAGCATTTTGAACATGCCCGGAATAATCCAGCCCGGCCCAGCCATCAACACCGCCGCCCACCAACGCTTGCGATTCTCCGCCGTGCGCTCAGGCAGAAAGCGCAAAAAGTCCACCTGCTCGCCCACTTGCACCACCAGCGAAAACGCCACCGTAGCCGCTGCGCCAAACATGAGCGGGTCAAACCCACTGCTACCCGATATGCGCCCGGTCAGCCCTGTAAAGTCGCTAAAGGCTTGCGGGTTCTTGTACGCAATTGCCAGATAAGGCAACAAGAGCAACACACCCCACACCGGCTGCGTCCACATTTGCAGCTTGGACATCAGCGTAATGCCGCGCACCACCATCGGAATAATTACCAGCGCGCTGAGCACATAACACCAGCCTATGGGTATGTCCAAAAACATCTGCAAAGCCACGGCCATGATGGCCGCCTCTAACGCAAAAAAGATAAAGCTAAAGCTGGCATAAATCAGCGAGGTAATGGTGGAACCCAAGTAACCAAAACCCGCACCGCGTGTGAGCAACTCCATGTCCACGCCATAGCGCGCGGCGTAATAGCTAATGGGCAAAGCGGTTAGAAACGTGATCAGGCTCACCACCAATATCGCCCAGATCGCATTGGAAAAACCATAGCTCAATGCGATAGATCCGCCGATAGCCTCCAGGGCCAAAAACGACACCGCGCCCAAAGCGGTATTGGCCACCCGCCACTCGGACCATTTACGAAAACTGCGTGGCGTATAGCGCAGGGCGTAGTCCTCCATCGACTCGTCAGCCACCCAGGCGTTGTAGTCGCGTCGGATACGAAAAATCTTCTGCGTAGAAGTGCGCATGCTGGCTCCAAAAAGTTTGATTCCATGCGGCGAACCGGAGAGTCCCTAGCGTAAACCCGAAGCACTTTGGACTCAATGCGTATATGTGGATACGCATACGTTAAATAACGTATTCAGCGTGCGCAACATGTTGATTACGCTTCGGTGCGGTCAAACACTTTTTTGTCCATTACCGCCATCACTGAAACCTGAACCATGTTCTAGCACCAAGCCTTTTATTAACCATCCGCGTAAACCCTAGGAGACCCTATGCCCAACAATTTTGACGAATCCGCTTTCGACGCCACGCGCCGCAAGCTTCTGAAAGTACTCTCAGCTTCGCCGCTGGTGGGCATGTCCTCCGTGGCGCTGGCCCAGCAGTTCCCCACTGCCAAGGTCAACACCACCGGCCTGGCGGTTACCGATACCGAAGTTACGGTCGGTCAGCTTCACTCCGCTACGGGCACCATGGCCATCTCGGAGACTGGCTCTATCCAGGCCGAGCAATTGGCCATTGACCAGATCAACGCCATGGGCGGCATCCTGGGCCGCAAGATCAAGGTGATTAAGGAAGACGGCGCTTCGGACTGGCCTACCTTTGCAGAAAAAGCCAAAAAGCTGCTGGTCAACGACCGTGTGGCCTCCGTCTATGGCTGCTGGACATCGGCCTCGCGCAAAGCCGTGTTGCCTATCTTTGAGAAAGAAAACGGCCTGCTCTACTACCCCACCATGTATGAGGGGCTGGAGCAAAGCATGAACGTCATCTACACCGGCCAAGAAGCGGTGCAGCAAATCTTGTGGAGCCTGGATTGGGCCAACAAAGAGAAGAAAGCCAAGACCTATTACCTGATCGGTTCAGACTACATCTGGCCGCGCACCTCGCACAAAATCGCGCGCAAACATATCGAGAATAAGCTCGGTGGCAAAGTAGTGGGCGAAGAGTATTACCCCCTGGGCCATACCAACTTCAACTCCATGATCAACAAGATCAAGGCAGCCAAGCCCGATTGCATTTATGCCATTGTGGTGGGCGGCTCCAATGTAGCCTTCTACAAACAGCTCAAGGCTGCGGGCGTGACCGGTGACAAGCAGTTCCTGCTGACCATCTCGGTGACCGAGGACGAAGTCTTGGGCATCGGCGGCGAGAACTTCAACGGTTTTTACTCTGCCTGCCATTACTTCCAATCCATCGACAACCCAAACAACAAAAAGTTTGTGGCTGCGTTCAAAGCCAAGTACGGCGCCGATGCGGTCGTGGGCGATGTGACGCAAAACGCCTACCTCGGCCCCTGGCTGTGGAAGTTTGCGGTGGAAAAAGCCGGTAGCTTTGACGTGACCAAAGTCTCTGCGGCCTGCGGCGGTATCGAGTTCAAAGACGCGCCCATGGGCTACACCCGCATCCACAACACCAACCGCCACCTCTGGAGCAAAGCCATTATTGGCCAGGGCCAAACGGATGGTCAGTTCAAGATCGCGGCCATTTCACCCGAGCTGGTCGAGCCCGATCCTTTCCCTAAGGGTTACCAGTAATCCCCTGAGTCCGGACTCCCGGACGCTACCCGCAAGGGCTGCGTCCGGGGCCCGCTTGCCTAGTTATTGCGCCAGATGGACACCTTCCCATGACCTTTTCCGAAATGCTCAACATTGGCCTCATGCAAGGCTTCTCAGGCCTGAGCCTGTTTGCCGTGCTCTTGCTCATGGGCCTGGGCCTGGCCATCATCTTCGGGCAAATGGGCGTGATCAACATGGCCCATGGCGAGTTCATGACGATTGGCGCCTACACGATTTATGTTTCCTCGCGCGTGGTCGAGCTGCACATGCCTACGCTCCTGCCCTACTACTTTCCCATTGCCATCCTCATCGCCTTTGGGCTGGCCTTCGTGGCCGGTTGGGCGCTCGAATGGACCGTCATCCGCCACCTCTACAAACGTCCGCTCGATACCCTACTGGCCACCTGGGGCGTGTCCTTAGGCATGCAGCAAGTCTTTCGCTCCACCTTTGGCGGTAAAGAAGTGAGCGGCACTTTGCCCGACTGGATCATGGGCTCGCTCACCCCGGTCGAAGGCCTGGACATCCCGATTAACGGCTTGTTCGTCATGGGTTTGACCATTCTCGTTACTGGCTGCGTCATCATGGCCCTGAACCATTCCCGTTGGGGCCTGCGCGTGCGCGCTACCGTGGCCAACCGGCCCATGGCCAACGCCACCGGCATCAACACGCGCAAGACCGACCGCCTCACCTTTGCCATCGGCAGCGGCATCGCCGGTATTGCAGGCGCGGCCTTTACCACCATCGGCTCTACGGGCCCTACTAGCGGCTCGCTGTACATCGTGGACTCGTTTTTAGTCGTCACCTTCGGTGGCACTGCCAACCTGTTTGGCACCGTGATCTCGGCCTTCCTGATCGCGCAGACCCAGGCCATCAGCGAATTCTTCATGGACGGCTCCAACGGCCGCGTGTTGACCTATTCGGCCATTGTTTTGATTCTTATGTTCCGCCCGCAAGGCCTGTTTGCCTCCAAGGTGCGCCGCTGATGGCCTGCCCCGAGTCCCCGCTGAATCCACCCCCCGCACAGGCACACCCATGACCGCAATCTTCGACTGGTTCCAACGCAAATCATTAGGCGGCCTGTTGCTGCTCGCCTTCATCCTGCTGGTAGTCTTCCCGATGACGCTGGACATGTTTCGCCTGAATCTGCTGGGCAAGTACCTCAGCTATTCCTTCGTGGCCCTCGGCCTGGTCATGCTCTGGGGCTACGGCGGCGTGCTCAGCTTGGGCCAGGGCGTTTTCTTCGGCCTGGGCGGCTATTGCATGGCGATGTTTCTCAAGCTCGAAGCTTCCGATCCGGTGACCACCAGCATCCAATCCACGCCCGGCATCCCGGACTTTATGGACTGGAACTCGCTTACCGCCCTACCTACTTGGTGGCTGCCTTTCAAGTCATTGCCCTTCACCATCATTGCTATCTTGCTGGTGCCCACGCTCTTTGCTTTCCTGATGGGCTATGCCTTGTTCCGCAGGCGCATTGGTGGCGTGTATTTCGCCATCATCACGCAGGCCGTGGCGCTGATCATGACGGTGCTCATCATCGGCCAGCAAGGCTATACCGGCGGCCTCAACGGCATGACCGACCTCAAAACCGTGCTCGGCTGGGACACCCGCACCGACAGCGCCAAAGTCATCCTCTATTACTTCACCGTGGTGCTGCTCTTGATCACCATCACAGGCTGCGCCTGGATTCAGCGCAGCAAGCTGGGCACCCTGCTACTGGCTATGCGCGACAAAGAGGACCGGGTACGTTTTTCGGGCTACGACGTCGCCTCTTTCCGCGTGTTCGCCTTTTGCCTGGCGGCCATGCTCTCGGGCATAGGCGGCGCGCTGTTTACCCTGCAAGTGGGCTTTATGTCGCCCACGCTGCTGGGCATCGTGCCCAGTATCGAGCTGGTCATCTTTGCCGCAGTGGGCGGGCGCATGTCACTGATCGGTGCGGTCTGGGGCACGCTCTTGGTCAACTTTGGCAAAACCTATTTCTCCGAGCGCTTCCCAGACCTGTGGCTGTTTGCCATGGCCGCTATGTTTATCGCCGTGGTGCTGGCCTTCCCCGATGGCCTGGCCGGCGTTTACAACACCCGCATACGCCCCTGGTTGCGCAAGCGCATGGGCTTGTCCGCCGGCCCCAGTGCCCAGTCCTAAGCCGGAGAAGAACGTGAGCACTACCAACAACGTACTGACCATCGAGAAGCTGACGGTCGCATTCGACGGCTTTAACGCCATCGAGTCCCTCAACCTGCAAGTAGAAAAAGACGAACTGCGCGTCATCATCGGCCCCAACGGCGCTGGCAAAACCACTTTGCTCGATTTGATCTGTGGCCGTACCCGCGCCACCAGCGGCAGCATCCGCTTTAAGAACCAGGAAATCAGCAAAGAGGCCGAACACAAAATTGTGCGAGCCGGTATCGGGCGCAAATTTCAAACGCCCTCTATTTACGAAAACTTAAGCGTCTTTCAAAACCTGGAAGTGTCGTATCCCAGCGGGCGCGGCGTGTTTGGCGCGCTGGCCTTTACCTGCACGCCCCAGGTACGCGAACGCATGCAAGCCGTGGCCGAAGAAATCGGCCTGCAAGATGTATTGGCCATCGAAGCGGGCCTACTCTCGCACGGGCAAAAGCAGTGGCTAGAAATCGGCATGCTCTTGATGCAAGACCCCGAACTGCTGATGCTGGACGAGCCCATTGCCGGCATGAGCGTGCGCGAGCGCGAACTCACCGCCGAGCTGCTCAACCGCATCTGCAAAGGCCGCTCCATGATCGTGATTGAGCACGACATGAACTTCGTCAAACAAATTGCACACAAGGTCACCGTCATGCACCAAGGAAAAATTTTGGCCGAGGGCGCCATGGAAGACGTCCAGGCCGACCCGCGCGTGATCGACGTTTACCTGGGCCATTGAGGACACACCATGCTTAAAGTCACCGACCTGCATGTCAGCTACGGCCAAAGCGAGGCCTTGCATGGCGTCAGCTTCACCGCCAAGCCTAACGAAACCATTGCCATCATGGGCCGCAACGGCATGGGCAAAACCACGCTGTTCAAAGCGCTGATTGGCATCCTACCGGTCAAGGCCGGCACCATCACCATCGACGGCCAGGAAATATCGCAAGAAGAAAGCTACCAGCGCGTAGCGCGCGGCGTGGCCTATGTGCCCCAGGGCCGCATGATCTTCCCCAACCTCACGGTGCTGGAAAACATCGAGACCGGCATGGAGCAATCGCAGCTCAAAACCGTGCCCGATGAAATTTACGAACTCTTTCCGGTGCTGCACGATATGCGCAGCCGCAAAGGCGGCAACCTATCGGGCGGGCAACAACAACAACTGGCGATTGCCCGCGCCCTGGTCAGCAACCCCAAAGTGCTGCTGCTGGACGAACCCACCGAAGGCATACAGCCCTCCATCATCAAAGACATTGCCCGCGCGCTCAATCGCATCCGCGAGACGCGCAAGATTTCCATCGTCGTGTCTGAGCAAGTGCTCAGCTTTGCGCTGGACGTGGCCGACCGCCTCTTCGTTATCGAGGGCGGACGCCTGGTGCACGAAAGCCCGCGCGCCTCCACCGACACCGCCCACATCCGAAAAATGCTTTCGGTCTGATTTCCCTTCCCCCACCCACCCTCACCCACCACCTAAGGAGCCTCAGCATGCCGGAAACTCTCATCAAGGTTGACCTCAACCAATCGCCCTACGAAAACGAAAACATCCACAACCGTTGGCACCCGGACATCCCCATGGCCACCTGGGTCAACCCCGGCGACGACTTCGTGCTGGAAACCTACGACTGGACCGGCGGCTTCATCAAGAACAACAACAGCGCGGACGACGTGCGCGACATCGACCTGTCTATCGTCCACTTTTTGAGCGGCCCGGTTGGCGTCAAAGGTGCCAAGCCTGGCGACCTGCTGGTCGTTGAGCTGCTGGATATCGGCGCTAAGCAAGAATCGATGTGGGGCTTTAACGGATTTTTCTCCAAGAAAAATGGCGGCGGCTTCCTGACCGACCACTTCCCCCAAGCGCAAAAGTCCATCTGGGACATCCAAGGCATGTTCACCCACTCGCGCCATGTGCCCGGCGTGCGCTATGCCGGCCTGATCCACCCCGGCCTGATCGGCTGCCTGCCTGACCCGTCCTTGCTAGGCAAATGGAACGAGCGCGAAGTGGGCCTCATCGCCACCGAGCCAGACCGCGTGCCACCTTTGGCCAACGCGCCCTTCCCCAGCACCGCGCACATGGGCCGCCTCAAAGGCGATGCCAAAGCCAAAGCCGCTGCCGAAGGCGCACGCACCGTGCCCCCGCGCGAGCATGGCGGCAACTGCGACATCAAAGACTTGTCACGCGGATCGAAGATCTACTTCCCGGTCTATGTCGATGGCGCTGGCCTGAGCGTGGGCGATCTGCACTTTAGCCAGGGCGATGGCGAGATCACCTTCTGCGGCGCGATCGAAATGGCCGGTTGGGTGCATATGCGCGTGTCCATCCTCAAAGGCGGCATGGCGACCTACGGCATCAAGAACCCTATATTCAAGCCCAGCCCGATGACGCCGCAGTACAACGACTACATCATCTTCGAAGGCATCTCGGTCGATGAGCACGGCAAGCAGCACTACCTGGACGTGAACGTGGCCTACCGCCAAGCCTGCCTGAACGCTATCGAATACATGACCAAGTTCGGCTACAGCCGCGCGCAGGCCTTGTCGATATTGGGCACGGCGCCGGTGCAAGGCCATATCAGCGGCGTGGTGGACATACCCAACTCCTGCGCCACCTTATGGCTACCCACGCAGATATTTGACTTTGACATCAACCCCAGCGCCGCCGGGCCAGCGGTGCAAAACTTCCACGGTATCGACATGCCATTGTCGCCGGACCTCAAGTAAACGAAAGGCCCACCCCTATGCCGCTGTACGACTACGAATGCCTGGCCTGCGGCCCGTTCGAGGCCATACGCAGCATTTCCCGGCGCGAAGAGTCCGCCGCCTGCCCCGCCTGCGCCCAGGACGCTGACCGCGTCCTGATCAGCGCACCGAGGCTGGCGGATATGGACCCCTTCACGCGGATAGCGGAAGCGACCAATGAGCGCGCGCGGCACGAGCCGCAGCACTCCTCGCGCTTTCGCCATCCGCGCGGCTGCGGATGCTGCTCGGGCAAACAAGACGGCGCACTGGCGCAAGCCCGCTCCAAAATGGACAACGGCCAGCCCAAAGCGCCCAAGTCCTTTGCCAACAAACGCCCGTGGATGATCAGCCACTAAAACGATTGCGAAGACGGAAGACCAAAGACGCAAGTTAGCGGTCGAATGAAGGAAGACGGAAGAAGGAAAGGCAAGGGCAGGCTGCGCGCAAGTGCAGTCTGCTTTTTCCTTGGGTGGGGTGGGGAAACTAGTTCGCCACGCCCGGGGTCTGCACCTGCGTGGCATCCCCGTCATAAATCTCGCCACCAAAGCGCAGGGCGCTGTGTTCGCGCTTGGATTGAAAAAGCGGATAAAACATCTGGTGGTACCAGCGCTCCGGGCCGAAGCGCTGGTCATCGGCCAGCCCTACTTCTTCGGGGTATTGGCGGGTGATGTGGGCGCTGCCAAAAATCAAGTCCCAGATAAACAGCAAATTGCCAAAATTGCCTTTGTAATGGCCCACGCCGTCGGCATTGGTAATCGCGTGGTGCGCCCAGTGCGTGGCCGGGGTGGAGATGGTGCGCTCTAGCACCCACATCAGCGGGCGCAGCGCCGGTATTTTGTACAACGCCTGGTCCCAGCGCCAGGCGCAGTGTGCGCCCAAGATTACCGCTAACTTCACCACCACATACAGCGCGTACACGATACCGCCCACGCCCACATATAAGAGCGCGCCGGCAAACCACAGGCCAGGCATCATCAGGTAATAAAAAAAGTTATTACGAAAGGTGACGCGGATACTCATGTACTGCGCCGAATGGTGCGCACGGTGCAGCGGCCATAAAAAGGTGGTGTGCGACAAACGGTGCCACCAATACTGGCTCAGGTCATCCAACACCAGCAGCATACCGACCATCGCCCACCACGGCCAATCGGCAATCACACCTTTGGCATCGGGGAAAAAGGTATTACCTAATTTAGACGTCACCAAAATCGCCAGTGGCTGGGTTATGGCGAGCAAACTAATAAACATTAAAAGCTCTAGCTTGGTATCGTCACCGCTGGCGTTTACCTTGCGGTGGTACAGGCGGCTGACGATCTCCATGGTGGCAAAACCAAGGATTAAACACAAGACCAAGGTATTTTGAATTTGCGTAGGGTTCATTATTTATCTTCCAGTTCAAGCCAGTGCCGCAAAGCATTCAATGGGGCTTTGTATCGGAACTTAGTGTGCTTTTAAGCAAAAAGGCCATGCTGTGCGCCTCTGCGGCGGGGGCTGCTGCGGGGGTATTTAATTGCTCGCGCCGCTGGCGGATCCAGGTCATGGGTGTGGTGGCCATGTGCTTGTTAAAGCTCGCCATGATTAATTTATGGTCCATACCGCTTTGGCGGGTCAGATCGTCCCAGCCAATAACTTCATGAATATGGTCGTCAATCCAATGGCATAGCTGCGCCACCTGCTCGCGCGGGGAAGTCATATCGCCAGAATATTGAAATTCAGTAGACATAATTGACTGGAATAAACCAGTTCCGTGCACAATGGCCGAACTGCAAAGTCTATTGGAAATCAATATGATGAATGTTCGGGTTTTAAAACCCAAAGACGGGGATAAGGCAAATTCTGACTCGCGCCCCCGTAAAACCCCCGTACAAAGCCGTTCGCAATTTACCCTGGGCGCCTTGCAGGAAGCCTTTGTTCGGGTTTTGATAGAACGCGGCTTCGAAAAAATGACCATCCGCGAGGTGGTTTCCGTGGCCGGCGTAGGCATCGGCACTTTTTACGACTACGTGCCCAATCTGCGCGCCCTGGGCGCCTCCACCATCCACCAGCGCTGCCTGGACAGCGCCATCGTGCTGCGTGCCGCCGTGGCGCGGCATGCGGGCCAAAGCGCCCAGGTCATGGTCGCTGCGATGCTCCAGGCGCTGGTGCAGGCTGGCTTCTCAAGGCCCAAAGAATGGACCGCCCTGCTGCTGCTTGAGCGCCAGGTGTCATCGGCCACAGCCCTGCGCAAAGTGCATGAAGAATTTGTAGACATCTGGGCCGAGGCCCTGCGCCAGTCGTCCGCCGCGCTGCCCGAAGCCAAGATCACCTCATTGGCGCGCACCGCCCACGCCTTAAGCTACGGCTGGTATTCGCACGACCTGCTGTTTTACTTCGACGACCCCCAGCACAGCCGCTCCATCGAAGAAATCGCCACCGCTATCGTGGACTTGGTCAAGGCGAATACGCGGGGGTAAGCCACGGCTAGCGGGTAGGCCCCGCTTAGGCCTGATTGCTTTGCGCAAACAGCAAGGTCCAGGCATCGCGGGGACTCAAAACCTGCATAGCCCCCTGTGCTCCCCAGCCCAGAACGCGGCGGTCACCGGTCACAAATACATCTGCTCCTGCCGCAAGCGCGGCGCTGACCAGGCGGGCGTCCTTATCGTCTGCCGGTTTAGCCACATCCGCCACACAGGCCGCTTCGGACCAAATGGCATCAAACAAAGCACGCGCTTGTAGCACTTGCGCAAATTTGCGGTCTAGCACTTCGTGCGCTTCCTGCCGGACTAGCGGCGTGGTGAGTAGCCAATCGCGCTGATGGCACTCCATCACTATCGCTTCACACAAACCGGAGAACACCGTGGCGGACAGCCACACATTGGTGTCCAAAAACACCTTCATGACACATCCTGCAACACGTCATCTTCCGTTAACCAGCCCGATTGCCGTGCCGCTGGTCCCAAGACAGCATGGGCCGCCTGCAAAGACTTGCGCAGGCGATAACTGCGCAAAGACTCTGCCAGCAACTCGCGCACCACCTCACTCTTGGTCTTGCCGGTTTGCGTGCAAACCCATTGCAAATCCCGCTCCTCGCCGTCCGTCAAACGCACAGTTAAGGTACTCATATCCATCCTTTCCAATCCAAACTACCCCGCCAATGCAGGCCGCTGTATCACATCGTAATACAGCTTAAAACCCTATGCAAGCCGGCGTTGCCACGACGCCATCCAATAAATTGAGACTTAAAAAAGTGAGGCTGCCCAATTTGCGGCCCACACGCCCGCCAGCGACCTAGCGCGCACAGACCCAAGCACCCCACCCCAAGCCAGCCCGTGGACTTGGTAAGGGCGCATACGCGGGTGTAAGCGGTTGCAGAAAAGTCGCAAAAAATATCGCATTAATACAATAAAAGTGTTTTAAGTCATATACTTAAAGCACATGACAAAGTCGCAAAAATTCTCGCTTTACGACCATCCCTCGCAGATGGAGCCGCTGCTGCCGTCCGAGCTGCGGTTGGGGCCCGCCTTGGAGCGGGCACACGAACTCATCCGCAAGGCCGACCGCCTATCCGGGGCCAGCCTGGCCGGTGCGCTGCCGGGCCTGCGCCAGTTACTGCGGGCCATGAACTCGTACTACTCCAACCGCATTGAAGGCCAGCACACACTGCCCCTGGAAATCGAACAAGCCCTGCGCAAAGACTACGCACAAGACGCCGACAAAGCACGTCGCCAACGCCTGGCCTTGGCGCACATGGCCACCGAAGCCCAGCTGGAAACCCTGGGGCCGCAATGGACGGCACAGCAAGTCTGGTCGCCGCAAACGGTGTGCGATATCCACCAAGACCTGTTTGCCCGCTTACCCGACGCCGACCGCATACAAGGCAAGGGCAAAGACACTTCCGCATTCGTGCCCGGGCGCATGCGCCAACGCGAGGTCAGCGTGGGGCGCCATGCCGCACCCACTGCCGCAGAACTGCCCGCCTTCATGCAGCGCTGGGCCGATGTGTACGGCCACGTGCGGCGTGGCGAAATGCAAGTACTGGCCATGGCAGCAGCACACCAACGCCTGGCCTGGATACACCCCTTTGTCGATGGCAATGGCCGCGTCGCCCGACTGCACAGCCACCTGGTGCTCAGCCACATGGGCCTTAGCAACGGACTGTGGTCCCCCTTGCGCGGGTTTGCGCGCACCCAAGCGGCTTACTACGCACACCTGGCCGCTGCCGACGAAGCCCGCGCCGGCGACCTCGACGGGCGCGGCAACCTCAGCGAAGCGGGCCTGCTGGCCTGGATCGGCTACGTGCTGGACGTATGCATATACCAGGTGGACTTCATGGCCGGCCAGCTAGCGCCGCTGGGCATGAAAGAGCGCATCGCCGCCTGCCTGGCCTACGAAGAACAAGTAGTGCGCCAAGGCGTACGGCGCGAAGCGCTGCGCGCCCTGCACTACCTGTTTGCCACCCAAGCCGACCTAGAGCGCGCCGACTTCAAAGCCATGCTCGGCCTGGGCGAACGCCTGGCCACCGCCCAAGTGGCGGCCCTGCTAAAGCGCGGCCTGCTGCTATCGGACACCCCCTACGGCAAAGTGCGCCTAGGCGTACCGCAGCACGCACTGCGCTTTTACTTTCCCAGCCTGTGGCCGGAGGCTGAGGCGCAAGCCTAGCAAGCCGAAGTAGCGCGGGTGCATACGCCTGCGGACATTGCGCGCTACAAGGCGCAAGACATGCACAAAAAGGAGCGCAGTATTTATGACCAATCAGACCGCTAAGCAGGCCATACCCAAGCTCAAGACCGAGGCGCAGGAACGCGCTTACTGGGAGTCGCACGACTCCACCGTGCACCTGGACTGGAGCCAGGCGCAAAAAGTGAGGCTGCCCAATTTGCGGCCCACACGCCCGCCAACGCCCTAGCGCGCACAGACCCAAGCACCTCGCCCCACCCCAAGCCAGCCCGCGCTGGCTTTTTTCTTGCGCGCCACAGGGTTTCACCGCATGCGCCGCTGCACGGCGGTGTGATAAGGTAACGATTACATTTTTAGCAATCATTTCCAACTCACCCCATGCCCGCCCTGCTCTGCTGCGCTCATTGCGTGCCACGCGCTAGGTGGGGGTGCGCGGGGGGTGGGGCTGGGGGGCGGGCGTGAGGGGGATTGCCTATAAGGACGGCTACCGCTACCAGCTGCAAGAGGGCTATAGCCTAGTGATCAGCATCCGGCCGGCAGCGGCGGTGGCCAATGACTACATCGCCCTGGACCCGCAAGGTGCGCTGCGCATCGCCAAAGGCTACGCCTGGGACGGCCCCTCGGGCCCGACGCTGGACACGCGCAACTTTATGCGCGGCTCGCTGGTGCATGACGCGCTGTACCAGCTGATGCGCGAAGGCCTGCTGGACCACACCATCCACCGCGAAGCGGCAGACCGCATCTTGCAAAGCCTGTGCCGCGAAGACGGCATGACGGCGCTGCGCGCCTGGTGGGTCTATCAGGGCGTGCGCCTGTTTGGCAACCCGGCCTCGGACCCGGCGCAGCTAAGGCCGGTTTTGTGGGCGCCGGGGGGTGAGGGGTGAAACCATGGCTAAAAGATCACCTAACAGGCCTTCTACATCAGAAAAACAGCGGAATGAATTCATGGCAATCGCTCGCTCATCTAGCTGTACTAGGTCCAATTTCTCAAATGAAGAAATGAACACCGCATGGAAAAGCTAAAGATTACTTTTTCGCTGCTAAGCCCCTTGGTAACCAATGGGGGCTATATGACTTTGGATGCGCTGCTTGCGGCACTTATCTTTGAACAATGTGGCGATCTCGAAAAAGCGCATGCTGACATACCACTAAAAAATTCAAATGGCCTGTGGTACGGAAGTGCGGCGATATTCGAAAAAATCGATACGGAGAAAAAGGGGTTTGTCGCTAATCTCCACGCCCGCCATGACCTTGATCTTGACCTGGTAGCAAAGAACAAGGTGGGCAATGTTCACAAATCCATAGGCCTAACTCGCCGCCGGGACTATGGCGCCGTGTTCAATAGTTACCGCATGTACACCGCGCGGGAAATCACCTGGTACGCCACCGGGGACAAGGAGCAAATTCAGGTATTGCTCTCAGAACTTGAATTCATTGGCAAACGCCGGGCTAGTGGCTTTGGCCAAGTCGCAAACCTTGTCATAGAAGATGCGGACATTGACGGGGTAACAGGCTTTTTCGGGGAACCCTTACGCCCGATACCGACTGAAATGTTTAGCGGCGACAAGTCCGCATTAAGAGCGGATACCGCATGGCGCCCGGCCTACTGGCATCCCCTGAATCGCGCAGTTTGTTTTGTACCAACGCTATGAACACTTTTGAGTTTTTCAACCGGCATTTCGGTCGCCACCTTGTAGCACAAGAGGGTGAACCACATCTTGCGGCCTATCGAGCACTTTCCAGCAACCACAAGCTAACCAAAGGAACAGAAAGCAGACTGGCGTCGGGTTGGGCCATTGTGAGACCGGGCACTTCGAGCGTGCAATTGAAACTCGCCGCTGGAGGATTGCATTTTGATCCCCGCAGCCGGATAGAAGCCTTCATTGAAGAGTTTGAACTTTGGGATGGCGCTGAGCCAAGGATGTTCTTAATGTTCGATAAGGCACCTATTCCACTGGAGAACCTGTTTTTGTCCGTGGATAAAAGAATGGTTCGCATCTGCTCTCCGGCTGGGGTGGAAACGTTTGATGTGGACCTAGCGCCAAGCGAAGAAGCAGGCTTTATTCAAAAACTAATTTGGAAACGGAAGTAATGATCGACCATACGATTCCTAAGCCCAACCGCCTAGCGGGTTATGAACTACATCGCATGGTGGCGGAGCTAACTACTGGCGCAAGTGCGCTGTTCGTTGACCAAGGAGATCATCTTGTTGTTAGGACGGACAAGCCCGTTACCCCAGGCGGTAAGCACGTCCGCATTCCAGAAAAGGGAACAGTTATTGGCTTTGAACTTCGCGCCAGTGTCGCCATTCGCAGGGGCGGGCGAAATATTTACCCGGCGACCAACGATTGGCGTTTCAGACGCACATGGCTGGAAGCCGAGGGGGAAAAATTAGGTTTCGAAATAGTGGCCTTACATGTGGTCGCTGGGCGGCAAGATGTCGTCGTCAATGGTGGTAGAAAATTTTGGATAGACGCAACGGAATTTACAGGAGTTCTGAAAGTTGTTGACGCAAGCAAGTTTTCGCTGGCGCTTGCAAACGGGATTGGGCGCGTAGGCAAAGCCTTTGGTATGGGTATGTTAGTTATATAAGGAGGTTTTCATGAAAATCGTTATCAATGCAAAGATAAAAACTGTAGGCCCTTTGTCAATCAAGATGCCAAAGCCTGAGGGTGGCCGCGAGAATGAGTTTGACAACTTTCCCGTCATGACGCGAGGCGTTGACGATCAAGGAAACAAGCAAAGAACCGGCTATTTACCCGCCACTACGTTACGCGGCTTTTTGCGCCGAGCAGTTACCTTGCAGCGAATGAAGGCGGCAGCTGACCGCGGGGAACCCTTTAAATTGGCGCAAATCTATTCAGAGATGATCGGGCAAGATGCAGAAAGTGAAAAACAAGCTGGTGACATTGACCTTCTAGCCTTGCGCAAAGCCCGCGAGGCAAATCCTGTTTTGGATCTCTTTGGCAGCGGGCTGGGAATCAAATCCAGATTAAAGGTCAGTCACTTTGTTCCTGGCGTGAACGTGGTGCCGGAAGCGTTTACTGGAGTCCGTAAAGACCTAGATGACACAGAAGAGGCTTTGGACTTGATGGATCAGGGCGACATGGCATTGTTTCTGGGTCGCAGCGAAAGCAATAACAAACGATCAGCCGCATCGGCCTTAGTTAAGCAACTAGAAAACGAAATTCGCCGTCTAGAGAAAAAGGGGGAATTGGTGCCTTTGGACAAGGCGGCAGCGCTAGAAGTTGCAAAAAGCAAGGAGGAAAAATTCAAATCCGAAATGGGCGAGATGCAAAACAGCACACGCACCATCGTGCAACATTTTGCGCTCCCGGCCGGCATTGAATTGTCAGGCCGGTTGGTAGTGGAAAACGCACGCGAAAGGGACATGAACTTGATCCAATATGGGTTGGACGAGCTAAGCAAAAAGCCTGTTCTAGGCGCACAAAGCGCACGAGGTTGCGGTGAAATTGAGGGTATTTTCCAGGTAATGGATGGCGCTGGAAGACTCTTAAAAACTATTGGCATTGGCGATTACCAACCCGCACAGGTGACCGAATTTAATTGATATACGAGGAAATTTACTATGCCGATCAATGGCTTAGGCCATTTCGGTAAAAGCCACCCATTGATTGCGTGGCTACTAGAACCCGGCCTGGTGCAGTGTTTGCCATAGGGCGGTAAAAGCCACCCATTGATTGCGTGGCTACTAGAACCACACACGCCGCAAGCAGCGTGTCAGCCGCGTAAAAGCCACCCATTGATTGCGTGGCTACTAGAACGATGGCAGCATGCGGATACTCAACGACATTGTAAAAGCCACCCATTGATTGCGTGGCTACTAGAACTTACGGGCCTTTTTTGCGCCTGCAAGTTGCGTAAAAGCCACCCATTGATTGCGTGGCTACTAGAACTGTGCCGTCATGCGGCCACGGTAGCCTAAGGTAAAAGCCACCCATTGATTGCGTGGCTACTAGAACTACCGGCGCCATTGATGATGATGTTGCAGTGTAAAAGCCACCCATTGATTGCGTGGCTACTAGAACTTAATTGACCACCAACGCCACCTAGCCGCCGTAAAAGCCACCCATTGATTGCGTGGCTACTAGAACAGAGCCCGGCATTAATGGGCAAGGCTACCTGTAAAAGCCACCCATTGATTGCGTGGCTACTAGAACATCATCATCTTTGTTGCCAAGCCTTCGTATGTAAAAGCCACCCATTGATTGCGTGGCTACTAGAACAATGACAGCCGTCATGCGGGCTACATCAGCGTAAAAGCCACCCATTGATTGCGTGGCTACTAGAACGAGCATTGCCGAATACCCGAGCATCGCCGTGTAAAAGCCACCCATTGATTGCGTGGCTACTAGAACCTATGGTGTGTGCAATATCCGTCACCAGGAGTAAAAGCCACCCATTGATTGCGTGGCTACTAGAACATGACCACCCCACTTGCTGCTCGACTGTCCGTAAAAGCCACCCATT
>CAIPZV010000076.1 GCA_903869595.1 uncultured beta proteobacterium | reverse complement strand
CCCGCGGCAGGCGCACGCCCTGTGGCAAGAAGAAAAAGCCGGCTGCAAGCCAATCACAGAAGGCTATTGGATCGCTGTTTCTTTTGTTACTTTCTTTTGGCCAAGCAAAAGAAAGTAACTCGGCCAGCAGGCCGAAACCTGCTTTCGCAGCCTACTCTTTCCAGACAAAACCTTCGGTTTCGTCCAAGGCCAAAGCCGCCATGATCCCGCTGCGCACTGCACCCTCCAAGGTCGCAGGGTAGGGCTTATAGAGGTAATCCCCGCAAGCCATCAGACCTGGCGCGACCCGCTGCTGCGGGCGCACCATGCGCGCTGCACACGAGAAAGTAGCCTGTTTTTCCATCACGGTACGGATGGCGCTTAGGCGCTGCCCATCGAGCCAGTCTTCCAACTGTTCTTCCGCCTGGGCCAGCACCATGGATTCGAGCTGTTCGTACTCCCCCTGCGGCGCGCTGACCACCAGCGCCAGCAGGCCGGGCGGGCCGCCGAGTTGGCCTCGGTCAAACGCAAATTGCGCCGGTGCCAGCGGGCTGCTGCGCAGGGCCAGCATGGGTCGTGGCAAGACCAGGCCCGGCGCGTGCGCATAGACGGTAGCGATGGATTGGTAACGCATGGCTTTGGCTGGGCGCAGCCAGCGCTGCAAATGCAAGCCCAGGTTTTTGGGGGCTAAGGGCAGGTACTCGTTAAACGCCTGCA
The DNA here is from genome assembly GCA_903869595.1 of uncultured beta proteobacterium. Classification (GTDB taxonomy): domain Bacteria; phylum Pseudomonadota; class Gammaproteobacteria; order Burkholderiales; family Burkholderiaceae_C; genus Allorhodoferax. The sequence continues at coordinate 13,385 of CAIPZV010000076.1, read as the reverse complement.
CCGCGTGCTGCGGGGCGGTGGCCCAGATCACGCGGTCAAAGCCCTCGCCGTCGATCTGCCACTGCCCGCCGCCCCATTGCGGGCAGGCTGCGCGTCTTCCCAAATGCACTTTGGCGCCGTGGTCACTCAGCCAAGCCGCTGCTGCCTGGGGAAACAAGGCACCCAAATCTACCGTGGGCACCAGCATGTCTGAGCCGGCCGCGCGCCAGGGTTTGCGCTGTCGATCTGCGCCGGGGGGATGGCCCGTCAGGTTCGTGGCCTCCAAGCCGGCAGGCTTGGTTTGTTTTTTCTTGCGTGGTTTGGCAAAAACGCTGTCATGCAATACCGTCAAAAAAACCTGGCCGCTGGCCAATTGCGGTGGTGTGTTCAGCGCCGAAATGCACAAGGGGGTGATCAAGTCTTCCACCACGGTGCTGTGTATGCCTTGACAAAGTTCGGCGACGCTGGTGTGCGCGCTGCACTCAAAGCGGTTTTTCCGCCAGAGCCGCAAAGCCCGCACTAATGATCTTTTATCGCCCATGTTCCAGCCGCTGGCCGTTAGCAGTCCGGCCATCAGGTTCCAGGGTTGTGGCCAGTCGGGCAGTTGCAAGCCGTCGCCGTCGGCAAAGCGCAGGCCCAGGGGCAAGCGCAGCAGGGTTTGCGCCGGGTCCAAGCCTACGGTGCGCATCAAGTCCAGGGTTTCGCGGTAAGCACCTAGCAAGATGTGTTGGCCGTTGTCCAGGCTGGCCGTGCTGCCGTCGGGCATGAGCGCGTCGGCGCTGGCCGGTAGGGTGCGCGCCCGTCCGCCCAGTGAGCGGCTGGCTTCCAGGACCGTAACTTGGTGTCCGGCCTGAACTGCATGGATGGCCGCTGCCAGCCCGCTCCACCCAGCACCCACCACGCAGACGCGGTAGCGCGTCATAGGCGGCCCAGCGCCTGGACTTTCCAGGCCAGCCAGAATTTGTGGATGGGCGTGAGCCGCACCCGGCGCTCTAGCACCGGAAATCCCTCGCGCTCGATCTGGCGCAGCAGGCGCCGGTAGATGCTGGCCATCATCAGGCCGGGCTTTTGGTGGCGCCGCTCACCCGCGGGCAGAAGGGCCAAGGCCTGCTCGTACAAACCGTGCGCGCGCTCGGCCTGAAAGGCCATTAAGGCGCTGAAACGGGCCGAGGGCACACACTTTAATACTTCGTGTGCCTTCACATCAAAACGCTGCAACTCATTGACAGGTATATAAATTCTTCCGCGTTGCGCGTCTTCGCCCACGTCGCGGATAATGTTGGTCAGTTGCAGCGCCTGGCCCAGGGTGTGCGCATAGACCGTGGTTTGGGCCTCGGTTTGGCCGAAGATTAGGGCAGCCACTTCCCCCACCACGCCGGCGACCAAATGGCAGTAGCGTTGCAGGTTCGGGAAGTCGAGGTAGCGGGTTTGTTCCAAGTCCATCTGGCAACCTCGGATTACGCTTTGGAGATGTTCTTGGGTGATGCCGTAGGTCGGCGCCAGCGGCATTAAGGCTTTCATGACCGGATGCGAGGGCTGGCCGGCATAGGCCTTGGAGACCTCGCTCAGCCACCAAGAAAGTTTGGTGGCGGCGACGCCCGGGTCCACCGCATCATCGACCACGTCATCGACTTCGCGGCAAAACGCATAAAAGGCGGTGATGGCCGCGCGCCGTGGCGGCGGCAAAAACAAAAAGGCGTAATAAAAGCTGCTGCCCGAGGCGGCCGCCTTTTCCTGTACATACTGGGCGGGAGTCATGCCCTATTGTCGCCTGAGCGCCGCTTGCCAGGGCTTGCCAATTAGCGCAAAGCGGTGCCGTTTGCGGCAATCGCCTTTTCACAGGCTCGGCGCTTGCCACTCATGTGTAGCGGCGCTCACATCAGGAGCGCGCGCCAGACGATGCGCGGCGCATCCCACCAGTGCAAGCGTGGTCGGGTGTGCAAAATCGCGCCGCCCAAGGCCTCTATCTTGTCCAGCACGCGCAAACCCCCTTGCACCACCAAGCGCAGTTCCCATCCAGCGCGCCCCGGCACGCGGTGCACCAGGGCTTGGCCCTGCTCCATGCGCGCTCTGGCATCGGCTGCGCACAGTCGCACCAAAGCGTCGGCGCTTGCAGTGGCCGTGGCGCTGGGATGCTGCATAAAAGGCACGGGGTCAAAGCCGGTGTTGGCGCACCAATCAAGCGGGAAATAATTGCGGCCTCGGGGCAGGTCGCGACTAGGGTCTTGCCAGAAGTTGATCAGTTGCAGGGCAGTGCAAATCACATCGCTGCGCGCTAGCGCGGGCGCGTCCTGCACGCCGTACAAATGCAACAGCAAGCGCCCCACCGGGTTCGCGGAGTTGGCGCAATAAGCCAGCAAAGCGGCCCTATCGGGGTAGTCCCCGCCATCGCGTGTCATGCGCACATCGTGTTCAAAAGCGTCGAGCAGGGCGTGCAATAAATGCGGTGGCAGGGCAAAGTCGGCAATTGCGCGGGCCAAAGGGCCGAAGACTTGCGGCCAGTCGGAGGTAATTGGCGCAGGTGCGCTAAGCGAGATTGCACACGTTTCGTTCAATGCCTGCCGGTAAGCCGCCAGATCGGCCAGGCGCTGTTCGGCGCTAGCCTGGCCTTCGTCTGCCAGGTCGTCTGCGGTGCGGGCAAAGTGGTAGATGGCGGCAATCGGCGCACGCAAATGCGGCGGGCAGAGCCAGGACGCAACCGGAAAGTTCTCGTAGTGCTCAATAGGCGCGGCACGCGCTGTGGCGGGGGGTGGCATAGGCAGGCATTGTGCCTTGGCACGGGCTGCTTCTTGCGGCGGGACACATGCCTACACAAGAACCGATAGCAGTGGCGCAGCCGGTCGTAACCGGGCCGAAGGGGAAGGGCTGGCCCACCAATACCCCGTGTGCGGTCAGGCATACGGCTTGACAGAAAGATGAAATCCCGCTAAATTACTAACCAGCCAGTCAGTAATAATCTGCCAAAGGCACTCCAGCATGCGTACTACGCGTCCCGGATTGGCGTTTTCTCATCCCACTTCTTTATCCATCTCACTATGTACCTGCGCTTTTCCTGGTCTACCCGCCTTGTTCTTTTGGCTTGTCTTTTTCTGCAAGCCTGTTCCAAACCCGTACCTGCAGAAGAGCCGGTGCGCGCGGTCAAGGTGGTGACGGTGGGCTTGGACGCCATGCAGTCGGGTGCCGAATACGCCGGTGAGGTGCGTTCGCGAGTTGAATCGCGCTTGGGATTTCGTGTCAGCGGTAAATTGTTGCGCCGTAATGTAGAGCTGGGCCAGCATGTGAAAGCCGGAGAACTGCTCGCGCAACTGGACCCGCAGGACTTCAAACTCGCCGCCGATGGCGCCCGCGCCCAACTGGCCGCCGCAGCCACCAACCGAGATTTGGCCCTGGCCGACTACAAGCGCTACAAAGACTTGCGCGAGCAAAATTTCATCAGCGCAGCCGAATTGGAGCGGCGCGATACCGCTCTCAAAGCCGCGCAGGCCCAGGTGGACCAGGCACAGGCGCAGCTCGCCGGCTTGGGCAACCAAACCGGCTACGCGAATTTGGTGGCCGATATGGCCGGTGTGGTCACCTCGGTCGATGCCGAGCCGGGCCAGGTGTTGGCCGCCGGCACGCCGGTCTTGCGCATTGCCCAGGACGGCGGGCGCGATGTAGTGTTTGCCGTGCCCGAGGACAAGGTAGGCAAACTCAAAGTCGGCTCGCAAGTGCAAGTGCAGGCATGGGCGGAGCAAAAAAGCGCGACAGCCACGGTGCGCGAAGTGGCTGCCAGCGCGGACCCGGTGACGCGGACATTTACCGTGAAAGTGGGTTTAAGCGGCCCCGAAACCTGGCCGCTGGGCTCTACCGTGACCGTGGTGCCCAAAGCGCTGGACCGCTCAGGCCCTTCGGTGATCAAACTGCCTACCAGCGCGCTTCAGCATGACGGCGAAAAAGCAGCCGTGTGGGTGCTGGAAAAAGCGACGATGACGGTGCGCCTGCAGCCCATCGCCATAGCCACGGCTGACGGCAATGAAGTGGTGGTGGCCCAGGGCCTGGAGCCGGGCATGCAGGTGGTGAGCGTGGGCGCCCATGTGCTCAATCCGGGCCAAAAGGTCACGATTTACCAGCCCAATCAAGCTGCTGCCGCCTCTGCCCCGGCTGCTGCCAAGTGAGCGGCCCTATGCAACAGGACACTCCCAAGCCCGGTTTCAATCTGTCCCGCTGGGCGCTAGACCATGCGGCGCTGACGCGCTATTTGATGCTGGTGTTGATGATCTTGGGCGCAGCCGCCTACTTCCAGCTAGGCCAGGATGAAGACCCGCCGTTTACCTTCCGAATAATGGTCGTCCGTGCCTTTTGGCCAGGCGCCACCGCCACCCAAATGGCCGAGCAGGTGACCGACAAGATAGAGCGCACTTTGCAAGAGGTGCCCGGTGCTGACAAGATTCGCAGCTTTTCCAAGCCTGGCGAAACCACCATCTTTTTTCAGCTGAAAGACTCCACGCGCCCCGGCGAGGTACCTGACCTTTGGTATACGGTGCGCAAGAAAGTGGGCGATATGCGCTACACCTTGCCCGGCGGTGTCAACGGGCCGTTTTTCAATGATGAATTTGGCGATGTCTATGGCGTGATTTACGCGCTGCAGGCCGAAGGCTTTTCGCCTGCCGAAGTCAAAGAGCAGGCCGATACGGTACGCCAGCAATTGCTGCGCGTGCCCGACGTCAACAAGGTGGAATTATTCGGTGTGCAGGACGAGAAGTTGTACATCGAAATGTCGCAGCGCCGCCTGGCGCAGCTGGGGCTGGACATGAACCAGGTGCTGGCCCAGCTTTCACAGCAAAACGCCATGGAAGGCGCGGGCACCATGCAAACCCCGCTGGATGTGGTGCAGGTGCGCGTGAGCGGTGCCTTTCAGGCTGAGGAGCAATTGCGCGTTATGCCGATTCGCGGCAGCTCGGGCAACCAGCTGCGCCTGGGCGACATTGCAGAAATCAAGCGCGGCTATATCGACCCTGCCGGGGTGAAGGTGCACTTTCAAGGCCAGCAAGTCATCGCCCTGGGCGTGTCCATGACCAAGGGCGGCGACATCATCGCCCTGGGCAAGGCCTTAAAGGCCACCACCGCGCGCATTGGCGCAGCCTTGCCGGTGGGCATCAACCTAGTCGAAGTGCAGGACCAGCCAACCGCGGTCGCCAAGTCGGTGAACGAATTTATCGGTGTGCTGATCGAAGCGATTGTCATCGTGCTCCTGGTCAGCTTTGTTGCACTGGGTTTGCACAAGCGCCCGGGCAGGCAGGCCTGGTACCGCCAGTATTACGTGGATGTGCGCCCCGGACTGGTGGTGGCCATCACGATTCCGCTGGTGTTGGCGGTCACTTTTTTGGGCATGTATTACTGGGGCATAGGCCTGCACAAAATTTCCCTGGGCTCGCTCATCATCGCGCTGGGACTTTTGGTGGACGATGCCATCATCGCGGTGGAAATGATGGTGCGCAAAATCGAAGAGGGCTACGACAAGGTGCGCGCCGCCACCTTCGCTTACGAGATCACCGCCATGCCGATGTTGACCGGCACTTTGATTACCGCCGTCGGCTTTTTGCCCATCGGTATCGCGCGCTCTACCGTCGGTGAATACACCTTCGCTATTTTTGGTGTGACGGTGCTGGCCTTGTTGGTGAGCTGGCTGGTGTCGGTGTACTTTGTGCCTTACCTAGGCACGGTCTTGCTCAAGGCCAAAAGCAATGCGCCAGAGGCGGAGCACCATGAAGTGTTTGATACCCCGTTTTACAACGCCTTCAGGCGCACGGTGAACTGGTGTGTGGCGCATCGCTGGATCACGATTGGGGTGATGCTGCTGACCTTTGCCTTGGGCATTGTGGGCATGGGCAAGGTGCAGCAACAGTTTTTCCCGGACTCGAGCCGCCCTGAAGTCATGATGGATGTGTGGTTTGCCGAGGGCACCTCGATTGCTGCCAATGAAGAAGTCAGCCGCCGGATAGAGGCGCGCCTGATGCAGGAAAGCGGCGTGGTCAATGTGGCGACCTGGATCGGCTCTGGCGTGCCGCGCTTTTATTTGCCTCTGGATGCGATTTTTCAGCAGTCCAATGTGTCGCAATTTATTGTCCTGCCCGTCGATTTGAAGCGGCGCGAAAGCTTGCGTATCCAACTGCCTGCACTGATGGCCCAAGAGTTTCCCGAAGTGCGGGCGCGGGTGAAGATATTGCCCAACGGCCCGCCGGTGGCCTACCCGGTGCAGTTCCGCGTCATCGGGCCGGACGCTGACCAATTGCGTGTGCGCGCCAACGAAGTGAAAGCGCAGATGCGCGCCAACCCCAATATGCGCGGCGTCAATGACAACTGGAACGAGCCTGTCAAGGTCATCCGCTTGGACGTGGACCAGGCCAAGGCGCGCGCGCTGGGGGTGAGCAGCCAGTCGATTGCGCAGGCGGCCCGCACCCTGCTGTCGGGTAGCACGGTAGGGCAGTTCCGCGAGGGCGATAAATTGATCGATATCGTGCTGCGCCAGCCCTTGTCTGAACGCAACGCGATATCCGATATCGGAAACGCCTATGTGCCCACGGCCAGCGGTAAGTCCATTCCGCTTACGCAAATCGCCAAGCCGACCTTTGTCTGGGAGCCGGGCGTGCTGTGGCGCGAGGGGCGCGACTACGCGATCACCGTGCAAGGTGACATTGCCGAAGGCCTGCAAGGCGCCACCGTGACCGGGCAGTTGGCACCCGATATGCGCAAGCTGGAGTCCAGCTGGGCGGCCAAAGGGCAGGGTGCCTACCGTATTCAGGTGGCTGGCGCGGTGGAAGAAAGCAGCAAGGGCTCCAGCTCGATTGCGGCGGGCATTCCCATCATGCTGTTCATCACGTTCACGCTGTTAATGCTGCAACTGCACAGTTTCAGCCGGTCTATGTTGGTGTTTCTGACCGGCCCGCTGGGTATCGCCGGTGTGGCGGCCGCTTTGCTGAGCTTTGGGCGGCCTTTTGGCTTTGTGGCTTTGTTGGGCGTGATTGCCTTGATGGGCATGATTCAGCGCAATTCCGTGATTTTGATCGACCAGATCGAGCAGGACCGGGCCAAGGGCGTGCCGGCCTGGGACGCCATCGTCGAGTCGGCGGTGCGCCGCTTGCGGCCCATCGTGCTGACGGCGGCGGCCGCGGTGCTGGCCATGATTCCCCTGTCGCGCTCGGTGTTCTGGGGCCCGATGGCGGTGGCGATCATGGGCGGTTTAATTGTTGCGACGGCCTTGACTTTGCTGGCTTTGCCCGCCATGTACGCCGCATGGTTCAGGGTGCGGCGCGAGCCGGTGGGCGTGCAGGCTAAAATGCCCGGCTAACCGATTTCCAGCGATCGGCCGGGCCAGCCAGCACTTTGAGGGTGTTGCGCAGGGCGCGGCGGGTTGCTGAATTTTTTTGCGCGGGTGGCGAAATTGGTAGACGCACCAGGTTTAGGTCCTGACGCCAGCAATGGTGTGGGGGTTCGAGTCCCCCCCCGCGCACCACCCAAAAGGTACTGAGAGTCCCCGTGCGGCCAGTCCTGTGACCGCGAGCGGCGGCACGGCCCGGCCTTGAATTTTTATTTGGAGCACCTGTCATGACGGTAGTAGTTGAAACTTTGGAAAAGTTGGAGCGCAAGATCACCCTGAAGCTTCCCGTGGACGCGGTTCAAAACGAGGTACAAGCCCGTTTGCGCAAGCTGGCCCGCACCGTCAAGATGGATGGTTTTCGCCCCGGCAAGGTCCCCATGAATGTGGTGACCCAGCGCTATGGCTACTCGGTGCATTACGAAGTGATGAACGACAAAGTGGGTCAGGCTTTTGCAGAGGCTGCCAGCGAAGCCAAGCTGCGCGTAGCCGGACAGCCGCGTATCAGCGAAGCGGCTGAAGCCGTGGAAGGCGCCATGGCGTTTGACGCGGTGTTTGAAGTGTTCCCCGAAGTCAAGATTGGCGATTTGTCCAGCGCCGAAGTGGAAAAAGCCGATGCCCAAGTGACGGACGCGGCCATCGACAAAACGATCGACATCTTGCGCAAACAACGCCGCACCTTTGCCCAACGCCCCCAAGACGCCGCTGCCCAGGATGGCGACCGCGCCACCGTGGACTTTGAAGGCAAGATTGACGGCGAAGTGTTTGAAGGCGGCAAGGCCGAAGATTTCCAGTTCATCCTGGGCGACGGCCAAATGCTAAAAGAATTTGAAGAAGCCACCCGTGGCATGAAACTGGGTGAGAGCAAGACTTTCCCCCTGGCATTCCCCGAGGACTACCACGGCAAGGATGTCGCCGGTAAAACCGCTGACTTTATGGTTACCGTCAAAAAACTGGAAGCGGCGCACCTGCCCGAGGTGGACGACGCGCTGGCCCGTAGCCTGGGCATTGCCGACGCTACCGTCGCAGCTCTGCGCGAAGACATCAGCAAGAACCTGCAACGCGAAGTCAAGGCCCGCCTGCTGTCGCGCAACAAGCAGGGCGTGATGGAAGCGCTGATTTCCAAATCCGAGTTGGACCTACCCAAGGCCAGCGTGCAGTCCGAGATCGAGCGCCTGGTCGCTGACGCCCGTGCCAATCTCAAGCAACGCGGTGTCAAGGACGCCGATAAGGCCCCGATCCCCGAAGAATTGTTCACCGCCCAGGCCGAGCGCCGCGTGCGGCTGGGCTTGGTGGTGGGCGAGCTGGTGCGTGCCAACCAATTGCAGGCGACGCCCGCGCAGATCAAGCAGCATGTGGAAGAGCTTGCCGCCAGCTACGAAAACCCTGCTGAAGTGGTGCGCTGGTACTACGGCGACCAAAACCGCATGAGCGAGGTCGAGTCGGTGGTGATCGAGAACAACGTGACCGAGTTTGTCCTCTCCAAGGTCAAGGTTACCGAGAAGGCCATCTCCTTTGACGAGTTAATGGGGCAGAATTGATTGCATGGTTTGGCGTCGCCCATCGTCGGCACTGAATCCCACACATTTGAGGAAAGTTGTATGAATTTCGAATTGCCAGGTAGCGCATCCACCCGGGCCTTGGGCATGGTGCCTATGGTTATTGAGCAGTCGGGGCGCGGCGAGCGTTCGTACGACATTTATTCCCGTTTGCTTAAAGAGCGGGTTATTTTTCTGGTCGGTACGGTGAACGACCAGACCGCCAATCTGGTGGTCGCGCAGCTCTTGTTCCTGGAAAGCGAAAACCCGGACAAAGACATTTCCTTTTACATCAACTCACCCGGCGGTTCGGTGAGCGCAGGCATGGCGATTTTTGACACCATGAACTTCATCAAGCCCGATGTATCCACTTTGTGCATCGGCATGGCGGCCAGCATGGGTGCCTTCCTGCTGGCGGCCGGTGCCAAGGGAAAGCGCTTTTCGCTACCCAATTCCAAGGTCATGATTCACCAGCCTTTGGGCGGTACCCAGGGCCAGGCGACAGAGATTGAAATCCATGCGCGCGAGATTCTCAAAACACGCGAACAGCTGAACAAAATCTTGGCCGAGCGCACCGGCCAACCCTTGGAAAAAATCGCCCGCGATACCGAGCGCGATTACTACCTGTCCGCGGACGAGGCCAAAGACTATGGCCTGGTGGACCAGGTGATTGCTAAGCGGCCCTAAGGCCCCACCCTCCCTGAGGGCAAAAACGGCGTCTTTCCGACTGGAGGACGCCGTTTTTATTTGGTTATCATTGAGACTCACCAGTTAAAGGTAGAAAACTTACATGGCCGAAAAAAAAGGCAACTCCAGCGAGAAGAATCTGTACTGCTCCTTCTGCGGCAAAAGCCAGCACGAGGTGAAAAAGCTGATCGCAGGCCCCTCGGTTTTTGTATGTGATGAATGCATCGACCTATGCAACGAGATCATTCGCGATGAATTGCCGGCAGTCTCCAGTGTTTCCAGTGGCCGTAGCGGCCTGCCCACCCCTTCTGAAATCAAAGCCAACCTAGACAATTATGTGATCGGGCAGGAGCCCGCCAAGCGCACTTTGTCAGTGGCGGTGTACAACCATTACAAGCGCTTGCGCCACCAAGAGCAGTCCAAAAAAGACGAAGTTGAGCTGAGCAAAAGCAATATCTTGCTCATCGGCCCCACAGGCTCCGGCAAGACGCTGTTGGCGCAAACGCTGGCACGTATGCTTGATGTGCCCTTTGTGATGGCCGATGCCACCACCCTGACCGAAGCCGGTTATGTGGGCGAGGACGTGGAGAACATAGTTCTCAAACTACTGCAAAGCTGCAATTACGACGTCGAGCGCGCCCAGCGCGGCATTGTTTACATCGACGAAATCGACAAAATTTCCCGTAAGTCCGACAACCCGTCTATTACCCGCGACGTATCGGGGGAGGGCGTGCAGCAGGCCTTACTCAAGCTGATCGAAGGCACCATGGCCAGCGTGCCGCCCCAGGGCGGGCGCAAGCATCCTAACCAGGACTTCGTACAGATCGACACCACCAATATTCTGTTTATTTGCGGTGGCGCCTTTGCCGGCTTGGAAAAAGTGATCGAAAACCGCACCCAGTCTTCTGGGATCGGCTTTAGCGCCACAGTGATGAGCAAAGCACAGCGCAGCCTCACCGAAGTCTTCAAGGACGTGGAGCCGGAAGACTTGATCAAATTTGGCCTGATCCCTGAGCTGGTTGGTCGCATGCCGGTGGTCGCCACCCTGGCAGAGCTGACCGAAGACGCCATGGTGCAAATTCTGACCGAACCCAAGAACGCGCTAGTCAAGCAATATGCCAAATTGATCGCCATGGAAGGCGCTGAGCTGGAGATCCGGCCCGAAGCGCTGCGCGCTATTGCCAAGCGTGCCCTGGCCCGCAAAACCGGCGCGCGTGGCTTGCGCTCGATTCTGGAGCAATCGCTGATTAACACCATGTACGACTTGCCCGACTCTAACGAGGTAGAAAAAGTGGTGGTTGATGCCTCGACAATCGAGGAAAACCATCCGCCCTTGCTGGTGTACCGCGAGGTCGCGAAAAAGGCGTGAGCCCCTTGCGCGCCGCCCCCGGCAAGCCCGCAACGCGTAACGGTGCGTGTACGCCTTTGGCGTTTTTGCGCCTCGCAAGGCTTGAAATTTCAGACAACCAGACCATATCCAACAGATAGAAAAGGATTTTTATGTCCGGTTACACCCCCCTAGACGCGATTCCAGTTGACCTGCCCATGTTGCCGCTGCGTGACGTGGTGGTCTTCCCTCATATGGTGATCCCGCTGTTTGTCGGCCGGCCCAAAAGCATCAAGGCCCTGGAGGCGGCGATGGAGGCGGAGCGTCGCATCATGTTGGTGGCCCAAAAAACCGCGGCCAAAGACGAGCCCCTGGTCTCGGACATGTTTGACATGGGCTGCGTGTCCACGATTTTGCAGATGCTCAAGTTGCCCGATGGCACGGTCAAAGTGCTGGTGGAGGGCCACCAACGCGCCAAGGTAAAACGTATCGAAGATGGCGAAAGCCATTTCACCGCCAATGTGCTGCCGTTGGACGCCCAAAGTACTTCTGGCGTCGAGGGCGAGACCCAGGCCAGCGAGATCGAAGCTTTGCGCCGCGCCGTGATGCAACAGTTTGACCAGTACGTCAAGCTGAACAAAAAGATTCCGCCCGAAATTCTTACTTCCATTGCCAGCATTGATGATCCAGGTCGCCTGGCCGACACGATTGCCGCGCACATGCCCCTGAAGTTGGAAAACAAGCAAGCGGTATTGGCGCTGCCCTTGGTCAAAGCCCGATTGGAGAATTTGTTCGAACAAATCGAGCGTGAAGTGGATATCCTGAACGTGGATAAAAAAATTCGCGGACGCGTGAAGCGGCAAATGGAAAAAAACCAGCGCGACTTTTATTTGAATGAGCAAGTCAAGGCGATTCAAAAAGAATTGGGGGATGGCGAAGACGGCGCTGACATCGAAGAAATAGAGAAAAAAATCAAGGCCGCGCGCATGCCCAAAGAGGCCTTGAAAAAGGCCGAGAGCGAACTCAAAAAGCTGCGCCTGATGTCGCCCATGTCCGCCGAGGCGACGGTAGTGCGTAATTACATTGATGTACTGGTGGGTTTGCCTTGGGCGACCAAGACCAAGATCAAGCACGATCTCGGTAATGCCGAGAAAGTGCTCAACGAAGACCACTACGGCCTGGATAAAGTGAAAGACCGCATCCTGGAATACCTCGCGGTGCAACAGCGCGTAGACAAAGTCAAAGCCCCGATTCTTTGCCTGGTGGGCCCTCCCGGCGTGGGCAAGACCTCGCTGGGTCAATCGATTGCGAAAGCCACCGGACGCAAATACGTGCGTATGGCTCTAGGAGGCATGCGTGATGAGGCCGAAATCCGTGGTCACCGGCGCACCTATATCGGGGCGATGCCGGGCAAGGTCTTGCAAAGCTTGACCAAGGTCGGTACGCGCAATCCCTTGTTCTTGCTCGACGAAATCGACAAATTGGGCACTGACTTCCGTGGCGACCCGAGCAGCGCTTTGCTAGAAGTGCTGGACCCCGAGCAAAACCACAAGTTTGGTGACCACTATGTGGAAGTGGATTACGACTTGAGCGACGTGATGTTTGTCGCGACATCCAACTCCATGAAGATTCCGCCAGCGCTGCTGGACCGTATGGAAGTGATTCGCCTTTCGGGCTACACCGAAGACGAAAAAGCCAGTATCGCCATGACGTATTTGCTGCCCAAGCAAATGAAAAACAATGGCCTCAAGGAAACGGAACTGGCGATCGCCGAAGACGCCATCCGCGACATCGTGCGCTACTACACCCGAGAGGCCGGTGTGCGCTCGCTGGAGCGCGAGCTGTCCAAGATTTGCCGTAAGGTGGTCAAAGCCTTGCTGCTGAAAAAGCTGACGCCCCAGGTGCTGGTCAATGCTGACAACCTCAATGATTACCTGGGTGTGCGCAAGTACACCTATGGCCGCGCCGAAGACCAGAACCAGGTCGGGCAGGTCGCGGGCTTGGCCTATACCGAAGTGGGTGGCGACTTGCTCACCATCGAGGCGGCATTGGTGCCCGGCAAAGGGGTCATCACCCGCACCGGCTCGCTGGGCGATGTGATGAAAGAATCGGTCGAGGCCGCCCGCACCGTGGTGCGTAGCCGCGCCAAGCGCTTAGGCATCAAGGACGAGGCTTTTGAAAAGAAAGACCTACATATTCACGTACCGGATGGCGCCACGCCCAAGGATGGACCCAGCGCAGGCGCCGCCATGGCGACGGCCTTTGTATCCGCGCTGACGGGTATCGCGGTGCGTGGAGATGTAGCGATGACTGGTGAGATCACCTTGCGGGGCGAGATCACGGAAATCGGTGGACTCAAAGAAAAATTGCTTGCCGCGCTGCGCGGTGGTATCAAGCTCGTGCTGATCCCTGAAGCCAATGCCAAAGATCTGCAGGAGATCCCGGTAAACGTAAAAAGCGGCTTGGAAATCGTGCCGGTGCGCTGGATTGACCAGGTGCT
>CAIPZV010000075.1 GCA_903869595.1 uncultured beta proteobacterium | reverse complement strand
GCGGGCCCACTTCTCCAGGGACTCGGGTGTCTGCCCTTCGCTGCGCAATGCGTTACGGATGAATACAAAGAACAGCAACGCAAAGCCCGTGGCCAGCGTGGTCAGCACGGCAATTAGCGCCTTTTTGGGTTTGCTTTTGCGCTCAGGCGGCAGCGCTGGGTCTACTACCTGGGTGTTGGCGCCCTCGCGCGCCTCGTCCACCTTGGCCAGCTCAAACTGCTTGGCAAACAGCTCAAACAGCGTCTCAAAATACTTGACGGCACGGTAGCGGGCGATGTAGTCCGCGTCTGCGCTGGCAGGCGCGGGGCTGGATTTTTCTGCCCGGGCAAACTGCGCGCGCAGTGCGGCCAGTTCGGTCAGCGCTTGTTTGAAATCAGGCGCAGACTCGGTGAGGTAGCCGCGCATGCTGGCCACTTTGACCTCTTGCGCAGCCACCATGGCCTGCAGTTCGGCAATGGCTTTGATGGCAGCCTCGGGGCTCGCTTTAAAGGCAGATCCATTGACGCCACTGGACTGCAAGGCAATTTGCGCCTTGTCCAGCTTGGCCTTGGTGTCTTGCAGCTGCCGCTCAAAAAAAGCGCGGCGCTGTTGGGCCTCAGTTATGGCCAGGCGGTCTAGCAGTTTGTCAAAGGCTTGCACATAGCCATTGGCCAACTGGGCCGCGAAAACAGGGTCTCTATCGTCTACCTCTACCGTTATCAAGCCGTCTTTGCCGCTGGTGATTTTGCTCACGTTGTCCAGAGTCTTGCGGGCGTCAACTTTGAAGTCGGCGTCGTAGCGGTCAACCAGCGCGAAGCGGTCGATCAAGGCGTTGGCCACTGATTCGCTTTTGAGCATGGACACAAACTGGTCGTTGGGATTTTTCAGGCCTGCGGCGGCGCCAGCCAAGCCGCCCAGAGCACCCAGGCTTTGCAGCATCATGGCGGCGCCGCTTTGTTGTTGCTGCGGCGGCATAAACACGGTGATGGCGGTAAAGGTAGGGGGCACCACAAAAGTGACGCCCAGCGCCAGCAGCCCTGCCGCCAGCGGCCCCAGCACCAGCAGCCGCAGGTTGTCCACCACCACCTGCAGCAGGTCTAGCAGGTTGATCTCGTCGTCGTCTTCCATCTCGCCCATGGGGGTAGCGTGCGGGTTGGCGGCTGCGCTGGCCACCGCGTTGTCTTGGTTCATGGCCGGGCCTAATTGCGCAGCGTCTTGAAGGCAGCGGCCCCCAAGGCGAATTGGTAAAGCAGGCTGGTCCAGTCCTTGGCGCCGTCAATAAACAGGCTGTAGGCCGAGCGCCGGTCTACCAGCGCGGGCACGAACAGCGAGTCGCCGGGGTTGAGCTTTTTGCTGTTGATGCCGGTGCTCCATAGCGCCAGGCGGCTGGTGCTGCCCTCAACAGTGCCGTCGGCCCGCACCAGCACCAGGTTGTCGATGTCTGCGTCGCGCGTGGCGCCAGCCTTTTCGAGGTAGTCGCCCACGGTCAGGCCGGGCTTGTGAATAAAGGCGCTTTCGGTGTACACCTCTCCAAACACACTCACAAAATTGGGTCGCGTGGGGAATGTCACGCTGTCGCCGTCCTCAAGTACCAGCGGCGGCATCACCGGGTTGGCGGCGTCCAGGTCAAGTGCAATGCGCCCGATAGCCTTGAGTCCGTCCACGCGCTTGAGCAGCTGCTTTTGGCTCTCCGCTTGCGCCTGCAGGGCTGCGATCTTGGTCGGGTCGGTAGTGTTCTGGGCCACGGTGTTGGCCTGCGTGTCGGCCTGGGCCTGCAGACGCTGCTTGGCCTTGCTGATGCTTTCTTCCTGGCGCATGCGGGTGGACTCGCGCGTAAATACCGTGCCGTACACAAAGGCCTGCTTACTCAAGCCGCCAGCGCGCTTGATCAGCTCCGGCAGCGTCTCGCCGGGCTCTAACTGGTACTTGCCGGGCACCATCACCTCGCCCGAGAGCGTCGCCACCTGCGCCCGCTTCTCGCTGGGCACCGGCAGCTGGGTGGTGGTAAACAGCGCAATCTGGTCGCCAGGCTCCAGGCGGATGTTGTCCGCAGGCAGGCCCTGCAGCACGGCGCGGCCCAGGTTAAAGGTGATGGCCTTGCTTTGCAAGGTGGCCGGCACGCGGCGGATGACCTGCGCGTAGTCCCAGTTGATGTCGTTATTGAGGCTGCGGCCCGATGCGCGTTGCCAGTAGTTGTAGGTGTCCACCAGCCACTGCGTGGAGGGGATGATGTCGCGCACGGTAAAACCTTCGCGCCACACATAGCGCTGGGTTCCGCCTACGACTTCGCCGCTAATGGTCACCGCGTCTAGCGTCTCCGGCCCGAGTTGCTTGGGTGCATAGATGGCGATGCTGTCGCGGCTTTTTAAGGCTATGGCCTCGGTGCGGTCGCCGCTCAAAGCTTTGCCCAAATTGAACGCAATGCGGGTGGCGCGCAATGAGTCAGGGTCGCGCCGCAGCACGGTGGCATACCCTAGGTTGATGGGGTAGCTGCTGTAGAGCACTTGTTCTGCTTCCACCTGAGCGTCAACGGCGCGGGTGCGGCTCGCTTGTGCGAACAACTCATTAATCCGGCTTGCGTAATTGGCAATGGTGTTGCCCTCGCGCCAGGCAAAACGGTGGGTGCCGCCTACGCTCTCGCCCGTGATGCTGATGCTATTTTCGGTAACCGGGCCGGGGTCATCGGGCGCGTACACCTTGACGATGTCGCCGCTGCGCAGTTCTAGGTTTTCTCGCGGGTCCTGCGCCATGGCTTTGGACAGGTCGAACGCTAAGATTTCGGTTTGCAAGGTATCGGAGTTGAGCCGTTGGACGGTCGCGTAGTCGATATTGACCTCTGGGCGTGCATAGCTACCGGCCGTGCTACCACGGTTGACCTGCAACCAATAGCTACTGGGAATTAGCAGGCGCTTGTCCAGCAAGAGGTCAGAGATGCGCATCCCCGGGCGGAAGGTGTAGCGCAGTGGCGCCGCGACATTGCCCTCCAGGGTGACGGCGTTAGCAATCTGCGGGCTGATCTGAAAGACCGTCAGGATGTCGCCGCCCTTGAGGGCTAGTTTTTGGCCCTGGGCGTCGAGCGCGAAGTCTTCCACATAGCGCGGTATGTCGCGGTTGGCGTCCACGCGCTCGAGCTGCGCCTTTTGCGGTGCGGCCAGCGTGGGCAGGCCGCCCGACAGGGCCAGCACCTGGGCGATCGTCTCGCCGGGGCGCAGTTCGTAAATAGCGGGTGCGTTGATGGTGCCTAAGAGCGCGGCGCGCGCGCCTGCGGGTGGGATGTAGATAACGTCGCCCGACATCAGGCGCGCGTCGGCGCTGTTGTCGCCGTTGGATAAAAATGCGTACAGATCGACCGTGGCAATGGTCTTGCCACCGCGGCGTAACTCAATGGCGCGCAGGCTGCCGTTGCTGCTCGGGCCACCGGTCTCCAGCAAGGCGTTGACCACGCCCGAGAGGCTGCTCACCACATGCTTGCCAGGCTTGCGGGCCTGCCCCAACACAAACACCTCAATGCTGCGCAGCTGGCCCATGGTGACGCTAACGGTGAAGTTACGATAAACCTTGGCGATATGGGCGGCAATGACTTTTTCGGTGTCAATGAAAGGCACACCGGCCAAGCTAAGAGGCCCGACCTTGGGGACCATGATGCGCCCGTCCCGGTCTATGGTGAAGCTGCTGCTGATGTCCACGAGTCCATTGACCTGAACCACAATCTCATCGCCTGGCCCCAGAACATAGCCCGCCGGAACCGGCGCGGCCTGGACGGGCGCAAAATCTTTGCCCTTTTGGAATAGCTCGTAGCCGTAAAGCCTGAGCGCAACGCCGGTGGCGCTAAACACGAATCGCTGGAACTCGGTCTCGTCGGCAAGTGCCTTTTTGATGGCCTCACTCACCGTTTCGTTGCTCGCGTCCTCTGCGCTGGCTTTAGCGTCTCTGGTGCTTGGGTCATTGGCTTTGGACTGCGCATCGGCGTCGGCCTTTGCCTGGCCTTTGAGGCCCAACTTTTGTGGACCCTTCGCAGCTTTAACCTGGGATGCGTCAGCCCCGTCGACGCCATCCGGCCCAGTGACTGTGGGCTGGAGCGCGCTGTTGAGTGGGTTGGAGGCGCCGGTGGTATTGGTTCCCGCTGCGGCCCCGGCAGCGCCGGCGGCGGATGGAATGACCAAGTTGGTAATGCTGGACCCGCGCGCCGGGCTAATGCCCGTGCTGATGGCGGGGAGCACAGTCTGCGCCAGCGCAACGCCGCCCACGGTGGTCCACAGGACGAGTACGCAGCGGCGTGTTGCGGGCAGGAGCGCGCTAAAAAACAAAGCAATGTGCATGAAGTCAGGCCCTAAGAGGCCTTCAATGAATAGTCAGAAACAGAGGGGAAGCTGCTGCTGCCGCCAAAACGGCGGTCGCAGGTGCCATACCAGGCGATGGCCTGGTCTAAAACCTGCGCGCTCATATCGGGCCAAAGGATGTTGGTAAAAAATATTTCGCTGTACGCGGTTTGCCAGAGCATGAAGTTGCTGACACGCGATTCGCCGCCGGTGCGCATGAGCAAGTCCGGCTCGGGCGCGAAGGCGGTGGACAGGTAGGCGCTGAGGTCTGCTTCTTCTAGTGCCTCAAGTGAATCGCCCGGATGCGCGGCTTGCCAAGCTTGTGCGGCCCGTAGCATGTCCCAGCGTCCGCCGTAGTTGATGGCCAGAGTCAGGTGAACCTTTTGGTTGTTTCGAGTTGCGCTTTCCGCAAAGGCGAGCAAATCCTGAATGCCGGAGTCCAAGCGCGTGCGATCCCCCACCATGCGAAAGCGTACGCCGCGCTGCTGCATATCCGGCACATCGCTGATGAGGTATTTGCGCAACAAATCCATGAGGCAGGCCACCTCAAAGGAAGAGCGCTTCCAGTTTTCCGTGCTGAATGCAAAGAGCGTGAGAAATTCGATGCCCCGGTCCGAACATTCGCGCACCATGGTGCGGATGGCGTACACGCCGGCCAGATGGCCCGCTGCAGAGGGCAATCCGCGTTGCTGTGCCCATCGCCGGTTGCCGTCCATGATGATGGCCAGGTGACGGGGGAGGAAGTGTGCATCAGACGGCATACGCAAACTCCACTGCTTGTTGCACGAGCCTAGACGCCGAGGTATTGGCCAAGCCCACCGGACTGCTGCGAAACAGCACCAGCAGTTTTTCCCAAATAGGCAGCTGCATAAACACAATGCGCCCGTAGTGCGCTTTGCACAGGCCCGCGTCGATGGGGTGCCTCAGTGCAATCGACAAAGCGCTACGGGATACGCCGCACAGGCTGGCCAAAATCGATTGTTTGATAGGCAGCTCAAGGGTTTGATCGGCAAAGGGTGCCATCGGTGAAGGCGAGACCAGTTCTGCTGCTTGCAGACTATTGACTAGAAGGGTCAAGCCCAAAATGACCCGCAGCTCAGAGGTGTGAATGCGCGACAAGGTGGTGAAATTGAGCACACGCTGGTGGCGTGCCGCCATGAGTTGCAAGACCAGATGCTCAAATTGGGCTTCGCTGTTTAATGCCGCACGAACCAGTGTGCCCGGAATTTGCTTGAGCCGCACATCGGTGAGGCAAACGTATTCACAGGTAGAAGGGCTGTTGCGCACGACATCGGTCTCGCCGAACCAGTCGCCCTGCGGGTGGACGCAAAAGGGCTCCATATCCGTGCTTTCGGAGGGCAGGTAAGCGCATACCAGACCCGAGGCGATATGGGTCCAAGGCAAGTCCTCTGTTGCGCGGCGGTAAATGACTTGCTCGGGCTGGTAAACCTGCTCATTGACGGTTGGCAAGATGCGCAACACTGCCGCTTGGGACAGGCCCAGATCTTTGAGTAGGTTGTAACTGTGAATCGACATGCTGCTGAGGTGGCGCTATGAATTGGGGTCGGCTTACTCGACTTCCTGCGGAGTGGCTTACTACTTTCCTTCGTGGGGTAAATATGCAATACAAACAAATATACATAAAAAATAATTAAAAAAGACAAATAAAAAAATACTTTTGTTTTCTGTAGTCAATTAATTTAATGTTATTAAAAATTAATTGATAAATTTATTTAAAAACAAAAAAACAGTTTTGCGGCAAAGTGAATGCCTGATGACCTACGCCGCGTTTTGAATGACGCAGGGTGTGGCCTGCCGCAAGCTGGCCAACTAGGGGGAAGAAGACGTTTTTGCTACCAGGTATCGACCATGCCGCCGCGCAAGGGGCGGGTTTGCCCGCCAGCTAGCGCGCGACTGAGCCAGGCGCGGGTGTCGGCGGGGTCAAGCACGGCGTCGATTTCCAGGCTGGCGGCCATGTTCATGGCGCTTCCGTTGTCGACTTGCTGCGCCAGCAGTTGCGCAAACAAGGCCTCGCGCTGCGGGCCTTCGGGCTGGGCCTCTAATTCTTTTTTGAAGCCTAGGCGCACTGCGCCTTCCAGGCCCATGGCGCCGAACTCGCCGCTGGGCCAGGCGATGGTGCACAGCGGCGCATGCAAGCTGCCCGCCGTCATCGCCATGGCGCCCAGGCCGTAACCTTTGCGCAGCACCACGCTCATAAATGGCACACGCAAATGCGCAGCGGCGATAAACATGCGGCTGACATGGCGCACCTGGGCACGGGTTTCGATCTCGGGCCCGACCATAAAGCCCGGCGTGTCCACTAAGCTGAGCAGCGGCAGCCCGTGGGCGTTGCATAGCTGCATAAAGCGCGCGGCTTTGTCCGCTGCGTCGGCGTCGATGGCGCCGCCTAAGTGCAGCGGGTTGTTGGCGATGCAGCCCAGCGCCTTGCCTTCGATGCGCAATAGCGCGGTGTGTATGCCCGCGCCAAAACCGGCGCGCAGCATCAGCACGCTACCGGCATCGGCAATGCCTTCGATGGCGGCGCGGCTGTCGTAGGCGCGTAAGCGGTTTTCGGGAACCACATCGCGCAGCGCCTGTGCGTCGGGCGCATGCCAGGCCGAGATGGCGTTGGCCGGGCAAAAAAAGCCCAGGTAGTGCTTAGCCGCTGCTACCGCTTGCGCTTCGTCTTCCACCAGGATGTCGATCACGCCGTTGGCATGCTGCACTTCGCTGGGGCCAATCGCCTCGGACGGATACACACCCAGGCCGCCGCCTTCGACCATGGCCGGGCCGCCCATGCCGATATTGCTGGCGCGTGTGGCGATGATCACATCGCAGCAACCCAGCAGCGCCGCGTTACCCGCAAAGCAGCGCCCGGTGGTGATGCCAATCACCGGTACCTG
Source organism: uncultured beta proteobacterium (assembly GCA_903869595.1). Classification (GTDB taxonomy): domain Bacteria; phylum Pseudomonadota; class Gammaproteobacteria; order Burkholderiales; family Burkholderiaceae_C; genus Allorhodoferax. Next base: position 79,262 of record CAIPZV010000075.1, on the reverse strand, counting down.
CCCGTTAAGCCGCGCAAAACTGGCAAAGGTGGCCACATGCAAACCGGCCAGGACGGGCATATCCACATCGCCGGGGCGCCCGCCGCCGCCTTCGGCAAACAAGATAACGGGTAGTTTGTTTTCGAGCGCGATGCCCAACATCCGGTCGGTTTTCTGATGGTTGCGCATGCCTTGGGTGCCGGCCAGCACAGTGGCGTCGTAAGCCATGACGACGCAGGCCTGGCCGTTTACCGTGGCCGTGCCGCAGACCATGCCGTCGGCGGGCGTATTACGCATCAAATCCTCGGCGCTGCGGCGCTTGCTTTGCGCAGCCACCGCCAGCGCGCCGTATTCGGAAAAGCTGTCGGCATCGACCAGATCAGCGATGTTTTCGCGGGCGCTGCGCAGCCCCAGCGCATGGCGCTTGGCCATAGCCTCGGGGCGGCTTGCGTCTAGCGTGAAAGCGTGGCGCGTTTGCACCGCTGCTAGGTCGGGGCGGGCTGGCGCAGCCGCGTGCGCCGACCCGTCGCTAGGGCTGGTTTCTATGTTGGAGGAAGAGAGAGGGAAGGTATGCGTAAGTCCGTCATCGCGAGGAGCGTAGCGACGCGGCGATCCATTAGTGCTTGATTCGCTGTACAAAATGGATTGCTTCGCTGCGCTCGCAATGACGGAATTGGACTTCTGCAGATCTTCCTTAACGCTTGGAATGTGACGCATCGTTTCAGCGGCAGCGCGCACTACGCCAGGAGAACTGAGGGCCGAGCCCGCCGAGGCTTGCGTCGCCGGTAGCTGCGCCTGCACCAGTTCTGGCTGCGCTTTGGCCATGTCCAACAGCGCCAGCACCTCGCCCGCTTGTACCGTGTCGCCTACTGCGCAAAAAAGCTCGCGCACTTGGCCCGCGCCCGGCGCGCAGACTTCGTGCTCCATCTTCATGGCTTCAAGCACCAGCAGCAACTGGCCTTGTCGCACCGCCTGGCCCGGCTGGACCAGCAGTTGAACAATATGGGCTTGCAAAGGGGAGCGCAGTTCGGTCATGGTGGCAAGTCTTTGTGCTGGCAAGGTGTGGCGCATCGCGGCCAATGCGCCGGTTATGCTCGAAGGCATTGGCGCCACCGGGGCGCCGCTTGGGCCGGATTGTCCGGCAGAAATGGTGTCTCGCGTGTCTCCTGCTGAATTGGTGCCTTTGGTTGAACTCACACGCGGCGGGCACAGCGAGTGTTTGCACTTTGGTGCGGTGGCGGTAGTCGATAAGCATGGCGCGGTGCTGGCACATGCGGGCAACCCGCAGTTTGTGAGCTTCACCCGTTCCACGCTCAAGGTCTTGCAGGCTTTGCCTTTGCTGCAAACGGGCGCGGCCAAGGCGCTGGGCCTATCCCAATCCGAATTGGCCTTGCTCTGCGCCAGCCACAACGGCGAGCCCATGCATGTGCAAACCGCCGAGTCGATTTTGGCCAAGGCCGGGCAAGACTACCGCGTGCTGCGCTGCGGCTGCCATGTGCCGGGCTTGTTCACCCTGCTGGACAAAGCGCCGCCTGACGGCTTGGTCTATGACGAGCGGCACCACAACTGCAGCGGCAAGCACGCAGGCTTTGTGGCGCTGTGTGTGCAGCAGGGCTGGCCGGTAGCGGACTACACCGAGCCCGCGCACCCTTTGCAGCGTGCGGTACGCACTGCGGTGGCACGCGCGGTGGGCATGCGCGAAGATGAAATGCCCATGGGTATAGACGGTTGCTCCGCGCCCAACTATGCCATGCCCCTGGCCCGCCTGGCCCACGGCTACGCGCGCCTGGCCACCGGCGCAGCCGATACCGAGTTTGGCGACAGCTTTGCGCTATTGGGCGAGGCCATGACCGCGCACCCGGACCTGGTGAGCGGCACCGGCCGCAATGACCAGGCCTTGATGCGCGCCGGACATGGCGATTGGATTAGCAAGATTGGCGCGGACGGCGTGCAAGTGATGGCCAGTAAAAGCCGGGGCGAGGCTTTTGCGATCAAGATCAGTGACGGCAATAAACCGGCTTTGTATGCGGCCACTGTGGCGGTGTTGGAGCAGTTAGGGTGGATGGATGAGGGGCAGGCTGCCGAGCTAGATAGCTGGCGCGGGGCCGAGATTCTGAGTGCACGGGGTGTGGCGGTGGGGGCACGGAGGGTTTGTTTTGCTTTGCAAGGTCGGGCTTGAGTGGCGCTGCGCTCCTGGCTAATTGGGCGAAATTTAGTTTTTGGGTCAGGTTTTCTCTGTGGGGCTTTTTGTACATGCACCTTTTTTTTGTCCCCCGCTTCCCCCCCGCCCCTTCACCCCCTCGGGGGGTGAAGGGGAGCTTAAACACCCAATTTTGCTTTTTTGGGCCGGTTAGGGGTGTTGGTGCGCGAGGTTGCGGTGCGGGTTTGTCCGTCTAGATTGGTGAATGGGGCAGTCGTAGTCAACGGCTTGCGTTTTGGCGCGGCGCGACTGAGGTGCTGGTTACTGCGACGGTTTAGGCGGCGTATGCGCTGGTAGCAGTAGCCGGAGCGACTGATGTAGCGGCTGCTGCGTCAGCAGCGCTCGCTTCGTCAGTGCAATCGTGTGCAAGGTGAGCGCAGCGAACGAGCACACGCGGGGCCCTCGCTGCCATAGGCCGTGCTGAGCAACGCAGCGGCGACCGGATCAGGGCGGGCGCTTGTCTGAGCGTAGCGAGTTTGCGCCCGACCCCGGGCGATGCGAGTAGCGCAAGGTAGCCCGCAGGGCCACGGCCTTTGGCTCGCCTTTCTTTTGCTTACTTTTCTTTGGCGAAGCAAAGAAAAGTGAGGCCGGCGGCAGGCCAAATCTAGGCACAAAAAATCATCTTTTCTTTGCTTACTTTCTTTGGCGAAGCAAAGAAAAGTGAGGCGGCCAGCAAGGCCGAAACCTTGCACTTAACTTAAGACTTGCGGATACCGTGCCCGCCGCTCTAAATCATCCAAATCCATATGGTTACGCATATATTGCTGCGTCGCATCCACCACCGGCTGGTGATCCCAAGAAGTGCGTTTACCTTTAGCCAGCGCGCTGCCAACTAAGCGCCGGCGCCGTTGACTGGCCAGCACTTGCGCGTGCAGTGTGGGTATGTCCCAGCGCGCAGCCACTTCTTGCATAAAGCCGTGCAGCGTGTCCGCATGGGCCGTATCACCGGCCAGGTTGTGCAGTTCCTGCGGGTCATCGGGCAAGTGATACAGCATGCAAATATCGTCTTGGCTATAGATAAATTTCCAGGGTCCGCGCCGAACCATGAAGAGCGGGGTTTTCGTGCCTTCGGCCATGTATTCGCCTATTACTTCGTCGTGGCCGCCTGTGCCCTGCAAATGCGGTACCAAAGAGCGCCCATCCAGATGCAATTGCGCATCGACAGCCCCACCGGCCAGGGCTACAAAGGTAGGTAGCAGATCAATGGTGGACACGCTGTGCGCCACTTTGCGTGGTGCAAAGCGGGCGGGTGCGTGGATGATGAGGGGCACGCGGGCGGCCATTTCAAACCAGTGCATCTTGTACCAAAGCCCGCGCTCGCCCAGCATGTCGCCGTGGTCGCCCGAAAAGACCACGATGGTGTCTTCGCCCAAACCGCACGCATTCAGTGTTTTCAGCAATTCGCCTACTTTGCTGTCCACATAAGTGCAGGCGCCAAAGTAGGCGCGGCGGGCGCGTGCAATCGCTTCAGCGGCCAAAGGCTTGTCCCATAAATCCATCACTTTGAGCAGGCGTTGGGAGTGCGCGTCTTGCGCATCTTGCGCAATCGTGTGGCTGGGCAACGGGATGTCCACGCCCTCGTACAAGTCCCAAAACTCGGCGGGGATGGTGTAGGGGTCGTGCGGATGCGTCATGGATACCGTCAGGCAAAAAGGCTGCTTGGGTGTGTTGCGCACATGGTCATAGAGGTACTGGCGCGCTTTGAACACCACTTCCTCGTCAAAGTCCAGTTGATTGGTGCGCACGCAAGGCCCCGCTTGCAGCACCGAGGACATATTGTGGTACCAGCTAGGCCGCGTTTCCAGCGCGTCCCAGTTCACCGTCCAGCCGTAATCGGCGGGGTAGATGTCGCTGGTCAGGCGTTCTTCGTAGCCGTGTAACTGGTCCGGCCCGCAAAAATGCATCTTGCCCGACAAAGCGGTGTGGTAGCCCAAATTGCGCAGGTAGTGCGCATAGGTGGGGATGTCGGCTGCCAGGTCCGCCGCGTTGTCGTAGCCGCCGATGCGCGAGGGCAGCTGCCCGGTTACCAGGCTAAAGCGCGATGGGGCGCACAGCGGGCTATTGCAGTAGGCCGAATCAAACACTACCCCCTCGCGCGCCAGGCGGCTCAGGTGCGGCATCTGGATCTTGGATGCTGGATCGTGCAGCGGCAGCAAGGGCGCGGCCATCTGGTCGGTCATGATGAAAAGAATGTTCGGGGGCTTGGGCAAGGTGCGCATGGGGCGGTGGGGCTGGGCTAAAAACGCTGATGGTAGCTTGCGGGTCAGACCGATAGAGAAGCTTCGCAAAAGTCCAAATCCGTCATTGCAAGTGCAGCCAAGCAATCCATTTGGGCTAGCGAAGTGTCCATTGTCTGATCTAGCGCAGACACAGCGCGGGCGCTCGCGCTTAGGCTGGGGACTTCTCCCTACAGGACAGCACCATGAAAATTCTTGTCGCCGTTGACGGCTCCCCCAGCGCTTTGCGCGCCACCGAATATGCGGCCCAATTGGTCGCCGCAGTGCGCGCCAAGTCCAAGATTACTTTGATTTCTGTCCACGACGACACCGCCTTCAAGCACATGAAAAAGTTCACGCCCAAGGGCGCACTGGCCGACTATTTGCGCGAGCTGAGCGACAAAGACTTGCAATCCGCCCGCAAGTTGCTGGATAAGGCCGAGGTGGCGCATGACATGATTATCAAAACCGGGCATGTGGCAGAAGAAATCATCAAAACTGCCAAGTCAGGCAAGTTTGATTTGATCGTGCTCGGCGCCAAAGGACGCTCCACTTTTGGCGACCTACTGCTGGGCTCGGTATCGCAGCGCGTGGCCAGCGCCAGCAAGTTGCCGGTTACGCTGGTCAAGTAAGGGCGGGCGCCAGTGACTGCGCAGGCGCCGGAGCGACCGGCCAATAACGCGCTGGGCTTGTGGGCGCTGGTACGGCGCCTGCGCCCCATCAACATCATTACCGGGCCCTTGATTTACGGCATGGTGCTGCCCTTGGTTTTTTTGGACCTGTCGGTATGGGTGTACCAGTACGTTTGTTTCCCAATTTATAAATTGCCGCGCATAGCCCGCGCGCAGTTCAATGCCTTTGACCGGCAGGAACTGCGTTACCTCGATTGGGTGTCCAAAGCGCATTGCAGCTATTGCGCTTACGCCATGGGCGTAGCGGCTTTTTCCTCTGAAGTCATCCAGGCTACCGAAGCCTATTTTTGTCCGATTAAGCACCAGCACAAACAACTAGCGGTCAAGGCGAGTGCTGTGCCCTATGTCGAGTTTGAAGAACCCGAAGGCTTTGACTTTGACGCCAAGCTCGAAACACTGCGGCAGTTGCAAACGGGTGAGTATTCCAACCATCCCTCTACGCGGTTTTGAAGCCATGTGCTTGAAAGCTTGACCCACATCAAGCGCCATAAAGACCAGCGGCCTAGTATGAAGCTATTCCCGGCGTTGCCTACGAAGCGTGATGGTTTCGCGACTCAGGAACGGTTTTTACTCTGGAGAGTCATCATGCAAATCGGCAAAGAAAAGCTCATGTGGATGTACGAAAAAATGGTCGAGATCCGCTACTACGAAGAGACCATGGCGGCGGTGTATATGGAGGGCAAATTACCGCCCGCGATTCAAAAAGGTTTGGCCTTTGACATCGGTGGCGGGCCGGTGCCGGGCGAGATGCATTTAGCCGCCGGACAGGAGCCAGTAGCCGTGGGCGTCTGCGCGCATTTGAGTGACGATGACACGGTAGTGGGCACGCATAGGCCGCACCATTTTGCGATTGCCAAAGGCGTGCCGCTGGACGCCATGACGGCTGAAATGTTTGGCAAGGTTACCGGTCTGGGCAAAGGCAAGGGCGGGCACATGCATTTGTTTGACAACGCGCACAAATTCAGTTGCAGCGGTATTGTCGGCGCGAGCATGCCGATTGCCTGCGGCGCTGCGCTGGCGGCGAAAAAATTAGGCAAAAACTGGGTCTCCATTGCGTTTTTTGGTGAAGGCGCAGCCAACCAGGGTGCTTTCCATGAGTCCTTGAATTTGGCAGCGGTGTGGAAGCTGCCGGTGGTATTTGTGTGCGAGGACAACCAGTGGGCGATTTCGGTGCCCAAGGCCAAAGCCACTTCGGTGCAATGGGTGACTGACCGCGCAGCGGGTTACGGCATACCCGGCATCCGCGTGGCGGACAACGACGCAGTAGCGGTGTTTGAAGCCATGGCCCCAGCGATCGCGCGTGCCAGGCGCGGTGACGGCCCCACGCTTATTGAAGTGCGTACCGACCGCTATTTCGGGCATTTCCAGGGCGACCCGGAAAGCTACCGACCCAAAGATGAAGTGGCCCATCTGCGCGCGCGCGACCCGATTGGCTTGTTGTCCAAGCTATTGAAAGAGCGCAGCCTGATGAGCCCCGAGGAGGAAGCCGCGGTGGTGGAAAAAGCACAGCAGCGCGTGACGCGTGCCTTTGCTTTCGCTGCCAACAGCGCATACCCCAATGCACAAGACGCGCTGGCCGATGTCTTTGTGCAAGACCACGCATCCACGAGGGCATTAGTATGAAAACAGAACGCGTATTGACCATGGCGCAAGCCATTTCGGAAGCCATCGCGCAAGAAATGACGCGCGACGAAGCGGTGTTTGTAATGGGCGAGGACATCGGCAGCTATGGCGGCATCTTTGGCGCGACCGGTGGCTTGCTGGACAAGTTTGGGCCGCAGCGCGTCATGGATACGCCTATCTCGGAAACCGCCTTCATCGGCGCGGCCACGGGTGCGGCGGCGGCGGGTTTGCGGCCTATCGTCGAGCTGATGTTTGTGGACTTTTTTGGTGTGTGTATGGACCAGATTTACAACCATCTGGCCAAGAACACCTATATGTCCGGCGGCCATGTGAAATTACCGGTGGTGCTGACCACGGCCATTGGCGGTGGTTATGGCGATGCGGCCCAGCACTCGCAATGCCTGTATTCCACCTTTGCCCACATGCCGGGTATCAAGGTGGTGGTGCCATCCAATGCCTATGACGCCAAAGGTTTGATGACGGCGGCGATTCGTGATGACAACCCGGTCATGTTCATGTACCACAAAGGCATCATGGGCCTGCCCTGGATGTCCTATCTGGAAGGCAGCAGCAACGCCGTGCCCGAAGAGGCTTACACCATCCCACTAGGCCAAGCCAAAGTGATGCGTGAGGGCGCGGACCTGACCATCGTGAGCCTGAGCCAAATGGTGCAAAAAGCCATGCTCGCGGCCCACGAACTGCAAGGCCAAAGCATCCACGCCGAAGTGATCGACTTGCGCACGCTGGTGCCTTTGGACAAAGAAGCCATTCTCAAATCGGTGCGCAAAACGGGTCGTTTGTTGATTGCCGATGAAGACTACCTGGGCTTTGGCCTGAGTGGCGAGATTGCCGCGCTGATCGCCGAGAACCTGGACACTGTATCGCTCAAGGCGCCGGTCATGCGCCTGGCGGTGCCCAATGTGCCGATTCCTTATAGCCGCCCTTTAGAGCAATTTGTGATTCCGCAAGTGACCGACATCGTGCAGGCCGCGCAGTCTCTGCTGGTGGGCAAGCTGGCCAGGGCGGTGGCCGCATGATGGACATCCAATTACCCGCCTCGGTGTGGACCGGCGGGCAGGAAGAAGCCCATGCGCTGCTAGATAAATGGCTGGTGGCGCCCGGCGTGCCGGTGCGCAAAGGGCAGGTACTGGCGACCGTGGTGCTAGTCAAAGCCGCTATCGACGTGGAAGCGCCGGAGGACGGGCATATCACCACGATAGCCGTGCAGGACGGCGACAGCTTTGGTGCGGGGACGGTGCTGGCGCGCTTTGAAGCTGCATGAGGCTTGGGTTAGCGAGGTTTGCGCTATGGCCATAAAGATGCGGGCGCTGGGCTGGTGGGTCGCAGGTTTATCGGCAGCTGGTGGGCTGGCCTATTTTGGCTACGGCCAATGGCTGGGTCCGCAAATCAGCTTAGAGCCGGTGGTGCAAAGCACTTTGGTGCACACCATCGTGGCCAGCGGGCGCGTGGAGACGGCGCACCGCATCAACTTGGGCGCGCAAATTACCGGCACGGTACGCGCGGTCATGGTGGCAGAAGGCCAGGCGGTCAAGCGCGGGCAATTGCTGTTGGAGATGGATAGCAGCGAGTTGCAGGCCAATCTGGCGCAGGCCGCTGCTGCCGAGCAATTGGCGGCTAGCAATTTGCGTTTGCTGGCCGAGCTGAAACAACCGCTGGCCGACCAGGCCGTGGCGCAGGCGCAGCTCTATCTGCGCGGCGCGCAGCGCACGGCGGCGCGCGCGCAAGAGCTGTTCGCCCAAGGCTTTTATGGCGCCGCTGCCACTGAAGAAGCGCAACGCTCCCTGGACTTGGCGCAAACCCAGGTCACCATCGCGGCTCACCAGCGCGCCAGTTTGCAGTCGCAGGGCGCAGAGACTGCTAGCGCCCAAGCCGCATTGCGCCAAGCGCAAGCGGCATCGCAAACCGCGCAGGCACGCTTGCGCTACAGCCGCATCAGCGCGCCCGTCGATGGCATCGTGATGGCGCGCAATGTGGAGGCTGGCGATGGTGTGCAGCCGGGCAAAGTGCTGCTGGTGCTGTCGCCGCAAGGCGCAATGCAACTAGTGCTGCAAATTGACGAAAAAAACCTCAAGTGGTTGCACGCCGGGCAAAACGCTTTGGCTTCAGCGGATGCGTTCGCCGAACAAAAATTTGCGGCGCGCGTGGCCTTTATCAACCCGGCCGTAGACCCGCAGCGTGGCGCTATCGAAGTGCGTCTGGACGTGACCGACGCAGTGGTGCAGTTGCGCCAGGACATGACGGTGTCGGTGGACATTGAAGTAGCACGCAAGCCGCAGGCCCTGCATATTCCCCTAGCGGCGCTGCACGATGCCAACCAAGCGGCGTCCTGGGTATTGCTGCTGCGCGACGGCCGCGCGCTGCGCCAAGCGGTGGTGCCGGGTTTACAAGCCCAGGGCCGGGTGGAAATCGTGTCTGGCTTGCAGGCGGGTGATCGCTTGGTGCCCGTAGCGCAAAGTACCGTACACGAGGGCGATCGCATACGGCAGGCGCTGCCATGAAGCACAGCGATTTCTTGCCTTTCGAGGTGCTGGTGGCATGGCGCTTTTTGCGCGAAGGGCGGATTCAGACTTTGTTTATCGTGGTGGGTATTGCCATTGGCGTGGCGGTGATTATTTTTATGTCGGCACTGCTCAATGGTTTGCAGGCCAATTTTGTGAATCGGGTGCTGACCGGGCAAGCGCATATCCAGGTGCTGGGCCCCAAAGAGCGGGCGCGAATGCAGGGCGTGGAGCCCGGCAGCGTGGAAGTGGCCGATATGCAAATTCCCTTGCAGCGCGTCAAAGGCATAGACCAGTGGCAAAGCCTGCTGCTGCAATTGCAGGCCATGCCGGAAGTCAAGCTGGTCTCGCCCGCGGTGCTAGGTGCGGCGCTGGTCACGCGGGGCGAGGCCAGCCGTTCAGTGTCAGTGGTGGGCATGGTGCCGGACTTGTATTTTCAAATCATCGCCTTGCCCGACAAAATGGTGCGGGGCAGGTCCGACATCGGCAGTGACAGTTTGCTGATAGGCACCGAACTAGCCGCCGACCTGGGCGTGGTGCCAGGCGACCCGCTGCGTATTGCCACCGTGGGCGGCACGGTGATGACGCTCAAGCTGGCCGGTATTTTTGACCTGGGCAACAAAGGCGCCAACAGCCGCAATGTGTTCATGGCCATGCGTACCGCGCAAAGCCTGTTCGGCTTGGCCGGTGGCGCCTCTATCCTAGACCTCACGCTGCACGATATTTATGCCGCCGAAAGCGTGGCGCAACAAATCCAAAGCCATACCGGTTTGGAGGCCGATAGCTGGATCAAAACCAACGAGCAGTTTTTTACCGCCGTGCGCGCACAGACCACGGCCAATACCGCCATCCGCTTTTTTGTGGCCTTGTCGGTCGGCTTTGGTATAGCCAGCGTGCTAGTGGTGTCGGTGGTGCAGCGCTCCCGCGAGATCGGCATCTTGCGTGCCATGGGCGTACGGCGGGCGCAGGTGATGCGGGTGTTCTTATTGCAAGGCGGCTTGCTGGGCTTGGCGGGTGCCTTGGTAGGTGCGCTGATTGGCGCACTGGCCATGGTGTTGTGGCAGCGCTATATGCGCAACGCCGATGGCAGCATCATGTTTGCGATGGTCATGGATAGCGCGCTGTTTGTGCAGGCGCTGGCGCTGGCCAGTTTGACGGGCTTGCTGTCGGCCCTGGCCCCCGCGCTGCGGGCTGCGCGTTTAGACCCGGTGGTGGCGATCCGTGCCTGAGTTGCCCATGCCTCTTAGCAAAGCCGCACCGGTGCTGGAGCTTGCCGGCATACGCAAATCTTTTAACGTGGGTGCCGACAATGAAATCGAAGTCCTGCACGGCATCGACTTCTGTCTGTATCCCGGCGATTTTTGTGCCGTGGTTGGCCCCTCGGGCTCGGGCAAAAGCACACTGCTCAATACCGTCGGCCTCTTGGATAGGCCCAGCAGCGGCAGCCTGCGTATCACCGGTCTGGAGACCACGCAACTGAGCGATGCGCAACTGACGCATCTACGCGGGCACAGCATCGGCTTTGTGTTTCAGTACCACCACTTGCTCAGCGCCTTTAGCGCCCTGGAAAACGTGATGATGCCCATGTACGCCGCCCAAGGTTTGATGGATGCTGCCATGCGGGCGCGCGCCACGCTGTTGCTCGATAGCGTGGGCATGCGCCCTTGGCTGGACGCACCAGCCAATCGCCTATCGGGCGGCCAGCAGCAGCGCGTGGCCGTGGCCCGCGCGCTGGCCATGCAACCGGCGCTGATATTGGCCGACGAGCCCACCGGCAACCTGGACTCCAAAAGCGCCGACGGCGTTTTCGCCTTGCTGCGCAGCGTGTGCAAAGAGCATGCAACCGCTGTTTTGTTCGTCACCCACAACCCGGAGCTGTCAGCGCGCTGCGATAGGACAATTGAAGTGATCGATGGGCGTTTGGGCTAGGGTGTGGGGGTGTAAATTTTTGCCGACCCGTTCGCCTGGATAGGCCTCTGATGGTCTGGTAGCGAATGCCCTGCCGGTTCTTGCGGTACTGGCGCGCTTGGCTACGACGCCGGCGCGATGCCGTTACAGTCACCCCATGCCTGTTTCCGAATTGACGGCCTTGCTGCTCTTGTCCACCGTCACCAGCTTCACCCCCGGACCCAATACCACGGTATCCACCGCCATGGCCGCCAATTTCGGGCTGCGCCGCGCTATGCAGTTTGTCTGCGCGGTGCCTATCGGCTGGGGGCTTTTGTTCAGTCTGTGCGCCGCCGGTCTGGGCGCGGTGGTGTTGGCCGTGCCTATGTTGCGCCTGGCTATTCAAGGCCTGGGCATGGCCTATTTGCTGTGGTTGGCCTTCAAACTGGCGGGTAGCAAAAGCCTGGCGCAGGCCGATGCGGGGGCATTGGAAGTGGGCTTTCGCCAGGGCGTGTTGTTGCAGTTTGTGAACATCAAGGCCTGGATGCTGGCGCTCACCGTGGTGGGCGGCTGGCTGGCCGGGCGCGAGGATGTGCTGGAGCGCTTTGCCCTGATCCTGCCTTTGATGGTCGCCTTTGGTTTTGTGAGTAACTTGTTTTATGCCGTGCTCGGCTCCTTCGCGCGGCAATGGCTGAGCGGCCCCGTGCGCGAGGGTCTGCCTACGGGGCTGCGCTTGCAATGGTTTAACCGCCTCATGGCCGTTTTGTTGGCGCTGACGGCCATCTGGATGGCGCGCACATGAGTGAGCGCGAACAAACGATGGGCATGTGGCTGGGCCTGTTGGCGGTTGTGGTGTTTGCCATCACGCTGCCTATGACGCGGCTGGCGACCGGCACTGCGCAAGACCCGCAACTTTCCGCGTGGTTTATTACTTTTGGCCGCGCCGCGCTGGCCGGGGCTTTGTCGATCGCGTTTTTGCTGATTACCCGTTCACCCTGGCCCACGCCAGCGCAGCGCAAGCCTTTGTTTTTTGCGCTGCTGGGCAATGTGATTGGTTTTCCGCTGCTGCTGGGTTTTGCCCTGCGCCATGTCACGTCCGGCCATGCGGCGGTGTTTACTGCTTTACTACCGCTGGCGACGGCGGCCATGTCGGCCTGGGTGCTCAACTTGCGCGCGCGCTTGGCGTTTTGGGTGTGTGCGGTGCTGGGCGCTTCGCTGGTGCTGGTGTTTTCTTTGCTGCGTGCCTACCAGCAAGGCACGGGTTTTGTGCCCGAGTGGGCGGACTTGCTGCTGCTGGGCGCGGTGCTTTCGGCCGCAGTGGGCTATGTCTATGGCGCGCAGGTGACGCCATCCCTGGGCGCAGAGCGGGTGATTTGCTGGGTCTGCGTCATGGCCTTGCCGCTGACCGTGCCCGGCGCTTTGTGGAACTGGCCGCAGCAGCCGATCCACACTACCTCCTGGCTGGCGCTGGGCTATGTGGGCGTGTTTTCTATGTGGGCCGGGTTTTTTGCCTGGTTCCGGGGTCTGGCTATGGGCGGGCCTTTACGCGTCAGCCAGTTGCAATTGGTGCAACCTTTTCTCTCGATTTTGGTCGCGGTGCCTTTGCTGGGCGAGTCGCTCGAAGTCATGACCCTGGGCTTTGCGCTGGCCGTGGTAGCGGTGGTGTTTGCAGGCAAGCGTTTTTCTATGCCGGCCGTGCCTGCGGTGCCCACAGGCGCAGAGGCAATTGCAGAAGCAACAGTAAACGCTGATCGGGAGAGGGAGGATTGATGCCAGAGCAATGGTGGGGCGCGGCCCTTTTTATTTTGGTGAGCGCGATTACCCCCGGCCCGAACAACACCATGCTCATGGCCTCGGGTGTGCATTTTGGCTACCGCCGCACGCTGGCGCACCTGATGGGTGTGCAACTGGGCTTTGGCTTCATGCTGATCGCCGTGGGCCTGGGCCTGCATGCGGTATTGGCGCAGTTTCCGGCCTTTTATGACGTGGTGCGTTTTGCTGGCGGGGCTTACATGGTGTGGATGGCCTGGAGTTTGGCCAGTGCGCGGCCCGCAGTGCAGACGCAAGGTGACATCGCGCATAGCGAACCCAAGACGCATACTTTGCAAGCAGCTTCAGTACTTGCTGCGCACCCCAGGCGGCAGGCATTGGAAGGCGCGCAAGATGAAGCTAGGCCTTTGGGCTTTTGGGGCGCGGTCTTGTTTCAATGGGTCAACCCCAAGGCCTGGGTCATGGCCGTCACCATCATGAGCGCCTATGTGCCGCCGGGTGCTGGGCTGCTGCAAATTGCGCCGCTGGGGCTGATGTTTGCCGTGCTGGGTTTTCCTTGTTCGTCGGTGTGGGTGGGCTTTGGCAGCGCGCTGCGCAGCTATTTGCAAGACGCGTTTCGGATGCGGGTGTTTAACTGCAGCATGGCGGTGGCTTTGCTGGCATCGCTGTACCCGATGTTGAGTAGCTGAAGTGGCTCAGCCAATTGCATCGCTCGCCACAGCGCGTGCTGCGCGTAAATGGCCGCCGCGCACTGGCGCCTAGGCCTGCGGTGGTCTGCTGCACCCCATCCGTGGGGGCCTTTGATGCAAGATTCAAAGCGCTTTTATCAGTGCGGGATACGTGGCAGTGCAAAATGGCACCTTGTTTATACATTCTGTACACCATGCGCAAATTGAGTCGTGTTTTTCTAGGAATGTGTTGCTTGCTCGGCACCCTCGCTTTTGCCCAGGCACCGGTCAAGTGCAACTCCGGCCCGAAATCCGGTTGGACCGCCTCCGACAAGCTCTCCAAGCTGCTGGAAACCAAGGGCTACAAAGTGCGCCGCATCGGCGACATGGCGGGCTGCTATGTGGTGGTGGGCACCAATGAAAAAGGCGAGGACGGCGAGTTCTTTTTCCACCCGCTGACGCTAGGGATCGTGGGCAGTCGCTTGCGTTAGGCCGCTTGTGCCTGACTGCATCAAACAGGCGGTTGACAAGCAACTGGCTGATTGCTTCAAGCGCGAGGCCTAGGGTTACAGCGGCAATTGACTTCAGGCATCTTCCGGTAGGCTAGCGCCATGCATATTTTTTACAACCCTCACCACGCCGCCCACCAAGGCAAGCTGGAGATGTACCGTGGCCGCATGGTGGCTTGCCATGAAGTACCGCAGCGCCAAGACCAAGTCTTTGCTGCCTTGCAGTCGCGCTCGCTGGGTCCGTTGCAAACGCCAAGCCTTTTTGACGACGCGCTACTCATGCGCATCCACAGCCTGCGCTACCTGCAATTTTTGCAAACCGCTTGGCAACAATGGATTGCGCTGGACCCAGCCAATGCGGCGCTGGACGCCATCCCCAGCGTCTGGCCCACGCGCAGTTTTCGCTCGGACATCGAGCCGGACAATTTTGCAGCGCGCATGGGCCTGTATTCTTTTGATGCCGGAACGCCACTGACCGCAGGCACCTGGCAGGCGGCGCGCAGCGGTGCCGATTGCGCGTTAAGCGCGGCAGCCCATATTGCCCAAGGCGGGCGCGCTGCGTTTGCGCTGAGCCGACCGCCAGGCCACCATGCGGGTGCAGATTTTTTTGGCGGTTATTGTTTCTTGAATAATGCGGCGCTGGCTGCGCAGTACTTGCGTGACAGTGGCCTAAAGCGCGTGGCGGTGTTGGATGTGGACTACCACCATGGCAACGGCACACAAGCGATTTTTTACGAGCGTGCCGATGTGTTTTTCGCCAGCATCCACGGCGACCCGCGCACCGAATACCCATTTTTTCTGGGCCATGCCGACGAGCGCGGGCAAGGTGCAGGACAGGGCTTTAACCTCAATCTTCCCTTGCCGCGCGGCAGCGACTACGCGCGTTGGTCGGTGGCATTGGAGCAGGCCTGCAAAGCCATTGCCACCTATGGCGCGCAAGCCCTGGTGGTGTCGCTGGGCGTGGATACTTTTGCAGGCGACCCGATCTCTGGTTTTGCGCTGCAAAGCGATGACTATCTGCGCATGGGCGAACGCATCGCCCAAATAGGTTTACCCACGGTGCTGGTGTTTGAAGGCGGCTATGCAGTGGAGGCGGTGGGCATTAATGTGGCGAATGTGTTGCAAGCTTTTGCATGAGACTTGATGCGGCAAGTGCTAGATGCCGATCTAAGTTTTTTGCGCTTGCGCCAATGCCCGCGCACTGCGCGCAAACGCATACACGCCGCCACCGGCCACGACTATCAACATGAGCGACAAGCCCACACTGGGCGACCAGTCCAGCATCAGCCCGGCCGCGGAGGAGGCGACCAGCGCGCCCAGGGTGTAGGTCAGCACCAACACCGCCGTGCTGTTGACCAGGGTGATGCCGGTTTCGCGGCTGCCGATGTCAAACATGGTGAGCGTGTACAGCGTGCCACCCGCCGAGCCCCAGAGTAGCGCCACCGCCCAAACCAGCGTGGTGAACTGCTCTACGGCCGAGACCATGGCGCCTGAAATAAGTAAGAGCACGGCCATAAGCACCATCAGTCGACGCCTCCCCAAGGTGGGCGAGGTAAAGCGGTCGGCCACCATGCCTGCGGGAATAGCGCACAACGTGCCGCCTAGGCCGCTTAAGGAGAGCAGCAGAGCCGCATCGCCTGCAGGCAGGCCCAGGCTGAGGCCATAAATAGGCAGCACCGAGCTCAAGCCCATTTCAAAAAAACCGCCGACAAAACCGGCCAGCATCACCACCGGGTTAGCTCGTACCGCGTGCCAAAGGCCGACCAAGCCGACGCGGGCGGTGTCGGTATCTACGTCTTGCGGCAAGCGCGGTATCAACGCAGTCCAAGCCAGGCCGGTCAGCATGAGGCCGATGACGATACGCAGGGCAGCCGGGTCGTCCGCGCCCAGCCAAGCCAGTAGCGCGGGCCCGACCACCATGGTCATGCCGATCAGCGTCGCATACGCGCCAATCAGCGTGCCCCGGTGCTGCGGCGGTGAAAACTCCGCGATGAATGATTCGGCCAAAACCCAGCGCATGCCACCGGCCATGGCGCTGATCAAGAGCAGTACAAACCAAACGGCCAGTTGATCGGTAAACAAAAATCCGCAGGCGGTAAGCAGTGGAGTGACAGACGCCAGCCACAGCGCATTGCGCCGCCCCATGGCGCGGGTGATGGCCGAAGCGAAAGGTGAGACGATAAAAATGCCCAGCCATTCGGTGGCGGCAAATAGACCCGCCATGGTGTTACTGACTTCGCTGCGCTTGAGCAAAAAAAGCAGCAAGGGCAGCAGCATAAACACGCCGCACAACTGAAACAGCGTAGAGCCGAAAACGGCCAGCAGACCGCGGTGCGCCACCATTAGCCCGACCCTTAGCCCGCGCTGCCCAGGCTCAGGCCGGCATGTTCGCGCAAGGGGTGGAAATGAATTTTGGGAAAACGATCTTGCGCTAGACGCACGTCATAGGGGCTGGTGCATAAAAAGGCTAAGGTGTCGGCCGCATCCTTGGCCATGCGCTGGGGGTAGGCATTCACAAACTCGCGCAACTCAGCCGGGCTGTCGGCGCTGATCCAGCGCGCGCCGGTGTACTGGCTGCCTTCTAAGCGGATGTCGGCGTCGTACTCACCCTTGAGGCGGTGCTGCACCACTTCAAACTGCAGTTGTCCGATAGCGCCCAAGAGCATATTGCCGCCCATCTCGGGCTTAAACACTTGGATCGCACCTTCTTCGCCCAGTTGCGCCAAGCCTTGCTGCAATTGCTTGGTACGCAGCGGGTTTTTGAGCACCACGGTCATAAACATCTCGGGCGCAAAAAACGGCAGGCCGGTGTATTGCAGGTTGATCGTGCCATCGGTAATCGTGTCGCCCAATTGCACCCCGCCGTGGGTGGTAAAGCCCACAATGTCACCGGCATAGGCCTCTTCCACTGCTTCGCGGCGCTGGCTCATAAAGGTGACCACGCTGGTGGGGCGCAACTCTTTGGCGGTGCGCATCACCTTAAGCTTCATGCCCGGCGTGTACTTGCCCGAAGCCATACGCACAAAGGCGATGCGGTCGCGGTGGTTGGCATCCATATTGGCTTGCACCTTGAAGACCACGCCGCTAAAGGCCTTGTCCTCAGGTTGCACTTCCTGCACCACCGGCTGGCGGTTGACCTGCACGGTGCTGGTGCGGCTTTGCGGTGAGGGCGCCAGGTCCACCAAAGCGTCCAGCACTTCCATGACGCCAAAGTTGTTCACACCCGAGCCAAAAAACACCGGGGTTTGCTTGCCCGCCAAAAAGGCGGCGTGGTCCCAGGCCGGGGATGCACCCGTGGCCAGCTCCATACTCTCGACAGCGCTGGTCCATTCGCTGCCAAAGCGTTGTTGCAAGGCCTCGGGATGCGACAGGGCAATAGCGTCAAAGTCCTGCGGCAGGCGTTCACTGCCGCTTTCAAACACCGTCATGGTGTCGGTGCGCAAATTGATAATTCCGCCAAACAATTTGCCCTGGCCCACCGGCCAGGTCATGGGCACACAAGGCATGCCCAGTTCGCGCTCGATTTCGTCCAGTATGTCCAAAGGCTCGCGCACTTCGCGGTCCATTTTGTTGACGAAGGTGATGATAGGCGTATCGCGCTGGCGGCAAACCTCGATCAAGCGGCGGGTTTGCGCCTCCACACCATTGGCCGCGTCAATCACCATCAGCGCTGCATCCACGGCGGTGAGCACGCGGTAGGTGTCTTCCGAAAAGTCTTTGTGTCCTGGCGTGTCCAAAAGATTAATCACATGGTCGCGGTACACCATTTGCATCACCGAGGACGCCACCGAGATACCGCGCTGCTTTTCGATCTCCATCCAGTCCGATGTCGCATGGCGCGAAGCCTTGCGCGCCTTCACCGACCCGGCAATCTGAATCGCACCGGAGAATAGCAAGAGCTTTTCTGTCAGTGTGGTTTTACCCGCGTCGGGGTGGGAAATGATCGCAAAGGTGCGACGGCGGCGGGTTTCGGAGGCGAAGGACAAAGCGGGGGATTCCAATGTGACGGCGCGGTGCGCGCGAAGGGTGGGATTTTAGAGGCGCGTTTTGAGCCTTAGCGGGTCTTTAGCGCAGCCTGCAAGACCTCCAGCAAACGCGACACGTCTTCTTGGTTGTTATAGACATGCGGCGCGATCCCGATGGCCGGGCCGCAGATGCTGACCTGGATTGGGGCGGGAGAGCGATTACCAGCGCTGACCGCCATTAACCCGTCAGCGCCTCTATCGGCACCTGGAAGCGCTGTGCCAGAGCACGCACCTGACGCAAGTTAAGACTACGCTTGCCGGCAAGCACAGCAGACACAACACTCTGCGCTCCTATTTCTGGCAAGTCACACTGGCGCAGGCCGTGTTGCTCCATTAAAAATGCCAGCCTGCTTTGCGGCGTGCCGGCAACTGGCCAAGGGTGCATCCTGTCTTCATACTCTCGGATGCGCAGCGCCACCCAATCGACCAATACAAAAATGGGGTGGCCATCGTCAGCCCCAAACTGCTCAAAGCAGTCGTCAACAAAACGTAGCATCTCGTCGTAATGGGCCTCATCCCGGATGGGCGCACCCAAGCCTAATGCGGTGTTCACTGCGCCCCACGGGGCCAAAATATCAGAGACCTTCATTTCCAAGCTCCTTGGTCATATTCTTTGTGGGTCAGAATGGCTTTTACCCACACCAGTCCCGGTTTGAACGCAATGGCCGCCACCAGCCGGTATTTGTTGCCGCCGATGTTGAACACGTAACGATCCCCCACTTTGTCCACACTGGTAAAAGTTGCCTTGAGCTGGGCAAAGTTGGTAAACACGCCATGCTCAATCAAGCGCCGAAAGTCTTGCAGCGGCTGCTGGGCGTCAGCATGTATCGCTGCGAATTCACGCAACACTTTGTTGGAGATCAACTTCATCGCCATGGGTAAATATAGCATATTGCTATATTTGCTTGACCCCATCCACGCCAAAATTCGTCGTGCTAAGGGCTCAAGGGATTGCTGGACGCATTTATTTCGGCCCGGTTGGCGTCGGTGCGAGGCTTGGAGGCTTGACTTTCTAGGCCCTAAGCCTTGCGCAGCGCCGCTACCAAGACTCCCAACAAGCGCGCCACATCCACTTCATGCTTGTACAGATGCGGCGTGATGCGCATGGTCGGGCCGCGGATGCTGACGTGGACTTGGGCGGGAGGGCCCCTGGTCAGCGCAGGCCCAAAAAATGGCTGGCACCCAAACTACCTGGCTCAAACGTGTTTCTAAGCGCCCAAGCCGTGACATACTGGACCCCGTAGGCTTGAAATGCCTATTCCTCCTTCTTCAGTTCGTCCGTAGTCATGGGTTTAGTTTTGGCAGAAGCCAGACTTGCCTGATGGTTTTTTTAGTCGCAAAGGCGATTTTTTTAACGAACGAGGAGAATGCTATGAGTGGATTTAACGCGGTATTGGCAAGAAACACGGCATATGGTCCCAAGCCTGAGGGGCCCTATTCGCAAACAGTTGCTTTCTCGCACTACAACAATCTCTCGGCCCAATTACCGATAGATCCGAAGAACGGCAAACTGGTTGCCGGCAGTGTAAAAGCGCAGGCCGAGCAGTGCTTTAAGAACCTGGAGGGCGTCCTCCAAGGCATCGATCAAGCGATGACCGACGTCGTCAAAATCAACATATTTTTGACGAATATTATGGACATAGATGCGGTTGATGCGGTGTATCGGTCTTGCTTTGGCAGCTATGTTCCTACTCGCACAACGGTCGCAGTTGCGGCGCTGCCGATGGGTGCCTTGGTGCAGGTGGAAGCGCTCCTGACCTACGGCTTGGGGACTATTCCGAATGCTCCGCAGGCCGGCAACTTGGTCAAGCTGACCAACAACACCAGCAACGCTCCGGTCAGCAGGCTGTCGACCCAAACGGTTGCTTTCTCGCACTACAACAATCTTTCGGGACAGTTGCCGATCGATCCAAAAACCGGGGCCATCGTGCCTGGTGGTGCCAGAGAGCAGGCCGTCCAGTGTTTGAAGAATATCAAGGCAATTCTGGCAAGCATTGATGTTCCGTTTGACGACATTATCAAGGTCACCGTGTATCTGAAGAATCTGTCGGATATCGATGCTGTCAACCAGGCCTACACCACCTTTTTCCCGGACTCCTCGATTGCCCGTGCTGTCGCCTATATGCCCGCGCGCACCGTCGTTTCTGTGGTCGATCTGCCGCTGCATGCACTTGTGCAAATCGAAGTGGTCGTATCCCACGGTGACGGTACACCGCCCCAAATCGTTGAAGATCGCCATGGCATTGTGATCAAGGCGCGTAATACCGACAAGGCACCTAAGAGCGCTCTGTCTACGCAAACGGTCGCGTTCTCCCATTACAACCATATCTCGGCGCAACTACCTATCGATGCAAAGACAGGTAATTTGGTTGCAGGAGGTGTCAAGGAGCAAACCGCTCAGTGCTTGGACAACATCCAGGCCATCGTGGAGAGCATCAACCACGCCATGTCCGATGCAGTCAAGGTCAATGTTTTCCTGAAAAATATGGGCGACATGGAAGCGGTTAACGAGGTATACGCCAGGTATTTTCCAAGCGCGGCCCCGGCGCGTCGCGTGCTTGGCGTTTCGGCTTTGCCGAAGGACGCTTTGATTCAGATCGACGCAGTTTTTTCGAACGCGGAAGGTACGGCTCCATAAGCCGTACCCGGTACTCGCTGGTAAAGAGAGGTGCCACTGCCTCCTTCGTGGTCTTGATGAAGTGGAGGTGCCCCGGCGTACCGTGGTATCGGAGTTCCTTTCGGTGGCCGCGTGGGAGGCCTTTTTAGCGGTGCATGCCTTGATGCAGGCCTCACGGTTTGCGCAGCGCAGCGTGCAGGACTTCCAGCAAACGCGCCACATCGCCCTCGTGGTTGTACAGATGTGGCGTGATGCGGATGGCCGGGCCGCGGATGCTGACATGAACTTGGGCTGCGGCCAGATGCTCGGGCAGGCTGGGCGGCAGGGCCCCTGGCCAGCGCAGGCCCAGAAAATGGCCGGCGCGCAAATGCGCGGGTGCGGCATGCAAGCCCCAAGGCGCCACCTGCGCGGCGATGCTGTCGGTCAGGCTGCGCAGGGTGCGCGCGATGCGCGGCACTTGCCAGGCGGTAATTTTTTCCAGCGCCGCCATGGCCATGGGCAGGGCGACGAAGTTGGCGCGCTCGCCCATGTCGTAGCGCCGGGCGCCCGCAGCGTAGCCTTCGCGGTAATCGACCAGGCGCGCAAAGTCATGCGCGGCTTCGCGGTTGGCCCAGTTTTCTTCCAGGGGCTGGCCGTCCTGCCAGCGCGGTGCCACATACAAAAAGCCAAGGCTGTAGGGCCCCAGCAGCCATTTGTAGGCGGCCGCTACCAAAAAGTCGGGCCGCACCTGCGCCACATCCAGTGGCAAAGCGCCAAGGGATTGGGTGGCGTCGACCAATAACAAGCCCTCGTGCGCGTCCAGCGCCAAGCGCACCGCAGCCAGGTCAATCAGCCCGCCGTCGGTCCAATTGCAGTGGCTGAGCACCGCCAACCGAGTGCTGGTGTCGATGGCGGCCAGGATGGCGCGCGTCCAGTCGCCGTCCTGCGGGCGGGCGACGGTGACGATGTCCGCACCAGCCCGCCGCGCCGCCCGGCGCAAGGGGTAGAGGTTGGAGGGAAATTCGTCGGCACAGATCAGCACTTTGTCGCCCGCCTGCAAGCGGATGTTTTTCAGGGCCGTCTCAATGCCATAAGAAGCTGAGCCGACGATGGCAATGTCGTCCGCCTGCGCACCTATCAGCCCTGCAAATAGGCTGCGCGCCTGGTCTGGCAGCGAGAAAAAGTCCGCCGGGCTCACCCGCCAGGGCTGAGATTTGCCGGCGATGCCATGTTGACCGGCCGTTGCTGCGCTCCGCAAAAGAGGAGACATATAGGCGCAGTTGAAGTAGGCGACGGCCTCGGGGATGTCGAAAAGCGCGCGCTGACAGGGTATCCGAGCGGGAACGATTGGCATAGTCGTTGCTTAGGTGATGGGTGATATGTCGGTTTGGACATCATAGGCCTTGGGCCGCCTTGTAAGCCAGTTGCTGCAGGCTGAAAGGCTGGAGTTTCGCCGGTCAAGTGGGATTTTTTCGAGAAAGGGATCGTCCCGGACTCAAGAAATGCGGCCGGACTGTCGATGTACAGATATCACGGACTCTGTGTGGAGTCTTTATGGGAAATTGTGCGATGAAGCGTGTTTGCTGGCTGGCGCTGTGTCTGTTGTTAAGTTCCTGCGGTGGCGGAAGCGGGAGTGCGCTCGTCGATAACTTGTTGGCTGCCCTGACGCCCACGGGCAATTCCCTGCGTGGAACGGCGGCAGTGGGCCTAGCGCTGGGCAACTCGGATGTGAAAGTGCGCTGCCCTAGCACGAACCGGGCGCGCTATCCCATCACCATCAGTGCGGCAAACCCGGCTGTTGTGACGGTGCCGGACACTACTCAATTGTCGGATGCCCTGATTTTTGACGGGCAGGTGATCACGTTGGCGACCACTGGCAAACTGCCGCCGCCGCTTAATGCGTATCAAAGCTTCTTCATCGTTAACACCGTGAAGTCAGCAGGTAGTCCGACTCAATTTGGCTTGTCCGATTCGGCTACCGGTATACCGGTATTGAGCACCAATGGCGCGATCCAAAGCGGAACGCATACCTTGGTGCCCAGCAGCATTATTGAAAGAACGGTGAAAACCGATGCCAAGGGTACTTTTGAGATCGATGCCTTAGGCGACTTCAAGGCGCTCTCTCCGTGCGTGCTGGAAATTTCGCCTAAGGACGGCGCCAAACTGCACTCCATTGCCTTGTCCTTGTTTGGCGTGGCCAACATCACGCCTTTGACCGACGCTTTGCTGGCCACGCTGGTGGAAGTCAGCGATTTGACCACCTACTTCCGCACCTTTAATGATGCTGCCGCCGCTACGCTCAGTCAGCTTGCCACCACCAATAACATTCAGGTGGCCTGGGAAAAAATCAAATCCGGCTTGATTGCCAATGGCTTTGATGTGAGCGCCATCCAGAGCGAACCCATGACCCAACCCCTGTATGCGGCTTTCAACTGCGGTGGTGAGGTGGAAATTACCTTGGATGATCCGGCAGTATTCAAATTCAAGGGCGTAGGAACCACCAGCAACGATCTGGCGGTAACTTTAAAAACATCGGGCGCATTGCCCCAGGCCTTGAGCGAAAACAAAACCTATTATGTTGTCGATGCCAACGCCACAGGCAATGAATTCAAACTGTCCGATGGCAAAGGTGGCACGCCGATGAGCACCAAAGGAAATGTCCAAGACGGTGTGCAATTAGCTTATGTGGGCAATAAACTTTGTACTAATGTGGGCAATGCCTATGACAAATTGCTGGACAACATCAAAGCCATGGATACCGATGCGCTGATGTACGCAGGGCTGTTGGCGGGTAAAGAAAAGCTCATTACCATGGTCAAACTGGACAGCCAGGGCGTGGCGTTGAAAAACCAGTTCGCGAAGTGGCAAGACAACGGCAGCGAACAAGCGGGCACGCAGTGGGACTGTGTGCATGACACGGTCAACCACGTCTATTGGGAAGTCAAGCGCAACGACCCGAACCACATGCGCCATAAAGGCCACAAATACACCTGGTTTGACAGAAGCACCACGGCTGTGGAGAGCACCGACGCAGCTACCAAAAAAACTAGTACCAGCTATTACAAGTTAAACGGCGGATCCGATGGCGTCGAACTCAACACCACCTGCAAGGGTGTGGGTGATCCGGCCAAATGCAATACCGAGAGTTACGTCAAGTCCGTCAATAACAATAAGCTGTGCGGTTTTGATACCTGGGTGGTGCCCAGCATCGACGACTTACAAAAATTCCCCTTGAATTACGCGTCCTCGATACTGGCCAATACCGACTACTTTCCGGATCTGGCATCCGAGCCTATCGCCAGTACCTCGTTCTGGTCACGCACGCCAAGCGCTAACAATGCACTTGGCACCTATGCCTGGACCTTTAATTTTGGTAACGGCAAAGTGACCGATGGCCTCAAATCCAGTGCGCGGCCGGTGCGCCTTATGTTGCCCGTGCAGTCCTATTCTGTCAAAGTAACCACGACAGCCAAAGGGACCGACTACGGCATCACCGAGGCCAGCAAAGGGCTTGTGACCTTGGACAGTGCGCCCAAAACACCCATCGCCTCGGACCAGTTGGTCACGCTGCGCACTGCCGGTACCTTGCCGCAAACACTGAGCCAGTTTGAGAGCTATTACACCGTCGAGGCGGATGCCACAGGCGGCACATTTAAGCTGTCCAAAGCGCAGTTGGGTCTGCCCATCAACACCATGGCGATAGATAAGGATTGGAAGGTGGTGGGTCCGCATTTTGTAGTGGTCGGCGGTAAGCCTGCGGCCAAGCAAAGAGACGCCGACACCTGTGTTCCCAGCATTGAAGTTACACGGCCCGATACCCGCTACAGTGTGGTGGATGGCGATGTGAAAGACGCCGCTACCGGTCTCCTTTGGCGCAAATGCGTGTTAGGTTTGAGTGGCGATTCGTGCATGACAGGACAGGCCAAGGCGGCCACGCAGGCGGAAGCCGTGACACTGGCTACGACCGCTGCCGTCGATGAAAAAAAGCCCTGGCGTCTGCCTACCAAAAAAGAACTGGCCACCCTGGTTGACCGCAAATGTACCGGCGTGTGGAAATTCAAAACCGCAGCGAGCGGTTTGTGGATAACTTCTCGCTTATTTACGGTGACCACCGGTTGGGAACAAGAGGCTTCTTGGAGTAACCCGGTGTTGGTCGATGCAAAAAGTGGCTTGGCGTTTAGCGAAGACGCTAGCAACTGGCATGGCGCTGAGTCGGTATCCAGCAAAGATGTGTACATGCGCAAAGAAAGTGACACATCTATTGTCATGCGCATTGCCAGGGAAACGGGTAACGGTTGGACAGATGGTGTACCGCCAGACCCGTTGGACGGTGATCCGACCCCCCATGAACCTACACCCTTGTGGTACACCATGCGCGTTTTTACCGCCAGTGGTGGCGTTAAGCAGGAGGCAGCTTGGTCAAAGCCTGCGCAAATCAAGGACGGCAGCAATTGGGAGTTCAGTGCGGACGGCTTGAACTGGCACTTCCCACCCAAGAGCAGCGATGTTTTCATGCGTGAGGCTGCAAGTCCGCAATCCATCATCATGCGCGGTGAGGTGGGTGGCGTATCTAGTCCCGGAGACACCGTAACCGGAGTGGCTTTTTTCCGGGGTCAGTATGTGGAGGGTGTGGACCCCCTCCCTAAAGGGGGAAGTTTTAGCAAACCCTTGCCTGACTACCCCTTGCTCACTCCAGCCTCTAAGCAAGGTATGGTGACGGGCTATGCGTTTTACCGCGGCGATTTACCGCCTGGCACACCCAAAGGCGGCTCTTTTGCCTACCCGACACCAGAAAGTATCGGTTGGACCGATGGCATACCCAAAGAAGTCATTACCAGCGAGGTAATTTCTGCGGCGGATAAGGCGCGCGCTATCAACCAGACCACGTTCCCGCAAGGCAGCACGTACCCCTTCCCGCAGGCCATGTGGACGAGTACTTTAGTGCCCAATAGCGCAGCGGCATGGATCGTCAATTTTTACGACGGCACGGAGACTACGGTGGATAGCGCCACTCCTGGAATATTTGTCCGCTTGGTGCGAACGCCGACGCCCTAAGTGGGACGGTGCTTACACTTGCCTTCAGTGCACTAAGCCTTGGCCAGTCCTGGCCTTCACCCCATGCGAATCGAAATCCCAGAATCCAAAAAGCTCGTTTATGAGATGCTCATCCCCATGCGCTGGGGCGATATGGATGCTATGGGCCACATCAATAACACGGTGTATTTCCGTTACATGGAGACGGCCCGCATCGACTGGATGCGCCTCATCGGATGCGCCCCCAGCGCTCTGGGCGAAGGCCCCATCATTGTCAATGCGTTTTGCAATTTTTATCGCGAGTTGCGCTACCCCGGAGACGTGCGCGTCAAGATGTATGTGAGCGATCCGGGGCGCACCACTTTCGAGTCCTGGGTCACCATGGAGCGGGCGGATCAGCCCGGCCAAGTAGACGCAGCCGGTGGCGCAACCACGATTTGGGTGGACTTTCCTAGCCAGAAGGCCATGCCCTTGCCGCAATGGGTGCGCGATATCGTCAGTCCGTAAGCGCGAAAGCACCTTGGCATGCGGGGGATGTGAAGGGTTTGGTATCATCCTCCCACTCCGAGGAGCGTTGCAGTTCACGCAAAGTGAATGAGGCTCGGGGTACAGGGGCCCTGACTCCTGCTTGTTTCAACTGCGCTCACCCACTGATGTCTGCGGGGTGAGTCACCTTTCTCCCGTTTCGCAGTGGTTTTCAAAATGTACTTTTTGGAGCTTTTGTTATGAACGCTGTATTGAAACCCATCAAAAACCAGGACTACGAGATTGCTGATCTGAGCCTAGCCCCTTGGGGCCGCAAAGAACTCAACATTGCCCAGACCGAAATGCCAGGCCTCATGGCGATTCGCGAAGAATTCGCCAAAGCGCAACCCCTTAAAGGCGCGCGCATCACCGGCTCCTTGCACATGACGATCCAGACCGGCGTGCTGATTGAAACGCTGCAAGCGCTGGGCGCCCAAGTGCGCTGGGCATCGTGCAACATCTACTCCACGCAAGACCACGCGGCCGCAGCCATAGTTGCTGCTGGTACACCGGTGTTTGCTTATAAAGGTGAGTCGCTGGAAGACTACTGGGATTACACCCACCGCATTTTTGAATTCGGCGGTAAAAAAGGCTCGGCCGCTGAAGGCCCGAACATGATTTTGGACGACGGCGGCGACGCCACGCTGCTGATGCACTTGGGCTCCAAGGCCGAGAAAAACATCAAGCTCTTGTCCAAACCCGGTAGCGAAGAAGAGGTGTGCCTCTTCAATTCCATCAAAGCCAAGCTCAAGCTGGACCCCACCTGGTACAGCCGCCGCCTGAAAAACATCATCGGCGTGACCGAAGAGACCACCACCGGCGTGCTGCGCTTGAATGAAATGGCGGCTCGTGGCGATCTGGCCTTCCGTGCCATCAACGTCAATGATTCGGTGACCAAGAGCAAGTTCGACAACCTATACGGCTGCCGCGAATCCTTGGTCGACGCCATCAAACGCGCCACCGACGTGATGATCGCCGGCAAAGTGGCCCTGGTAGCTGGTTACGGCGATGTGGGCAAGGGCTCGGCCCAGGCCCTGCGTGCCCTGTCCGCGCAAGTGTGGGTGACCGAGATCGACCCGATCAATGCCTTGCAAGCGGCTATGGAAGGCTACAAAGTGGTCACCATGGAATACGCTGCCGATAAGGCCGATATTTTTGTGTCCGCTACCGGCAACAAAAACGTCATCACCTACAAGCACATGGATGCGATGAAAGACCAGGCCATCGTCTGCAACATCGGTCACTTTGACAATGAGATCGACGTCGAATCCCTGTCCAAATGCAAGTGGGAAGAGATCAAGCCCCAAGTGGACCATGTGATTTTCCCGGCCAAAGGCAAAACGCCTGCTAAGCGCATCATCTTGTTGGCCAAAGGCCGCTTGGTGAACCTGGGTTGCGGCACCGGTCACCCCAGCTTTGTCATGTCTTCGAGCTTTGCCAACCAGACGATCGCCCAGATCGAGCTGTTCACCAAGCCCAAGGAATACAAAAATGGCCATGTCTATGTGCTGCCCAAGCACCTGGACGAAAAAGTGGCCCGCTTGCACCTGAAAAAGGTCGGCGCCATGCTCACCGAGCTGACCAAAGAGCAGGCCGATTACATCGGCGTGAGCAAGGCCGGCCCCTACAAAGCGGACACCTACCGGTATTGATGCGCCACTGAATGCGCATTGACCAATTGCTGGTGCATCGCCAGCATGCCAGCACCCGTTCGCAGGCGCAGCGCCTGATTGCCGATGGGGTGTTGTGGCAGCAAGGGGACGCGTGGAAACGGGTCCTCAAAAACGGCGACGACGTCCCCGAGGACGCGCCGCTTAAGCTGCTCAATACCCAAGAGGCGCGCTATGTGTCGCGCGGTGGTCTCAAGCTCGAGGCCGCCTTGGCGCATGTGCAATTGGACGTACGTGGCATGGCATGCCTGGATGTGGGCCAGTCCACCGGAGGCTTTACCGACTGCTTATTGCAGCGCGGTGCAGCATCTGTGGTGGGCGTCGATGTGGGTAGCGCGCAGTTGCATCCGCAATTGCGTACCGACCCGCGCGTGCTCTGCGTGGAAAAAGTCAATGCGCGTGCTTTGACAGCCGACGATTTGCTGCAAGCCTATGAAGACAGCATCGGCGAGCAAGGTGTGTTTGATAGTGGCGAGGAGTCAGACGATGACGAAACAGCGGTGCCCAGTTTTGCACCGGCTTTTGACCTGATCGTGGCGGACTTGTCCTTTATCTCGCAAACCTTGGTCTTGCCCGCGGTGGTCGCCCTGCTCAAGCCGGGCGGCAGCTTGCTCACCCTGGTCAAGCCGCAGTTTGAACTGCAGCCCGGCCAGGTTGGCAAAGGCGGCATCGTCAAAGACGCATCTCTGTATCTATTTGTTGAGCAGCGCTTGCGTGATGCATGCGCCGCCCTTGGCCTGGAGGTCACTGCGTGGTTCGACTCCCCCATTGCCGGCGGGGATGGCAACCGCGAGTTTTTTATCTGCGCCCGGTATCCGGGCCTTGTTCCCTCTTCCAAATGAGAACGCCATGTTTTCTACCCCTCGGGTTCCAGTCAGTCTGGAATTCTTTCCTCCCAAGACCGTGGAAGGCGCTGACAAACTGCGCTTAGTGCGCCAGCAACTTTCTGTTTTACATGCCCGTTTTTGCTGCGTGACCTACGGGGCCGGAGGCTCCACCCAAGAGGGCAGCCTGCGCACCGTGGCCGAGCTGGCTAAAGAAGGCGAATGCGCTGCGGCGCACTTCACCTGCATCCATGCGACGCAAGACTCGGTGCGCGCCCATTTGCACACCTTGCAGTCCATGGGCGTGCGCCATTTGGTGGCATTGCGCGGCGACTTGCCAGAGGACTATGTGCCGGGCGCTTTTCCGTATGCCAGCGATTTGGTCGCCTTTGTGCGCCGGGAAACCGGCAAGGACTTTCATATCGAAGTGGCCTGCTATCCCGAAACGCATCCGCAGGCCGCGTCCCCGCAAGACGATGTGCGCGCCTTTGCCGCCAAAGTGCACGCCGGTGCGGACTCCGCCATCACCCAGTATTTTTATAACGCCGATGCCTACTTTCGCTTTGTCGAAGAGACGGCGGCCCTGGGGCTGGATATCGACGTGATACCGGGAATTTTGCCGATCGCCAACACCGGCCAGTTGCTGCGCTTTTCAGCAGCCTGCGGCGCAGAGATCCCGCGCTGGATACGCCAGCGCCTGGAAAGCTTTGGCCAGGACATGGCCTCGGTACAAGCTTTCGGGCTGGAAGTGGTGACACGGCTGTGCGAGCGTTTGCTCGCCGGTGGTGCGCCGGGCTTGCATTTCTACACGCTTAACCAGAGCGCGCCTACGCTGGCGATTTGCAATGAACTGGGGATGCTCCAGGGCGCACCGCAGCGCTAGGCGGGGGTATGTAAGCTCAAACCGTCACTGGTTTGGTTTTCCAGATCTCGCGGGCGTACTGTTCAATCGTGCGGTCCGCTGAAAACGGGCCCATGGCGGCGATGTTGTGCAGGGTCTTGAGCGCCCATGCATCAGGCTTGCGGTAGGCGGCGTCGGCAGCGTCTTGGGCGGCGGCGTAGCTGGGGTAATCGGCCAGCAAAAGGTAGTGGTCGCCCCAGTTCACCAGCGCGTCATAAATATTTTGGTAGCGCTGGGGTTCGGCGGGGCTGAAGGCACCGTCGCGCAGGGCCAGCAGCACCTGCTCTAGCTCCGGGCAGGCATCCAAAGCCTGGCGCGGCTGGTATCCCGCAGCGCGGGTGGCAGCGACTTCGGGCGTGGTCAAGCCAAAGATAAAAATATTGTCTTCACCCACGCCATCAAGAATTTCCACATTCGCGCCGTCCAGCGTTCCGATGGTTAGCGCGCCGTTGAGCGCGAGTTTCATATTGCCGGTTCCCGATGCCTCTGTACCGGCGGTAGAAATCTGCTCGGACAAGTCGGCCGCCGGGATGATACGCTCGGCCAGGCTGACGCTGTAATTGGGAATGAAGACGATCTTGAGTTTGTCACCTACGCGCGGGTCATTGTTAACTGTGGTGGCCAGGTCGTTGATGAGTTGTATGATGAGCTTGGCCATGTGGTAAGCCGAGGCCGCTTTACCGGCAAACACGATGACACGCGGCAGCACATTGGCCTCTGGATCGCGCAAGATGCGCTGGTAGCGCGCAATCACATGCAGCACATTGAGCAACTGGCGCTTGTATTCGTGGATGCGCTTGACCTGTACGTCAAACATGGCATCCACCGGCAGCGTAAGTCCCATGTTGGTTTGCACCCAATCTGCCAGCCGCTGCTTGTTGGCGCGTTTGGCATCTTGCAGCGCTTTGATCAGCGCTGGCTGGTTGGCCAGCGGCGCCAAGGCCCCGAGCTGGGTGAGGTCGCGCCGCCAGCCGGTACCGATGTATTTGTCGAGCACCGCCGCCAGGGCGGGATTGGCCTGCGCCAGCCAACGGCGCGGTGTGATGCCATTGGTTTTATTGTTAAAGCGCGCCGGCCACACCTGCGCAAAATCGGCAAATATCGATTGCTGCATCAGCGCCGAATGCAGGGCCGAAACCCCGTTGATCGAGTGGCTGGCTACCACCGCCAGATAGGCCATGCGCACCCTGCGCTCGCCTTGCTCGTCCACCAAAGAGACGCGCTGCAACAATTCAGGCCCAGCCCCCTGCGCAGTCAGATCTTCCAGAAAGCGCGCGTTGATATCAAAAATGATTTGCAAATGGCGCGGCAGGATGCGCCCAAACATGTCCACCGGCCAGGTCTCCAGGGCCTCGTGCATGAGCGTGTGGTTGGTGTACGAGAAAACCCCTTGGCATAGCGTCCAGGCTTGGTCCCACGGCAGCACATGTTCATCGAGCAGCAAGCGCATGAGCTCGGGGATGGCCAGCACTGGGTGGGTGTCGTTGAGGTGAATACTGACCTTGGCGGGCAGTTGATTGAAATCGGTGTGGGTCTGGAGGTAGCGGCGCAGCAAGTCCTGCACGCTGGCGCTGACAAAGAAATATTCTTGGTGCAAACGCAGCTCCCGCCCGGCGGGCGTGGAGTCATCTGGATAGAGCACACGGCTGACGTTTTCGGAGTGGTTTTTGCTCTCTACTGCAGCGAAATAATTGCCCCGGTTGAAAGCGCTCAGGTCGATTTCATGCGTGGCCTTAGCGGACCATAAACGCAGCGTGTTGGTGGCCTGCGTGTCGTAGCCGGGGATGATGGTGTCGTAGGCCATGGCCTGCACCTCGTCCGCGCTCACCCATTGGCACTTGCCCTGTTCTTCCAGCACCTGGCCGCCGAACTGCACCCGGTACACCACCTCGGGCCGGGCAAATTCCCAGGGGTTGCCCTGGGTCAGCCAATAGTCGGGCACTTCCACCTGGCGACCGTCCACAATGGTCTGGCGGAACATGCCGTAGTCATACCTTATGCCGTAGCCATAACCCGCGATATTGAGGGTGGCCATCGCATCCAGAAAACAGGCCGCTAAACGACCCAAACCGCCATTGCCCAAGGCCGCATCGGGCTCGAGCTCACTGATGGCGGCCATGTCCACGCCAAAATCGAGCAAGGCCTGCTGCATACGCGCGCGCAAACCCAGCGCCAACAGTGCGTTACCAAAGGTGCGCCCCACCAAAAATTCCATGGACAGGTAGTACACCCGCTTGGAATCCTGGGCGTACTGGGCCCGGGTGGTTTTCATCCAGCGCTCGATCAACTGGTCACGTACCGCATAGGCCGCAGCGTTGAGCCAATCCTGCACGCTCGCCGCCTGCGGGTCTTTGCCCACGCTGAACATCAGCTTGTTGGCAATCGCACGTTTGAGCGACTCCAGATCCCGCTTGGGGCTGTCGAAAGGAAAAGTGGCTTGGGGGGAGGTCAAATCAGGAAAATTCATGGGCAATAGACGCTTGAAATTAGGGCGTTGAAATAAGTGATGCGTACAGATCGCGGTATTGCCGAGCGCTGTCCTCCCAGCTCGATGCAATTCGCATGCCGTTGTGGCGGACGCGGTTCCAGTCCGCCCGCCGCCGGTACAGCGCAAAGGCGCGGCGCAGGGCGCTGCGGTAGGGTGTGCTGTCAAAAGCGTCGAATACAAAACCGGTGGCACTGCTGTCGTCCAGTGTTTCCAGGTCGGTGTCTACGACGGTATCGGCCAGCCCGCCGACGCGGCGCACCAGCGGCAGGCTGCCGTATTTCATGCCATAGAGCTGGGTCAGCCCGCAGGGCTCAAAGCGCGAGGGTACCAGCGTCACGTCACTGCCGCCAAAAATGCGGTGCGCCAGCGCTTCGTCGTATTCCAGCCGTACCGCCACGCGGCCGGGGTAGGTCTGCGCTTGCGCCGCCAGCGCATGTTCGAGCGCGGCGTCACCGCTACCCAGCACCAGCAACTGGCCACCGCCGCCGACAATTTCCTCGATCCCGCCCAGCACCAGCGGCAGGCCTTTTTGCTCGGTCAGGCGGCCCACCAGGGTGAACAAAGGCGCATCGGGCAGCGCTTGCAAACCGGTCTCGGCTTGCAAGTGCGCTTTATTGAGGGCTTTGCCGGTCAGTTTGCGCAGATCAAAGGGGTGGGGCAGCAGGGCATCGTGCTTAGGATCCCAGACGCTGCTGTCCACGCCATTCAAGATGCCGCTGAGCTGCGCGGCCCGGTTGCGCAGCAATCCGTCTAAGCCAAAGCCTTGCTCTTCGGTCTGGATTTCGCGGGCATAAGTAGGGCTTACGGTGCTGATGTGGTTCGAATAAACCAGGCCCGCTTTCATAAAAGAAACCTGCCCATAAAACTCCAGCCCATCAACGCTAAACGCACTGGCGGGCAAGCCCAGTTCGGGAAAACAGCCCGCGTCAAAGCAGCCCTGGTAGGCTAGGTTGTGAATAGTAAACAGAGAAGGAACCCGGTGCGGGCTGTCCCACAAGGCCATGCAAGCAGGCGCCAGAGCGGCATGCCAGTCATGGCAGTGCACCAATTGGGGACTCCAAGCGCTGTCCAAACCGTAAGCCAGGTGCGCCGCGCCCCATCCCAGTGCAGCAAAACGCCGGTGGTTGTCGGCGTAGGGGTGATGCTGCGCGTCGTGGTAGGGGTTACCGGGCCGGTCATACAGGCCCGGCGCTAGCAGCACATACGCCTTGAGCGCCTGCCCCGCAGCACCCAGTCCGGGTAAGTGCCCCAAAACTACCTCGATGCGCTCGCCCCAGGGGGTGGTGAAATTGCCGATGGTCTGCGCTGCATGCAGGCCAGCCACTACCGCAGGGAAACCCGGTAACAAGGGCCGCACATCGCAAGCTTGTGCGCCCAGTGCTGCGGGCAGGGCGCCTGCCACATCGGCCAAGCCGCCGGTTTTGAGCAAGGGAAAAAGTTCGGAGCTAACTTGAAGAATACGCATGCACACAAGCCGGGGCGGGACGCTTAGGGGGAAGTTAATCCGTCGAGCATAGCTTGGGTTATCAATACCACGCCATTCTCGGTGCGCTCAAAACGCGCAGCGTCCAGCGCGGCGTCTTCGCCGACGACCAGGCCTTCGGGCAGTTCGCAGCCCCGGTCCACCACAATTTTGCGCAATCGGCAGCCCCGGCCTACTGTGACGTCGGGCAAAAAAACCGCTTGGTCAATCACGCAAAAAGAATGCACCCGCACGCCAGAAAACAAGACGGAATTACTCACTATCGAGCCCGAAACAATGCAACCGCCCGAGACCATGGTGTTGATCGCCTGCCCATGCTTGCCTTGGGCATCTTGCACAAACTTAGCCGGGGGGAGCTGGCGCTGGCTCGTCCAAATAGGCCAATTGGTGTCATAAATATCCAGCGCTGGCGTCACCGATGCGAGGTCGAGATTGGCCTCCCAAAACGCGTCTATCGTACCCACGTCACGCCAATAGGGTTCAGACTCCTGCGTGGACGACACACAGGACATAGAGAAGGGATGGGCAATTGCACGCCCTTCCTGTACCACGCGCGGAATCACATCTTTGCCAAAGTCGTGGCTGGAAGAGGCGTTGGCCAGGTCTTCGTCCAGTACCCGGTAGAGGTAGGCGGCATTGAAGATGTAAATCCCCATGCTGGCCAGCGCCACATCCGGTTTACCCGGCATGGGCTGGGGCTGTTCGGGCTTTTCATCAAAGCGGACGATGTTGCGTGCCGCTTCTATGGCCATGACCCCGAATGCACTGGCCT
Source organism: uncultured beta proteobacterium (assembly GCA_903869595.1). GTDB lineage: Bacteria > Pseudomonadota > Gammaproteobacteria > Burkholderiales > Burkholderiaceae_C > Allorhodoferax. Next base: position 44,881 of record CAIPZV010000075.1, on the reverse strand, counting down.
CTTGCAGCGGCACTTCGATGCAGCCCACCGTGCAATCCATGCCACTTTCCACATGGTCTTTGAGCATCAGCGAGTAATCCATTTTGTACACATGGTCACCGGCCAGGATGACCACGTAATCTGGGTTGCTGCTTTGGATGATGTCCAAATTTTGGTAAATCGCATCGGCGGTACCGCGGTACCAGTGCTCGTCATTGAGCCGTTGTTGGGCTGGCAACAGGTCCACCATCTCGTTGAGCTCCGCGCGCAAAAAACTCCAGCCACGCTGAATATGGCGCAATAGCGAATGCGATTTGTACTGCGTAATAACACCAATGCGCCGGATGCCGGAGTTGACGCAGTTGGACAGAGCGAAGTCAACAATACGGAACTTTCCACCGAAATACACCGCCGGCTTGGCGCGCTTATCGGTCAGTTGCTTCAAGCGCGAGCCGCGTCCACCGGCCAGCACCAAGGCGATGGTGCGGCGCACCAGCATGTGGGGTTGCATGGAGGGCTTGTGCGGGGCATCTTTAGTGGACATGGGGTCGCTCCTAGGGTGGTTCTTATTACATTGATGTTGGTGCTGCGCTGGCAAGCCACAAACTCCCCGGCGGCAGCACTTCAACATTTTCCAAGCGTCGATTAGGGCTGTCGCTGCCCGTCGTGTCAATTAGAAGAAACCACCCCCCCGGCGGCAGCGTACAGCGCATCGGCTCGGACGCGCCGTTACACAGCAGCAGGCAACTGGCATGCAGCGCACCGGCATGGTGCGCGCTGCCCATTGCGGTGGCCCAGTCGAGCTGCACGGCCAGCGTGCGGCGCGCCGGATCGTTCCAATCTTGCGGACGCGGCGAGCTTGCATCGGCCAAAAACCATCGCGCCACCACGCCTTGGTCTGCACCCTCTGCTTGCCACCAGCCGCTACTGCGCAACACGGCGCGACTTTGGCGCAGCGCTTGTACCGAAGCGATGAAATCGGCATAGCCCGTATCGGCATTTTCCCAATCCAGCCAACTGATGGCGTTGTCCTGGCAGTAGGCGTTGTTATTGCCGCCCTGGCTGTGGCCGATGCTGTCACCGGCCTGCACCATCGGGGTGCCCAGCGACAGCAGGGTGATCGCCAGCAACACGCGCTGCCATTGGCTGCGTTGGGCGCGGACCTGCGGGTCTGCGCTATCGCCTTCGACACCGCAGTTGATGCTCAGGTTGTGGCCATGCCCGTCGCGGTTGTCTTCGCCATTGGCCTGGTTGCGCCGTTCGGTGTAGCGCAGCAAATCGGCCAAAGTAAAACCGTCATGCGCGGCGACAAAATTGACGCTGCTGTGGGCCGCCCGCGTGCGGGGTTCAAAGGTGTCGCTAGAGCCAGCCAGCCGCATAGCCCATTCGCCCAGGCCCCCATCGCGGTGCAGCCAAAAACTGCGCTGGGTGTCGCGAAAGCGGTCGTTCCACTCCAGCCAAGCCGCCGGAAATTGCCCGAGCTGGTAACCGCCTTCGCCGATGTCCCAGGGCTCGGCCACGAGCGTGCAGCGCGACAACAGCGGATCGTCCGCCAGGGCCTGCAACAGGGGCGCGCGGGCCGAAAATACATAGTCCTCTTCTGCCGTGCCGCGCCCCAGCGCCGGGGCTAGGTCAAAGCGAAAACCGTCTATTCCATAGTCCAGCACCCAGCTGCGCAGGCTTTGTAGCACCATGCGGATGACCAGCGGATGGTCTAGCCGCAAACAGTTGCCGCAGCCCGTCCAATTGCGATAGCGCGCCAGGTCGTCCGGGTCCAGGTGGTAATACGTGGCGTTATCGATGCCGCGCAAGCCCAAGGTCGGGCCCTGCTCGTCGGTCTCACCGCTGTGGTTGTAGACCACATCGAGCACCACTTCCAACCCTGCATCGTGCAAGGCGCTGACCATGGCGCGCAACTCGCTGCGCGGCGTAGTGCCGGGCTGGCCACTCCAATAGCGCGCGGTCGGTGCGCTCCAGGCAATAGGGCTGTAGCCCCAGTAATTGCGCAGGTTCAGCGCGAGTAAGCGCAGCTCATCGGCGCAAGTAGCCAGGGGCATCAGGCTGACGGTGGTCACCCCCATTCTTTTGAGATGCGCAATGGCTGCCGGGTGGGCCAGCCCGGCATAGCTGCCGCGTAGTGACGGGGGAATATCGGGGTGCAGGGCGCTAAAGCCTTTGACGTGCAATTCGCAAATCAAGCGTTGCGCCGGGTCAAGCACTGGGCCCCGCGCTGCGGGCGCGAAGGGCTCCACCACGATGGCTTTCATGGCCTGCTGCGCGTTGTCGCGCGTGTCTTGCAGCATGGGCGCGTCCGCGCGGTGGCCTAGGTGAATATCCTGCCCGTCGTAGCTACCCAAGACCGACGCGGCGCTCGGGTCGAGCAAAAGCTTGTGCGGATTAAAGCGCTGACCCTGCGCCGGGTTCCAGGGGCCGTGCACGCGCCAACCGTAGACCAAGCCGGCGCTAGCGCCGGGGAGCAAGGCTTGCCAGACACCATCCACCGCCGCAGGCATGGGCAGGCGCTGCGTTTCGGTCTGGCCGGTGGCGTCAAACAGGCACAAGTCCACCGCTTGCGCATGGGGTGCCGCCAGGGCGAATTGCACGCCGCTGTCCACCACGCTTGCGCCTAGGAGTGGCGCGCCAGACAGGCGCTGCAAGTCGGCGTACTTCACGCCAACCTCATGCGGGCTCCAGCACCAGACAGGACAGCGGTGGCAGATGCAGGAGCAGCGATTGTTCGTGCCCGTGCGCCCCCTGTGCCTCCGCATGCAAGCTGCTGTTGCCGATACCGCTGCCGCCATACACGCTCGCATCCGTATTGATCACTTCACGCCATGCGCCCCCTTGCGCAACACCCAGTCGGTAAGCGGTACGCGGCAAGGGTGTGAAATTGCAGACCACCACCGCGCATTGGCCGCTGCGCGACCACCGGGCAAAGGCCAATACCGATTGGGCATGGTCTTCGTGCGCGATCCAGCTGAACCCGGCGGAATCTACGTCTTGCTGGTGCAAAGCAGGCAGCTCGCGGTAGACGCGGTTGAGATCACGCACCAAACGCTGCACACCGGCGTGTCCCGGCTGGTCTTGCAGATGCCAGGGCAGGCTTTGGCCATCGGCCCATTCGGTGGGCTGGGCGAACTCACCCCCCATGAACAATAGTTTTTTACCCGGATAGGCCCACATCAGGCCGTAGAGCGCGCGCAAATTGGCCAATTGCTGCCACGGGTCGCCCGCCATCTTGCCCAGCAGCGAACGCTTGCCATGCACCACTTCGTCGTGCGAGAGCGGGAGCACAAAGTTTTCGCTAAACGCGTACATCAGCCCAAAAGTCAGTAAATTTTGGTGGTGGCGGCGGTAGACGGGGTCGAGCTGAAAGTAGTCGAGCGCATCGTGCATCCAGCCCATATTCCACTTGAAGTGAAAGCCCAGCCCACCGCTGGCCAGGTCGGGCGCTGGCGGGCGGCTTACGCCCGGAAAGGCGGTGGATTCTTCGGCAATCATCAGCGTGCCAGGCCGCTCCACGCCGACTTGGTGGTTGAGGCGGCGCAGGAAATCCATGGCCTCCAGGTTTTCGCGCCCGCCATGGGCGTTGGGTATCCATTGGCCGGGCTCGCGGCTGTAATCGCGGTACAGCATAGAGGCCACGGCATCGACACGCAGGCCGTCAATGCCAAAGCGCTCCAACCAGTACAAAGCGTTGCCGATCAAAAAATTACGCACTTCGGTACGACCAAAGTTGTAGATCAGCGTATTCCAGTCCTGGTGAAAACCTTCCTTGGGGTCGGCGTATTCATAGAGATGCGTGCCGTCAAAAGTCGCCAAACCGTGCGCGTCGCTGGGGAAGTGCGCGGGCACCCAATCCAAAATAACGCCCAATCCGGCAGCATGGGCCGCGTCCACAAAATACTGAAAATCGTCCGGGCTGCCAAAGCGCGCCGTGGGCGAGAACATACCCAGCGGCTGGTAGCCCCAGGACGCATCCAGCGGATGCTCACTCACGGGCATAAGCTCGAGATGCGTGAATCCCAGGTCGCGGGCATAAGGCACCAGCGTGTCGGCCAGTTCGCGGTAGTTCAGCCAGCGCCAGCCGTCTGCTTTGCGCCAGGAACCCAGGTGCACTTCGTACATCGACAAGGGCGCGTTCAGCGCATTGGCTGTGGCACGCGATGGCTGCATTGCGCGCCGGGGTGGCAGCCCGCACACCACGCTGGCCGTGGCAGGCCGCAATTGGGTTTGGAAGGCATAGGGGTCCGCTTTCAATGCGACCAGGCCCTGCGCGCCCAAGATTTCAAACTGGTAGGTATCGCCGCGTACCACCTGGGGCACAAAGATTTCCCACACCCCGCAGCCATGGCGCAAACGCATAGGGTGGCGCCGCCCGTCCCATTGGTTGAAACTGCCGACCACCGACACCCGCTTGGCATTGGGCGCCCAAACGGCAAAGCGGGTGCCGTCCACGCCTGCACGGACATCCGGGTGCGCGCCCAGGCATTCGTAGGGCCGCTGGTGCGAGCCTTCGGCCAGCAGCCAAATGTCAGCATCGGAAAGGATTTCAGGGAAAGCGTAAGGGTCATCGAGCAGCGTGTGGTCAGCGGTGTTGCCTGCGCCCGGCTGCCAGTGCACCCGCAACTGGTAGGCAAAGGGCACGCTGCGCCCCGGCAGCGCGCTGCTAAACACATCGCTGCTACCGAGCCGCTGCAAGCTGCCCGCCAAGCGCTGCGTTTTGCGCTCCACCACGTCCACCGTGCGGGCATGGGCTAGCACAGCGCTAACCCACAAACGTCCGTCCTGCACATGCATACCCAGCACGCCAAAAGGGTCGGCGTGCCGCGCGGCCATCAGGGCGGAAACATCGTGGTCTTTGAGCATAGGGTGCGGCGCGAAAGCGGTGCAGGTCAGCGGGCCAGACCGAAGTAGCCGCCCCAGGGCTGCAAGGCCACATAGCCCTCGATCAGCAAAGCACCTTGCAGACCGCTGCCCTCCAGCGACTGTGTGCCGTAGTGGGCGGGCGGCAGCGGCCAGTCCACCGCCGTGTCGCTGAAATTAAACACGCACAGCACGCATTGCCCGGCATGGCTGCGCTCAAAGGCCAGCACCTGCGGATGCAGGGGCAGCAGCCGCATACCGCCATGCACCAGCACCGGGTGCTGCGCACGCCAGCGGATGAGGCCTGTATAGAAATTGAGCAAGCTGTGCGGATCGGCGCGTTGCGCGTCGACCGCCAGCGCGAGGTGCTCTGGCGGCAGTGGCAGCCAGGGCTCGGCACAACTAAAACCGCCCAGCGCCTGCTGCGCTTCCCAGGGCATGGGGGTGCGGCAGCCGTCACGGCCCTTGAACTCGGGCCACATGGCTTTACCGAAAGGGTCTTGTAGTTGCTCGAATGGGATGTCCACCTGCGTGAGGCCCAACTCATCGCCCTGGTAGATGCAGGGACTGCCGCGCAAGCTCATCTGGAAGGCTGCAGCCAGGCGCAGCAGTCGCGCATCGGGCTCTGGCCCACCCCAACGCGTGGCCACCCGCATCACATCGTGGTTGGACAAAGCCCAGCAAGGCCAACCGTCGCCCACGGTGGCTATAAAGGTGTCGAGCAGGCCGTGCAAAAACGTGGCGCTTTTGTTGGCCCCCAGCAGGTCAAAGGAATAGGCCATATGCAGCTTGTCGCCGCCACGGGTGTATTCGGCCATGCGGGCCAGACCGTCGTCATCACCGATTTCGCCGACCATGGTGCTGCCGGGGTAGCGGTCCAGCAGGGCGCGCAACTCCTTCAAAAACCCGAGGTTCTCGGGGCGGCTTTTGTCGTACACATGGTGCTGGCGGCTGTAGGGGTTGACCGGGTCAACCGAGGCGTCTTGATGGTCGGGCTGGCCGCGCCCTGGGTTGTTGCGCAGCGCCTGGTCGTGGAAGTAGAAATTCGCGGTGTCCAGGCGGTAGCCATCCACCCCTAGTTCCAGCCAGAAACGCACGTCGTCTAGGATGGCTGCGCGTACCTGCGGGTTGTGGAAATTGAGGTCGGGCTGCGAGACCAAAAAGTTGTGCAGGTAGTACTGCAAGCGCCGGGTGTCCCACTGCCAAGCGCTGCCACCAAAAATGGAAAGCCAGTTATTGGGTGGCGTGCCATCGTCGCGGGCATCGGCCCACACATACCAGTCTGCGCGCGGGTTATCGTGGCTGGCACGACTTTCGATAAACCAGGGATGTTGATCGGAGGTGTGCGACAGCACCTGGTCGATCATGACTTTCAGGCCCAGGCTATGGGCATGGCGCACTAATTCGCGAAAGTCGTCCAGTGTGCCGAACAGCGGGTCGATGTCGCGGTAGTCGCTGACGTCATAGCCGAAGTCTTTCATCGGGCTTTTAAACACCGGCGACAGCCATACCGCGTCTGCGCCTAGGGCTGCAACATGGGCCAAGCGCTGTGTGATACCGGGCAGATCGCCCACGCCGTCGCCGCTGCTGTCCTGGAAGGAGCGCGGGTAGATCTGGTAAATGATGCCGCCGCGCCACCAATCTGGGTTGTCAAACCGCGCTGTGGACGCTGGTGTCATCAATGCTGCGGCTCCAAAAGATCAACCGGCCCTGCGCCGATGGCTGCAAACATTGTAGGCGGGGCTTGCGCTTAAGCGACGGCGGTCCAGCGTCCACCCGCACGGCGGGAGGCCACCACCGCCTCAATAAACGGCATGCCGCGCAAACCATCCTCCACGGTGGGTACCTGTCAGGCCAGTGGATTAGCCTCACGCTGCTCCTAGCGTGTGTGCTTCGATGGCATGGTGCGCTTTATCAGCCCCCCGACTCCAGCGTATGCCGCGCATGCGTGTCTTGCTTGAGCGTCTGCACCAGTTGCGGTAGCGCCAGCGCCAATTGCGCTTTGAGCGTGAAGGGCGGGTTGATCAGGAACACGCCGCTGGCGGGCAGGCCCGGGCGCACGGTTTCGCCGGCATCGTCTTGCAGCAGCTTGCTCGATTTCACCGTCAGCGTAATGTCCAGCCAACTCTTGCCCGCTTTGTTGGCCAGGGTGCGCAATTTGCGCGGCAGGTCGTGCGCCTCGGGGCGCGGGATGATGGGGTACCAGACCATGTAATTGCCCGTGGCAAAGCGCGTCAAGGCATCTGCCACCATGGCGGCCACACGGCCATAGTCGCTTTTGATTTCATAACTGGGGTCGCAGAGCAGCAGGGCGCGGCGCGAAGGCGGCGGCAGGTATTTTTTCACTGCTTCAAAACCGTCCTCGCGTGCAATCGCCACTTGCCGCCCGGCTTCCAGTTGCGCGATATTGGCCGTCAGAGTTTTGCTGTCGGTGGGGTGTAGTTCAAATAGCTTGAGTTTGTCGCGCCCGCGCAGCGGCTGTTGGCAGATAAAGGGCGAACCTGGATAAACCTTCCACTGGCCCGCCGCATTAAATCCGGCGACCATGTCTAGATAGTCCTGCACCAGCGGCGCCCAGGGCTGGGTGGGGCTGGTCTGGGCCAGCTTCAAAAAGCCTTGGCTGGCCTCGGCACTGGTCTGGGCGTAGTCGCCGTCCAGCCGATACAAGCCGGCCCCGGCATGCGTGTCCAGCACAGTAAACGGGGTTTCTTTGAGCGTCATGTGCTTGAGCAGCGCCAGCAAAACCATGTGTTTGAGCACGTCGGCATGGTTGCCAGCGTGAAAAGCGTGTCGGTAACTGAACATGGCGGCTATGGTAACCGCCGCTACTCCCCACCAACGCGCTTGGCCGGACAATCGCTGTTTTGGCATCGACAAGTTTTCGTGGACCTTTTTTTACCCTTTTCATCCTTCGTTCAGGACGGCGCGCAATTACTAGATCACGCGCAGTTTGCGCAGGCCTTGGCCTTGTCGCTGTGCAGCGGCTTGGCAGCCACGCTGCTGGCACTGGGCGCCAGCGCTTGCATCTTGTCCACGGGCTTGGGTTTGCGCGCACCGCGCAAGCATGCAGCGCTTTTGCCTGCCATGCTGGCCTTGCCCCATGTAGCTTTTGCGCTGGGTTGTGTGTTGTTACTGGCCCCTTCGGGTTGGTTGGTGCGGCTTTGGTTTGCGCTTGTGCAACCCTGGGCTGCAGTGATGCCCTGGCCGCTGGACGCGCCGCCGCCCTGGCAAAGCACGCAAGACCCATGGGCCCTGGGTTTGGTGCTGGTGCTGGTGTGCAAAGAAATGCCGTTTTTATTGTGGGGCGCCCTGGCGCATATGCAAAGGCCCGATGTGGCGCAGGCTTGGGCTGCGCAAATGCGTGTCGCGGCCACGCTGGGCTATAGCGCGCAGGCGGCCTGGTGGCGCGTGGTCTGGCCGCAGTTGCTGCCGCGCATGGCCGGGCCGCTGCTGGCGGTTTGGGCCTACAGCCTGTCGGTGGTGGACGTGGCCTGGATCATCGGGCCGGGCGCACCGCCCACGCTGGCCGTGCTGGCCTGGCAGTGGCTGCAGGATGCGGACGCGGCTGTCCGTGCGCAGGGTCTGGCCGCTGTTGTATTACTTTTGCTTTGCACCGTCTTGGTGGCTGGGCTTGCATGGATGCTCTATCGCATGGATGTGCGCTGGCTAGCCCCGGTGCGCTGGACGCGCGGGCCGCAGCGCTTGGAGCATGCCAAGGGCGCGAAGGGCGGCGCCTTCAGTGCCACCATCGGGCGTTGCCTGCTACTTGCTTTGCCCGCCTTGTACGCGCTGGTTGCAGCGGCGCTTTTGTGGGGCAGCGTGGCGGGAGCCTGGCCTTTTCCTGCGCTGTGGCCGCAGGCTTGGACGCTGCAAGCCTGGCAGCAAGTGCTGGGCAGCACCAGCGTGCTGGGCACCACCTTGTGGCTGGGGCTGGCCAGCGCGGGCACGGCATTGGTGCTGGCAGTGGCTTGCCTGGAAAGCCTGCCTGCGCCTTGGCGTGCCGCGCTGTTTAGCGCCGCTTACCTGCCGCTGGCCTTGCCGAGCTTGCTCTGGGCGATTGGCCTGCAGCGCGTGTGTATCGCTTTGGGCTGGGACGCCAGCGCCTGGGGCTTGTGGCTGGCGCATAGCCTGAGTGTTTGGCCTTATGTGCTGCTCAGCTTGCAAGGCCCGTATGCAGCGCTGGACCCGCGTGGGGCGCAGTTGGCGGCCAGCCTAGGCCGCTCGCACGGGGCCTATCTGTGGCAGGTGCAATGGCCCCTTTTGCGCGCGGCCTTGGCGGCGGCGTTTGCGGTGGGCTTTGCGGTGAGCGTGGCGCAGTTTCTACCTACTTTGTTTGTGGGCGGCGGGCGCTTTGCGACAGTGACCACTGAAGCGGTGGCGCTGTCATCGGGCGGTCAGCGTTCCTTGCTGGCCGCTTTTGCCTTATTGCAATGGCTCTTGCCAGCATGCCTGTTCGCACTGGCACTGTGGCTGGGCCGCAAGCGGCGTTTTGCGCAGCCATTTTTTGCGCGTGGCCTGGCTTAGGATGCGCTGGCTTATGTCCATTTCGCCCGACACTCCCGCAGCGCTGCATCGACCGGCGCACAAGCCCGGCGACCCGCCGATGCCCCTTGCTTTTGAAGCTACCCCGGCGTTGCATTTGCAAGTGCAAAGCCTGCGCAGCCCCGGTGCGACCTTGGTGCAAGGTCTAGATATTGCACTGCCTGCGGGCGCGATACACACGCTCATGGGGGCCAGCGGTTCGGGCAAGTCCAGCTTGCTAGCGGCGGTGTGCGGCACGCTGGCGCACGGTATGCAATTTCAGGGCGCGGTACATGTCATGGGGCGTCGCGTGGACCACTTGCCCACGCGCGCACGGCGCATTGCTTTGTTGTACCAAGACGATTTGTTGTTTGCGCACATGACGGTGCGCGAAAACCTGTTATTCGCCGTTGCCGCCGGGCCGCAAGCCGCACGCGAAGCGCAGGTGGCGCAGGCCTTGGAGGAAGTGGAGTTGGCCGGTTTTGCGCATGCCGACCCGGCTACGCTATCGGGCGGTCAGCGCGCGCGCGCCGCACTGGCGCGCGCCTTGTTGTCGCAACCGCAGGCTTTGATGCTCGATGAGCCCTTCGCCAAACTCGATGTGGCGCTGCGCCAGCGCATGCGCGCGCTGGTAGGGGGCGCAGTGGCCCGGCGCGGCATCAGCGCCCTGGTGGTCACGCACGATCCGGCCGACATCTTGGAAGCGCAGCGCGTCACGCATTTGGCCGCACCATGAGTCCGCATAACGTGTCATTACTTGCACCGACAATGCCGCTATGTTGGACCGCTTTACCACCCGCCTGATACGCCCGGCTGTGCAGGCGCTGGCACGGCCGCTGCTGCGTTGGGGTATTTCGGCCAACAGTATCACCTGGGCCGGGTTTGCCTTGGGTGTGCTCGCTGCCGCTTGCATAGCAGCGCAGGCCTGGATGGTGGGTTTGGTTTTGCTCTTGTGCTCGCGATTGTGTGATGCGCTTGATGGCGCTGTGGCCCGTGGCAGTGGAGGTGGCACGGCAGTAGGCGGCTTTTTAGATATTGCTTTGGACTTTGTGTTTTATGCCTTGATGGTGCTGGCCTTTGCGCTGGCCGATCCGGCGCGCAATGCGCTGGCCGCAGCGGTTTTGATTACGGCTTTTGTAGGCACTGGCAGTAGCTTTCTGGCCTTTGCCGCATTGGCTGCGCAGCGCGGTATGCACAACCCGCAATATCCTGAAAAATCGTTTTACTTTGTGGGTGGCTTGACCGAGGCAACCGAGACCCTGGCGGTCTTGTGTGCCATGTGTATTTGGCCTGCCTACTTCGTGCCGCTGGCCTATGGTTTTGCAGGCTTGTGCGCTATTACCTGGCTGGGCCGCATCGCCGCCGGAGTGCGCTTGTTGGCCGATACGCCCACAGACCAACCGCAAGCGCCTGGACTACAAGATGTGCCGCGCGCACAGCGCGGGCAGGACAGCCATGTTTAGCGCGCGCATGCTTTGGCGTGTAGCGCTAGGGGCCTTGCTCGCACTTGCGCTAGTTGGTGTAGTGCAGGGCGCTGATTGGTTTAGCCTGGCGCGATTGCAATCGCAGTACCAAGACTTGCAAGCCTGGCACGCACAAGCACCCTGGACGGTGCGCGCTGCGTTTTTTGCGCTGTATGTGCTGCTGGCCAGTGCCGCCGTGCCTGGCATTGTGGTGCTGACCTTGGCCGGTGGTGCGGTGCTGGGTTTTGGCTGGGGTTTGCTGTTGGTGTCTTTTGCGTCCAGCCTGGGCGCCACGCTGTGCTTGCTGGTGGTGCGCCATGTGCTGGCCGATAGCTTGCCCGCTTACCTGGGCGCTGGTATGACAAGGCGCTTAGGGCACATGACGCGCGGCTTGGAGCGCGAAGGTGTTTTTTACTTGCTCAGTTTGCGTTTGATCCCGCTTGTGCCCTTTGGCGCGGTCAATGTGCTTATGGGTTTGACGCGCATGCCGGCCTGGCGCTTTTATTTATTTAGCCAGATCGGCATGTTGCCGGCCACCGTGATTTACTTGCAAGCCGGCGCGCAGCTGGGGCAATTGCAATCGGTGTCCGACATCTTGCAGCCGCAGGTCGCCGCTGGCTTGATTGCTTTGGCACTGGCCATGGCTGGCACACCCTGGTTAACCCGGCGCATATTGGCTTGGCAACGTCGGCGCACGGTGGCCGCACGCTGGAAGCGCCCGGCGCGTTTTGATTACAACCTGATCGTCATAGGCGGCGGTGCGGGTGGTTTGGTGTCTGCCTATGTGGCCGCGCATGCGCAAGCCCGCGTGGCGCTGGTGGAGGCGGGCGAGATGGGTGGCGATTGCCTCAACCGTGGCTGCGTGCCCAGCAAGGCCTTGATTCAAAGTGCGCGCATTGCCCACCTAGCGCGCCACGCAGCGGGCTTTGGCATACACACCGGGCCGGTGCAGGTTGACTTTGCTGCCGTCATGCAACGCGTGCGCAGCATCATTGCTGCGATTGCGCCGCACGACAGCCCCGAGCGTTACCGCGCCATGGGGGTGGACGTGTTGCAAGCCTATGCCTACCTCGTCGATCCTTGGACCGTGGAGTTGCGCCGCAGCGGCCAGGCGCCCGAGCGCATCAGCGCCCGCAGCATCATTTTGGCGACCGGGTCGCAGCCGGCCGTGCCCGCTATTGCTGGCCTACAGGACAGCGGCTATGTGACAAGCGATACCTTGTGGGATGTGTTGGAACAATCTGCCACGCTACCCCGGCGTATCGCCATCGTGGGTGGCGGACCGGTAGGTTGTGAGTTGGCCCAGGCCTTTGCGCGCCTGGGTGCGCAGGTGAGTTTGGTCGAGGCTGCGCCCGCTCTGCTATCTAAAGAAGATGCAGATGTCAGCGCGCTGGTGCAAGCCGCATTAAGTGCCGATGGTGTGCGCGTATTCACAGGGCACCAAGTCTTGCGCTGCGAAACTCTGCCAGCGCATGCGGGTGCGGATAAATTGGTGGTGCTGCGCCAAAACATAATTCCACAGCCCGGTTCGCACGCGGCCCCCGCGACACCAGCCGCGCAAGACGACGAATTTGCCCTGCCCTACGATTTGCTCCTCTGCGCCACCGGACGCCAAGCCCGGCTGCGCGGTTTTGGCTTGGAAGCATTAGGCATTGCCAGCGATACGCTTTTACATACCGACGCGTATTTACAAACCCTGATTCCTTCGATTTATGCCGCCGGTGACGTAGTGGGCCCCTACCAGTTCACCCATGCCGCTGCGCATCAGGCCTGGTATGCGGCGGTCAATGCTTTGCTCGAGGGTTGGGGCGCGCTGCGGCCCGACTACAGCGTGTTGCCCACTGCTGTCTATGTGGCGCCGGAAGTGGCACGTGTGGGCCTCAATGAACAACAAGCGCATACGCGCGGCCTAGCTTTTGAAGTCACGCGTTTTGAACTCGCGGGCCTGGACCGTGCGATCTGTGATGCAGCGCATGGCGCAGTGCCTGCCGGTTTTGTCAAAGTGCTCACTGTGCCCGGCCGCGATACCTTGTTGGGCGTTTCCATCGTCGGTGAGCATGCCGCGGAATTGCTTGCGCCCTATGCGCTGGCCATGCGCCAGGGACTGGGCTTGAAAGCGGTTTTGGCCACCATCCACAGCTATCCGACGCTCAGCGAGTCGGCCAGGCATGTGGCGGGCCAATGGCAGCGCGCGCATCTGCCCGCAGCAGCCATGCCTTGGCTGGCGCGCTGGCACCGCTGGCGGCGCGGCTAGCCAAGCGGCTCGTCACGCGGCTCGTCACGCGGCTCGTCACGCGTCTAGTCACAATGGGGGGCTATGCAAACCAACTCCGGCCCCATCTTGCGCGACCTGGTGCTGGTCGGCGGCGGGCATAGCCATGTAGCCGTGCTCAAAGCCTTTGGCATGCAGCCGCTGGCGGGTTTGCGCATTACCTTGGTGTGTACCGACGCGCACACGCCGTATTCGGGCATGTTGCCCGGATATGTGGCCGGTCACTATGGCTATGACGAAGTCCATCTCGATTTAGTGCGCTTGTGCGCCTACGCTGGGGCGCGCTTTGTGCGGGCGCAAGTGGTAGGCATAGACCGCGAGGCACGCCAAGTGCTGCTGCACGGGCGCCCGCCTTTGGACTACGACTTGCTGGCGATCAACACCGGCTCCACGCCGCAAGTGGCGCAGGTGCAGGGTGCCAGCGAGCACGCGATACCGGTCAAGCCGATTGCCGCTTTTAACGCGCGCTGGTTGCAAATCCTTGCCCGCGTACGCGCCGGGCAGGGGCCGCGCCATATTGCGGTGGTGGGCGCAGGCGCTGGAGGCGTGGAGTTGCTGCTGGCAATGCAATACCGCTTAGGCAAAGAATGCGAAGCGCTAGGCCTGCAAGCGCCGCAGTTTGCATTGTTTTCTGCGGCGCCTTTCATCCTGCCCACACACAACGCAGGCGTGCGCGCGCGCTTTATGCAGACCTTGCAAGCGCGTGGTGTGCAAGTGCATCTGGGCGCGCGGGTGCAATCGCTTAGCGCCAGTGGTGTGCAGGTACTGCGGGCAGCGGATGCGGATTCTGCGATGCCATCGGCGCAGCGCGCTGCTAGCACCAGCGCAAGCCCCGTATCGCGCCCCGCAAATGCACTGGAATACGTAGCGGCCGATGCCGTTTTCTGGGTGACGCAAGCCGAAGGGGGTAGTTGGCTGGCCTCCACCGGCTTGGCGCTCGATGCCGACGGCTGTGTGCGCGTGAACGCGTATTTGCAGTCCGACCGCGACGCTCGGATTTTTGCCAGCGGCGATGTGGCTGCGTTCGGTCCGCGCCCGCTGGAAAAAGCGGGTGTGTTTGCGGTGCGCATGGGTATGCCATTGGCACGCAATCTGCGCCATGCCTTGTGCGGACTGCCGTTAAAAGCCTATCGTCCCCAAAAGCATTGGCTGGCCCTGATCAGCACGGGCGATCGCTATGCGGTGGCCTCGCGCGGCATGCTGGGCTTTGCCGGTACCTGGGTATGGCGCTGGAAAGACCAAATTGACCGGCGCTTTATGCAGCGTTTTTCTGATCTGGGCTTACCCGCGATGGCGCCCGCAGCAAGTGATACAGGTGCGCAGGCGCTGGCCCATTTCGCCGACCTGGATGCACAAGAGCGCACCCAAGCGCAAGCAGCCCAGGCCATGCGTTGCGGTGGCTGCGCCGCCAAAGTGGGGGCGGGTGTGCTGGGTAGGGCGCTGGGCGGTTTGCAGACGATGGATAGCCCGGATGTGCTGATTGGCCTATCCGCGCCCGATGACGCGGCGCTGGTGCGCATTCCCCCAGGGAAAGCGCAGGTGCAAACCGTAGATTTTTTCCGCGCGTTTATCGACGACCCCTACCGCTTCGGCCAGATTGCCGCCAACCATGCGCTGGGCGACATTTTTGCGATGGGCGCTACGCCCCATACGGCCACGGCCATCGCCGTGGTGCCGCCTGGGCTGGACCGCCAGACCCAAAGCCTGTTGTCGCAGCTCATGGCTGGTGCGGTGCAGGTACTCAATGCGGCAGGCTGCGCGCTGGTGGGGGGCCACAGCGGCGAGGGGCCGGAGTTGTCGCTGGGCTTTGCCATCAACGGTCTGGTGGATCTGGACGCGCAGGGCCAGCCGGTGCAGCTGATGCGCAAAACCGGCGCGCGGGCCGGTGACGCCTTGATTTTGACCAAGCCCTTGGGCACCGGCACCTTATTTGCTGCCCACGCCCTGGGCCGCGCGCGTGGCCGCTGGGTGGAGGCGGCGCTGGGCACCATGGCCCAATCCAGCCAGGACGCGGCCCGCACCCTGGCGCAGTTCGGCGCCCGTGCGTGCACCGATGTCACCGGCTTTGGCTTGCTAGGCCATTTGGTGGAAATGCTGCAAACCGAGCGCCTGGGCGCGCAATTGGAGTTGGCGTCTTTGCCGCTACTCGATGGCGCATTGGCGTCTATGGACGCTGGTATTTTCAGTTCCTTGCACAGCAGCAATGCCCAGCAAGGCTCGGCGATTTCGGGTTGGCCTTGGCAGCCGGGAAAAGAATCGGGCCGGGGTTCCGACGCAGGCCTTGGCGCGGGCTTGGGTAAAAGCGCCCATCCAAGTCCAAGTGCTGGTGCGGGCACGGGCGCTGGCGCTGGCGCAAGTTCCGCCGCCGCAGGTGGTAGCGGGGCCACGGCCAGGTTGGACGCTGACGATGCAGAACTGTCCGCCGCCCAAGCGTTGCGCTTGCGCCGCGCCTTGCTATTTGACCCGCAAACCGCCGGCGGCTTGCTGGCCAGCGTGCCCTGGGAGCAGGCGCAGGCGTGTTTGCAAGCCTTGCGGACCCAGGGCTATACGCAGTGCGCGCTGATCGGGCGGGTGTGCGAAGTGGCCGATTTCCGGGCGCCCATCACGCTCGTGGAACAATAGGGGTATGACGGAAGAATTACCGACACCCTCCGCAGACTCTGTGGTCACGGGTGAAGAAGCCATTGCCTTGGGCGCCCAGTTGGCCGCCAGGCCCTACCGGCGGCCCGAGCATTTGGTCTTGTGGGGTATGGGCCCAGCCCATATCCGCGTGCTAGAACACTTCAAGCGCCAACCCTTGGCGCATGTCCAGATCACGGTCTTAGCCCAGCAAACCCAGACGTTTGCCCCGCGCAAACTGGCACGCTATGTCGCCAACGATGTGCCGCTGGCCGATTGCATGGTCGATTTCGAGCCGCTTTTGCAACAGGACAAAGTGCAATGGACCGGACGCCAAGGCCGTGGCCTCAATGCCGTGTCGCGCAGCATCTTGCTGGACGACGGCCAGTCCATCAGCTACGACCTGCTGTCTATCAACACCGGCCCGGTGCCGCACCGCGAAGCTATCGAAGCGGCCATGCCCGGCGCGCGTGAACACGGCCTGTTTGTGCCACCGCTGGAAGGCTTTGCCAATTTGTGGCCCAAGGTCTGCGGCCTGGGCCGCACCCGCGCGCTGCGTATGGCGGTCATTGGCGCAGGCACCGAAGGCTTTGAGCTGGCTTTGGCTGTGCGCCAGCGCATGCCCACGGCGGCAGTGACCTGGATCATCGGCCCCCAGCAAGAGGGCGACAAAGCCTATCCCGAAACCTTGCACCAGCGTATGTTGCAATTGCTGCGTGAGCAGCGTGTCACCGTGCTGTATGAAACCGTGGCCTCGCTCACGCGCGATGACGTGGTGCTGGCCAGCGGTGCCCGCCTGGCCTGCGATGTGCCGATTTTGGTTTTGGCCCGCACCGCGCCCGCCTGGCTCGTCCCCAGCGGCCTGGCGGTGCAAGACGAGGCTATGGCCACCGACGCCTTCGAGCGCAGCAGCAGCCACCCGGAAGTGTTTCATGTCTGGCAAGACAGCGAAGCGCTGGCCAATAACGTGCACGCCATGATGCAATCCGAACCCGCCAAATTGCGTGCCAACAAGCCACGCAAATTGCAGTTTTTGTACGCAGGCGCCAGCCACGCCTTGCTGGCCTGGGGCGGACAATGCGCGCAGGGCCGCGCAGTCGCGTGGCTGAAGAAATTCTTAAAATCCTAGTTCGCGTTTTTCATTAGGGAGGCACACCATGGATTCAATGCAAACCCCGCTGCCGGAAAGTATGGACATTCCCCAGCGCAAAGTCGATACGCTTTTGCAGCACTATGGCTTAAGCCATACGCACCCGGTCAATGAAGTGATTCACTTTGTGGCGATTCCCGCCATCATGCTCAGCCTCAATGGCTTGTTGTTTGCGGTGCACCCGGCTTTGGTTCTTTTGTTGATCGCCGCTAGCCTGGTCTATTACGCCCGTCTGTCTTGGCCATTTACGCTGTGCATGCTTCTCTTGTCCTCGGTGATGCTGGCCCTGGTGGACGCTATGGACGCTGCGGGTGTGCTGGTGCAAGCCAGTGTGGGAATTTTTGTTGTTGCCTGGATTTTTCAGTTTATTGGTCACCATCTCGAGGGTAAAAAACCTTCCTTTTTCGAGGACCTGCAATACCTGCTGGTCGGACCTTTGTTTGTCCTGAGCAAAGCCTTCGAGCGTCTAGGCGTACGCTGGTAAATTGGTCGTGAAGGCCTTAGCGCCCACGATGTCGGGTCTGCTACCCGTCGATAAAGCTGTCGCATCTGCCGGGATTTGCGCCTGATGGCACGCGTGGCTGTCATAGGCGCGGGCTTTGTCGGGCTGTCATCGGCCTACTGGCTGATGCGCGACGGGCACGAGGTCAGCTTGTACGAGCCGCGTGGCGCAGCGGGCGGCGCCTCGTTTGGGAATGCTGGCACCTTCGCCAATTACGCCTGCATCCCCGTCAACAACCCCTCGGTGTTTCGTGATTTGCCGCGCTATTTGTTCTCGTCGCAAAGTCCCTTGCGCGTACGCTGGTCGCATCTGCATGCCTTGGCCCCCTGGCTTGCGCGCTTTTTATGGGCCTCCACACCCGCGCGCTACACGTCCACGGTAAGCGCCTTGTCGCATTTGCTGGCCCGCGCGCAAAGCGGCTATGACGCGATGCTGGCCGAGGCCGATTTACAGCGCTTTGTGTGCCCGCAAGAGTGCTTGTATTTGTATTCCAGCGCCGCCGCTTTCGAAGGTGCACGCGAAACCCTGGAATTGCGCCGCACTTTGGGTGTGGAGTCCGATATCTTGGATTCGGATGCGATT
Organism: uncultured beta proteobacterium; assembly: GCA_903869595.1. Classification (GTDB taxonomy): domain Bacteria; phylum Pseudomonadota; class Gammaproteobacteria; order Burkholderiales; family Burkholderiaceae_C; genus Allorhodoferax. The sequence continues at coordinate 26,927 of CAIPZV010000075.1, read as the reverse complement.
GCCAAGTTAGAGCCGCAGCTCAGCCCCATCTTTCATCGTGGCGCCTTGTTCAAAGGTTCCTGGCACCTGAGCGATCCCTCGGCGTTTTTGCATGCCTTGCTCGCGTATTTGCAAGACAAAGGACTGGCGGTGCATCCGCTGGCTGTGACCGGCATCCAAGCCGATGACCACCAAGTACGCTTGCGTGGCGCAGGCCATGACAGTGCCTACGATTACCTAGCCCTGTGTGCGGGTGTGCATTCCAGAGCCTTGGCGGCCCAATGCGGCGACGATGTGCCGCTGCAAGCCGAGCGGGGCTACCACCTGATGTTCCCTAGCAGCACGCCTTTGATTTCACGTCCCGTGGGTTGGGCCGAGCGTGGTTTTTATATGACGCCCATGGCGCAAGGCATACGCGTGGCCGGCACGGTGGAGTTGGCGGACTTGGGGCAAGAAATGCACCCCGGTTTGCTGGAATTACTGAACTTTGCGTCGCACCGCGCTTTGCCCGCCTTGGGTATGCCGCAGGCGCCTTGGTTAGGTTTTCGTCCGACGCTGCCCGATGGTTTGCCGGTGCTGGGACGTTCGCGCAAGAGCGCGCGGGTGGTATATGCTTTTGGCCACCAGCATATCGGACTGACTTTGGGTGGCCTCACTGGGACTCTGGTGGCGGACATGGTCGCCGACCGTTCCAGTGCGCTTGATCTGAATCCTTTTAGCGCCCAAAGGTTTTGACTTCCCTTGGTAGCGCGCACTACGCTCAGTGCGCCGTAGTCATACCTTGATCCGGGAAACCCATGCTCCAACCGGAACTGACCCAGCGCGTATCTACTGTGGTAGCAGCAGGGGCAGTGACCGCTGCTTCGAGGATGACGGGCTTGGGCGTGTTTTTGTGTACCCGTTCGATCAAGCCTTCAGCGATCAAGCCGCGCATCAATTCTTTGACGTCGCCCACTGCGGTCAGACTTCGCATCAAGGTAGAGGTAGAGGTTTGGCCGTTAATGCACCAGAGTACGGTGCGCATGCGGCGTGGCATGCCGGAGTTCAAATCCTTCAAAGCATCAAGGCCTCTGGCTGTTTTGGCGAATACTGACATACAAGCTCCTAAACGCATTCATAAAAGCGGTATTTACGCTGACTTGAAAGCATTCTAGTGAAAATAATGTAATTGACAAGTTTTTTCAAAAAAACATTTTTTTGTATAAATACAACAGAAAAAATTCAAAAACTATTTCAATCTAAAAATCATTAGATTTGATTTATTTAATGAGGCAGATTGGGTGTCAAAGACCCGAGCCGGACATCAAGATGTGACTATCGGATAGCCCAAAGTGGTATGTGCCGCCCGCTTAGTGCCTATGCGTGAAAAATGGTCGTACGGGCCATGCCGCTTGACCTTAGGCCAATCAATCACCTTTAGAGGCAGGTTCTGGCAAGGCCCGGTGGCCATGAAGACCTACCAGCCGTTGTGCTCGTGCTTCGCAGGACCTAGGGCCAGTTGGGATGCCTTGCATAGCGGTCGTTAGTGCGAGGTGTGCGATAAAAGCCTGTGTGCACACGTAAGCGCCCCTGAGCGCGCGTTGATTGTTTCCTATCGCATTTGTTTAGTATCTCTATAGACCAAATTTTATTAATAGGCAATAATTACGCATTAAATAATTAATACATGGATTCAAAAAAGGAGGCAGTATGTCTGCATTAGCTAAACAGTTGAAAGATGAAATTACCCGTGTCGCAAACCGTAAAGTGCGGGAAAACGCAATGGCGATGAAGAAAACATTAGCGCAGCAACGCGCCGAAAACGCCGCACTCAAAAAGCGGCTTTCCGCATTGGAGCGTGCGCTTAAGCAATTGTCCAAAGGCGCAGGTAGCGTGGCCTCGGTAAAAGCCGCGCCAGAAGCGCAGAGAGCGCGGTTCAGATCATCTGGCTTTGCAACTCTGCGCAAAAAATTGGGCATCAATGCGGCCCAGACTGCTTCTTTGCTAGGAGTGAGCGACCAGTCGGTTTACAAGTGGGAGCAAGGCCGCGTCAGGCCGCGTGCGGCGCAACTAGAGGCGATTGTGCAGTTACGCAAAATGGGCAAGCGGGCCGTGCACAAGCGCCTGGCTGAATTGGCCCAAGCGCAGTAATCAGAGTTCTGCAAAGTTAGCGATAAGGCGGTCAGGGTGGCTGTCTTCAATGGCAGCGCCCATGTTGTAGCCATAGGGGACCACCCAAACGGCCACGCCGGCATTACGCGCAGTGGCAACGTCGATGCTCGAATCGCCTACGAAAAGCGTTCTGTCCGCAGTCACCTGGAAGCGCTCTAGGCAACTGAGAACGCCGTCAGGTCGGGGTTTTTTCGTGGGAAAAGTGTCGCCACTGACAACGCAATCAAACAGGGGCGTCAATGCATGCGCGTCCAACACGGTTTGGGTGTAAGCGCCTTCTTTGTTCGTAACTACACCTAATAGAACACCTTGCGACTTGAGTCGGTGTAAGGTTTCCACCACATGCGGGTAGCAGTGGCTGCGCGTGCCGCAACGCGCGCGGTAATGCGTTTTAAAGACAGCGGCAATGTCAGCCAAACGCTCAGAGCTGCGGACTGTCGCATCACTTAGCCCTTGCACAAAGGCCAGAGCCTGGATGAGTAGCTCCAGCGTGCCGTGGCCTATCCAGTCATTGACTTGCTCTTGCGAGACGCTTGCAAAATTAAAGTGTTGCAAGGTGTCGTTCACGGCATCGCAAATTTCAGGCGCAGTCTCTACCAGGGTGCCGTCCAGGTCGAAGAGGATGAGGTCGTAGGGTTTCATGACGCGCGCTTCTTGCGTTCCATCATGCGCCAAATAAAGGGGGTGAAGATCAGTTGCATCGCCAGCTCCATCTTGCCGCCGGGCACAACGATGGTATTGGCGCGGCTCATAAAGCTGTCGTCGATCATGCTGCGCAGGTATTGAAAGTCGATACCCTTGGGTTTGGCAAAGCGGATGACCACCATGCTTTCGTCCGGCGAAGGAATATCGCGGCTGATAAACGGGTTGCTGGTATCGACCATGGGCACGCGCTGAAAGTTGACGTGTGTATGCATGAATTGCGGGCAAATGTAGTTCACATAGTCCGGCATGCGGCGCAAGATGGTGTCGGTCACCGCTTCGGTGCTGTAGCCGCGCTTGGACTTGTCACGCCAGAGTTTTTGAATCCACTCTAGGTTAATGACCGGCACCACGCCGATCAACAAATCCGGGTGCTTGGCGATATTCACCTCGGGCGTTACCACCGCGCCGTGCAGACCTTCGTAAAACAGTAAATCGGTACCAGCAGAAACATCCTGCCAGGGCGTAAAGGTGCCGGGCTCTTGTTTGAAGGGCGCGGCTTCCTCGTGGTCATGCAAATATTTACGCTGCTTGCCGCTGCCGGTTTTCGCGTAGTCGGCAAACAATGCTTCCAGTTCGGAGAACAAATTATTTTCCGGGCCGAAATGGCTGAAGTTTTTATTGCCTTTGGCCTCGGCCTCGGCCAAGCGCAGTTTCATTTCAGCGCGGTCGTAGCGGTGAAAGCTATCGCCTTCGATGACGGCAGCGTTCACGCCTTCGCGGCGGAATATGTTTTCAAACGTGCGCGTTACCGAGGTGGTGCCCGCACCACTAGAGCCGGTGATGGCAATAATCGGGTGTTTTTCTGACATGGTGGCTCCCTGAACTGAACAATCTCAAAAGCTCAAAATCTAAACAGGCTGCGCTCGGCAAACAAGGGGTTGTATTCCTCGGTTTGTACCGGTTCGCTGTGGTAGCGCTCGATGCGCTCGACCTCGTTGCGGGAGCCGAACACCAGGCCGATGCGCTGGTGTAGTGAAGATGGCGGCACATCTAGCACCGGCTTTTCCCCGGTGCTGGCGCGGCCCCCGGCTTGCTCCATGATCATCCCGACCGGGTTGGCCTCGTACAGCAGACGCAGCCGCCCGGCCTTGCTGGGGTCTTTGGTGTCGCGGGGGTACATGAACACGCCGCCGCGCATCAGGATGCGGTGCGCCTCGGCCACCATACTGGCGATCCAGCGCATATTGAAATCTTTGCCGCGTGTACCGGTCTTGCCGGCCAGGCATTCATCCACATAGCGCTTGACGGGCGCTTCCCAGAAGCGGCTGTTGGAGGCGTTAATCGCAAACTCCTGCGTGTCCGGCGGAATCTGGATGTCGCGGTGGGTGAGCATGAACTCGCCCAGGTTCGGGTCTAGGGTAAAGCCTTGCACGCCGTTGCCCAAGGTGAGCATCAGCATGGTGGTGGGCCCATAGATGGCGTACCCGGCAGCTACCTGGCGTGTGCCCGCTTGTAAAAAATCGGCTTCCTGCACATCGCGCCCGTCTTCCGGTCCGCGTAATACTGAAAAAATACTGCCCACCGATACATTGACATCGATGTTGCTGGAGCCGTCCAGCGGGTCAAACACCAGCAGGTACTTACCGCGCGGGTATTTGGTCGGGATCTGGTAGGGGTGCTCCATCTCCTCGGAGGCCATGCCCGCTAAGTTGCCCGCCCACTCGGTGCGTCGGATAAAGGCCTGGTTACTAAGCACGTCCAGGGTTTTTTGCGCCTCGCCCTGCACATTGACCGAAGCGCCGTCGCCGCTTTTGTGGTCACCCAGCACTTGCCCAAGCTCGCCGAAGGCCACGCCGCGCGCAATCGCTTTGCAGGCCAGGGCAATATCCAGTATCAGGGCGTTGAAGTCGCCGCTGGCACCGGGGTATTTGCGCCGCTCCTCGATCAAAAACTGCGTCAGAGTGGAATGCTGGGAGCGGGCGGACAAGGGCATGGCAAGGTCTCAGGAAAGCAAAAAATCAGGCGGCGCGGGATTGTGAGTGCCAGATGCGCAAGTCTGCCACGGTGGTATCGCCTAAATCTGGCACCACGCGCAATGCGCCTTCAAAGCGATGGTGCGCGGTAAAGCCATTGGGCGTAATTACCGTGGGTAAGCCCGCAGCCAGCGCTGCTTGCAAGCCATTGGAGGAATCTTCGATCGCCATGCAGTCGCTACTGGCCATACCCATACGCTGCAAGGTCTGCAGATAGACCTGCGGATGTGGCTTTTTGCGCGGTGCGGTCGATGCGTCCTCCACCACACCAAACAAGCTGCGCCAGTGCGCGCCAATTGCTTTGCGCAATAGGGCGGCGATATTGACTGGCGAAGTGGTAGTGGCTATGGCCAGGGCCAAGCCTTGCTCGTGGGCCGATTCAATCAGGCGCAATACGCCAGGGCGCAGGCTCACCATACCGTCATTGACCATTCCTTCATAGGCGGCTGTTTTAAGTTCATGCAGGCGCGCAATCGTGTCCTGTAAGGAATGCGCCTCAATTCCCACGATGTCGCCGCGCGTGCGATTCCAGTAATGGGCGATGCGTTCTTTGCCACCGGAGACTTCCAGCAGCTCTATGTACAGCGCCTCGTCCCACACCCAATCCAGCCCCTCCTCTGCAAACGCATGGTTAAAAGCCGCGCGGTGCGCGGACTCGGTATCCGCCAGAGTGCCATCGACATCAAAAATGAGCGCTTTGAGCATTTGCCGTCCTTGCGTTTAGGTGGTTTGGAAGACCCGGCTGGCAAGAATGTCAGCTGCTTCGATTGTCGTCAAGTCATCGGCGCTCAGGATACGCTGGCGGTCGGCAAACAGGCGGCTGGCCTGGCGCAGGCGGGCCCTGTCTAAAGCATTGCGCACGCTGCGGGCGTTGGCAAAGTGCGGCTTCTGAATGCGAAGACCCAGGTATTGTTCAAACGCGTCTTGCGCGCCTACCCCAAAGCGGTAATTTTGCTGCGCCAAGGTCATACCGGCGATGTGCAGCAACTCGTCCACCGCGTAGTCCGGAAAGTCCAGATGGTGGGCGATACGCGAGCTCATGCCGGGGTTGGATTGGAAAAAAGTATCCATGCGGTCTTTGTAGCCCGCCAGGATAACGACCAAGTCGTCGCGCTGGTTTTCCATCACTTGCAGCAGGATCTCGATGGCCTCCTGGCCATAGTCACGTTCGTTTTCCGGGCGGTAGAGGTAGTAGGCTTCATCGATAAACAACACCCCACCCATGGCACGCTTGAGCACTTCTTTGGTTTTGGGCGCGGTGTGGCCGATGTACTGGCCCACCAGATCGTCACGCGTCACCGAAACCAAATGTCCTTTGCGTACAAAGCCCAGCCGATGCAGGATTTGCGCCATGCGACTGGCCACCGTGGTCTTGCCGGTGCCGGGATTGCCGCTAAAGCACATGTGCAGGCTGGGCGCTTGGCTGGTCAGGCCCAGGTTTACGCGCAGCTTGTCGATGACCAGCAAAGCGGCAATATCCCGTATCCGCGCTTTGACCGGCACTAGACCCACCAGGTCGCGGTCCAGCTCCTGCAACACGGCTTCTACTTGCGAGCCTTCCAGCACCTCGGCCACCGAGCGCGCAGCGGCCGTGGTGTCGCTTGGCTTTTCAGTGGCCGCGTGCGCGGCGCTACTGACGGCAGCCGCCGGTGTGCTGCCGGGAATGGAATACGAAGGTGCGCTCATGGGGTGCTAGTGCATGGATAGGGTGCGGCAAGGCCTAGCCTTTGTAGCGCTCGCCTTCGGGCTGGTTGGCCGCATAAGCGCGTGTGCTGTAGCGCAGCGAGCGGCCATTGACTTCCTGGCGCTCCAGCATAAAGCCGGGCTCGGTCTTCGGGCGATTCACGATAAAGCTCATTGCAATCGTTTCAACCCCGCGCGTGGAGTCAAAAGCCATCATGCGTATGTAGTGGTTGGGAAAAGCTGCGCGGCAAGCCTTGAGTTCTTGCATTACACCTGCGGCGTCATGCAGGTCGAACATTGGGTTGCCGAACATATCCCAATAGGTATTGCGCGGGTGCGGGTCGTCGGTGTATTCCACGCTCCAGGCATAGCCTTTGCGCAGGCCGTATTCGATTTGCAGTGTGATTTCGGCATCCGTCAGGTCGGGCAGAAAACTGAATTGGCCTTGCGTCAAACGGCCGGTCGGGTTGGTCATCATGGTGTATTTCTCCTTGCAGCGTGGTCGGTCTAGGCGGTGGCAGGTGTGGCGGTGTAGTCGCTCGAATCGGTGCTTTGGTAGTTGAAGCTGATCTCGCCCCAGGTGTCCAAAGCTGCCTTGAGTGGTGTACAACTTTGCGCAGCTTGTTTCAAGATGGTCGGGCCTTCCTCCAGAATATTGCGGCCTTCGTTGCGCGCTTTCACCATGGATTCGAGGGCTACGCGGTTGGCTACAGCGCCTGCTTGGATGCCCATAGGGTGGCCGATGGTGCCACCGCCAAACTGCAGCACCACATCGTCCCCAAACAAGTCAATCAATTGGTGCATTTGCCCGGCATGTATACCGCCCGAGGCCACGGGCATCACTTTTTTCAAATCCGCCCAGTCTTGGTCAAAGAATAAGCCGCGCGGCAGGTCGGTGTGGGTATAGCTGTCACGGCAGACGTTGTAGTAGCCCTGTACCGTGAGCGGGTCGCCCTCGAGTTTGCCCACGGCGGTGCCGGTGTGCAGGTGGTCGCAACCGGCCAGGCGCAGCCACTTGGCGATGACGCGGAAGCTCACGCCATGGTTTTTCTGGCGGGTGTAGGTGCCGTGGCCTGCGCGGTGCATATGCATGATCATGTCGTTCTTGCGGCACCAGTTGGCCATGGACTGGATGGCGGTGTAGCCAATCACCAGGTCCACCATGATGATGACCGAGCCCAGGTCTTTAGCAAACTCGGCGCGCTCGTACATGTCTTCCATAGTGGCGCCCGTCACATTCAGGTAGCTGCCCTTAACTTCGCCAGTGACAGCGCTGGCTTTGTTCACCGCGTCCATCACAAACAAAAAGCGGTCACGCCAGTGCATAAAGGGCTGGCTGTTGATGTTTTCGTCGTCCTTCATAAAGTCCAGACCGCCTTTGAGGCCTTCATAAACCACGCGTCCGTAGTTACGGCCCGACAAGCCCAATTTAGGCTTGGTGGTGGCGCCCAGCAGCGGGCGGCCAAACTTGTCCAGACGTTCGCGCTCCACGATCAGTCCCGTGGGCGGGCCTTTGAAGGTTTTCACATAGGCCACCGGGATGCGGATGTCTTCTAGGCGCGCGGCCTTGAGTGGCTTGAAGGAAAACACATTGCCGATCAGGCTGGCCGTCATATTGGCAATGGAGCCTTCTTCAAACAAGATCAGGTCATAGGCCACGTAGGCGAAATACTGCCCCGGATTGTTGGGCACGGGGATGACTTTGTAGGCCTTGGCGCGGTAGCTGTCGCAGGCAGTCAGGCGGTCGGTCCATACCACCGTCCAGGTAGCGGTGGAGGACTCGCCAGCCACGGCCGCAGCAGCTTCTTCCGGGTCCACGCCGTCTTGCGGAGTGATGCGGAACAGGCACAAGGTATCGGTGTCCTTGGGCACGTAATCGGGCATCCAATAGCCCATTTGTTTGTACTTCAACACGCCGGCGCTGTAGCGCTTTTTGGCGTCGGTAATTTGGCTGTCGGTATCGCTCATCAATGTCTCCTGGTTGATGGTTTCGGTGGGTCTGGGAATGAATGTAAAAGCGAATTTCAATAAAGTAAATTCATATTTTTTTAGATGTTAGTTAAGTTATTTATTAATTAAACATTAAATTTTAGATATTATTTTTTAGAATTCCTTAGCTTGCGTATCCGCTATTCATCGGGTGAGGCTCACTGCTTTTTCCGCAATTGGGCAGATGCGATCGGGCTGAAGATGCGGACTTCAGCACCGGCAGATATAGGCGGGTTTTAAGGGGCGAGCTTCTCTTTGTAGGTAGCGCAAAAGGCCCTCATTCGCAGTGCTGAGCCCACTCTTTTTTAAACTTGCAATGGCCTGATCCAGGCGATGACACCGGTGGCGCACACGCCCCCGGACAACATACATCGCTTTAGCGGGGTGCAAGTGCCGGGCTGGAGCGCGGCGTATTGCTCTGCGCTTCTTGCGGCTTGGGCATGGCGCACAGGCCCGAAGGTGCCTCATGGGTGCGCCAGTAGTGGCCGGCCGCCGCCGCGCCGCTGCCAGGCTGCACTTTGACGCCGCAATCGAGCATGGCCATTTCAGCGCCGTTGATGGCGGCCATCAAATGGATTTCGTTCATATCGCCCAAATGGCCGATGCGGAACAGCTTGCCTGCCACTTTGGACAGTCCGCCGCCCAGCGAGAGGTTGTAGCGCTGGTAAGCACGGGCTATGACTTCCGTGCCCGCAATACCTTCGGGCAGCATCACCGCCGATACGGTGTCGGAGTGCCAGCGTTGTTCTTTGGCGCATAGCTTGAGTTGCCAGCCTTGGGTCACCGCAGCGCGCACGCCTTCGGCCAGGTAATGGTGGCGCGCGATGACATTGTCCAGGCCTTCTTCGCTGATCATCTTGAGCGCCTCAATCAGCCCGTACATCAGTGACAAAGCTGGGGTGTAGGGGAAGTACCCGGTGGCATTGCTTTGGATCATGTCCGGCAGATCAAAGTAAGCGCGCTTGAGCTTGGACGATGGGTACATGGCCAAGGCCTTGGGGCTAGCGCACAGAATGCCCAGACCCGCAGGCAACATAAAGCCTTTTTGAGAACCGGAAACCGCCATGTCGATGCCCCAGTCATCAAAGCGGAACTCCAGGCAGCCTAGAGAAGAAACGCAGTCCACGAACAGCAGGGCCGGGTGTGCTGCCTCGTCCAAGGCTTCGCGCACACCGGCAATGTCTGAACTCACGCCGGTGGCGGTTTCGTTTTGGCAAGCCAAGACGGCCTTAATCTGGTGGTGCCTATCGGCCTTGAGAATGTCTTCGAATTGCTGCAAAGGCACGCCGGTGCCCCATTCGCAATCGACGATCTGCACGTCTAGGCCCAGGCGCTCGCACATATCAATCCACAGGTGGCTGAATTGGCCAAAGCGCGCCGCCAGTACTTTGTCGCCGGGCGACAAGGTGTTGGTCAGTGCCGCTTCCCAGCAACCGGTACCCGAGGACGGAAACACAAATGGTGTGCCCGTCTGGGTGCGGAAAACCTCGCGCAGCCCGGCCATGATGGTGTGGGTGAGTTGGGGAAAGCGCGGCGAACGATGGTCCTCCATGGATACCATCATGGATCGCTGAATACGATCGGGCACATTGGTGGGACCGGGTACAAAGAGAAAATTACGACCAGCCATAGCGGTATCCTTTCGGTTGGAGGGGTTAAGAAGTTGGACTCTAAAAGCCTGTCATTCGAAAGTAAATTCATATATTTTTTGTTTTCGGTTAAGGTATTACTTAATGAAAAACGCAACCTTCCGCCAATTGCGCGTTTTTAGCGAAGTGGCTCGCCATTTGAGCTTTACCCGCGCCGCGCAAACGCTCAATCTCACGCCCCCGGCCGTGACCATGCAGGTGCGCGAGCTGGAAAAACACATTGGTATGCCCTTGTTTGACCGCAGTGGCCGTACCGTGACGCTGACCACCGTGGGCGAATACATGCTGGTCTATGCCCGCAAAATGCTGGCCACCCTAAAAGACGCCGAAGACGCCGCAGCCAGGCTGCAAAAGCTGGAAGTGGGCTTGCTCACCATCGGCATGGTCAGTACGGCCAAGTATTTTTTGCCGCATTTGCTGGCCCGTTTTCGCCAGGAGCACCAAGGCGTGGACATCAAGCTGGTGGTGGGTAACCGCGAGCAACTGGTGAAGATGCTCTACGCCAACGAGGTGGACATCGCCATCATGGGCCGCCCGCCTACCGAAATGGCAACGCGTGCCGAGCCCTTTGCCGCGCACCCGCATGTGTTTGTAGCCGCGGTGGATCACCCTTTGGCGCGCGGCGAAACCATTTCCCCGCGTGACTTGCAAGCCCAGCCTTTTATCCTGCGCGAACCCGGCTCGGGTACGCGCGCCGCCATGGAGCGCTTTTTGGACAAAGCCCGCGTCGAGCCGCGTGTGAGCATGGAAATGGCCAGCAATGAGACGATTAAGCAAGCCGTCATGGCCGGTATGGGCCTGAGTTTTTTATCGCTGCATACCCTGGGCCTGGAGTTGGACAACCGATTGATTGCCGTGTTGGATGTTGAAGGCGCGCCGGTGGTGCGTGCCTGGAACGTGGTGCACATGCTGTCCAAATTGCTATCGCCCTCAGCCGAAGCCTTTCGCTATTTCGTACTCGAAAACGGCGAAGACTATTTGGCGCAACAGTTTGCGCGCCACATTAACCTGGGGCCGATAAATTCAGGCCTTATTGCGCCAGCGGATACGTAAATCCGCGCCGTGGGCAATGCCTGCGGCAATCAAAAAAAGGGCCATGCCCGGCCAGCCGCCTGGCGTTAGGGCGCAGCGCAGCGCCAGCATCAGAAAGACCCCGGAAAGAATCGTCAGCACGCAGTCGGCTAAAGCCAATCCGCGCCCGGTCCATCGGTGAAAAGCCCAGAGCAGCAGGGTTTCCAGGGTGATGAAGCCGATGGCGATATCCACCACCAGCGGGCCCTGGTACAGCTGCTCCAGGTTCACACTTTGGCCAATCCGAGCAAATGCGCCATGTCCTTGAAAAAGATACGCACATGGGCCATCGGTTTTTTGCGCACCAACTGCTTGTTCATATACGACTCAAAAGTGAGTTGCTGCACATCGCGGTCTTCGCAAATTTTGACAAAGCGCTCGCGCCGCTTTTCGCTGCTGTACCAAAACCATTGCATGATGCCCAGCACGGTAAACACCGTGCGGTGCGCACGCATAAATTCTTTACGCGCATAGAGAAGGCTCTTCACCTCGCCGGTATGCAGCAATTTTTCGACGGCATGGGCTGCCAGCTCCCCGCCGTACATGGCGTAATAAATGCCTTCGCCCGAGGCAGGAGCCACCACACCCGCTGCGTCCCCGGCCAGCACCACATCACGCCCGTTGTCCCAGCGTTTGAGCGGCTTCATCGGTAGCGGTGCACCTTCGCGGCGCAATACCTCGGCCTGGGCTAGGCCAGAGGCCTGGCGCAATTGGGCAACAGCATGGCGTAACGAAAAACCCTTATCCGCGCTTCCAGTGCCGATGCTCAAGGTATCACCATGCGGAAACACCCAGCCGTAAAAATCCGGCGAGAGCAGGCCTTGGTAATACACATCACAGCGTGTGCCGTCATAGCCTGCGGGCTTGATGGCCGGGGCTTTGACGATCTCGTGGTAAGCGAACACATATTGCGTGTCCTTGGCGCCATCCACGCCAGCCTGGCGTGCCACTTGCGACTTGGCACCATCGGCCCCGATGATGCTGCGCGCCCGCACCTGCGCTGGACTACCTTCACCGCGCTGCGAGCGCTCGCGCGCCTGGTAGTGCACCACGCTCACGCCATCGGCATCGCGGCTGAGTTTGTCAAAAGTGCCTATGCGCCGCACCGCACCTGCGCGGGCGGCGCGTTCGCGCAGCCATTCGTCAAATTCCGCACGGTCTACCATGCCGACAAAACCGTTGTCGATCGGGATATCCACTTTGTGATCGCTAGGCGCAATCATGCGCGCCGACTTCGCCTTGGCGACCAGCAAATGGTCGGGGATAGCGTAATCCTTGATCAAGCGCGGCGGTATTGCGCCGCCGCAGGGTTTGATGCGCCCGGCCCGGTCTAGCAGCATGACCGAAAGCCCGCGCTGCGCCAGCGTGTGCGCTGCCGTGGCGCCTGCAGGGCCACCACCTACCACTACTACGTCAAATGTTTCTGTCGTTTCCATTGCATGAACTCCTTGCTTATGCAAAGCCTAAAAGCCTGTGCCGCGCGTTCAGCGCGTGCTGGTGTATCGCCGCCCCCTGCGTCCCCATTAGCGCGTGCCGCTCCTTCACGCTACTGCCTGAATCAAGGCGCGCAAAGCAAATGCGCTCACCATCATTCCAGCCACAAAAAAAGGCACACCAAAGCCGCTATACCAAAGCGCTCTTTGGCTCACGCGCGTCAAAAAATAATCCATCATCAGCACCTGAATGCCCAGCAGTACCGCCACTGCCAGGCCGCGCCCGGGCTGACCCCAGGCGAATAAAAGAATGATGACCACAACTTGTGGCAAGGCCATGAACCAGCAGGCCACGTTGGCCGCGCGCTGCTCGCCCAGTTGCACTGGCAGCGAGCGCACGCCCATGGCGCGGTCGCCGGCGACGGCTTTGAAATCATTGAGTGTCATGATGCCGTGGGTGCCCATGCTGTAGAGCAAGGCCAGCCAGAGTGAGCGCAGATCGGGCATCTGGCCTCCGGCCATCACAGCGGCGCCGGTGGTCCAGGCAATACCTTCGTAGCTAATGCCGCAAGCAGCATTGCCCCACCAACCGTTTTCTTTGAGTCGCAGCGGCGGCGCGCTGTAGGCCCAGGCCAGCAGCAGCCCCAAGACGGCCGCGCCAAAACCCCAGGGTCCGAGCAAGCTGGCTACTGCCAGCGATACCAAGGTCCAAATCACTGCGATGTACAAGCCCCAGCGCCCGGGCATACGCCCCGAAGGAATAGGGCGTTGCGGCTCGTTGATAGCGTCCACATGGCGGTCAAACCAGTCGTTCACCGCCTGGCTGGTGGCGCAGACAAAGGGGCCGGCCAGCGCCACCCCGATGATGGCCAGCAGCCATTTGCCGTCCATGGGTACGCCCGAGGCCACCACGCCGCAGGCGAAAGCCCACATAGGTGGAAACCAAGTGATGGGCTTGAACAGCTCGGTAATTGCGGAAAATTGGGGCAGTGCCATGCCAGAAGGTTTTACTCTTGACACTTGCGAGTGTCAAGATAAATTTACACTTCTTATGGTTTATCCCTAGTGCCAGCGTGGCGCAGGCACCGCAGCAAAGCTTAGCTTTCGTTTTCTGCCGTGGCGTCGCTCATACCAAAGCGGCGCAGCTTTACGTACAAGCTTTGGCGCGAAAGGCCCAGCATTTCCGCCGCGGAAGCCCGGTTGTCGCCGGTCAGCTCCAGAGCCGCTTCGATGCAAAGCTGCTCGATCAGGTCGGTGGTCTCACGAACGATGTCTTTGAGCGGTACGCGGCCCACCAGTTCGGTCATCTGGCCAGTGGAGCGTGGTAATTCGCGGCCCGGCTTGGCCTCGTTGTTCAAACGCAGGCCGACGTCGCGGATGGTAAAGCCCAGGCAGCGCTGCTCGCCGGTGGTCACGGCCACCGCAGAGATTTCTACGTCCGTGGTCGAGCCGTAGTCGCCGCGCATGCGGGTGGCAAACAGGCGCACCACATCGCGCTGGCGCAAATTGGAAATCAGCACACTCAAATCGACGCCGGCACGCCCGAGCCAGCGCTCTAAGGATTCCCCGCGCACCAAGGCCTCATTGCTGACCTGGGCCAGTTGTAAAAAGGCGCGGTTCGCTGTGAGCACATTGCCGCCTAAATCGGTGACTACAAAGGCGTCAGGCGCGCTTTCCATAACATCGGTGAGCACTTGTTTGGCATTGGCGTTAAGCGAGGAGTCAGCCAAACGGTTTTTAGGGCTTATGCGCAACAGAAAATGCGCTGACTGCTCTTGCCTGAACAAGGACACGGAGACACTGAGTTCGGTGTTGCTGGGTACCAAACGTATGTCCAGGGGTTCCGATTGACCGCTGGCGCGCAAGCCCGATAAGGCTTGGCTCAGCGCGGTACTGCTGCGCTTATCCAAGCTAGTCCCCAGGCTCCACCCAGATTTGCCCAGCGCTTCGCCAAACAGCGCTTGCGCCGCGGGGTTGGACTCTTCGAGCTTTTCGGTATTGGCGTCCAGTATGAGTAGGGCTTCGGAAGAGACCTGGAACAACAAGCGGTACCGCGTTTCTACGTGTTTGAGTTGCCAGTAATCGCGCTCCATGGACCGCTGTGCCGCCACCAATTTTTGCTGCAAGGCCGCCTGGGGCCGCAGATCACGACCGAATGCGATGGCGTGCGCCGGGTTGTTTCCGGGCGTGGGCGGCACCTGGATCAGCGAATAAGACAGCGGTATGTCCGTGCCGTCGTTGGCCTGTTGGTTCAAATGGCGCCATTTGGCGCCTTTGCCCGTGCCCAGGTCCCGCAACATGGAGGCTACTTTGGTTTTGCTTTCCTCGGTGACCGTCTGACTCCAGGGTTTGCCCATCCAATGGGAGTAGCCGTGGCTCATCAACTCATCATTGCCAAAGGCGGCATCTTGGATGACACCGTTGACATCCATGACCAGCACCACGTCCGCAGCGGCGGTAATCAGCCGGGAGACCGTATCGGCATCCAGGCGATCAAAATAGCGCTGCGCTTGATCAAAACGCCCCGCTTGCTGGGTAGGGGCAGTCTCGAGGAGCTGGTTCATAGGGTTTCCAAGTATTTAAGGGGATTCAAACTTATTGCAGCGGGCCGCTGCTAGCAAGGTGCAGACGCACCAGTGAGGGTGCCTGTTGGGCATCGCTGGCCACCAAGTCGGCGCCAATGTCAGACCCGTATTCAGGGTGCAAGGTAAACAGCGGGCCTCCAACCATTATGCACACGCCTTTATTTTTAGAGGCTTTACGAACTTCTGCGATGGTCTTTTTCAGATTGTTTAAATTGACGGAGGTCGCCAGTGAAAAACCGACCACATCAAACGCGCGCTGCCCCGTCAGCATTTGGGGTGAATCAGCCAACTCATAGGGCCCGCCCACTACTTCCCAGCCTTGTTTGCGAAATAGTTCAGCCACCATGGCCAAGCCGAAGGTGTGCTGCTCTCCCGGGGTGGGGACCAGCAAAATACTCAGTCCGTTGGCCGTGGGGTTTCTGGTCGCTTCGACTTCGGTATTGAGGTCGCGCAGCATTTTTTGCAGTCGTCCCAAACCGATCGTGACGTCGGTGAAATCACACAAATCATCTTCCCAGAGTTCGCCCAGGTAGCGGGCGGCCGGGGCCAGCAAATCGAGATAAATCGCCTCAATGGGTGCGCCGGCGGCACGCATGCGGGTGATACAGGCCAAGGCCTGCTCCTCGCTGCGGGTCAGGATCAGCTGCCCGAAAGTCGCCACTTCCTCTGCGCTTACCTGTACGGTGACTACCCCAGGAGGCACATCACACTCAATCGGCGTGCGGTGCGCGAGCATCAGGCGGGGGATGATTTCATGCTGAATGGCTTGCGCCAGCACCGCCACCGTATGGTCTGATGCATTCAGAATGCGCTCCGCGTCATTGCGACCCACAAAATCGCCATGGGCAGAACCCTGCGTGCCCTGCCAGCCTTCGGCCTGTCTGCCCTCGCTTAAACCTGCATCGCTCACCAAGGTGCTCCGGTTGGATGACCCCATGTTTTTCTCTCCTGTTTAAAGGAATTGTCCCGTCTTGTTATTCGGATCGCCCTTGAGGGGCAGGGAAAGCAGCCCGGGGTGGCGCCAGCCGCGCACAGTGCCGACCGATGACGAAATCCCTTGACTCTTTCCAGTGTCAATCCCGTTGTACGCTCCAAATCGATTCAGGTCAAAGTAATTTTCAATCCCGATAAAAACACTCGGGATATTGTAAGTGTCAAATTATATTTACGTAACAAAAAGTTGACATTTATCCAAAGTGGGGATAAATTGGTTCCCATGACCGATACGCGATCCGATTTCGCGGGCTCTGCGGCCAACGCGAGAAAGCCCCGTCCTCCTCTGTACACCCCAGAGGAGCGGGTGCGTCGCGACAAGACGTATTGGACCTTTGTGCAAGGCATCTTGGCGCCGATCCAGTTTTTTATCTTTCTGGGCAGCCTCGGTTTGGTGCTGCGCTACCTCGCCACCGGCGAAGGTCTGCAGACGGCCAATAACTCGGTGGTCGCCAAAACCCTGGTGCTTTACACCATCATGATCACCGGCTGCATCTGGGAAAAAGTGGTGTTCGGGCGCTACCTGTTTGCCCCTTCATTCTTTTGGGAAGATGTCTTTAGCATGCTGGTGCTGGCCCTGCATACCGCCTACCTGATAGCCATGTTCAAGGGCTTGCTTTCCAGCTACGAGCTGATGTATTTGGCTCTGGCGGCCTATGCCACCTATGTCGTCAACGCCGGTCAATTCATTCTGAAACTGCGCGCTGCGCGTCTGGACCAGGAAGCCCGTCTGCGCGAAGCGGCAAGGCCCCACGCCCATCCTCATTACGTGGGGGCTGCCGCATGAGCACCGTCGCATTCCCCATCCCCGTCAAAGCCGCAGGCGGCTGCAGCGATGCACCAGTTTTGCGCGAGCGCGGTCAACACGAGGTGTTTTGCGGCCTGACCGGCATCATTTGGCTGCACCGCAAAATCCAGGACGCGTTCTTCCTGGTGGTGGGCTCGCGCACCTGTGCGCACCTGATCCAGTCCGCTGCCGGCGTCATGATTTTTGCCGAGCCGCGCTTTGCCACCGCCATCATTGACGAGCGCGATTTGGCCGGGCTGGCCGACGCCAATACCGAGCTCGACCGCGTGGTCGGCCAACTGCTGGCGCGCCGCCCAGAAATTAAATTGTTATTTCTGGTGGGCTCGTGCCCTTCGGAAGTGATCAAGCTTGATTTATCTCGTGCCGCATCGCGCCTGTCGGCGCAGCATTCGCCTTCGGTGCGCGTGCTGAACTACTCGGGCAGCGGCATCGAGACTACTTTCACCCAAGGCGAAGACGCCTGCCTGAACTCCATGGTGCCCGAATTACCGGCCCAAGCGGCCGATGCAGAGCAAGAACTGATGGTCGTCGGCACGCTGGCGGATGTGGTGGAAGACCAATTTATTCGCCTGTTTACCCAAATGGGCATCGAGCGCGTGCGCTTCTTCCCGCCACGCCGCGCCGCCGATCAGGCGCCCGTCGGCCCCAACACCCGGCTATTGCTAGCGCAACCCTTTTTGGCCGATACCGCACGGGCTTTGCAAGCGCGTGGCGCGCAGCTTTTGTCCGCGCCCTTTCCCCTGGGCATCGAAGGCACTACCGCCTGGTTGCAAGCAGCGGCCACAGCCTTTGGCGTGCCGGCCCAGCGCTTTGAATCTGCCGTGTCGGCGCCCACCGCCCGCGCCACTGCCGCATTGGCCCGCGCCAAGCTGCACTTAGACGGCAAAAGCATTTTCTTTTTCCCTGACTCGCAGCTCGAAATCCCGCTGGCGCGTTTTCTGGCACGCGAACTTGGTATGCGCCTTTTGGAAGTGGGCACACCCTATCTGCATCGCCAGCACATGGCCCAAGAGTTGGCGCTGCTGCCCGAAGGCACTTTTTTGTCGGAAGGCCAGCATGTGGAAAACCAGCTGGATCGTTGCCGCGCCGCGCATCCGGACATCGTGGTCTGCGGCCTGGGCTTGGCCAATCCGCTGGAGTCCGAAGGCATGACGACCAAATGGGCTATTGAACTGGTGTTCACCCCCATCCAGGGCTTTGACCAGGCAGGCGACTTGGCCGAATTATTTACCCGTCCGTTGGTGCGCCGTATGCGCCTGGCGGCCTGAAGAGAGCAGCAGCATGCAACTGACCTTGTGGACTTACGAAGGACCGCCCCATGTGGGTGCCATGCGTATTGCCACGGCCATGGAAGGCGTGCATTACGTGCTGCACGCACCCCAAGGCGATACCTACGCCGATTTGCTATTCACCATGATCGAGCGCCTGCAAAAGCGCCCGCCTGTCACCTACACCACCTTCCAGGCGCGTGACCTGGGCGGCGATACCGCCGAGCTCTTCAAAACTGCAGCGCGCCAGGCCTTCGAGCGCTTTGCGCCGCAAGCCATGTTGGTGGGCTCGTCCTGCACTGCCGAGCTGATCCAGGACGACCCCGGCGGCTTGTGCAAGGCCCTAGATCTGCCGGTGCCGGTCGTGGCTTTGGAGTTGCCTTCTTACCAACGCAAAGAAAACTGGGGCGCCTCCGAAACCTTTTACCAACTGGTGCGCCATTTGTCCAAACCGCGCCGCGAACCGCCGCAAGAAGGACGCGTTCCCAGTTGCAATATTTTGGGCCCCAGTGCCTTGGGCTTTCGCCACCGCGATGACCTCACCGAAATCCGCAAGCTGCTCACCGACATGGGCATCGCCATCAACGTGGTCGCGCCCCAAAGCGCTACCCCAGCCGACTTGGCCCGTCTGGCAGAGGCCGATTTCAACGTCGTGCTGTACCCCGAAATTGCCCGGCTCAGCGCGCAATGGCTGGAACGCAGCTACGGTCAGCCCTTTAGCAAAACCATCCCTATCGGCGTGGGCGCCACGCGCGCTTTTGTCCGCGAAGTTGCGGGCTTGGCCGGACTAGACCCCGAGACCGCTTTAGCCAAGGTCGATTCGCGTGCCCAGTGGTATGCCCGCTCGGTGGATTCCACCTACCTCACAGGCAAGCGTGTGTTTGTGTTTGGTGATGCCACGCATGCAGTCGCAGCGGCCAAAGTGGCTGCCGAAGAAATGGGTTTTGCCGTGGTGGGCATAGGCACTTACAGCCGCGAATTTGCGCGCGAAGTGCGTGATGCGGCCAAGCTGTATGGCGTCGAGGCACTCATCAGCGACGACTACCTGGAAATCGAATCGCGCATTGCCGAGCTACAGCCCGAGCTGGTGTTAGGTACGCAAATGGAGCGCCACATCGCCAAGCGCCTGGGCGTGCCCTGCGCCGTGATTTCTGCGCCAGTGCATGTGCAAGATTTCCCGGCCCGCTATGCGCCGCAAATGGGTTTTGAAGGCGCCAACGTGTTGTTTGACACCTGGGTCCATCCGCTCATGATGGGGCTGGAGGAACACCTCATCGGCATGTTCCGGGGCGACTCTGAATTCCACGAAGACGCGGCTCCTTCGCACCTGGGTGGCGCCGCGCGCATGCAGCCCGCGCCCGAGCCGGTAGTGGTTGCGATTGAGGCCGCGCCCCAGGTCACACAAGAAGCCGTCACGTTGACCATGGCCGCTGACAAAACCAACACTGGCGGCGCCTGCACCTGGGACGCCGGTGCCGAGAAAGAATTGAAAAAAATACCGTTCTTCGTACGCGGCAAGGCCCGGCGAAATACCGAGCGCTATGCATCCGAGCATGGTTTATCGGTGATTACGGTGGAGACACTTTATGACGCTAAAGCTTACTTCGCCCGGTAAGGCAGTACCGCCGCGCAACACCACCCCGATCAAGGTGGTGATTGTGACGATGGACACCCATATGGCGAGCTCCATCAACCGCGCCAGCCACACCCTGGGCCGCGAGTTTCCCGGCCTGTCGCTCAGCCTGCACGCCGCATCGGAGTATGCGGGTAATGAGGCTTTGATTGCACGCTGCAAAAAGGATATCGCTCAGGCCGATATCGTGATCGCTGGTATGTTGTTTTTGGAAGACCACTTCCTACCCATCTTGGACGACCTGCGCCAGCGCCGCATGCACTGCGACGCCATGATTTGCATGGCCAGCGCCACCGAAGTGACGCAACTCACGCGCCTGGGCCAATTCGATATGGGCAAGCCCGCCAGCGGCCCCATGGCCTTGCTGAAAAAGCTGCGTGGCAGCAAAGAAAAGGCCGCCACCGGTGGCGCCGCGCAAATGAAGATGCTGCGCCGCCTGCCGCAAATATTGCGCTTTATTCCGGGTACCGCGCAAGACGTGCGCTCCTATTTTTTGACCATGCAATATTGGATGGGCGGCTCGGACGACAACGTGCTCAATATGGTGCGCCACGTCATCGACCGGGGTGCCGATGGTCCGCGCAAAATATTACGCGGCAGCGTGAAGGTGGCCCCGCCGGTCGACTACCCCGAAGTCGGCGTTTACCACCCGCGCATGGCTGGGCGCTTTAGTGAAGACGCGCAGGTGTTACCACGGCCCGAGGCGACGGCGGTGCGCGGCACGGTCGGTATTTTGCTCATGCGTTCCTACTTACTCTCTGGCAATGCGGGCCATTACGACGGCGTGATCGCCGCGCTCGAAGCGCGTGGTCTGCGTGTTATTCCAGCCTTTGCCGCTGGCCTGGATTCTCGCCCCGCGATCGATGCATTCTTCATGAAGAACGGCCAAGTAGCAGTCGACGCGGTGGTATCCCTGACCGGGTTTTCTCTGGTCGGTGGCCCGGCCTACAACGACGCCAAAGCGGCCGAAGAAGTGCTGGCTAAATTGGATGTTCCTTATGTCGCGGCGCACCCGGTGGAGTTTCAAACTCTGGATCAATGGGGCGGCTCCGACCGTGGCTTGTTGCCAGTTGAGAGCACCATCATGGTAGCGATTCCTGAGTTGGATGGTTCCACCAGTCCTATCGTTTTCGGTGGCCGCCCCGGCGCTGCGGGCGTCACCTGCACCGGATGCCACCATACCTGTACCTTCGGCCCCAGCACCAGCGCGCAAGATATGCATTCTTGCCCCGAGCGCGCCCTCATGCTGGCCGCACGGGTGAGTAAATTAGTGGCTTTAAAGCGCAGCCAACACCATGAGCGCAAAGTCGCCATCGTCTTGTTTAACTTCCCGCCCAATGCCGGCAATATCGGCAGCGCCGCTTATTTGTCGGTGTTTGAATCGCTATGGCACACGCTCACGGCCATGAAGGTGCAGGGCTACCAGGTCGAGGTGCCCGCTTCGGTAGACGCCTTTCGCGAGGCACTCTTGCAAGGCAACGCCGCGCAACACGGCGCAGATGCCAATGTGCATGCGCTGATCAGTGCCGACGAGCACGTCAAGCGTGAGCGCTGGCTCAAAGAAATCGAAGCCCAATGGGGCCCAGCGCCAGGACGCCAGCTCAGCAACGGCAGCTCTATTTTTGTGCTCGGCAAGCAGTTTGGCAACGTGCTTATTAGCGTGCAGCCTTCCTTCGGCTACGAAGGCGACCCGATGCGCCTGCTGTTTGAAAAAGGCCTGGCCCCCACGCATGCTTTCTCAGCTTTTTACCGCTACCTACGCGAAGACTTTAAGGCCCACGCCGTACTGCATTTCGGCACCCACGGCGCGCTCGAATTCATGCCCGGCAAGCAAACTGGTATGAGCGGCACCTGCTGGCCCGATCGCTTGATCGACGACCTGCCCAATGTGTATTTATACGCATCGAACAATCCCTCGGAAGGCGCTATCGCCAAGCGCCGTTCCGGCGCAACCCTGATCAGCTACCTGACGCCGCCGATTGCCCAGGCCGGTTTGTACAAAGGCCTGAACGATCTCAAAGCCTCGCTAGAGCGCTGGCGCAGTCTGGAGCGCGGCAACACCGAGCGCGCCGCCTTGGCGGTGGTTATCCAAGCCCAAGCGGCGGAGTTGGATTTGGTCAGCCCCGAACCCATTTGGGATACCGCCATGGGCCCGGCCCTGGATCAGCAAGTACTGCGCTTGTCGCAAGAAATGCTGGAGTTGGAATACACGCTCATCCCGCACGGCCTGCATGTCGCCGGTCGCGCGCCTAGCGCCGCGCAGCGCGTGGATATGTTGCTGGCTATGGCCGATGCCAACCACGGCGTGCAAATTGATCGCGTCGCGGTCGAGGCTTTGGTGCAAGGACAGACGCCCGAGCGCGCCTTGGCCGCAGCCGGATTGCCGCGCAACCATGACAGCCTGGAAGCCTTGCGCGCATTGGTAGAGCCGCAGGCCCTGTTGGCAGTGGATACCGAGGTGCCTGCCCTGCTGCGCGCTTTGGATGCACGTTACATCCGCCCAGCACCTGGCGGTGATATTTTGCGCACGCCTGCGGTCTTGCCCACGGGTCGCAACATCCACGGCTTTGATCCTTTCCGCATCCCCAGCGCGATGGCAGTGCGTGACGGCAAAGCCCAAGCGCAACTGCTGATCGAGCGCCACTGCGCCGACGGCAATCCGCTGCCCGAATCGGTCGCCATGGTGCTGTGGGGCAGCGACAACCTGAAAAACGAAGGCGCACCGATTGCGCAAGCCCTGGCTCTCATGGGCGCATTGCCGCGCTTTGACAGCTATGGCCGCATCGCCGGAGCCAGCCTGGTCCCGCTGTCCGAACTGGGCCGCCCGCGCATCGACGTGGTCATCACGCTCTCGGGCATCTTCCGCGACCTGATGCCTTTGCAGATCAAGCTGCTGGCCGAAGCTGCATTCCTGGCCGCCAGTGCCGACGAGCCTCTGGAGCTGAACTGGATTCGCAAGCATTCCCTGGCCTACCAGCAAGAGCACGGTTGCACCTTGGAAATTGCGTCCTTGCGCGTCTATGGCAATGCCGAAGGCGCCTACGGCTCCAACGTCAACAACCTGGTCGAAAGCAGCCGCTGGAGCGACGAAGGCGAATTGGCCGAGACCTACAAGCGCCGCAAAGGCTTTGCCTATGGCCGCACCGGCCGCGCCGTGCAGCAAACCGCGCTCTTGCAAACTGCCTTGGCCGATGTGCAGCTCACCTACCAAAACTTGGATTCGGTGGAGTTGGGCGTGACCACCGTAGACAATTATTTCGACACGCTGGGCGGCATCACCCAGGCCGTCAAAGTAGCGCAAGGCGGTAAGACGCCGCCGGTCTACATCGGCGACCAAACCAAAGGCAATGCAGCCGTGCGTTCGCTGCGCGAGCAAGTCTCTATCGAAACCCGTACCCGCATGCTCAACCCCAAGTGGTACGAAGGCATGCTCGAGCATGGCTATGAAGGCGTGCGCCAAATTGAAGTGCATGTCACCAACACCATGGGCTGGTCGGCCACCACCGGCCAAGTACAGCCCTGGGTTTACAAACAATTGTCCGAGACATTCATGCTCGACCCGCAGATGCGTGAGCGTCTTGCCAAACTGAATCCGACGGCCTCTGCCCGAGTCGCGAACCGATTGCTAGAAGCATCGGAGCGCAACTATTGGCAACCGGATGAAGCGACTTTGCAGGCGTTGCGCAACGCCAGTGAAGAATTAGAAGATCGCCTTGAAGGCGTATACGAAGGAGCTAACGCATGACTGTTGAAACATTGCCATTCCCCACGGTAAAGCGCAACACGCGCTTGGACGGCGAGGGCAGCGTGCAAGTGCAGCTTGACCCGAATGTGAAGATCGGTAACGCCAAGGTGTTTGCCATTTATGGCAAAGGCGGTATCGGTAAGAGCACCACCTCGTCGAACCTGTCGGCGGCCTTTTCCAAATTGGGCAAGCGGGTGCTGCAAATCGGTTGCGACCCCAAGCACGACAGCACTTTTACACTGACTAAAAAAATGCTGCCCACCGTCATCGACGTGCTCGAAACCGTGGACTTCCATGCCGAAGAACTGCGGGTGGAAGACTTTGTGTTTGAAGGCTACAACGGCGTCATGTGCGTTGAAGCCGGTGGCCCACCCGCCGGTACTGGCTGCGGTGGTTATGTGGTGGGGCAGACCGTCAAGCTCCTCAAAGAGCACCATTTGCTCGAAGACACCGATGTGGTGATTTTTGACGTGCTGGGCGATGTCGTGTGTGGCGGCTTTGCAGCTCCTTTGCAGCATGCTGATAAGGCCTTGATCGTGACCGCCAACGACTTTGATTCCATCTTCGCGATGAACCGTATCGTGCAAGCCATTGGCGCCAAGGCGAAAAACTACAACGTGCGCTTGGGCGGTGTCATTGCCAACCGCAGCGCAGCCACCGACCAGATCGACAAATACAACGATCGCATTGGCCTGAAGCTTGCGGCGCACTTCCCCGACCTGGACGTGATCCGTCGCAGCCGCCTCAAAAAATCCACACTCTTTGAGATGGAGCATTCGCCCGAACTCGAAGCCGTACAAAAAGAATATATGCGTCTTGCAGCCAGCCTCTGGCTGGGTGGTGAGAGCTACAACGCCGTACCCATGAAAGACCGCGATATTTTCGACCTGTTGGGTTTTGATTGAGGCAAACAGCATGAGCAACGCGACCTACCAGGAACGACGCGGCCAGATCGAAAACTATTTCGATCGCACCGCCGCTGCCGCCTGGGCCAAGCTGACCTCGGATGCACCGGTGGGCCGCATCCGCGCCACCGTGCGTGCCGGGCGCGACCGCATGCGCGCCACTTTGCTGTCCTGGCTGAGCGAGGACTTGAGCGGCAAACGTATCCTGGACGCCGGTTGCGGCACCGGCGCATTGGCAGTCGAAGCAGCGCGGCGTGGCGCCCATGTGGTGGCCATTGATTTGTCACCCACGCTGGTCAATCTGGCGCGTGAACGTGTCCCGCAGGACGTGGCGCATCTGGTGGAGTTTCATAGCGGCGACATGCTGGACCCTGCTCTGGGTCACTTCGACCATGTGGTGGCCATGGACTCCATCATCCATTACCAAACCGACGACGCGGTGCATGCGCTTGCGCAGTTGGCTGAACGCACCAGCGGCTCTATTGTGTTTACCTTTGCGCCGCGCACCCCGCTGCTTGCAGCCATGATTTCGGTGGGTCGCTTATTCCCACGCGGTGACCGTGCGCCCTGGCTGGAGCCCATGGCCGAAGCGCGCATCGCACGTTTAATGAAGGCGCATAGCGCTTTGGATGGCTGGGCTTGCGCCCGCACCCAGCGCGTTTCCAGCGGCTTTTACAAATCCCAAGCTATGGAGTGGCTGCGGTCATGAGAGCCAAGACCTTTGCCAAATACGCCAAGCAAATGCCGGCCAGCTGGCTACCGTTTGCCGACGTGGCCAGCGCCGGTTTGCCGCTGTCGCGCCTGCTGCGCCTAACGCTGTTTAAGTTCACCATGGGCATGACCACCGCCCTGATGATCGGTACGCTCAACCGCGTGATGATTGTTGAGCTGGGCGTACCGGCCTGGCTGGTGTCTTTGATGCTGGCCCTGCCTTTGGTCGTGGCCCCGTTTCGTGCTGTTACCGGTTACCAGTCGGACGTGCATGTGTCGGCTTTTGGATGGAGGCGCGTGCCCTATATGTGGGGTGGCACGCTCATACAGTTTGTGGGCCTTGCGGTAATGCCGTTTGCGCTCTTGGTCTTGTCCGGGCGCGGCCAGGTGCAGGTGCCTGATTTTGTCGGCCAAGCGGCAGCGGGCATGGCGTTCTTGCTGGTGGGTGCTGGATTGCAAACTTCGCAAACTGCTGGTTTGGCCCTGGCCACTGACCAGGCCAGCGAAGAGACGCGCCCGCGCGTGGTGGCGCTGCTCTACACCATGCTGCTGGTCGGTGCGGTAAGCGGTAGCTTGATCTTTAGCGTGCTGCTCTCCGAGTTCACCCCAGAGCATTTGGTGCAAGTAGTGCAGGGCAGTGCGCTGGTGGTGCTGGTGCTCAACGCCATCGCGCTGTGGAAGCAAGAGCCACGCAACCCGCAGCGTGTGGCCGCACTCAAAAACCAAGTGCAGCCCAAGTTCAAAGAAGTGTGGGCGCAGTTCATTGCGATACCCCAAGCGCGCCGCTTTTTGTGGGCTACGGCTTTTGGCACCGTGGCCTTCAATATGCAGGACATTATTTTGGAGCCCTATGGCGGCGAAATCCTCAAGCTCAGCGTGGGCGCCACCAGCGCGCTGACAGCCATGTTGGCCGCCGGTGGTTTGCTTGGCTTTTATGTCTCGGGCCGCCAATTGGCCAAAGGCATAGACCCGATGCGCCTTGCCGCCTACGGAACGCTGGCCGGTCTACCGGCCTTTTCAGCAGTCATTTTTTCTGCACCATTGGAGGCCGGTTGGCTGTTCCGCGTGGGCGCATTAGGCATAGGTTTTGGCGGCGGTTTGTTTGCCGTTGGCACCTTGTTTACCGCTATGCGCATGGAGGGCAAGTTTGTCGGCCTGGCATTAGGCGCCTGGGGTGCGGTGCAGTCCGCTGCCGCCGGTATTGCCATGTTCTTCGGCGGTGCTTTGCGTGACCTGGTGAGCGGCGTCACCACCCAAGGCCTGTGGGGTCCGGCCATGACCGACCCTTCTGTCGGCTACAGCATGGTCTATCACGTAGAAATGCTATTTCTGTTCATCACCTTGATTGCGATTGGCCCCTTGGTCAAACGCAGCACGGTTTTTTCGCCCGTAGTCCCACCCACCCTCGGCCTGGCCGAGTTACGTACCTAGTCGTCATTGAAGGAGAAGTCGCCATGCAAACTGTCGGAAACATCACTGGCTACGTCGATATAGCCCAAATACTGCTTTATGTGTTTTGGGTCTTTTTCGCCAGCCTTATTTATTACCTCGTACGAGAAAACCACCGCGAGGGCTACCCCATGGAGTCCGGCAGCAGCGGGCGGGCCGTGGTTAAGGGATTCCCCATCCCCGAGCCCAAAACCTTT
>CAIPZV010000074.1 GCA_903869595.1 uncultured beta proteobacterium | reverse complement strand
TTGCTGCGCTGGTCGGTGTTCTTGATCAACAGGCAGATCGGCGTGCCTGTGGTGTGGCCTTCATAGACGCCTGACAGGATCTCGACCGCATCAGGCTCATTGCGTTGGGTGACGAAGCGGCTGGTGCCCGGCCGGCGCCGGTCCAGGTCGGGCTGAATATCCGCCTCGCTCAGTGGAAGCCCGGGCGGGCAGCCGTCGATCACGCAGCCGATGGCTGGGCCATGGGACTCACCAAAGTTGGTGACCGCAAAGAGTTGTCCGAAAGTATTACCGCTCATAGAGCTTGATTATCCCCGAGCGGCCTGGCATCCAAGAGCATCCACGGCAACTCAGGGCGTGGCCGGGGCGGAACCGTCTGCCGGCCAGTCGCGGATGTAGGCTTTGAGCATCTTGTTCTCAAAGTTCTGGCTGTCCACCACCGCCTTGGCAACGTCGTAAAAACTGATCACACCCATCAGCATGCGTTGGTCCATCACCGGCATGTAGCGGGCATGGCGCTCCAGCATCATGCGGCGCACTTCGTCCATCTCGGTTTCCATGGTGCAAGTCAGGGGCGCGTCGTCCATGGCGCTGCGCACCTGGGTGCCACCAATATTGCCGCCGTTTTGCACGATTTTTTGAATCACTTCGCGAAAGGTCAGCATGCCCACCAGATCGCCATGCTCCATCACCACCAGCGAGCCGATGTCGTGATCGGACATCATCTGCACCGCCTGCGCAAGCGGCTCGTCCGGCATGGCGGTAAACAGGGTTCCGCCTTTGACGCGCAAAATATCGCTGACTTTCATGGTGCTTCCTTTTCGTTCGGCCGGCGGTGCGCTGTGCGCAGCGGCGGGCTACGCGTCGAATATAGCCCACAATCACGGCCTTACACGCGGCGCAGCCGGGCCTGTTTGCAGCCCTGCCTGCACCGCAACTTGCAGCACTACGGAGAACCCCTTATGAGCGGATATGCCGACCCCGGCTTTGACACCTTGTCCCTGCACGCCGGAGCCGTGCCCGACGCGACCGGTTCGCGCGCCGTGCCCATTCACCTGACCACTTCTTTTGTGTTTGAGTCCAGCGACCAGGCTGCCGCCCTGTTCAACCTGGAGCGCGCGGGCCATGTGTACAGCCGTATCAGCAACCCCACCAACGCGGTGTTCGAGCAGCGCATTTCCGCGCTGGAAGGCGGCATCGGCGCGATTGCCACTGCCAGCGGCCAAGCGGCGCTGCACTTAGCCATTTGCACGCTCATGGGTGCGGGCGCACATATCGTGGCCTCTACCGCGCTGTACGGCGGCTCGCACAACCTGCTGCATTACACGCTGCGCCGCTTTGGCATCGAAACCACGTTTGTGAACCCTAATGACCTGGACGCCTGGCGCGCTGCGGTGCGGCCCAACACCAAGCTGTTTTTTGGCGAGACCGTGGGCAATCCGGGTATGGACGTGCTGGACATCGAAGCCGTCAGCGCCATTGCCCACGACAACGGCGTGCCGCTGCTGGTGGACTCCACCCTCACCTCGCCCTGGTTGATCAAGCCCTTTGACCACGGCGCGGACATTGTTTACCACTCAGCCACCAAGTTTTTGTCCGGCCATGGCACGGTGGTCGGTGGCGTGGTGGTGGACAGCGGGCGTTTTGACTGGGACGCTTCAGGCAAATTTAGCGAGCTGAGCGCCGTCTATGCTGGTTTTCACAATATGGTGTTCACCGAAGAAAGTACGGTAGGCGCATTTTTGCTGCGCGCACGGCGCGAGGGCTTGCGCGACTTTGGCGCCTGCATGAGCCCGCACACCGCCTGGCTGATATTGCAAGGCATGGAGACGCTGCCTTTGCGTATGGCGCGCCACGCCAGCAATACCGAAAAAGTGGTGCAATTTTTGGCCACCCACCCCCTGGTTGCGCGCGTGGGACACCCCATGCTGGAGAGCCACGTCAGCCACGCCCTGGCCAAAAAACTGCTGCCGCGTGGGGCCGGTTCGGTGTTCAGCTTTGACATTAAAGGCTCGCGCTTGCAAGGCCAAAAATTTATCGAAGCGCTCAAAATTTTTAGCCACCTGGCCAATGTGGGCGACTGCCGCAGCTTGGTTATTCACCCAGCCAGCACCACGCACTTTCGCATGGACGATGCTGCCTTGCAAGCCGCCGGTATCGGGCCGGGCACCATCCGTTTGTCCATCGGCCTGGAAGACCCGGACGATTTGCTGGACGATCTGAAAAAAGCTTTGAAGGCGGCGGAGAAGGCGGCCTAAGACTCCAGGCTTTGCCAGTTCTACAGCAGGCCGGACACCATTTCGGCTAAAGCCAGCGCGCTGGTCAGGCCAGGGGACTCGATGCCGAACAAATTCACCAAGCCCGGCACGCCATGGGTTTGTGGGCCTTGCACGCAAAAGTCCGCAGCCGCCTCGCCCGGACCGCTGATCTTGGGGCGGATACCCGCGTAGGCCGCTTGCAATGCGCCATCGGGCAAACCGGGCCAGTATTTGCGCACCTCGGCATAAAACGCCGCACCGCGCGCGGGGTCCACGGCGTAATCCGTAGCATCGACCACCCATTGCACATCCGGGCCGAACTTGGCTTGGCCACCCAAGTCCAGCGTCAAGTGCACGCCCAGGCCGCCGGGCTCGGGCAGCGGGTAAATCAGGCGTTGAAACGGCGCTTTTCCCGCCAGTGAAAAATAGTTGCCTTTGGCAAAAAATTCCTGCGGCACATGGTGCGCCGCAAGGCCTTCAAAGCGCCGCGCCAGCGCGGGCGCGGACAAGCCTGCTGCGTTGACCAGGGCACGCGCAGCCAGACACGTGCCATCTCGCATCCACACATGGTGCCTGCCGGTTTTCGCAAGGGCCACCCGCTGCACCGCCGTGTTGAGCACCACGTGCGAACCGGCGTTTTCCAGGTCGCCCTGCAGCGCCAGCATCAGGCCATGGCTGTCCACGATGCCGGTGCTGGGCGACAGCAAAGCGCCGTGGCAATGGAGCGCGGGCTCTAAGGCGATAGCCTCTGCGGCGCTGAGCAATTGCAGGTCATCCACGCCATTGGCCAGTGCACGCGCCTGCACTTGTTGCAACTCTGCCAATTGGGCCAGGCTGGTCGCCACCAGCAACTTGCCGCAACGGCGGTGGGCCACACCGCGCTCGGCGCAGTAGGCATAAAGCATCTGCTTGCCCTGCACGCACAGGCGCGCTTTGAGCGAGCCTTGCGGGTAATAAATACCTGCGTGTATCACCTCGCTATTGCGGGCGCTTACGCCGCTGCCGATGCCGCTTTCGCTCTCCAGCACCCACACCTCGCGCCCGGCCAGCGCCAAAGCGCGCGCCACCGCCAGGCCCACGACGCCCGCGCCTATGACGACGACATCGACGGGTTCGGCGGTGGAGACGGCAGACATGGGCAGATTGTGCACCGTGGGCCTGCCACCCTCCAATTAGGCACAATGCACGTAAACGCCCTCTCATCCAAAGGACCGCACCGTGCTGATCACCGTCAACAACGCCCCGCTTTACGCCTACACCGCAGGCAAGCCCTTTAGGCCCGAACTGCCCAGCGTCGTCCTCATCCACGGCGCGCTGCACGACCACAGCGTGTGGGGCCTGCAAAGCCGCTACCTGGCCAACCACCAGTACAACGTGCTGGCTATCGACCTTCCTGGCCATTGCAAAAGCGGCGGCAACGCGCCCGAATCGGTAGAAGAAGCGGCGCAAAGCATTGTGGGCCTGCTCGATGCCCTGGAAATCCAGCAAGCCGCGCTGGTCGGCCACAGCATGGGCTCTTTAATCGCCCTGGAAGTGGCGGCGCAAAAGCCCGAACGGGTCAGCCATTTGGTGATGGTGGGCACCGCCTACCCCATGCGCGTGTCCCCGGCGCTGCTGGATGCGGCGCAAAACGCGCAATCCAAGGGCATAGCCATGGTCAACACCTTTTCGCTTTCGATGATGGCGCCGCCGCCCTCGCTGATGGGGCCAGGCACCTGGCTGCACGGCACCAACAAAGCGCTGATGCACCGCGTACTGGGCAGCAACCGCCAGGCCAATGTGTTTTACCGCAGCTTCAAGGCCTGCGACAGCTATGCGCGGGGTGACGAGGCGATGGCGCAAGTGCAATGCCCCACGCTGTTTTTGCTAGGCGCTAGCGACCAGATGACGCCGCCGCAAGGCGCCAAATCGCTGATGGCCCATGCGCGCCACGGCAAAGTGGTCACGCTCAAAGCCGGGCACTCGCTTTTGCAAGAAGCACCGGACCAGGCGCTCGATGCGCTGCGTGATTTTTTGAAGGCGCCCGCCCTGGCTTAGCCCGCCCAGGCCTGCACCGGGCACTGCGGTAGAGCGTAATGCCTGTGGTGCAGCGGCTTAAATCTCTACGTAGCCGCCTAGCTCTATGGCGTGCTCTAGCGGGATTTTGAAGTATTCAGACGCGCCCTGCATAGAGCGGTGCATATAAATAAACGGCGCCATCAAAAGCGGCGACGAATTCGTAGCGATGACCTGCTCTTTGCCCACGAAGAAGGAAATCTCCATGAGGCTGAAGTGGAACTCCCGCGCCCGCAAGAAGGCCACGGCCCGCATCACGTGCATGTCTTCCATAAATCCAAAACGCACCTCCACCGCGTGGAAATTGTGGTCCAGATGCTCAATCGTGACGCGATCGCTGTCGCCCACATAGGGCTCGTTCACGGTCTGGATATGCATCAGGATCACCCGCTCGTGGATCACCTTGTTGTGCTTCATGTTGTGCAGCAAGGACACCGGCACGATGTTCGAATGCGGCACCATAAAAATCGCCGTGCCCGCTACCCGCTGGGGCAGGCGACCATTCAAACCGTCCAAAAAGGGCTTGAGCTCGGTGGCCGATTCCCAGCGCGCTTTGAGCAAGCGCTCGCGCCCCGTGATCCAGGACACCATCACGAGCATCAACACCGCAGCGACGCTGACGGGCAGCCAACCGCCTTCGAAGAACTTGAATAAGTTGGTGCCCAGAAAAACCATGTCGATAGCGAACAGGGCCACGAACAAGGGAATAAAAATCCATTTGCTCCAGCCACGGATCGCGACAAACAAAAACCCGGCAAGTACCGTGTCAATCGCCATGGCGCCGGTCACCGAAACGCCATAGGCCGAGGCCAGGTGCTCAGAGCTCTTAAAGCCCAGCACCAGCACCACCACGCCAACAAACAGCAAGATGTTGATTTTGGACACATAGACCTGGCCCATTTCCTCGGGCGAGGTGTGCTTGACGCGCAGACGCGGGATATAGCCTAGGCGCACCGCTTGGGTGGCAATGGAAAAGGCTCCGGAGATCACGGCCTGCGAGGCGATGATGGTGGCCATTGAAGCCAATATAAGCATAGGAACCAAGGCCCAATCTGGCCCCAGGCGATAAAACGGGTTGTCCAGCGCACTCGGGTCACTGATCAGCAAAGCGCCCTGGCCATAGTAATTAAGTAGCAGGCAGGGAAATACCAAGAACAACCAGGCCCGCTGAATCGGCTGGCGCCCGAAATGGCCCATGTCGGCGTACAAAGCCTCGCCACCGGTCACCGCCAACACCACCGAGCCCAAGATGGCGATCGAAATCCCCGGGTGTTCAGCCAACAAGCTGATACCAATCCAGGGGTTCAGCGCCGCAAAGACGACCGGGTGCTGCACGATCTCGGTCAAACCGAGTACGCCCAGGCAAAGAAACCAGACCAGCATGATGGGCCCGAACACAATGCCGATCTTGCCGGTGCCAAAGCGCTCCACGGCAAACAAGGCGGAAATCAGCGTCAGCGAAATCGGAATGATGAAGGGCTCTAGGTCGGGCGAAAGCACCTTCAAGCCTTCTACCGCGCTAAGCACCGAAATCGCCGGGGTAATCATGCTGTCGCCAAAAAACAAAGCGGCGCCCAAGGCGCCGGCCAGGGTCACGATCCAGCGGGCGCTCGAGCCCTCGCGAATACCGTTGGACACCAGCGAGGTCAGGGCAAAAATACCGCCCTCGCCTTTGTTGTCTGCCCGCATGATGATGAACACGTACTTGATCATCACCACCAGCACCAAAGCCCAGCTGATCAGCGATAAAACGCCCAGCACCGTGTGCGAAATATCGGCACCGGCCGCGCCTCCCGCGGCTTCTACCGATACCTTGAGCGCGTACAGCGGTGAGGTACCGATGTCGCCAAAAACAACGCCTAAAGCGCCCAGAATAAGAGTCCCCAACTTGGTGGAGGAATGGTCGTGTTGGCCTGAATTTGACATTTTTTATGAATAAAAGTGACTAATTCATTCTAATTGACATGGCGCAAACAAGCCAGCCAGGCTTTGTGCTGACGGTCCAGTGTGGCTAAAGGGCAACCGGGGGAAATCGGATCGCTTACCGCGATGCTCTACCCGTTTGCTGACCCGCAGGCAGACCAAGCATGCGAGGGCAGACGCCGCCCTAGGCGGTTTCAACCGTCAGGTCGTGCAAATGCAGCAGGCGCTGGATAAAGTGCTCTATCCCGCCATCGACAAACTTTTGCAAGGCCAGGTGGCTGGTATTGCTGGCGATTTGGCGGAAATCACGTGCGCCGCGACTGGTGGGCGCGTGCTCGGTCACCGATAGGTGGCGCTCTCCGGCCTCAACGATCAATTCATCGTGGGAAACGCTGCCCAGGTAATGCAGCGCGCGCGCCAGAAAGCGCTGACTGATTTTGTCTAGCACGTCAAACATTTTTCTGCCCTCAGCCTCAGTGGTCACGCCATTGACGATGATGTGAATCTCATCGAGCTTGAAATCACTGCACAGAACTTTAATCATCGCGTAGGCATCGGTCACGCCGGCCTGGTCATTGCGCACCACAATAATCCGGCGGCTGGTGCTGGCCATAAAGGACAGCACCGACTGCTCGGTACCCGGCGGCATATCGACAATCAGAAAATCGAGCTCGCTTTCCATGTCGCCAAACTGCTTGAGCACTCTGGACGCTTTGGACGGATTGAGCGTCGTCATCGCATCGATGGTGGAGGCTCCCGCAATCAGGTTGATGCCGTAGCGGCGCTTGAGGATGATCTCACGCAAGGACTTGTCGCCATTTAAAAAATGGCCGAGGTGGAAGGGGCAGACGGTGCCCAGCGCGGTTTGGGCATTGTTGTAGCTGGAGTTGGCATCCAGAATCATCACCGCGTAGCCCATGTCGTGCAGGGCGACCGCGAGGTTGACCGATACCGTGGTTTTACCTACGCCAGGCTGGCCGCTGGTGATACCTAAAACTTGGCAATGGGTGGGTTTTTCCATAGTCCTCGCGGTTCCGTACACAAGTGTTTTACATGCTATCACTTTTTTTAGTTTTAACAATTAGGGAAAAAGCGTAACTTCCCTATCGCCGATGTAAAGCTACAACAGGTGCGTCCAATTTGTCCCGAAATCGGAATGTTTGAAGCCCAAAAGACACGAATGTGACCGAGTTCAGCCTTGCTTTGCTGGCTAGCCATCGTTTCGTACCATAATCGTTTTCCCTATTTTTTGCGATTTTCGCGATTTACACAGAATTGGAGACACTATGCAGCTAGGAATGATTGGTTTGGGGCGTATGGGCGGCAACATCGTGCGCAGGCTCATGCGCAATGGCCATACCTGCGTGGTGTATGACACCAACGCCGCCAGCGTGGCCCAACTCGCCAGCGAGGGCGCCACACCCAGCCAGGACATGGCCTCCTTTATCAGCCAGCTGCAAAAACCGCGCGCCGTGTGGGTCATGCTGCCCGCAGGCGCTATCACCGA
Organism: uncultured beta proteobacterium; assembly: GCA_903869595.1. GTDB lineage: Bacteria > Pseudomonadota > Gammaproteobacteria > Burkholderiales > Burkholderiaceae_C > Allorhodoferax. Next base: position 43,261 of record CAIPZV010000074.1, on the reverse strand, counting down.
GGCGACGGTCAACACGCTGTCTGGCCTGCTGGAAGCGGGCGACACCATCATTGACGGCGGCAACTCTAATTACCAGGACGATGTGCGCCGCGCCAAGGCGCTGGCCGAAAAAGGCATCCGCTACATCGACGTCGGCACCAGCGGCGGCGTCTGGGGCTTGGACCGGGGCTACTGCATGATGATTGGCGGCGACAAAGCCGCTTTCGACCATCTGGACCCCATCTTCAAAACCCTGGCGCCGGGCGTCGGCACCATCGAAAAAACACCGGGCCGTGAAGGCCGCAAATCGACTGCCGAAGACGGTTACCTCTACACCGGCCCGGCCGGATCGGGCCACTTTGTCAAGATGGTGCACAACGGCATTGAGTACGGGCTGATGCAAGCCTACGGCGAAGGTCTGGACATTCTTAAAGGTGTGAACCAAGAAAGCATTCCCGCCGAGCGCCGCTATGACCTGAACTTAGCGGACATCACCGAACTCTGGCGCCGTGGCAGCGTGGTGTCGTCCTGGCTCTTGGACCTGACCGCTATTTCCCTGGCCGAAGACCCGGAATTGGCTTCCTACTCGGGCTACGTGGAAGACTCGGGCGAAGGCCGCTGGACTATCCAAGCCGCCATCGAAGAAGCTGTGCCCGCTGACGTGCTGACCGCCGCCCTGTACACCCGCTTTCGCTCGCGCAAAGAACACACGTTTGCAGAGAAAGTGCTCTCGGCCATGCGCAAGCAGTTTGGCGGCCACAAAGAACCCGGCAAAGCATAAGGAGCACCCGTGGCACAAGACATCGAACACGAAAAAACGCCGCACGGCGAACGCGCACCGGCCTGCACGGTGGTCATCTTTGGCGCCGGTGGCGACCTGACCAAGCGCTTGCTCATGCCCGCGCTTTACAACCTGGCGCGCACCAATCTCCTGCCGACCAACTTCGCCCTGATCGGCGTGGACCGGCTGGAAATGAGCGACGAGGCCTTTCGCAGCCATGTGGAGGAGTCGGTGCGCGCATTCGCCGCCGACAAGCACTACGCCCAAACCCTGGACGAAGGCAACCTCAAGCGCCTGTTGGCCAGCATGACGTATCTGTCGGCCGACTTTGGCGCCGCAGCTTCTTATGGGGAACTGGGCAAGCGCCTAGAGGCGGTCAAGACCAGTCACCATGTCAACGACAACGTGATGTTCTACCTGGCCGTCGGTGCGCGCTTTTTCGGCGGCATCGTCGACCAGCTGGGCGCCGCCGGTTTGGTCAACGAGACCAACCACCAGTGGCGGCGCGTGGTGGTGGAAAAACCATTCGGTAGCGACCTGGCCTCGGCGCAAGCGCTTAACACCCAGCTGCGCCACAGCCTGGCCGAGTCGCAGATTTACCGCATGGACCACTTCCTGGGCAAGGAAACCGTGCAAAACATCATGCTCATGCGCTTTGCCAATGGCATCTTTGAGCCGCTATGGAACCGCGACCATATCGACCATGTGCAAATCACCGTGGCTGAAACCGTAGGCGTAGAAAAGCGTGCGGCCTTTTACGAGACCACCGGCGCCATGCGCGACATGATGCCCAACCACGTCTTCCAGCTGCTGGCCCTGACGGCCATGGAGTCGCCCGCCTCGTTTGACGCGGACGCGGTACGCAATGAAAAGACCAAAGTACTGCAATCGGTGCACCGCGTCGATGCGGTGACCGACAGCGTGCGCGGCCAGTACAGCGCGGGCAGCCGCGATGGACAGGCCCTGGCGGGCTACCTGAAGGAAGACGGCGTCAACCCCGGAAGCAAAACCGAGACCTATGTAGCCCTGAAGCTGGGCATCGACAACTGGCGCTGGGCAGGCGTGCCCTTTTACCTGCGCACCGGCAAGGCCATGGCCAAGCGCCAAAGCGAGATCGTCATCCAGTTCAAACGCCCGCCGTTTTCGCTGTTTCGCGAAACGGCTACCGAAGCCCTCACGCCCAATGCGCTGGTCATCAAGCTGCAGCCGGACGAAGGCGCCATGCTCACCTTCGGTGCCAAAATCCCGGGCCCGAAAATCGAAATCGGCCAAGTGCACATGGATTTCCATTACAAGGACTACTTCCAGAACGCGCCTAGCACCGGCTACGAAACCCTGATTTACGACTGCATGATCGGCGACGCCACGCTGTTCCAGCGCTCGGACAGCGTGATGGCCGGTTGGGACATCGTGCGCCCCTTGCAGGAATACTGGGCCGACCCCAAAGCCCCGCTGGCGCACTATGCGGCAGGCTCTGAAGGCCCGGCAGCGGCGGACGAATTGCTGGGCGATAGCCACCGGGCTTGGCGGACGCTGGCTTAACCATGTACCCAGGGGCTGACCGTCGCAGTTGGCCCCACCTTTAACCGTTTTTGAATGCCATGATTAGGACGGCGGTGATCTCTGCCCCGACGCACGTGGAACTAGCGGCTTGCCGCTAACACGTACGCCATCTTTTTGAAACAACGCCCACCAATCAGCAGGCTGTGCCGACCATGCATTCATCGGTGTATATAGACGCGCGCCAAACAGAGGCTCTAGTTAGGTGGCGACTTGCCCTCGCCAAGTCAATAAGCACTATCTGCATGGCCAGCTTAGCCCTGCTAAGTGCATGCGGTGGCGGTGGCGGTGGCAGCATCGACCCGGTCGTCAGCACCGACTTCAAGCCCTCGGCCCAACTAGCCAACACATGTGCCAGCCCAGATACCAGTGCCGGTGAGAAACAAGGCAGTGCGGACAATGAAAAGGCCTGGGTGCGGTCTTTTGTGGACGAACGCTACCTTTGGTACAAAGACGTCCCCAACCTTGATGCAAGCCAATATGCGAGCGCCGCCGAATATTTTGATGTTTTAAAAACCTCGGTAAAAAACAGCGCTGGGGGCGATTTGGACCGATTCCATTGGTCCGAAACAAAGGAGTCGTATGACCAATACAACGGCGGCATAGCCGTCGATTATGGTATCGATTGGTCTCGCGTTACCAAGTCCGCACCGCGCAGCTTTGTGGTTTACAACGTGGAGCCGGAAAGTCCTGCTGGTAAAGCTGGCGTTCATCGCGGTGACAAGTTGTTAAAAGTAGATGGCATCGACTTCGTCAACGGTACTGATTTGGCAGGAATCAATAGTGGCGTTTTTCCGAAAGACCAAGCCGAGCACACACTCGAGTTGCAGCGTGGAACGTACAAGCTAAATTTCGCCCTGAAGGCCGGTCAGTACGTCACCACGCCGGTTCGAGGCGCGAAGCTAATCACCGATAACGGCAACAAAGTCGCGTACCTGTATTTCGACTCGTTTATTGCCAAATCGCAAGATGCGCTCATCACAGCGTTTAACACCTTTAAAGCACAGGGTGCCACGGAATTGGTAATTGACATGCGCTACAACGGCGGTGGCTTGTTATATATATCTAGCCAATTAGCCTATATGATTGCTGGCCCCAGTGTGAGCGCAGGCAAGACGTATACCAAACTGGTTTACAACGACAAGCAAAGCAGCGAAAACTATACCTACGACTTCATCCCTTACGCACTGAATACTTCGTATAGATACGATTACACGCGCCCATTACCCAGCCTAACCCTCAAGCGCGTGACCCTGCTGGTGGACATTGGCACAGCCTCTGCCAGCGAAGCGGTAATTAACGGTTTGATGGGTATCGATATCACCGTCAATTTAATCGGTTCCACCACCTACGGTAAGCCCTATGGGTTTACACCACAAGGCAATTGTGGACGCTACTATTACGCTGTCGAGTTCAAAGGTGAGAACCACAAACATTTTTCCGCTTTTGATGCCGGTTTTGCGCCAACGTGCACCGTCAAGGATGATTTTAATTTTCAGTTAGGTGATATCGCAGAGCCCCGCCTTGCCGAAGCGCTGCAATACCTCAAAAACGGCAAATGCACCAGCGCGCCAGTAGCCAGCATCAAAGCCATGGGTGCACCAGGTCAGGCGCCCTCAGTAGTGGACCCCACGCGCTCACGCGCGCTGATGATCCCCACCAAGGTATACCCGTGAAAATTTATCTTAAGGGGCCAGCTACGCGTCACAAATCCGTCAATCTGGCAGTGCTTTTTGCTGCGCCTGGGCTTTGTCAGTCGCCGCTTGAATTTGCGCTTGCATCATGTCCATTTGCTGCTTTGCTTGTTGCGCCTCTTGGGTTTTGGCGCCAGCCACTGCGGCGGCGGTAGTAGCCGTCTCTAGGCCGCAGGCGCTAAGCGCTAAAAAGCAAGCGATAGCCATACTGGCCGTTCTCGTTACCAATACGAACTTTCTCATTGTTCACTCCCTGAAAATCCCTTGGCTGCACTGCCAGGCAGCCCCGGTATGGCTGTACACAACAAGCCAGCAAATCCTAAACCGCCTGCCCCAATCCGCGCCGCAGCACACAGCCGTTGATGTGCCAAACCCCATCGGGCTGGCGTAGCAAGGTGTACAGCGCAGTCCAGTCCATGCCTTGTGCATCGCGCATTTCCACCGATTGCCAAACCTCATCGTTCTCCCAATACGGCACCTGAAAACTCAGGCTAGCCGGGCGGTACACCACCGGGTAGGCAATGCGCACCATGTCCATGAAATTGCGCGCAGTGATAAACATTTTTTGAATCTTCGGGCTGGCGAATGCAAATGCCTGCTCCGCCTCATCGTCGGCAAACGCGGCCAATTGCTTTTCTATGACCAGCCGTACCGCCACCCTATCGCCAGGTTCCAAGGGCTCTGCGGCCAAGGCGCTCAGAGCGCTAAGGCTGGCAATACACCACAGGCAAAAATGGGTGAAGCGACGGATAGAAAACATGCAGTACCTCCTGTGCCGGGCAGAAACTCAGTACACATAGGATAGCGCCACGCTCAGTTGTTGGGTTTTGTTCTTTGAAAAATCCAGGGTATTGCGCTCGCCCAGCAGGGAGCGGGAATCCCAGACATAGGCCTTAAGGCCCAGTTTCCAGTCTTTGGCCACAAAGGTGCTGGCAGCGGCCTCAAGATTAAGCGTGTCAAAGTCTTTGCCGGTGACTTTGGCATATGCATCCCAGGCGCCAAAGTCCTTGTACGCGCCCAAGCCAAATTCGGAATAGTCATCGCCGCGCACTACCGATTCGTAGCTGCCCACAATTTTTAGGCTCTCGTTAAAAGCGTAGCCACTCACCCATTTGCGGGTGATCCCGCGCGAGCTGAGGTAGTTGTACTGGTTGGGCACCAAAAAGCCCTTGATCAGCCAGGGCTGGGCGTCGATTTTGCCATCCACAATGAAATCGCGCCGCGCCAGCACATCGCTCACCACCGCACCGCTAAACGCGCTGAGCAAGTTAACTTTGCGTAAATCATCAGGCTGGATGTTGCGGTCCACGCCGCTTTGGCGATAAACGCGGGCAATGTTATTCATGTCATTACCTGGTAAATCAGGGCCCCAGGTCACATACTGGGCAATGGCAAACCGGTTTTCTGAATTGAAAATGCCAAATACGCCGCCATTGCCCTTCAGAAAATATTGCTCGTCATTGCTCTCGGCAAGAAAGATTTCGTTATTCACGCCCGCACCGTTCACAATGGCATCTAGGGCTTTACCAGACTCATTATTCGCCTTGAAGGTGCTCTTGGGATCCACCACATTTGTGGACCCAGTAAATTTGAAAAGCATATTGCCCGCATACCCCAAGAAGCTTCGCGAGGGCGTCGGATCAATCGCGTCAAAACTGGTGAAAAATTGCGCCTTTTGCCCTCCAGCCTCCATTCGGGACGCATGTCCCCATTCGTGGTAGGCGAGGAAGCTGTTACCCAAAAGATTGACGGCATTGGCGCTTAGAAATAGCGCAGTGCGCGCAGTCGGACTATCAAACTTGTCGCGGTTTTTTTCATACACCCAACGCGCCAGCCGCTCGGTGCCTCGGCTTTGCTCCAGCACGAACTGCGCGTAGTCCACGTTATTGCCGTAGTCCACCGAAAAATAGCCGCTTTGCAGCGTGATGGTGTCGCGCGGCGCTGCGGGCGTATTCGCTGCCTCTTGCGCAGCGCACCAGTTTGAGGCTGCTATTGCCACCGCCATTGCGAAGCAGCGATGGGCCGCAACCAGTGGTTTGGCTTTGGCAGGGCTTGCCCTGGATACTTTGGGCGCATGCTGCGATGTAGTCTGGGTTACTTGCATTGCTTCCTCCGTGTAATTAATTGATAAATATTATGTTTTTAGAAACTATATGTCAAAAATCGCGCAATTCATACAAAGCCAGGTAAACCGGGCGAGAAACAATGAAAAAGCCAAGCAACTGCCCAAAGCGACAATCGGAGGCATGCAAGCAACACCATTCAAGCAACCATGAAAGCGCTCGCCGCCCTACCCTTGGCCCGCCGCCTGGTGCGCCGCCCGGATGCCCACAAGGGCGATAGCGGCAAAGTGCTGCTGATTGGCGGTGCGCCCACCATGGCCGGGGCGCTGGTGCTGGCCGGGCGGGCCGCGCTTCACAGCGGCGCGGGCTACACCGTGCTGCTGATGCTAGACGAGGCCAGCGCGCATGTGGTGCCCGAGCAGCCCGAACTCATGGTGCACGCCGCCGCCCGCTACCCTGACCCCGCGCAGGCGCTGGCAAGCATCGCGCCCGATGTGGTCGCCATCGGCCCAGGCTTGGGTTTGGACGAGGTGGCGCAGCGCTGGCTAGAGGCCGCTTTAGCTTGGGATGGCCGTTTGGTCATCGACGCGGACGCCCTCACCCTGCTGGCCACGCACCCGCACTTGCTGGAGGCACTGCGCCAGCGCCCGCAGCCCGCCAGCCTAACGCCGCACCCCGGCGAAGCGGCCCGCCTGCTAAACACCACCAACCACGCTATCCAAGCCGACCGCGCCCAAGCGTTGCAGGCGCTAGTAGCGCACACGCATTGCCTCGTCGTGCTCAAAGGCCAGCACAGCCTAGTCGGCGCGCTCGGCCAGGAGCCGCAGGTATGCGGGCAAGGCAACCCCGGCATGGCCGTGGGCGGTATGGGCGACGTGCTGACCGGCTGCCTGGCCGCGCTGGCCGCTCAAGGCCTGAGGCACCACCTAACTTTGTTTGAAGCCACCTGCCTGGCCGTGCAAGCCCACGCGCTGGCCGCTGACCGCCTGGTGGCCCAAGGTGTGGGGCCGGTGGGGCTCACGCCCATGGAAGTGGCGTTAGAGATCAGGCGGGTGATAAACGAATAGCCCGAACCGCTTTATGAAAGCAAAGGCCGCCACTTGTGCTGCGGCCTCAAAACACCCCAGGTCCGTAAATTAAGTGGAAGTCGCTGCCACCCCGAAAGCCAATTCGGTGCCCGATGCCAGCATAAGCACGTGGCGCTTGCGGCGCGCGTCATACTTTTGGGTCAGGGCCAAAGCCTTGAAATCCCCCACGATAAAGCGATGGCGCGCTACTTGATTCAGTAAATTAAGCTGTTTGATGGCCTGGGCTAATTCGATAGCCTCGGGCGCTAGGGCGTAGTCCTGAAAGTTTCTTAACCAGAGCAAAACATCCGCTAGGTGCCAGGTTGGCGTGCTTCCCTCGTGGAGTGCGGGCGGAAAACTGTGCGGGTGCGCTTGCGTTAATTTATACAGATTTTGGCGCGTGACCCCAACCCGCGCAGCGATGTCCGACAAGCCAACAAAGTCTGGGCCGGCCTCCCACAACTGCGCGGACGGTACGGCTTGCTGCACGTCGGCCAAGGCCGATTGCAAAGCCTTCTGGGCAGTAGCTGCTCCACGCGAAAGCTCCAAGGCCAGGCGCCCCGGCTGCCCGATACCAACTACCGCGTCGGTGACGCCTTGCGCACCCAGCCGCTCCACCAGCGCATCCATGTCAGATTCCTCCGGTGGCAGCAGGTACTTCAGTGTGAATACATATTCCATTCAACGCCTCGCTTCAATCTTTGCTAGCCACACAGTTGTCCACCACCCGCCGCAGGCCTGCTGCATGGTTTGTGGCGCTTTTGGGCGTGCTCCAAATACCCGTGATACAAAACTCACCGCAACGACATTCAGCACTATTGACCGGGCAATACATCTTTCCCCATGCGTGCGAACCGCCTTGCACTATGCGCCAACCCTGACTTTCGGCATAACGCAAAGCTTTTTCAACGTCTTTCTTCGGATGTGCCGAACGCGTCATTTAAAGGCTCTTTCCCAATAGTAAAACATTTTTTGGTTGTCAATTGACAACTTAGATAAAAAATTTTCAATATAGGTTCGCCCGCATCAAGCTACTTCTTGCCGCTTGGGGCGCCCGCCACGCACACCGTTTAGGCAGGCTGCATGCGACTTGGCCGCACTTTGCACTTGTCCGCCCGATCGACCGTTTTGCGCGGCAATCCAGCGGCTTGATCCGAGCAGCCCTTCGAGCAAGGACGGGACATACAAATCCGCATCCAATGTAGGGAAGTGCAGGCCCAGACCCGAGGGGCTGATGTGTACCTCGGCCAAATCGTCGGCGCTTGCATCTTGCAAACCCTGCGCCAGGTGCGGGCGAACGCCAGCTCTAAGCCTGAATCCAAAGTCAAAATCAGCTTCTTGCGCCGCCGGTCGAAGCGCACTGCCGTGGCTAAGGCGTGCCTAGCCTGCATAGCGGCGCCTTGCTGGTTGGCTTTGCTAAATGCATTTTTAGGAATTGCCATACGCCTTACTCCCCCGCCTCGTGTAACGCCTCATACATATCTATCAGCAACTGCCCCTGGTAGCTCCAATGCGGGCTGGGCTGAAGCGGGTAATTGGCGGGCAAGCCGAGCACGCTGCGGGTGGCGGCGGTCAGTGAGCACGGGACGCCATTGAATGAGACTTGCCGGTTATTCAGCACCGTAGCCTGCGCGCTACCGTCTTTGAATTCCAGCACGGCGCCATCCGGTATGCCTAGGGCATGGAAATCCATTCGAGGGCGCCGAGCGTCCTTGAGGGCCTGGGCGGACTGCTTGTCCGAGGCGCTGGTGTCCTGCTCCATGGACTGTTCCAACTGCGCGGTAATGTCCTGCACCTTGAGCAACTTCAAAATCGCGATCACGCGATCAGCCTCTAGCTCAAAAAACTCACGGTTGGGATTGATACGGTGCGGGCTAAACGCGTCATGCAGCGCCTTTTCCACCTCGGTGGCATCCTTCACCTGGCAGGCAAACGCACATTCAAATGGCACCGGCACACCAGTGCTGTAAAGCTGCTTCATGCGGTCTTTTACTTCTAGCTGCGTAGTTTTGCCGACTTTGATCAACCCGGGCATGGCGGCGTTCGTTAGGACGTAGATGATTTGGGATGCGGTGGACATATTGAGCCTCACTTCAACTTGAACTTGTTACGAATGGCTAAGCCGACGAGAAACCAAAACACCAAGGACAGGCACTGCTGACCAAGCGCGATGATCTTTACGACTTCGGGTACAGCACCAGTGCCAAACAGTTCGCAAATTAAATTGCTATCAAACTTGCCGCCGCTGAAAAATGGGAGTGCGTTTCCAAAAGAAAAACTAATATATTTGAATGTCATGCCCCAATCAATGGACTCCCAGTAAGAGCCCTTTAGCGAAGGAGAAGCTGCAATTGCAATCTCATTTCGATATGCCAAAAGTAATGATACGGACAACGATATGAAAAATAAAGCAATCAAACCCATTAACGGACGGCAAACGCTAAATCCAAAATCGCTGAAAAATTGATACGCTTGGAGCCAACGCCGGAGGCTACCATTGGCGTTATGCATCTCCTCTTGCATTTCCCTGCGAAAAAACCGCAGCTCTTGACGCGTATTCTTTAATTCTGCAAATGCATTTTTTAATACCCTGTATTCATTAACCGCATAACCAAACTCTTTGGGAAATTTTGTATTCTTCAGCAATGTTCGATGATGAAGTTTTGAACCGATGAATTCGGGCGCTTTATGGAAAACAGTATTTTCGAGCCTTAAAGACGAAAACTCGCGTCCATCAAAAATTGCTCTTCCTAGGAATGTTGCCTTTGTAAAGTCTAGATGTGGTAACACCTCTGTATTCATCCCCCTCTTATCATAGTAAAGAGCATAGTTAGAATTATCGTAGGCACCCGGTTCTAATTTTTTTTTATATGCGTGCCAACTAGTCGCGCTGAAGTCAGCAATCGCAAGGAATTTCGTCTCTTTAAAAGTGCCACATTTACTCTTGACCCAAATCGTTCCCTTGAAGTTTGCAGCACCTTGAAATACTGCGTTTGAGAAATCAACATCCTCTGAAAATACCGTCTCAGTAAATGTAACGTCACCTGCAAACACTGCTTCGTTGAAAAATACTTTGTTATAAAATCGGCAATGCTCAAAGGAAATATTTCTAGGGAAATTAAATTTTGAAAAATTAAATTCATCATTATTGGCAGGGAATAAAAAATGCAATTTTTCCCATTTTTGAACGGGAAACAATGTGCGCCATTTATTCCAAACTAAGGCGCCATGTTTTGCTAATTCAAATGCGCCAAATCCCGTCACATTGTCCGGGCGCCCACGTTCGCCATCCGAAAAAATGTCTCTGAAAGGTTGCTCTAACTGCGCCAACTCTTTCGCCGTAAGTAAGCTTTCCATTTCTAAAGTTCCTCAATTATTTTCAGCCGGGTTCGCAGGTCCAATCAGGTTTTCATACAAATCAAACAAAAACGCCACCCTCCCCGCGTCGTCCGGGGGGCCGGGGTAGGCGTAGGCGCTGTCCACGGCTTTGTCTAGTTGTTGGTGGGCTTTGCGCAGGTTGGGGGGCATCGCTACGCGGTGATACAGATCGGCAAGGGTCGCGCCGGGATGGGCGGCACGGGCGTCTAGTACGGCCTGGGCGGCGGCTTCGATGGCGACGCGTTTTTTGTCGGAGGCGTTGGAGGATTTAGCGCGCAGGTCAGGCCAAGGGAAATTGTTGTACACGATGCCTACGGAATACTGGTAGTCACTTTTCATACGACCGGCGGTAATTCGCATCCAAGCCATATGCATTGCGGATTGCAACACCCCGAAGGTATGCAAGGTGGCGTTTGCCACTACAAGAGCACTACCGTTAGCCACTGTTTCGGGGCTCATAAAGCCAATCGGCATGTATTCCCGGTTTTCTGATGAAACCTTTGGTAGCAGTAAATACTTAGTGTCGGGTTGACGGTTTTCGCCGAAAAGGCTTGGGGTGAGTGCCAACTTTTGCGTGGCGGCACGACCGCTAGCGCGCCTAAATTGCCTCACCGCCTCTACCCGCTGCAGCAATTGTTTAGAAGCCTTCAATTCCGATGGCGTAATTTTTTCTAACCACAGGCACCAGCGCCTTTCATTGTTCAAGAATTCTTGCCCGCCCATAAACGGACGGATAAAGCGCAGAAGTTGGGGGTCACTGGCAAGCAAGGCCAATCGTTCCTGCTCACTCAAAATGAAGTATCCGTTGTCATTGACCATGCTTCCATAGGTCATCGAAACAGCGCTGTTTAGGCTATGACTTCGCCTTGGCAACGCTACATCCTGCGCGTCAACCAAATACGGATTGATCTTGTGTGCCGGAATAGCTATTGGATTGCCTTTTTTGTCCGGGTAATCAAAAATGATTTTTCCAGGCAGGTCGTCTGTGCCAAAGCCGATGATGACGCAGTGGACGGCGGCAACTCCGATGGCATCGTTGTTCCACTGAAAACTGCGGTGGGCAAACTGAATCTTCATCCCTTGCGCCAGCATCCAACCCCAAAGCACGCCCACTTGTTCTCCTTGGGTGATGCTGTTGGTGGAAACAAAGGCGCAGCGGGTGCGTGCGTGTAGCGGGGCCGCAGTCGTATCCGGTACTCGTGACGCGATCGCCGCCGGGCCGTTGGGTTTGCGGCGGCGTACCCCATTGGCGGTTCCGCTTGCGTTCACTTGGAGCGTTTTGAATTTGGGCTCGTTAAGCGCATGCCCGGTCTGAGGCGCTAGTTGAAGCGCAGATTGGCCCAAGCGGACAGCGCCATCGCGCAAATACAGCGCTGCTTTCACGTACCAAGCAGCCACAAAATCGAGAACGCCGCCACCGTGAAGGGTCGCCAGGGTCGCGTCAAAGGCAGCTTTTTGGTCCCTGCCTTTCTCTTTTTTTCCAACAAACGGCGGATTCCCCATCACATAGTCACACAGCTCCGGCAACAACACGCTGGCCCAATCCAGCGTCAGCGCATTGCCGCACACGATGTTGGCGCGGCGCACCAGCGGCAGGCGGTTGAAATTGCCGCCCAGGGCGCGGCTGGCGCGCAGGTTTTCTTGGTGGTCGGTCAGCCACAGGGCGACGGTGGCGATATGCGCGGCGCTGGGCTCGATCTCGATGCCATGAAACTGGTGTACATCGCACTGGATGTAGTCAAACTCTTTGGCGTCCAGCGTGTACGACACGCCGCCATTGCGTCGGTCTATGGCTTGCAGGGTTTCGACCACGTCCAGTTCCAGGCGGCGGATTTCGCGGTAGGCGATGACCAAAAAATTGCCGCAGCCGCAGGCTGGGTCCAGCCAGTTCAGGCTGCGCAGGCGCTGGAGCAGTGCTTGCAGCTTGGCCACGCTGCCGCCCTGCGTGCGCGCCTGGGCAAACTGGGCTTTAAGCTCGTCCAAAAACAGCGGGCCGATCACGCGCAAGATATTGGTCTCGCTGGTGTAGTGCGCGCCCAGCTCGCGCCGCTTGCTGCTTTTGCCGGTGACGCCTTCGTCGTCATGGTGGATAACCGCCTGAAACAAAGACCCGAAGATGGCCGGGCTGATGTCCGACCAATCAAAGTTCTCTGCGCAGTCCAGCAGCACCTGGCGCGCTTGCGGCTGAAAGTAGCACGGCGCCAGTTGGCCATCAAACACGCTGCCGTTGATGTAGGGAAATATCTCCAGCGCGTGCGGCAGGTGGCGCGGGCGTTTTTCGGGCGGGCGGTTGAGCGCGTCAAACAGGCGCTGCAGCGCGCTGTCCAGGTCGGTGGCATCTTCGCGGGTGTGCTGGCGGATGTAGCGGGCAAAGTCGCCCCGGCGCTGAAAGATGCCGGTGTCTTCGGCAAACAGGCAAAACAGCAGACGCACCAGATAGCGCTGCAAGTCTTCGCCGGTGTAGCCGCCCGCGCGCATGGCGTCGTGCAGCTGGGCGATCTTGCGGGCGGCGCTTTCGTCCACCGCGATCTGGTCTTTTTGGGCCTGCGGTTCGTAGTCGGCCAGAAACAGGTAGCTATCTATGTATTTGGCAAAGTCGGGCAGCTTGTGCTTGAGTGGCGGTGCATGCGCCGACAGGTCGTAGAGGTGCAGGTTTTCAAAGTCACTGACCAGGCAGTAGTCCGGCAGCTCGGCTTCGGGCAGGCCGGGCAGGTATTGGGTGGCTTGGGTGAAGGCTTTGTCCAGGTCTTCGCCACGCGATTTCATTTCGATCAGCAGCTTGCCGGGGTAAAAACCGTCGATGCGCCCGCTTTTGCCGCCCAGCTTTTTGACGCGCTGCTCAAAGCTGACCATGCGCTTGTTAGAAAAGCCAAACACCTCGCACAAACCCCGGATGAAGTTTTGTGCCTCGCCCATTTCGTAATGCGCATCGGAAAATTCGCGCATAAAGCCGTTGGCCCGTTGCAATATCTCGTCTTTGTTGAGCGTGACCGTCATCGCTGCTGCATCCCTGTTGATGAGCGGCGATTATTGCCTTTTTGAAAATGGTTGTCGTTAGCGGGTTAGGCGATGGCTGGCAGCTTGTCTAGTGCAAGGGGCATTTGTACGGCTGGGGCCTTGCCGCACGCATACATGGACTGCCGCGTCGCTATCGCGACTCGCAGTGACGGGAGTGGCGTCGCTTAGATATCCAGGCTGACTTCGCCGGTACGGCCTCGCGCGTCAAAACTGCGCTCGACAAAGCGCGCGGTGTTGCGCCGCAGCATGACAAGGCTACTGGCGCGGGTGCCATAGTCGCTGCTGCGGATGAAGGCGCAGGACAGCGCTCGCTCGCGCTCTATGGGAATGCCGGTGTCAGGCAGTTGCGCATCGGGCGCGGGCTGGTCGTGGGCCAATAATTCAAACAAGGCCTCCTGGCTACGCGCCTGCGTCGCGGCCTGCTGCGCCATCCAATCTTGCAGCCCGCTTTTGAGCGCCAGCAGCTTGGGCCAGGGCGTATCAAAACCGGCGTTGGAAACGGCGGCGACACCAGGCTGCATAGGCACGATGCGCGCGCCCTGGCTTTCAAAGCCTAGCAAGGTCTGCCCGTCATAGACCAAGAGGTTGAAGGCGTTGTACTGCGCGGCGCTTGCCGCAATGCTTTGCAAGTATTCCAGCGCGCTGCTCTGCCCACTCAAAAAATTGCTGACCAGCGAGCCGCGCGATGGCGCATCCGCGCGTTGGTTGCGCATATCGCGCACATTGGTCAGCGCCGCCATGCGGCCACCGGGTGCAAGGCCCAACCAGGTGCCACCAGCTTGCAAGTCTTTGCCCGCGCTGATGGGCGCGTCAGCCCAATGGTGCAATGGCAGCGTGGGCCGCGCGTAGTACTCGTCGCGATTAGCGATGAGCAAGAGCGGCTGATCCGTATCCGGTTGCCAGTTCCAAGCGATAAGGCACATAGTGTTTGCGCGGTGCACGGGTTGCTAGTGGCGCGCAGTCTAAGCCTTCGCCGTTTGCAGCTACAGGAACCTGGTCGTAAGCTTGCTTTGCAAAAACAAAGTGAGCTTACCGGTATGCCTGATGCGCAGCGCGGCACATGCATGTCACCAATGTGCAGGCCCGCATGATTTGTTGCTTTGATAATCGGGTCGTGGTGTTGAAAAGCAAGCCATATTCGCACTTGCAGTTTTGCTGTGTGATTGATTTTTCGCGCTTGAAATAGTTTGAAAAAAATTTTCAAAAGTGTGACAAAAGTGTGTAAGTCGTGTAAAAATCGCGCATACTATTAGCACCTAGACGATTAGGTCCCAAAAAACGAGTATGTTGGAAAAAGAGTTGCAGGCCTTGCCCGATTGCACTAACTCAGACTTTGCGATATTGCGCAACGGATCTGTGTCCTCTAAATTCCGCCGCAAATGTGGCACTTCAACTGTCGGACGCCACCGTGCTGTTTGACCATTGCGCGCAGTGCAGACAGTGCTGCCACATAGAACCCGGCTTTCCACCATTGGACATTACCCTCACCGCCACTGAAAAAAAGGCGATGGGCAGCGTATGCATAGAGACGCAGTGCACCCACTTAGGCGACCAGGGCTGCACCCTCGACGACGACAAGCCACTGAGCTGCAAGCTCTACCCGCTGGCCTACCACCCCAAGCAAAAAAAGTTTTACTACGACAGCGATTGCCCCTTGATGCCGGAATACCAGCGTCAGCTGTCCAACCCCCACAGCGAGGCCTCCGCGCATTTGGCCTCGATGCACAGTGCTATCAAGGCACTGCACGCCAGTGATGCGGCGTTTTTGCGCGAAAACTACCGCATCGACTCTGACTACTTTGATCTGCAACCCTTGCAAGCCAAGGCATAGCCAAAGGAACCCAAGCCCATGATGACTGATCTGTACACCTCCGCCAACTACCACGAAGCACTCAATGGTTTCGACCACAACGACGTGCAACCACTGGCACACCAGACTTGGACCCCCGAGAACCTGTGTGTGGAAAGCTTCCATGAGCAAACCAAGTACTACACCAGTCGCTGGGACGGCCTGTGCCCCTATATTGATGTGACGCCCCAGATGCTGGCGGCGGCGCAAAAGCCATTCATCGTCTATGCCCTGCCGCCCGAAGGCAACTATGGCGTGCCGATCAACGACAAATACGGCCTGGTGCACGCCGGTTCGCCTGACTTTTGGACCGACGAGCGGCGCGCCCGCAAGTTCAAAGAACTCGACAAGCTGTGCCGCAGCTTTACCGTGACCGAGCGCGTGGTGCCTGGCCGCGACCTGACGGTGGCCGACGTGTTTGATCTGGGGCGTGAGCATTTCACCGCCTACGAAATCCACGACCAGGAGATTGCCGGTTTTGTGGACTATGTGCAAAACCTCGATGTGCTGATCATCCAAGCGCATGCCGAGAACGGCGACTTGGTGCTCAGTGATGTGTCTATCGTCATGCCCGAGCGCGATCAGGTGTATGGCAGTTTTTGCCAGTGGAATACCGAATACCGCAACCGCTCGCCCGGCATTTACGCCTGCTTGCTGGCCTCGCGTTGGACGCGAAAAGCGGGCTATGCCTATTACAACCTTGGGCCGGTGGGTGACTACGGCTACAAAGCCCTGTTCGTGACCGACCACGAGCCCATCTTTGCCCTGGCTATGACCGACGCCGACCATCCCTTGGCGCTGGACCCCACTTCGCCCTTGCACACGGATTTCAAGCCCGAAGACTGGAACCAGGTCTATCGCATGCGCTCGGACTAAAGCAAGGCGGCTTGGGCCGCTCGCATCCATAAAAAAACCGGCCTGCAAGCCGGTTTTTTTGCGCCTGCGGGAAAGCCGCCCTCAGTCGTCGGACCCAGGCCCGAAGGTGTGGACTTCGCCAAAGCTGTCGTCATAGTCCATGACCAATTCTTCGTCCTGCTTGATGTCGCGCAGGGCCAGCAACACACCATCTTTGCGCATTTTGAGGTTGGGCGTTTTGGAGTGGTTCAGGTACACCGACATATTCATGGCATTCATGCCAATGGCCGGAATCAGCATATGGTGCTTGTCGTAGTAGCAGAACATGTCCAACTCTTTGCGCACCTGTGGAGGCAGGGAACTGACCTCGGCGTGGTTGAATTTAATTTCATGCAGCTTCAGACGCGACTTCAGGGGTTTGGAGCCTTTGGAAATATCGCGAATCGCAAATACGCCAATGCCGTGAACTGGAGATACGCCCAATCGACAAAAGACTTCGGTACGCAGATGCTGGAGTAACTTCTTCTTTTTGCTATGCATAAAAACAATGTTTCTCAATTCTTAGATACTTCAAAACTCAAGCGTTAGGAAGCCTACCGTCAGGAACGCAATGGTACACCCAGAAAAAGGGCTTTTATGACTGAAAACTGACGTGTACGCTTTATGGCGATGGTTGCCACGATACCTACCATCAACAGGAAGCGCACCGTTTTGGGGAGCGTGGTTTACATCACTTCATGCAAGGTGCAACCAGAGCGCAAGGCAGTCCTCCAAAATTGGCCGGTCTGTGCGTCCTGCGCCAGCAACAGGTTTTGCACCAGGGGCGCGACAGGGGTTTGCACCGGGTCCACTAGGAGCACCCAGCGGGCGCCGCCATCGGCTTCGGTGGCCTCTTGCAGTTTGCCAATCCAGTCCATAGTGGTAAGTACGTCCACCACATCGGCCAGGTCCAGCGGGTCCACATGCAAGGCCTCGCACAACTCGGCCGTGGTGTGGCCCCGAGCGCTTTGCGTGCGTGCTGCGCCCAGGCTACCCAGCAGCGCCAGGGCTAGGCCAAAACGTGCGCCCGGTGCCTGGCGCCGTGGCGGCAAGCCGGCAATCAAGCCCGGTACATAGGCCGTCAGGGCCGCGCCGAGCAAGACGATGACCCAAGACAAGTAAATCCAGACTAGCAATATCGGCAGCGTGGCAAAGGCGCCATAGACTGCCGAATACAGAGGCACGGTTTCCAGGTACCAGCCCAGCAGGCGCTTGGCGACTTCCAAACCAGTGGCAACAAACAAGCCACCCATCCAGGCGTGGCCCCAGCGCACCCGTGTGTTGGGCAGGTAATGGAACATAGCGGCCATGCCAGCAGCCACCATCAAAAATTGCGTGGTATCGAGCAAGAAGCCCACACCGCCAGGCATGCCTTCGACCAAGCCGCGCGAGGCCGAAATCGCATACGAACTGACGCTGACGCTCACGCCCAAAATGAGCGGACCCAGCGTCAGCGCCGACCAGTAGATTAAGAGGCGCTGGCCCAAAGGCCGCAGCTTGCGCACCCGCCAGATGCTATTAATGGTGCGGTCAATCGTAAAGATCAGCGCTAGTGACGTGAGCACCAGCGCGCCCAAACCAAAGGCGCCCAGCTTGCTGGCCTTGCGCGAAAACTGATTGAGGTAGCCCAGCACCTGGCGGGCGATGTCGTCCGGTATCAGGCTCGTCACCAGCCACTTTTGCAACACGTCCTGAAACTTGGCAAACATCGGAAAGGCCGTCAACACGGCCAAAGCGACTGTCAGCAGCGGCACCAAGGCGATGGTGGTGGTAAAGGTCAGGCTGCTGGCGGTAAGGCCTAGGCGGTCTTCGCGAAAGCGCTCGCGCAGGGTTTGGAGGGCCGGTAGCCAGGGCACATGGCGGACATCGGCCAGCCAAAGTTGGAAGCGTGGGAGCATTTGCATGGCCGGTATGATGCCACCGACATGCAAGCACCTCTTTCCCCCTCTCCGATCCCCCCTAGCTCCGAACCTGCCGAGGCCCCAAGCGCCCCGGTGGAAAACCATGTCCATATCAGCCGCGCGCTGGCCGTGGGCAGCCTGCTGGGACTGGTCGTGCTCAGCCTGGCCTGGGAGCTGCTCATTTCCCCGCTACGGCCCGGCGGATCGTGGCTGGCGCTCAAGGCCCTGCCCCTGTGTTTGCCGCTGGCCGGGCTGCTTAAAAACCGCATGTACACCTACCGCTGGGTATCCATGCTGGTGTGGTTGTACTTCACCGAAGGCGTGGTGCGCGCCTGGGGCGACAAGGCGCCGGGTAACTACTGCGCACTACTGGAAATTGCCTTGTGCCTGGTTCTATTTGTGGCTTGCCTCATGCATGTGCGCTTGCGCCAGCGTGATGCCAAAGCCGCAGGCCTGAGCGAAATACCGAATACCGAAGCTAGCTAAACACCGCTTATGAATCCTCCCGCTGCCCTGCTCCCCGCGTTGCGCGCCATTGTTGGCGACGCACATGTCTTGACCGAAGGCGATTTGACCGGCTACGAGCTGGACTGGCGCAAACGCGAACGCGGCAAATCGCTGGCGGTGGTGCGGCCCACGTCCACCGCGCAAGTGGCGCAAGTGGTGCAGGCGTGCGCGGCGGCAGGCGTGAGCATCGTGCCCCAGGGCGGCAACACCGGCATGGTGGTCGGCTCCACGCCAGACGCCAGCGGCACACAATTGGTGCTCAGCCTGACGCGCATGAACGCGGTGCGCGCTTTGGATGGCGGCAACCTGACGATCACGGTAGAGGCCGGTTGCGTGCTGCAAAGCCTGCAAGAGGTGTGCGAGAAGGCTGGGTTTTTATTCCCGCTGAGTTTGGCATCCGAAGGCAGTTGCACCATTGGTGGCAACTTGGGCACCAATGCCGGGGGCACGCAAGTGGTGCGCTACGGCAATACCCGCGAGCTGTGCTTGGGCCTGGAAGTGGTGACCGCGCAAGGCGAGGTCTGGAGCGGCCTAACCGGCTTGCGCAAGGACAACACTGGCTACGACTTGCGCCATTTGTTTATCGGCTCGGAAGGCACCCTGGGCGTCATTACCGCCGCCACCATGAAGCTGTATCCCCTACCCAAATCGCAACTCACCGCGTTTGCCGCCGTGCCTTCGCTGGAGGCGGCGGTGCAGTTGCTGGGCCTGGCGCACCAAACCTTGAGCGCAGGCTTGACCGGTTTCGAGGTAATGGGCCAATTTGCCCTGAAGTTGGTGGTGAAACATTTTCCGCAGCAGCGCGTGCCTTTTTATGAGAGCAGTCCGTATTGCGTGGTGCTGGAGAACTCGGACAACGAATCGGACGAACATGCGCGTAGCCAGTTTGAGCGTCTGCTGGAAGCGGCGATGGAGGCCGGTTGCGTGAGCGATGCGGTGGTGGCCGAGAGCATGGCCCAGGCGCGGGCGCTGTGGCATATCCGCGAGAGCATTCCACTGGCGCAGGCGCAAGAGGGGCTCAATATCAAGCACGATATTTCGATAGCGGTGTCGCGCATCCCCGAGTTTGTGGCCAAGGCGGATGCAGCGCTAGCCCAGGCATTTCCGGGCATACGGCTAGTGAACTACGGCCACCTGGGCGACGGCAATTTGCACTACAACGTGCAGGCGCCCGATGGCCAGGACGCCGAAAAGTTTTTGCGCGAACAAGAGGGCCCGGTCAATGCCGTGGTCTATGCGCTGGTGGACGCTTACAACGGCTCTATCTCGGCCGAGCACGGCATTGGCAGCTTAAAACGCGAGAAGCTGGAAAAACACAAATCGCCGGTGGCGCTGGGCCTGATGCGCTCTATCAAAACCGCGCTGGACCCGCACAATATGTTTAACCCTGGGCGTATGCTGGCTGCACGCAACCACTGATTTTTGCTGTCCTATGACTTCCCTCACCGACACTTCCGCCCAGGGCGCTTCCCGCGCTATCGGCCACCAATACGAAGACTTGCTGCGCCATGCCTACACCCAAGGCGTGCACAAGCAGGACCGCACCGGCACCGGCACCACCAGCGTGTTTGGCTACCAGATGCGTTTTGATTTGCGCGAAGGCTTTCCACTGGTCACCACCAAGAAGGTGCATTTGCGCTCCATCATCCAGGAGCTACTGTGGTTTTTGACGGGCTCAGGTAATAACAACTGGCTCAAAGAACGCGGCGTCAGCATTTGGGACGAGTGGGCCCAACCCGATGGCGAGCTGGGGCCGGTCTATGGCGTGCAATGGCGCAGTTGGCCGACGCCGGACGGAAAGCACATCGACCAGATCAGCGAGCTGATGGCGACCCTCAAGAGCAACCCCGACTCGCGCCGCATGATCGTCAGCGCCTGGAACGTGGCTGATTTGTCCAAGATGGCGCTCATGCCCTGCCATGCGTTTTTTCAGTTTTATGTGGCGCCCGCCGACGGCCCCGGCACCAAGCCGCGCCTGAGCTGCCAGCTCTACCAGCGCAGCGCGGATATTTTTCTGGGTGTGCCTTTCAATATCGCCAGCTACGCGCTGCTAACGCACATGATCGCCCAGCAATGCGACATGGACGTGGGCGATTTCATCTGGACGGGTGGCGATTGCCATGTCTATAGCAACCACCACACGCAAGTGGAGCTGCAACTGAGCCGCGCGCCCTTGGCCTACCCCACGCTGCATATCAAGCGCCGACCGGCCAGTATTTTTGACTACGCGTTTGAGGACTTTGAGGTGCAGGGTTACACCCCGCATCCGGCCATCTCGGCGCCGGTGGCGGTCTGAGCACGCATCATGGCCACCCGCCTGCACCTGATTTATGCGCGCGCTACCAACGGCGTGATTGGCGCGAACAACAGCCTGCCCTGGCATCTGCCCGAAGACCTGGCCCACTTCAAGCGTCACACCCTGGGCTGCCCGGTCATCATGGGCCGCAAAACCTGGGATTCACTGCCCCCCAAATTCCGCCCGCTGCCGGGCCGCTTGAACTTGGTAGTCACGCGCCAGTCCGATTGGCAAACGCAAGGCGCGCAAGCCGCAGCCTCCTTGCAAGACGCAATAGCCCAGTGCGGCGATGCACCCGATGCCTGGGTGATAGGCGGCGCGCAAATCTACGTCCAGGCGCTGCCGCTGGCGCATAGCGTGGTCGTGACTGAAATTGACTTGCAAGTGGATGGCGATGCCTTTGCGCCGGAGCTTGACGCTGCGTGGTGCGAGAGCAGCCGCGAAAGCCATGTTTCGGCCAAGGGACTGGCCTATAGTTTTGTGCATTACCAGCGCGCTACGCCGCTTTAAACCATGCAATTTGCGACCTGGAACGTCAACTCTTTAGCGGTGCGCCTGCCTCAGGTGCTCGATTGGCTGAGCGCCAACCCAGTCGATGTGCTGGCCTTGCAAGAGACCAAACTCACCGACGATAAATTTCCGCACGATGCCTTTGCGCAAGCGGGTTACCAAGCGCAATGGTTCGGGCAAAAAACCTATAACGGCGTAGCCTTGCTGACCAAGACCGAGGCTAGCGATGTGGTGAAAAACATCCCCGGTTTTGAAGACGAACTGGCGCGGGTGATAACCGCTACGGTGCAGGGTGTGCGTGTGATTGGTGCGTATTTTCCGAACGGCCAGGCGCCGGGCAGCGATAAGTTTGAGTACAAAATGGAATGGCTCAAGGCACTGCGCAATTGGGTCAAGACCGAGCTAGCAGCGCATCCACAATTGCTGCTGATGGGTGACTACAACATCACTTTTGACGACGCCGATGTCTGGGACGCAGAAGGCATGCGCGAGCAAATCCACTGCACCGAAGAAGAGCGCTACCACCTGCGGGCGCTAGTGGCCATGGGCTTGCACGACAGCCTGCGCCTATTCCCGCAGCCGCCCAAAAGCTATAGCTGGTGGGATTACCGGGATATGGGCTTTAGGCGCAACCGGGGGCTGCGGATTGACCACATCCTGATTAGCCAAGCCCTGCGCGAACGGGCCAGCGCGTGCGTCATCGACAAATCACCGCGCAAAAACGAAAGACCTAGCGACCACACGCCGGTGGTGCTGACGCTAGATGGCTAGGCCTGAAGCAAGCGTATTTATTCTTCCGGCGACAACGCCAGTTTTTTGTCTAAACCGAGCTCTTGAATTTTGCGGGTGATCGTATTGCGGCCTATGCCCAATTTGTTAGCCGCTTCGATGCGGCGACCGCGGGTGTTGGTAAGCGCGGCTTGAATCATGCGGGCTTCGAAGCGGCGGGAGAGCAAGTCCCACACTTCTACCTGGCCGCTGCGCAGCAGCGTGAGCGCTTCGTCTTCGAGTTCGACTTCCCAGCCGGTTAGCGGCGGTGGTACAGATGAAGTACGGCCCAAGGTGTCAGGCGACGGCCAGACCATAGAAGCTGCATCGATCGCGCCGCTATCGGTGGGTAATCCCGGCACTTGGGCAAAGGGCTCCGCGTAGCCATTGACGCGCACCAAGGCAGTGCCATCGGGCGCGCGCTCGGGTATATCTTGCGCCGCGCCCTGGTGCTTAAACACACCAAATTCGGGCGGCAGGTCTTTTGGCTCAATGACCTGGGCTGGCGCCATGACCGTCAGCCAGTGGCAGACGTTTTCTAATTGGCGCACATTGCCAGGGAAGGCAAAGTTTTCGATGGCGGCCAGTGCGCTGTCGGCAATGCGTTTAGGCTCCACACCTAACTGCTTGGCACTGTGCTGCAAGAAGTGGCGCGTGAGCATGGGGATGTCTTCGCGGCGCTCGCGCAGCGCAGGCAAACGCAGGCGGATGACGTTCAGGCGGTGAAACAAGTCTTCGCGAAACGCGCCTTGCTGCACGCGCAGCTCCAGGTCTTGGTGGGTGGCGGCAATGACGCGCACATTGGCCTTGATGGCGCTGTGGCCGCCCACGCGGTAAAAATGGCCGTCGCTCAACACGCGCAGCAGGCGCGTTTGCAGCTCAAACGGCATATCGCCGATTTCGTCTAAAAACAAAGTGCCTTCATCGGCCTGCTCAAAGCGTCCGCGCCGCTGCGCTTGCGCGCCGGTAAAGGCGCCGCGCTCGTGGCCAAAGAGTTCGCTCTCTAGCAGTTCCTTGGGAATCGCCGCAGTGTTGATCGCTACAAACGGCCCGCTGGCGCGCGGCGAATGTTTGTGCAAAGCGCGAGCGACTAGCTCTTTGCCCGAACCGGATTCGCCGGTAATCATGACCGTGACATTGCTTTGGCTCAGGCGCCCAATCGCGCGGAAAACGTCCTGCATCGCAGGTGCCTGGCCCAGCATTTCGGGCGTGTCGGCCATGCGTTCTTCGGCAAACTCTTCGCGTTGGCTTTCTTGCACCGCACGGCGAATCAGTTCAATGGCTTTGGGCAAATCAAAGGGCTTGGGCAGGTACTCAAAAGCACCACCTTGGAAGGCGCTGACTGCGCTGTCCAAGTCGGAAAACGCAGTCATGATGATGACCGGCAGGCCCGGGTGTTTGGCTTTGACTTTGTCGAGTAAATCCAGGCCTGAGCCACCAGGCATACGAATATCGCTGACCAAAATTTGTGGCACTTCGTCGTCGCTGGCGAGTGCGGCCAGCACATCGCTCGCATTGGAAAAACTGCGCGTGGGCAATTGCTCACGCAACAAGGCTTTTTCCAGCACAAAGCGAATGGACTGGTCATCGTCTACGATCCAAATCGGCTTCATCGGTGTGCTTTCTACTTGGTTTCCAACTACGGTAAAGGAATCAATATCTTGAAATCCGTGCGCCCCGGCTGGCTATCGACTTCGATCTGACCATGGTGTTGCTGAACAAAAGTTTGCGCCAATGTCAGCCCCAGGCCGGAGCCGCCGTCCCTGCCCGATACCAGCGGGTAGAAGATGCGGTCCTTAATCGAATCGGGTACACCCGGTCCGTTATCCATTACATGCAATTCCAGTGCCAGCCTATAGCGCGTTTTTCCGAAGGTAACCTGGCGTGCAATGCGGGTGCAAAAAGTCAGCTCTGCATCACCCTGGGCGATACGATCAGACAAAGCCTGACAAGCGTTGTGCGCAATATTGAGCACGGTTTGAATCAATTGCTCCACGTCGCCGCGAAATTCGGGAATCGAAATATCGTAGTCGCGCACCACGCGCAAACCCTTGGGAAATTCGGCCACGATGAGCGAGCGCACGCGCTCACACACTTCGTGGATATTGACATCGCCCACCATATGCGCCCGGCGGTGTGGCGCGAGCAAGCGGTCCACCAGGGTTTGCAGACGATCGGCTTCGCGGATGATGACCTGGGTGTATTCGCTCAGGCCACTGGAGGCGATTTCCATCTCCAGCAACTGCGCCGCGCCGCGAATGCCGCCTAAGGGGTTTTTAATTTCGTGTGCCAGGTTGCGAATGAGCTCTTTGTTGGCCAGGGCCTGCTGCGCCAAGCGTTCTTCACGGTCCTGCCGAGTTTGCTGCTCTTGGGGCACCAGTTCCACCACAAAACGGCCTTTGCTATCGGCGTCGGTCACGATCACGTGCACCGGTAGCAGGTCCTGACCATGGCGGCGCAAAAATCCGTCGTAGCGCAAAGTGGCAAAGGCGTTGTCAGAGGCGCCTGCCAATGCGTCCCGTAAGGCTCCCGGCTCGGTAAACACATCTGCCAGACTGGCCCCGACAATGGCGCGGCGTGAAATGCCTAAGGCGTCTTCCAGGGCTGCATTGGAAAACACCACCTTGGCGTCGGCATGCACTACGGCCAGCAGGCTGGCTAGCAAGTCAAAGCTTTGGTAGTGCGCTGTGGCCGCCATCTTGTTTACTGCGTACTGGCGACGCCGCCAGGCAAGCGCCCTATCTCGCGCCGCAGGCTGGTAATGTCGGCTTCCGTCCTGACTAAACGGGCTTTGATCTCCGCTACGCGATCCAGGTACTTTTGATGGTTACGGGTTTCGGGGCCCAGCTTTTCAGGCTCGCCTCCGTTGTATTCCTGTTTGATCTCGGTCAGCTGGATTTGTGCCTTTTTCAGCTCGGCTTCCAAAATGGTGCGCGCTTCCACATCTTTGGCGCGCTGCGCCGGTGCATCCTGCCGCACTGCGGGGCGCGCTATTTTTGCGCCGCTTGCTTTTTCAGCGGGCACCACGGTGACGTTGCCGGTGGTAATCAGGGTGCAGGTTTTCTCCTGCGCGCGGGTAACGATGTTGGTGTACTCGTTGCCGCAGCGGTAAATGCGGTCTTGTGCAAACGCGCTGCTACCGGCCAGCGCGGCCAGCAACGCAAAGAAGTGGGGCAAAAGGGATATGCGTGTCAAAAGGCTGCTCCATAAAAAAGACGGCCGCAGCCGTCTTATCGTGCGAGGCCTTGCGACACCACCGGCAGGCATGCAAGCAGTTGCCCGCAAGCCTGGCCGGTATGCCGCGAAAACGGCATTACAGCGAATAATACATATCAAATTCAATAGGATGGGGTGGACTGGCGCAGACGCGTCACTTCGCCCATTTTGAGTTCGATGTAGGCCCCTAGCATGCTCTCGGTAAACACGCCACCCTTGGTCAGGAAGGCGTGGTCTGCAGCGAGGCAGTCCAGCGCTTGGTCCAGGCTGTGGCAAACGGTGGGGACCAAAGCGTCCTCTTCCGGTGGCAGGTGGTACAGGTCTTTGGTAGCAGCCTCGCCGGGGTGGATTTTGTTTTCCACGCCATCCAGTCCAGCCATCATCAAGGCCGAGAAGCCCAGGTAAGGGTTCATCAGTGGATCGGGGAAGCGTGCCTCGATACGGCGACCTTTGGGGTTGGCCACAAAGGGAATACGGATCGATGCCGAGCGGTTACGCGACGAGTAAGCCAGCTTGACCGGCGCCTCATAGCCGGGAACCAAGCGCTTGTAGCTGTTGGTACCGGGGTTGGTGATGGCGTTGAGCGCGCGGGCGTGCTTGATGATGCCGCCGATGTAGTACAAGGCAAAGTCGGACAAACCGGCGTAGCCGTCACCTGCGAACAGGTTTTTGCCGTCTTTCCAGATGGACTGGTGCACGTGCATGCCGGAGCCGTTGTCGCCCACGATGGGCTTGGGCATAAAAGTAGCGGTTTTGCCGAAGTTATGGGCCACGTTTTGCACCACGTACTTCAAGATTTGGGTCCAGTCAGCGCGCTGCACCAGGGTGCTGAACTTGGTGCCGATTTCGTTTTGGCCTGCGCCAGCCACTTCGTGGTGGAACACTTCAACGGGTACGCCGAGCTGCTCCAAGATGAGCGACATTTCGGCGCGCATATCTTGGGTGCTGTCCACTGGGGGCACGGGGAAGTAGCCGCCCTTGACCGTGGGGCGGTGGCCTTTGTTGCCGCCGTCCATGACCTTGCCGCTGTTCCAGGGGGCTTCGGCTTCGTCGATTTTGAAGAAAGTGCCCGACATATCGGTGTGCCAGCGCACGTCGTCAAAAATGAAGAACTCGGGCTCGGGGCCGAAGAAGGCGGTGTCGCCAATGCCCGAGGCCTTGAGGTAGGCTTCTGCGCGCTTGGCGATGGAGCGCGGATCGCGGTCATAGGCCTTGCCGTCGCTGGGCTCGACCACGTCGCAGCTCATAAACAGGGTGGTCTCTTCAAAGAAGGGGTCAATGTTGGCGGTGTTGGCATCGGGCATGAGTTGCATGTCCGAGGCTTCAATGCCTTTCCATCCGGCGATGGACGAGCCGTCAAAGGCGTGGCCGGATGTGAATTTGTCTTCATCAAAATGCGAGATCGGCACGGTCACGTGCTGCTCTTTACCACGGGTGTCGGTGAAGCGGAAGTCAACAAACTTGACTTCGTTCTCTTTCACCATCTTCATCACATCTGCGACGGTCTTGGCCATCAAATACTCCTGTTGCACGGTTGTAAAAAAGGGATTGCTTACGGGTTATCGCAGGTTTTATGCCAGCGGGCATAAAGCGCAATCTCCACCCCGCATTCTGCCTTGTCAGGCTGGCGGGGCTCTACCCTTACAAATTTGCGCGTTTATGGGAGCGCACTCTTTAAGCGCATTATTGCACCAATAAAGTGCATTTATTTTAGCCGGATCGGTGGCAGACTAGGTACGCACCAATTCGGGGCCAAGCTCAACGCCGAAGCTTGCCAGACCTTTTTTCAGCGCCTCAAAGGCTGGGCCAGCCGCCTCGGGTGCACCCTTGACGCCTAACTCGATGTGCCGCCCGTACTGCGGATGGTCTACGCTGGGCAGGCTAAATACCTTGACCGGGTGCGCGTCTTGCACGCTTTGCATCAGCGGCGTTAGGGTCGCTTCCATGGCGCCCATCACGATGACCGACAACTCCACATGCGCGTCGCGCCTGAAATAGGCCTGGTAATGGGTGTCCAGCACCCACTCCATCATCGGCCAGGCCATGACCGGAAAGCCCGGCACAAAATGCACCGCGCCCGCACCCTGCCCCTGGCAGCTAAAACCGGCGATCTTGTTGTACGGGTTGGGAATCAGGCTGGCGCCTTGGGGAAAGCGGCCCATATCCAAGCGGTGGATGTTGTCTTCGCGCTCGGGCTCAAAGGCGTGGCCATTTTCCAGGGCGATATCGCGCATGCGCTCCCAGATAAGGTCTCGCGCACCGGGGTGCAGTTCTAAGGGCGAGCCTAGCGCGGCGGCGGCGCATTGGCGGGTGTGGTCATCCGGGGTCGCGCCAATGCCGCCAAAGGAAAACACCACATCCCCACTGGTAAATGCATCGGCCAAGGTCGCGGTGATGCGCTGCGGGTCATCACCCAGGTAATGCGCATAGGCCACTTGCAGGCCACGGGCGCTGAGCAATTCGATGGCTTTGGGCAAGTGCTTGTCGGCTCGCTTGCCCGAGAGGATTTCGTCGCCGATGATGATGAGGCCAAAGTGCATGGTGTGATTAAGGGATTGGAGGTAAGTCAGAGGTCGATGTCTTGTTGATTGCTGGCAAGACTTCAACTTCTGTTAAGGGCCGGGCGGGTACAAACAGTTCGGCTTCATGCTCGGCGCGCAATGCCGCTAAAGCGGCCAGGCCGTAGTGGATAAACCACAGCGACGCAAACACAAACACAACGGTGTACAGCCACACCGAAAAAGGCAATAACAACGGCGCCATGGCCAAGGCCATCAAACCCATAGACCACAAAAGGCTGGGCGTGGCACCCAGAAAACCCACGATAAAACCCATGGTGATGAGCGCAAATTTGTGGGTCGCCAAAATCGTTTGCCGCTCGGCGCTGCTGGCATGGTCGGCCAGCGCATCAAATGCCATGACGCGGTAAGTGAGCCAGGCCCAAATAGCCGGTGGCAATACCAACACCAATGGCGGCAATATCCACATCGGCGATGTGACGATGGTGGCAACCAAGGCCAGTGCGCAGGAGATCAGGGTCCAGCCCAAGCTGGCCACAAAAGAGGCGCCATGGCGGCGCTCTAAGGCCGGAAAGCGGCGCTCTGCCACCACCCGTACCAGCGCAGGCGTCATCAAGGTGGAAACCAGTAACACGGTACACACCACGACCAAGGGCGTTAGCACCACGATCAATATCAAAGGCGCCAGCATGGCTTTGAGTGCCGGCAGGCCCACGGCGGCTAACCAGGCCGCCAGCGTGGTGACAAACACGGAAGCGTCCAGCACGACTAGTAAGGCCTCTTGCGCGCTTTGCCAGAATAAATACGCCAGCAAACCGGCAGCGCCCATGGCAAGCAACAAGGGCAGCAACGACAAGAGGATGACTTTGGGATGCAGACAGTACAAGACCGCCCGCCAAAAGGACGAGATCAGCAAGCCCATAGACGCCTCCTTGGTTTGCCGCATTGTCAACGAGAAACGCTAGGCCCTGCCGATTAAGCGCAAGACACCACGCCATTGTTGGGACCAAAAGCCCCGGCCATAGTCTCGGCCCTGCTCTACCTGGTCGCGCACTCCGGTGGCGGGATAGGCATGGGTGAAATCGGCAGTGCCAAACAGCATGTCCCACCAAGGCAAGAGCACGCCAAAGTTGCAACCGCCTAACACCGCAGGTGTGCCACTGGCGGCTGGAGGCTGGCTTTCGTGGCCGATACCAATCGCATGGTGCATGCGGTGAAAGCGCGGGCTGACCCAAAGGCGTTCGCCAATGCGGCCAAACCAGACTCGCACATTGGCGTGCTGCAAGTTTTCGCTCAGTTGCATCAAAGCCACAAGCGCCACGAACTGACCCGGCGCCACGCCTATCAAAACCGCCAAAAGCACAAAAAACACATCACGCAACACATCGTCCAGCAAGTGGTTGCGGTTGTCGCTCCACATCGTCATCTGGCGCTGGGCATGGTGCAGCGCATGCAATTGCCACCACCAATGCAATTGGTGCTGCGCGCGGTGAAACCAGTAGTTGAAAAAATCAAATACCAGCAGGTAGAGCACAAAGCTGACGAGCGCGTTGCCCGTCACCGCTGGCCAAATATCGTCCAGGTGAAAAGTGGGCATCCCCCAGACGCGCAAAGTGCCAATGGCGCTATCCAAATACGGGTCTAAAGTGAAAAACAAAGCCAGGCGGAACAGGCCTAATCGGTGCAGCAGGGTGTAAAAAATATCGGTGCGAATGGTGGCGTTATCGAGCACCGCCTCTACCGGCCGCCACCGCTGCAAGGGGCCGATGACCGTGAGCAAGACCGCAATCTCGAGCAGGCCTACCAGCACCCATTCGGTCGCGCCAAAAGCCTGGTCCAAGTAGCCGCCAAAGCCCAAGGCAAACACCACAGGCTGGATACAGGCCTCAAACAACCAGGCCTGCAACGTGGCAAAACTATCGATCAGGGTATCCATGCAAACGCCTTAATTGGGGTGGGCGGCAATCCAGGCCTGGTAGCTGGGGTGGCTGCGTAAGGTGGCAAAGCAAAAACCCCGCTCTTTGAGGCCGATGATCAGGGGTTCTAACACCGCAGGCGCCCAAGCGTCTTTGCGCGACCAAATACCTAGATGCGCCATGAGTATGTCGCCGCTGCGGATCTCACGCAGTGCTTTGGCAAGCAGCGCTTGGTTGCTGAATTTTTCGCTAGGCAATTCGTCGCCCAAAAAACCCGCATCCGACCAGGCCACATGCGCAAAACCGCAGGCCCGCGCGGCTGCCAGCAAAGCAGCTGAGGTTTTGCCGCCCGGCGCCCTAAACAATGGCAAGGTAGGCTGACCGGTCAGCGCGCTCAAGCGCGTGGCCGAGGCCTTGAGCTGTGCACAGTATTGCGCGGCGCTGTAGTGCATTTTTTTACCCGCCTGGCTGCCAGCTGACGGCTGCACCAAAAACTGCGCCCCGTCCGTGCTAGCGCCCAAATCCCCGCGCCAATACACATGGTCGAAGGTGTGGGATGCAAAGCCATGGCCTTCTTGGCCACGCTCGCGCCACCAAGGCGCCCAGTGCTCGCCCAAAGTGCCGTCACCGGCTTGGGTCGGCTCATTGGCCGCGAAAAAAGTTACTTTGACCTGGTGCTTGCGCAAAGTGTCCGCGATGAGGGGTGCCACTTCCATGTGGCCGGTGTCCAAGGTCAGGTACACCGGTTTTTTGCAGTCGCTTTGGCTCCATGCGGCGCCGCACAGCAAGGCGGCTAAAGCCGCGATGGCAGCACGGCGGCTAGCAGTGCGCAGGCCCTCAATGCGGCTGCGCATTCCAGCACCCATTAACGCGGCGCATGGTCCAGTGTCCATACACCGTGCGGCGAGCGTCCCACCGCTACTTGCTGCACCACTTTGCGGGTGGTGGTGTCAATCACCGTGAGTTTTTTGATCCAGCGCGAGGCCACATAAATGTAGCGTCCGTCCGCCGATAAATCCATGCAATCGGGCCCGCCAGGTGCGGGGAAGGTATCGACCACTTCCATCATCTGGTAATCGATTTTGCTAATCGTGTTGGCCACACGGTTACTCACCAGCACATGGCGCTTGTCCCCCATATTGCGAAACGCGTGTGCGGCTGCGCCGGTTTTAATGGTTTTGACCAGCTTGGGGGCTGCTTTGCTTAGTTCGTACACCTCCACGCCATTTCCGCCCGTCATGCCCACTAACAGGTTTTTGTCGTCCGGGGTGCCAAACACATCGGCGGGCAGCGAGCCGGTTTTGACGCGCCACTTGACGCTTTGCGTGGCCAAGTCAATCACCACCAACTCATCGCTCTCCTGCATGGTGGCATAAGCCAGTGCGCTGGTGCTGTCTATCCACACATGGCTAGGCGTTTTGCCAGTGGGGATGCGCTTGGCCAGGGTCATGTCGCTGCCGTTCCAGTGGTAGATATCCACATGGTTGAGCCGGTTGCCTACAGTGACCAGCCATTTCATGTCGGGCGAGAAGCGCAAATGGTAGGGGTCCGAGATACCGTGCACCGTGCGCTGTACGGCAGCAGTCTTGGGGTCCAGGAACAGCATGGAATCGCCCACCGCATTGGCCACGAGGAGGGATTTTTCGTCCGGTGTCAGGTAAAGGTGGTGCGGCTCTTTGCCGGTCGGTATTTTGTGCGTCTCTTTCCAGGTGGAAGGATCGACCACACTGACCGTGGCATCTAGCGAGTTGAGAACAAATATCGGGGGGGGCTTGTCGCTTGCAATGGCCATCTCAGCGCAAAAAAACCATGCCAGAGGCAAAAAACGGGTCCAACGGTTCGACGATTTCACAAAAGCCTTATCTATCTATAGCCTCTGAGTGTAACGGGCGGGGCGATTTACCTGCCGCAGGCCAGGCCCTTCAGACGGGCGCGAGCAGCGCCAATTGCGCCGGCCCCAGCCAGCACCATTGCCCTGGCGCCAGGTCGGCAGGCAAGGTCAGGCCGCCTATTTGCGAGCGGTGCAAGCCCTCCACCCGGTTGCCCACTGCGGCCAGCATGCGCTTAACCTGGTGGTATTTGCCTTCGGTTAGGGTCAGACGTAGTTGCAATGGGCCGGTCGCCTCGCAAGCGGCGGCGCGCACCGGTTTAGGGTCATCGTCCAGCACCACGCCAGCCAGCAGGCGCGCAATTTGGCTGTCGTCCAGCGGGTGCTTGACCGTCACCTCATACACCTTGGGCACATGGTGGCGCGGCGAACTCATGCGGTGGATGAACTTGCCGTCATCGGTGAGCAAGAGCAAGCCGGTGGTGTCCTGGTCTAGCCGCCCTACCGCTTGTACGCCCTGCACCGCCGCTTTTTGTGGTCGCGTGCGCAAGGGAGATGGCAATAAGGTGTAAACACTGGGGTAGGTCGAGGGCTTTTGCGAGCATTCAGTAGCCGCAGGCTTGTGCAAAAGAATGTAGGCCTTGTCGCAATACGGCCAGTCCACGCCCTGGACCCGAAAGCGCAGGCCTTGTGGCTCGAATTGGCCGGCGGCGTCCTCGCAAGTGCGCGGTGCAGCGCCCTCTGCGCCGTCGTACACCTGCACATAGCCCTGCTGAATCAGGCCAGCGCAGACGCGCCGGGTGCCAAAGCCCTGGCTGTATAAAACTTCTTGGAGTTGCATAAGCCTCGGTGTTTGCCGACACCCCACAAAAAAACGCACCCTGCGGTGCGTCGGCGCAGAGGTCCTGCGTGTTACTTGTTTTTAATCTTGCCGCGCGGAATCACGGCGGTGGTGATGGTGGCCCGTACCGGCTCGCCGCCGCTGGGTGCTTTGGGGGGTGAGGTATCCTTCTTGGGCTTTTTGGCCTCTTTATTGGTTTT
The DNA here is from genome assembly GCA_903869595.1 of uncultured beta proteobacterium. Taxonomy (GTDB): domain Bacteria; phylum Pseudomonadota; class Gammaproteobacteria; order Burkholderiales; family Burkholderiaceae_C; genus Allorhodoferax. The sequence continues at coordinate 10,476 of CAIPZV010000074.1, read as the reverse complement.
TTGTTGACCTTTGGCCATGGCGTGATCTCCTGTGCAAAGTTGATGTTGAAAGCCCGTTTCAGTGTAACCGCCCTATGTCCGATGCTGCCGCCCCGTTTATCGCCATCGACGAAGCCGAAGTGGACATCAGCGCCATCCGCGCCCAGGGCGCTGGCGGGCAAAACGTCAACAAGGTGTCTAGCGCCATCCATTTGCGCTATGACATTCCCGCGTCATCGCTGCCCGAGGACGTTAAAGAGCGGCTGCTAGCCCTTCGCGATAAGCGTATTACCGCAGAGGGCGTGCTGGTTATCAAGGCGCAAAGCCACCGCACCCAGGATATGAACCGGCTGGACGCTTATGCCCGCTTGCAAGATATCGTGCAAAGCGTGGCGCTGCCGCCCAAGCCCCGCCGCGCCACGCGCCCGACACGCGCCTCCAAAGAGCGGCGCCTGCAAGCCAAAAGCCAGCGCAGCGCTATCAAAGAGCTCCGCGGCAAGGCGCCCGAATAGGCGGCGCGCCGCTCTCAGGGCTAACCCTGTGCTTGCCTAGGCGGGGGCTACCTACAATGCGCCCTCCACCGTCCACCGCCCCGCCAACGCCGACCGCCATGCCCAAAACTACAGAAGCCCCCAAGGACCTGCCCGAGCGCGTCATCAAAAAATACCCCAACCGGCGCTTGTACGACACGCATACTTCCAGCTACATCACGCTCGCTGAAATCAAGCAACTGGTGATGGACCACAAAGCATTTGCCGTGGTGGATGCCAAAACCTCCGAAGACCTGACGCGCAGCATCTTGCTGCAAATTATTTTGGAAGAAGAAGCCGGTGGCTCGCCCATGTTTACCGCGCCAGTGCTGGCCAACATCATCCGCTTTTACGGCCATTCCATGCAGGGCTTTATGGGCGGCATCATGGAAAAAAATATGCAAACCCTGATGGAAATGCCAGTGCCTATCGTGCCCGGCGTGATGGGTACTAATGTGTTCCAGCAAATGCAGGAACAAATGCAAAAGCAAACCGAGCAATTTTTGGGCACTTTCGGCATTAAGCGTTAAACGCCTGCCGCTTGCGCTTTTTTCGGGCGCCGCAGTTGCGCCCCTTTATTTTTGTCAGCACACTCCATGACTCTTGAAACCATTGCCAGCCCTGGCGCGACACGCGCTCCCACCGTGGGCTTTGTCAGTCTGGGCTGCCCCAAAGCGCTGACCGACTCGGAGCTCATCCTCACGCAGCTCAGCGCTGAGGGCTACCAGACGTCTAAAACCTTTGCGGGGGCCGACCTGGTCATCGTCAACACCTGCGGCTTTATCGACGACGCGGTGAAAGAAAGCTTGGACACGATTGGCGAGGCCTTGGCCGACAACGGACGCGTCATCGTCACCGGTTGCCTGGGCGCACGCGCCGATGGTGAGGGTAACAATTTGGTGCGTCAAATGCACCCCAAGGTACTGGCCGTGACCGGGCCACACGCCACCCAGGAAGTCATGGACGCGGTACACCTGAACCTGCCTAAGCCGCACGACCCGTTTATTGATCTGGTGCCCCAAGGCTTTGGCATCGCCGGTATCAAACTCACCCCGCGCCACTATGCGTACTTAAAAATCAGCGAAGGCTGCAACCACCGCTGCACCTTTTGTATCATCCCGTCCATGCGCGGCGATTTGGTATCGCGCCCTATCGGCGATGTGCTCAATGAAGCGCGCGCGCTGTTTGAAGGCGGCGTCAAAGAGCTGCTAGTCATTAGCCAAGACACCTCGGCCTACGGCGTGGACATGCAATACCGCACCGGTTTTTGGGACGGCAAGCCAGTCAAAACCCGCACTTTTGAACTGGTCGAAGCGCTGGGTGAGATTGCCGCACTCTATGGCGCCTGGGTACGTTTGCACTATGTCTACCCCTACCCCACGGTGGACAAGTTGCTGCCGCTGATGGCGCAAGGCAAGGTACTCCCTTATCTGGACGTGCCGCTGCAACACAGCCACCCCGATGTGCTCAAGCGTATGAAGCGCCCTGCCAGCGGCGAGCGCAATCTGGAGCGCATCGCCGCCTGGCGCGAAGCTTGCCCCGAGCTCGTGGTGCGCAGCACTTTTATCGCCGGGTTTCCGGGCGAGACCGAAGCCGAGTTTGAACACCTGCTGGACTTTGTGCGCGAGGCCCAAATCGACCGCGCCGGTTGCTTCGCCTACAGCGCCGTCAATGGCGCGACCGCCAACGAATTGCCCGGCATGCTGCCCCTGGAACTGCGCGAGGAGCGACGCTCGCGCTTTATGGCGGTGGCCGAAGAAGTGTCCGCCGAGCGCCTGCGCTGCCGCATAGGCGCCACCATGCAAGTGCTGGTGGATTCAGCGCCCGGCTTGGGCAAAAAAGGCGGCGTAGGCCGCAGCTACGCCGACGCCCCGGAAATCGACGGCGTGGTGCGCCTGCTGCCCCCGGAAAAAATCAGCAAAACCCTGAAGGTGGGTGAATTCACCCGCGCCCGCATCGTGGGCACGCAGGGGCATGATTTGGTGGCCTTGCCTATTTAGAACCGGCGGCAAGCACCTGTTGATTCACGTTGACACCTATGGGTCCGGCGTATAAACTCGTATCAACATTGCAAAGAGGTGTCCGAATGAAAGCAGCCGTTTCAGTTGAGCAGACAGTTCAAGAGTGGGGTAACGGCCTGGCCGTGCGCATCACCGCCCCGGTGGCCAAGGCGGCACGCTTTACCCGCGGGCTGCCGATTAAGGTGGAGGTGGTGGATGGCGGCGTGTTCTTACGCACGGTAGGCGAGCCCAAGCTGACGCTGGCCCAAAAGCTCAAAGCGTTTGACCCGGCTGTTCACGGGGGCGAAGTCATGGCAATGGGCCGCGTCGGCGCAGAAGTATTCTGATGGCGAGCCCCGGCAAGCTCTGGGTGCCAGATCGCCGCGACATGATCTGGATCAACTTCAATCCTCAGGCCGGTAAAGAGATGAAGGACGAGCATCCAATGTTGGTGCTGTCACCCAAGGCTTTCAACGAGCGTACAAACCTCGTTATTGGATTGCCGATGACCCATGCGCCCAGCAATGAAACTAACCCATTTGCGGTGCGCTTCACATCGCCCAAGGGCGAAGTATGCTATGTGTTGACCCATCAACCCAAGTCATTTTCTTGGCGCGACCGTGGGGCACGCCCGCATGTCTGGAAGCAGGTGCCGCCAGCGGTATTTGAGTCCGCCTGCGAAGCGCTGAACGGTATCATTTCCATAGGCGCCTGAAAGCCCATTCCAGGCTCACCAGCGGTACCGCCCCTTTAAGCTGAGCACTAAGCAAGTGCCACAGCATTAACCGAAATCTGCCGCCTGCGCCATGGCTCCCATGCGTCTGGAAATAGCTTGGAACTGCTCCACCGTTTGGGTAATGATGTCCTGCACGCTGCTGACTTGGTGAACCAGACCGGCGGACTGGCCTGCCAGCGCTGGGGCGGCGTTCATATCGCCGCCGAAATACACTTTTTGAATCCCCATAAAGCTCTCTGACCCCATCAGGCCTGCTTCATGAATCGTTTGGGTGAACTCGGTTTTTAGCGCGCGAATGCAAGGGCTGGACTTAGTATTTAGCATCCAGGTACCGGTGGTGCCCGCGCCCACAATCGCTTCTTTGTAATGCGCATGCACCGGGCTTTCCAGGCTGGCGACAAAGCGGGTACCCATTTGGATGCCTTCAGCGCCCAGCGCAAAGGCGGCGGCCATGCCCCGGCCATCGACGATGCCGCCTGCGGCAATAAGGGGCACATCCACTTTTTCGCGTATCGCCTGCAAAAGCACCAAGGTGCTGACTTCCTCGGGGTTTTTGAAGCCACCGCCCTCGCCGCCTTCGACCACCAAGCCATCGACGCCCGCCTCCACGCATTTGAGCGCCAGCTCCACCGTAGGTACGGCGTGATAGACCACGATACCCGCCGCTTTGAGGGGCGCAATGAACTTAGCCGGGCTGCCCGCTGAAGTAGTGACAAAACGGATACCAACCTCGCACACGAAGCGCAACATGGCCTCATCTTTGAGAAAGCGAATCGGCAGATTCACGCCAAACGGCAGGCCGCTGTCCACCATGGCGCGGATTTCGCGTTGGCAATTGTCGGTTTCGCCGGACGAGGTTTCGATAATCCCCAAACCACCGGCCCGGGAAACGGCGCTGGCCAGAGGGCTGCGGGCAATCCAGCCCATGGGGGCTTGGACGATGGGATAACGGGCGCCGGTATGGGCCAGGACACGGTTCATGCAAATGCCTTTGTTCAATTGGGGCACAGCGCCCCTTGGGACGAGGATAAACCAGTGCAGCACCCACCATGGCACCTAGATGACAGCGGATACGACTGGGCGTTTGAGGACCCCACGCGGGGGTGCAATACCCCATCCTGCCGCTTCACGGGCACTGCGCTCTGCAAGGCAGCGACAATAGAGGGCTATGACGGACCATTACAGCGCCCTGGGCCTGCGCGGCAGCGCCAGCATCGCCGACATCAAAAAGGCGTTTCGCCAACTTGCCGCCACCTACCACCCCGACCGCAACAGCGACCCGGGCGCCCCGGCGCGCTTTCGCGCGGTGCAGCAAGCTTACGAAGTGCTCAGTGACGAGACGAAGCGCCAGGCCTACGACGACAACCGCCGCCGCAACCTGCTCGACGATCCGCTGCAAACTGCGCTCGAAATCTGGAACCCCTATTTAGACAAACTGCTTTTAAGCCGCTGATCGCCCTTTTATGAAAATATCGTCTTACTTTGCACTCTTGCGTTCCAGCTACGAAGCAGAAATCAATGACATGGCTTTTGACTCCGAAGGCAAAAACGTATTGCGCCAGCGCCTGGCCCAGCGCCGCAAAGAGCTGCCTTTTTTGCGCCAGATGATGGCTAGCGCCCCGGAAATGGTGGCCATCGTGTTCCACCAGGGAATGCGCTTTAGCAAGCCGGCGCTGATGGATGCGCTGGTGGCCAAAGACCCAAGCCTACTACCCGACTGGGCCACGCTGTCAGCCCATGTGCAACTCGAGCCCTGGGCGATTGGCCTGGCTGAAGAACTATGCAAAGACCCGGCGGGCGACACACTGATGGTGCTGGCAGCGGGTATGGAATATTTGTTCCACCACACGCCAGCCGCTGTAGCTCCTGCCGATGATGATGAGGACGAAGACAAAGACGGCGAGGACCAGGATTCTGAAGAAGAAAAAGAAGCCCGCGCAGCCGAAGAAGCAGGCAACGATTGGATGGCCGAACAAGGCTTTGACCGCAAGGAATGAAGCCTTTGTACCGTATTGAATGAGGAAAAGCCATGAGCCAACATCTCGCATTGATTTCTAAAACCCAAAGCCTGATTGCAGCGGGCGATATTTCGGGCGCCGAATCGGCGCTGGTGGAGTTAGCCGACGCCGAGGGCGATAGCGCCTTGATGGTAGTGCTGGAGCAATTGCCGCCTAAAGACATCCTGGCCGTGATCCGCGAATACGACAACTCTAAAGAATCAGTGGTCAATTTGCTGGTATCGCCGCAGCAATTTGCGCGTGCTGTGGTGATCGAAAAACAATACAAAGACCTCTCGCGCACCCATCTGCGCGGCATGGTGAACTCAGTCATCTTCCGCGCGGGTGGTGACCCGGTGGAATTCCTGACCGCCATCGGCGACCTAGAAGGCGGCAGCGAAGCGCTGGCTGATTATTTTGCTGAACGCTGGAGCCGGGTAGAAGCCTTTGCGCGCACCGGTTTGTTTGACACCGCCGAAGACGATGGCGACATGATTACCGAAGCTGACCTTTACGCCAACGCCTATGCCAAACCGCGCATAGACGAAGACGAAGTGGCCGATCAGGATTGGATGCAAATGGCCTACACCCTGCGCTACCAATGTGTGGATTTGTTCATCGAAACTCTGCTGGTGCTACGCGCCAAAGCCCGCGCTTTTGAGGCCGGGCGTGGCGAAGAGTTTGAGACAGAAGAGGACGACGGAAAAGTGGAAACCGGCGACACCGACCGGGGCAAGGCGACCCCTGCTGCTTTGGACGCGGACGAGGAATCGGCGATTTAATGGCTGGGCACTCTTTTTTGTTGTGTGCCCACGTGCACCGGTTGCTGGGCATGGACGGCGAACACCTTGCTTCGGTAATCGGCAGTGCCCCTGCGCCGCGTGAACCTGACGCGGAGATACCGGCACCATGACCGAGCACCAAGACCCTGTAGGCCAGGGTGCTAACAGCCCCGCCAGCGGCATGGCGCTGTTTGACGAGCGTCCGTTTTTTGAAAAAGCGCTGGCCTATGGACTGGCGCATGGCTTGATTGGCGCCGAGCGCATCGAAGCCCTGCGCACTGAGGCGCCCAGGGGCATGGTGCAAATCGCCCGCTATTTCGGCACCGAGTTTTTACGCCCCGACCTGGAAAAAGCGCGCGAGCGCATGGTCAATTTGGTGAGCCTGTATTTGCAAGACAGCTGCGAAGGCGATGTGCACCGCGCAGCGCTTGCACTGCGCGATCACTCGCTGCTTTCTCGCTCCAAAGGCGGCTCCGATATGCTCAAAGCCATGATCGCCATGCCGCAAAACACCCACTTCGGCATGCAAGACGGACGCGGCTTTAGCGACGAACAGATACCGGTGCTGGAGCGCTGGAGCCTGCGCAGCCACGCCGACTACCGCGCCGAGCGCGCCAAGCGCGAGCAGGTAGCCTGCGTGATGGACGCGGCGATTTGGTGCGCGCAGCAGTGGGAATTGGACGCCGACCTTTTGCACGAAGAAGCGCCGGACGCCGAGGCCGTGTTGCGCACCGCCCTGCTCTGGTCGCTGGCCAAACGCAGCGTAACGCCGGACTGGCCTGGCTTTGCCCAAACGATTACCGTTTTGCGTAAAAAGTTTGCGGCTACGCAGCAGCCGCCTGCTCCGGTCCTGCCCAAAGGTTTACCCGCCGCTTTAGCGCCTGCGGTGCGCGCCGTAGCGGACAGCCTGCAAGCCGATTGGCCGCGCATCCTGGACGCCGCCATACCGGCACGCAAGCTTTTCGCCCAAACACCGGCCTTCACAGGCCGCTACTTCTGGCTGGAAGACGGGCTGGCGGAAGTGGAAGACTTTGAACGCCAAGTTTCCGCCGGTTGGAGCAAAGCCACGGGCGGCCACGACGATGAGGGCTCATTGCTGACATTGCTCTTGTGCGTGGCGGCAGGCAGCGCACACAAAACCGTGCTGACCGAAAAAACCGCCACCACCTTGATCCGCAAAATCCGCAAATCCGGCATGGACGCTGCGCTGGCTGTCAGTTTTATCCGCGAACACGCGCCCACCGCCTACCAAAGCGACTACCTGCGCATGTGGGACGCATTCACCGAGGAAGCGCTGCCGGTCTTGCGCAGCGACGCCGACTACGCCTTGCATGACGCATTGGCGCTGCTGCGGCGGGAGTGCAATGTGGGGCCGTGATTGGCATAATCAGCCGATCAGACAAGCGGAGCTGCTCATGCCTACTAAAAACCTTGTGTTGACAAGCCATCAAGCCATTTTCGTGGAGCGGCTTGTCCGCAGTGGGCGTTACCACAATGCCAGTGAAGTGCTGAGCGACGGCCTACGCTTGGTGGAGCAGCGCGAGGCCGAAGATGCGTCGCGCTTGGTGGCATTGCGCAGCGCCATACAAGTAGGCGAAGATGATTTCACGCAGGGTGCATATAGGCAATTTGATACGCCCGATGCACTGGACGAACACCTAGCAACTGTCGCTGGCAAGCACTTAGCCAGTACATGACCCAGGCTTGGACGCTAAGGCTTGGTCGGCAAGCCGAGCAGGATTATGGGCAAATTTTGCGCTGGACTGTCAGAACCTTTGGGGTAGAGCAGTCTCATATCTATGCAAAAACCATTTCGCTTGCCATGCAAGCGTTGGCAGATGGCCCTGACATTGCCGGCAGCAACTTGCGCGAAGACATTGCGCCTGGCATCCGAATCTTGCATGTCGCCCGCATGGGTCGTAAAGGACGGCACTTCATTGTGTTTCGCGCCGGCCCGGCGCGCACCATCGATGTGCTTCGATTGCTGCACGACAGCATGGACCTGCCCCGCCAGCTTGCCATGCGCGGCGACTCCCCCGATTAGTCAGCCAAATGCTTGAACATCTTGGCTGCAAAACGCTCGGGAATGCTGGCGCGGCGGGGGCCGGGGACTAAGGTGAATGTCTCGCCCGCTTGCAGCGTGCCGGCTTGGTCCACCGCCAAATAAAAGCCGCACTTATCGCTTTGCGCCATGCGTTTGGAGGCGGTGTTGAAACCCATGGACGCATTGAACTTGGAGCAAGGTTCGCGCGGCTGGGTGACGCGCAAGCGGCAATTGGCAAAGTGCAATTCATCGCCCACCCAGACCTCGCTTTCCAACAGGCCTTGTAGCGTCAGGTTTTCGCCCAGCGATCCAAACGCCAGGCTGTCGTCTATGCCGCCCACGCCTGCTGCTTGGCGCTCGGCGCGCCAAAAATCATAGTGCTCTGATGGATAGGCGTAGATCGCTTTTTCCAGACCACCGTGTACCGATAAATCGGCTTGCTCGTCAAGCTCTAAACCCAGTGGGCCAACGCTTAGCGCGCATTCTTGCGCAGTTTTGTGCATGGCCGAAGGCACCAAGCGCCCATTGATTAAAACTTTGCGGACTTTGCCTGCTTGCAAGCCAATGAGTTGGTAGGGCATGGTGGGAATCTAAAGAAAATGTAGGAGGAACAAAAATACGTTTTGGGGCCATACGCTATCGCACAGCCTGTTTGCAAGGCTGGCACCTATAGCTGGCGCTGCACCACCCGCCCGCCGCGCGATGAATATTTAGCGCGGGCATCGCTTTGCTCTATCGCCACTACCGCATGGCGTCCGCCATACACATCGGTCTTTAGCCACTCGCATTCCGCCTCCAGTGCGGCTTCGTCCGCCAGGCGGCTGGACCAGACTTTTTGCTCGGCATTCCAGCGGTAGCCTCGGGCTTTGAGCAAGTCTTTGGAATCAAAAGGCGCATGCGTAGCGTAGATACGCAAGGCCGGCCTACGGGCGGCGGCCAGCAGTGTCGCCAGGCCATTGCGCTCGGGCGATTTGGGCAGCGGCGCACATAGCACGGCCAACAAGGCATGGCAATCCATCTCAGCGCGGTGGGCGTCGTAAAACCAACCTAACTCCAGCGCCAATGCCTCCAACTTGCTGGAGCTACGGCCTTGGGCTTTCCAGTCGATATCGGCAAACGAGCAGGCCCAGGCCAAGTCGCGAAACTGCGGAATGCGCGCTTCGCAAAACGGCCGGTCAAAACCCGCGTTGTGCGCGATCACCACATCCACGCCCTCCAGCATGGCCGTAATACGCGCCTCGTCCAAACGTTTGCCGTGCACATCGGCATCGGTAATGCCGGTCAAAGCCACCACCTCTTTGGGAATGGCACGGCCTGGGTCTTCCAGTTCATCAAACACCTGCATCAATCCCAAGGGCTGGCCCGTCGCCGTGTCCACGTCTAGGCGCAGCATGGCTAGCTCGATGATTTTTTCTTTGGAGGGGTCCAGACCGGTAGTTTCAGTATCCAAAATTAAGACGCGTGTGCGGCCTGTAGTGGCCGCGTCGTCCCAATGGAGTCGCACCGGCAGGCGGCGCAGCACGCGGTAGTCGGGGTGTGCGTCCAATAGGGCGGCGCAGGCTTCGGGATCGCTTACAGGGCTGGCGGCTGGTGGAGTCCCGGCGCCTGAAAAAGTCCCGGCTTGGAGTAGTACTGTCATAGTGGATTTGGACGCCGCTTTGGCGCTGGCAGGTTTGCGCTTGCGCGGCGGGGGCGGGACAAGCACTTTGGGCAATTCGGGAAACAAGTCCGCACTCAAAAAATCAGACGTCAATCCAGCATCCCCTCAGTTTGGTGGCTAGTCGCTACTAGGCCCATGCTAAGCACCCTATGCATATAAACCAGCATCTCCTCAGATTGGCGGCAAGTCGCCCCGGTGCGAATCACCGGCGCAAGCCTTGGGCGCGATAGGCCGATTATTGCCCCTATCATGCGGGCCTGCTGTTTTTCGCCTTGGCTCGTCTGTATATGCAAATCACCCTGCTGGTGGGCACCGTCTTTGGCAACGCCCGCCAGATTGCCCAAACCCTGGCCTTGGCCGCGCCCGACTACGGCGCCAGCGCACAAGTGCTGGATATGCAAGACCAGACGATCGCCGTATTCGACACCCCCGGCTTCTTGGTGCTGTGCTGCTCTACCACCGGCAGTGGCGACGTGCCTGACAACGCCCAAGGCCTGTACCAGAGCCTGGAGGCGCAAGCGCGCTATCTGGGCCATGTGCGCTACGGCCTGGTGGCGCTGGGCGATAGCAGTTATGGCGATACCTTTTACGGGGGTGCAAAAGCCTTTCAAAATCGCTTGCAAGACCTGGGCGCGCAGTTGGTTGGCGAAGTTTGTATTCTTGACGCGCTGGCTGCCGATGAGCCGGATGCGATGGCCCTGGCGTGGTTTGCCAGTTGGGCTGAGCAAGCGCGTAGCCTAGACACCAG
>CAIPZV010000073.1 GCA_903869595.1 uncultured beta proteobacterium | reverse complement strand
GATGTCTTCCAGCATGGCTTTGCGGCGGTCACCAAAGCCAGGGGCTTTGACGGCGACCACTTTCAAGATACCGCGGATGGTGTTGACCACCAAAGTCGCCAGGGCTTCGCCTTCGACGTCTTCGGCAACGATCAGCAGCGGACGGCCGGCTTTGGCCACTTGCTCCAGCGTGGGCAGCAGGTCGCGGATGTTGCTGATTTTCTTGTCGTACAAGAGCACGAAAGGGTTGTCCAGCAAAGCGGCTTGCTTTTCAGGGTTGTTGATGAAGTAGGGGGACAGGTAACCGCGGTCAAACTGCATGCCTTCGACGATGTCGAGTTCGTTGTCCAGCGACTTGCCGTCTTCCACGGTGATCACGCCTTCTTTGCCCACTTTGTCCATGGCCTTGGCGATGATGTCGCCAATGCTGGAATCGCTGTTAGCCGAGATGGAACCGACTTGGGCGATTTCTTTGGTGGTGGTGGTCGCTTTTGAGGCTTTTTGCAGCTCAGCGATCAGGGCCGTTACGGCCTTGTCGATACCGCGCTTCAAGTCCATGGGGTTCATGCCGGCGGCCACATACTTCATACCTTCGCGCACAATGGCTTGGGCCAACACGGTAGCGGTGGTGGTGCCGTCGCCAGCGTTGTCAGACGTCTTGGAAGCGACTTCCTTGACCATCTGCGCGCCCATGTTTTGCAGTTTGTCTTTGAGTTCGATTTCCTTGGCCACGGACACGCCGTCCTTGGTCACGGTGGGGGCGCCGAAAGAGCGCTCCAGCACCACATTACGGCCTTTAGGGCCCAGGGTTACTTTGACCGCGTTGGCCAAAATGTTCACGCCTTCAACCATGCGTGCGCGGGCTTCGCCGCCGAAAATTACGTCTTTTGCTGCCATGTTAGGACTCCAAAAATATCAATTAAAAAAACTTTGTTGGGGACAAATTGCGTCGCGAGCGGACGTCAGGCTAGGCGCACCGCGCGCAGCCACCGGAACGTACTTTTTGTACGTGAGGATGGCGAGCACGGAGCAACGACGCATGGCGTTCGCGCAGTAGCAATTACTTCTCAACCACTGCGAACAAATCGTCTTCTTTCATAACGAGCAGCTCGTCACCATCGACTTTGACGGTCTGGCCGCTGTACTTGCCAAACAAGACGCGGTCGCCGACCTTGACGGTCAGGGCGGCCAACTCGCCTTTGTCATTGCGCTTGCCAGGGCCTACGGCCAGGACTTCGCCTTGATCGGGCTTTTCAGCGGCGTTGTCAGGGATGACGATGCCGGAGGCGGTTTTGGTTTCGCTTTCGACGCGCTTAACAATCACGCGGTCTGCCAATGGGCGCAGTTTCATAAAGAATCTCCTAGGTTTAGAAACGACTATTGAAAAAATCAGGCGGCCCGCCTTTGGCGCCAAAGGGGACTGCAACAGATAGGTGGGGCGGTTTTGTTAGCACTCAACCCCAGCGAGTGCTAATGATAGCGGGTTTTCCCGAGTTTTCAAAGTAGCGGAAGGCGGCGAAGCGCATGAAAACGCCTTTGCCGGGCTGAAAACCCAGCCAAGCGCCCTCAAATCCAGCCGCCGGCCTGCCACTCCTTTTTGGCGTAGCCGTAATACAAAGGCGCGGCGACCAAGCCGGGCAGGCCGAACAAGGCTTCGCCGATGAACATCACCGCCAAAAGCTCCCAGGACGAGGTATTGGTGTGTTTGCCCAAAATGCGGGCGTTGATGGCGTACTCGGCTTTGTGGATGACCACCAAAAACACCAGGCAAGTGATGCCCACCCCAACGGATACCGACAAACCCGCCAAGGTCAGCATGGCGTTGCACAGCAGATTGCCGACGATGGGAATCAGCCCGCAGAAGAAGGTGAGCGTCACCAGCGGCCCGATATAGGGCACATGCGCCCCGGCCAGCGGCAGGGCAATCAGCAAAAGCGCGGCGGTGCAACTGGCATTGAACACCGCAATCCAAAACTGCGCCACCACCACCTGCCCGAACGCGGCGATAAACAGCCGCCCGCGCTCGCGCATTTGCAAGCGCAGCGGCGCGCTACTGGGCGCCACCGTGCCCGCCGCCATCAAGGCGCCGACCACCAGCCCCACATAAACCAGCAGCAACCCGTGCAAGGCCTGTGTGCCCGCTCCGGCCAGCACACTGGCTTTGGACTTGAGCATCTCGGCCAGCCAAAGCTGTACGTCCATCAGTTCGTCGGGCAGGTAAAGCGCCCAATCGGGCGGAATTTTTTTGCGGATTTCCAAAACGGTTTGCGCCAGGAATTGCAGCAAGGCCTGGTACTGACCCACGGCGCCCAGGGCCAGCGACTTGGCGTTGAGCAGTGCCAGCACCAAGGCCAGCAGGGGCAGCACGATGACCACCGCCGCCGCGAAAGCCCCATTGGGGCCATAGCGCCAGCGCTGCCCGACCCGCACCAAAGCCTTGGCCGCCAAAAAGCCCAAGCAAGCGCCCAGCAAACCGGGCAGCAGCGCAAAGTGCAACATGCCCAAGGCCAGCAAAAGGGCAAACACCAAGCTGTAGCGGCGCGCAAGCGCAGTGTCCTGCGGCCCTGCACGCAGCGGGGCCTCGTTCGATTTTTTAGTCATAGTTCAGTCCTCCCTGCGCGGCTGGCTGTTAAAGCGCAGCGGCACCCGCAGCAAATTAGCTGGCCGAATTATGGCTCTGTCAGTCTGCGCTGCTGGCGCGCAAAGCGCAGCAAGACCAGCGCCAACACCAACGCCAGCACATATTGCGGCTGGCGACTCTCATCGTAATCTAGGGGCGACTCCAGCATTTGATAAATCGTGAGTGCCAGCAGCGCGGCCAAAGCACGCATGCGCCAGCCACGCGGCTTGAAAAAGTCCGGGCCCAAGCGGGCCCAAAGCAGGTGCCCTAGGGCCGCAGCCCACGCGCCCAGGCAAGCGCCCACGACTACATCGCCCGGCCAATGCGCACCCAGCGCCATGCGCGATAAGCCCACCAAGCCCGCCAGCAGCCACAGCCATACAAAGCGCTGGCGCTGCGCGGCTTCTATCGCAAAATAAATACTGCCCGCCACGGCAAAAGCCGTCAGCGTATGACCCGAAGGCATAGAGGCAAACTCCATCGGCTCGCCCACGATGCGGATTTGCGCATGCTCAATCAGCCCCGCCGGGCGCGGGCTGTACAGCCATTCCTTGCCTATGCGCGCAAACACCACGCCCACCGGCACGGCACACAACCAGGCCCACATCAAACGCGGCGCAAACACCAGCAAGGGCGAGGTCAGAGCTAAAACGCCCCAGGCATTGCCACCCAAAGAAAGCGCCGCCCAGGCCACGGCGGGTACGCTGGCGCAGGTCTGGTTGATGGCCAGAAACAAGCCCGGCTCCCACCAATGCAGCCACAGGGGAGCGGCAAGCCCCAACACCACCAGCGGCAGCCACCAACGCGCCATCATGGCCCGGGCTCCCGGTTGCGGGGTTGCGGATTACCGGCCCAGCCGTGGCAGGCGTAAAACCGGAAACGCGCCACCGGTGCGCCGCCATGGCGCGCGTCCAAGGTATCGAGCAACTGGCAGTCGGCAAAGCCATGCGGCCCCAGTGGGGTCTCAAAAGCCAGCAAAGAGTTGTCCACCAGCAAGGTACTCGCGCCTACCGGTAAATCGCCAGCCCAGAGGGAGAACTGGCTGTATCCCGCATCCAGCACATGCACCGGCAGTGGCCGCACAACCCAGCCCAACCGACTAGCCAGCGTCCAGTTCTGCACCGACACGCTGCTCAGGCCCTGCGCCTGCGCCAGGCTGGTGGCACGCGCACCGGCCTGGTCCCAGCCATAAAGTTCGGCAAAGGGGTTGGCGCCTACGGCGGTGTTGTCCCAGGTGCGGGGTAGCAGCGGCGCACCGGCGGACAACATCAGCCACAGCAAGGCGGCGCAGCCCAGCCCTTGCACAAAAACCAGCGCGGCCAAGATGCGGGCGCGTACGCGCTGGCGGCCCCGATCGCCGTGCCCATAGCGAAAGCGGGCCAAAGCCAGACCAGCAAAAGGCGCCAGCGCCACCCAGGCGGGCGCCGTCCAATGCGGCAAGCTGCTGCCCCCGCCAGCCAAATAGGCCAGCACCAGCCAAGGCAGCGCAAAAAACAGCCGCAACGCGCCCTGCTTGCTATGTCCCGACAAACCCCAGAGCAGCAAAGGCCCAAAGGCTAACAACTGCAAAAGCGCAAAGCGCGCTACGTCGGCCACATGCCAGCCGCTGCCCGCGCCATGCTGCACTTGGTAGCGGAAAGACACCCAATCATGCTGCGCATTCCACACCAGCACCGGCGAGACTATGAATAGCGCCAGCACCACCGCCAGCCAAGCCCAAGGCGAACGCAAGACGCGCAACCCGTGGGCGGACAACAGGCACAGGCCCGAGGCTAAGGCCATAAAAATGGCGGTGTATTTGCTTAGGCCCGCCAGCCCCAGCAGGCAACCCCAGAGCAACCAGTCGCCCCGGGAGGCCAGGCCGTCAGCTTGCATCAGGCGCAGGGTTTGGCCCATCAACAGCACGGTGAAAAACATCAGCAAGGTATCGGGCACCAGGCCGATGCCCAGCACATGCAGCAAGGGCGCTAAGGCCAGCGCGCCCAGCGCCCACAAACCGGCGTCGCCCGCATGGCCAAAATTGCTATTGCCTTGCAGGTGATCGGCCAGCCGGTAGACGGCCAGCACCGTCCCCAGCCAGAAAAGCCCGGGCACTAAACGTAAGAAGACCACCGGCGCATCCAGGGCCACCAAAGGTATTTGCACCCAGCCCACCAGCGGCGGATGGTCAAAATAACTGAGCGCCGGGTGGTAGGCGTATAAAAGGTAATGCGCCTCGTCCACCGACAAACCAATGAAGCCGCCCACCACTGCATGCAGCAATACCAAAGCTGCCAACAGCGCGCTATGGCGCGGGTGCTGGCCCAGCGCGCGCAAGCCTTGGCTTATCAATGCCGGCACAAGCAAATTTTCTGAAGGGAAACCATGCCGCAGTCTAAACTGACGCCTCGCACTCGAGGCCAAAGCCCCAAGACCCGAACCGCACGCGATTACAAAGGAAAACCATGCCCACCTACCACGTAGAAATGATTGAAGGCCGCACCTTGGAGCAAAAGAAAAAACTGGTGCAAGAAATTACCCGCATCAGCGTCGAAGTGCTGGGTGGTTCCCCCGGATCGGTGGACGTGATCATCACCGACATCAAGGCCGAAAATTGGTCAACCGGTGGCAAGCTCTGGAGCGAGCCGCGCGACTAAAGCGCAGGGTGGACTTAAGCTGCTACGGCGGCCTCCAGCGCATCGATAAACATAGCCGGCACGTCAAAGCCGGTCTGGTCGCTGATCTCCTGAAAACAGGTGGGGCTGGTGACATTGATTTCGGTCAGGTGCGTGCCGATGATGTCTAACCCCACCAGCAAGAGACCGCGCGCCGCCAGCGTCGGGCCCATGGCTTGGGCCATGGCACGGTCGGCGTCGTTCAAGGGCTGGGCTACGCCCAGGCCACCGGCCGCCAAGTTGCCACGCACCTCGCCGCCCTGCGGAATGCGCGCCAGACAAAAAGGCACCGGTACACCGCCTATCACCAGCACGCGCTTATCGCCTTGCGTAATCGCCGGTAAAAACTTTTGCACCATCAGGCTTTGCGCGCCCTCGCGGTTCAGCGTCTCAATGATGCTGCCCAAGTTCAGCCCGTCGGGCTTGACTCGGAAGATGCCCATGCCGCCCATGCCGTCCAAGGGCTTCAAGATGATGTCTTGGTGCTCGGCGTGGAAAGCCCGCACCGCTTGCGCATCGCGGGTCACTAGCGTGGGGCCGATGTGCTGGGGGAACTCCATGATGGCCAGCTTCTCCGGGTGGTCGCGCAGGGCGCGCGGCTTGTTAAACACCTTAGCGCCTTCGCGCTCGGCCTGCTCCAGCAAGTGCGTGGCGTAAAAATATTCGCTGTCAAAAGGCGGATCTTTGCGCATGATGACTGCGTCAAAACTGTGCAGCGCTAGCACTGCGCCCGCTTGCTCTTCAAACCAGCGATCCGCTTGCCCGGTCAAGGAGATGCGCCGCGTTTGCGCCTGCACGACGCCGCCTTGCTGCCAGAGCAACTGGCGCGGCTCGCACGCGGCGATTTGGTGTCCACGCCGCTGCGCCTCGCGCATCATGGAAAACGTGGTGTCCTTGTAAGTCTGAAAAGACTCCAGCGGGTCGGCGACAAACAAAATTTGCATCAAAAAATTCTCCGGGAATACAGGCGCGTTATCGGCTAAAAAACCAAAAGACAAAGTTGACGCCGCGAAGGGCTATGGCGCTAGCGCTTTCATGCCTTGCGTGGCCGGTAGTGTTGCACAGCCAGCGCCAAGCTGCCCGCCAGCAAGCCCCAAAAGGCCGAGCCCACGCCGCCAATGACCACGCCGCTCAGGGTAATCAAAAAAGTCACCATGGCTGCTTCGCGGTCAGATTCTTTATGCAAAGCGCTGGCCAGGCCGTTCCCAATGGTGGCCATCAAAGCCAGACCGGCGATAGCGACCACCAAAGCCTGCGGAAAGGCGCTGAGCATGGCCATGATGGTGGCGCCGAACAGGCCCAGGGCGATGTAGATCAGGCCGCAACACACCGCAGCGGTATAGCGCCGCGATTTGTCCGGGTGCGATTGCGGGCCCATGCACATGGCGGCGGTAATGGCGCTTAAGTTCAGCGAAAACGCGCCAAAGGGCGCAAACACCAGTGTGGCCACGCCCGTCATGGTGAGGATGCGCGAGACCGGCAAACCGGCATCGCCGCCGTTGGCCCGCTCGTCGCCAAAACCGCAAGCCTTGATGGCAGCCACACCTGGCATGTTTTGCGAGGCCATGGTCACCACAAACAAGGGCAGCGCCAAACTGACCATGGCAGACCAGGTAAATTCAGGCGCCACATAAACGGGCCAGGTGAGGCCCGTAGGAATCACTACATTAGAAAAACCACCCTGCCCGGCGACAAACAAAATTGCAAACAAAAGCGTTAGCGGCACTGCATACAGAGGCATAAAGCGCCGGCCCAGCAAATAGGTCAAAAGCATCAGCAAGACCAAAGGCAAAGCGGTTTGGGCAGCAGCAAAACCAGCAATACCAAAGCGCGCCAATACCCCAGCCAACAAGGCGCTGGCGATGCTCAGGGGAATGCGCTTGGTCAAGGCCTCAAACCAGCCACTGGCACCGATGAGCACAATCAACGCGGCACTGGCCATAAACGCACCTACCGCCTGGCCCATGCTGAAACCACCGGCCAGTCCGGCGCTGGCCAAGACTGCAGCGCCGGGGGTGCTCCAGGCCACCATCACCGGTTTACGAATCATCAATGATGGTATGGCGGTGGTCAGGCCCATGCCGATGCTGATCGCCCAGACCCAGGAGGCCAGCATCTCTTGCGTTGCGCCAAAGGCTTGCGCGGCCTGAAAAACGATGGCAATCGAGCTGGTAAATCCCACCAGTACCGCTACGAAACCGGCGGTGAAGGTGGACCAGCTCAGGTCTTTGAAAAATTGCACGGCGGGCTAAATCTCTATCTTGGAGCCCATCTCGACCACCGAGTTGTTGGGCAGGTTCAAAAAGTCCGCAGCGCTGCTGGCGTTGTGGTGCATCTGGGCAAACAGTTTTTCACGCCAAGGCGCCATGCCCTCGCCCAGAACCGGTACCACGGTATCGCGGGACAAAAAGAAACTGGTGGACATCGGGTCCAGCGCTACGCCCCGGCCTTTAAGTTGCTGAAGGGCTTTAGGAACGTCCGGGTCGTTTTTAAAGCCGTAGTAAATCAGCACCTGCCAGCAGTCGTGGCCAAGACGCTCTATCTCAATGCGCTTGTCCAAGCCGATCCAGGGTACTTCACGGTGGCGAACGGTCACAAACAAATTGGTGGCGTGCAGCACCTTGTTGTGCTTCAAATTATGCAAAAGTGCATTGGGCACCGTGCCCACGGCGGCACTCAAAAACACCGCCGTGCCGTCCACCCGGGCGGGCGGACTAATAAATACCGAATCCAAAAATCCGCGCAAATCCAGCGCGTCGGCCTTGATTTTGGAGTTGAGCAAGGCCCGTCCATCTTTCCAGGTGCCCATGAGCACAAAGACCACTGCGCCAATAGCCAAGGGGAACCAACCGCCATCGAAGAGTTTGAGCAAATTAGAGGCCCAAAACACAAAGTCCACCGCGAAGAAAAAGCCGGTGGCCAGCAAACACAAAACCAGCGGGTATTTCCAGCGGTAGCGCACCACGAAGAATGTGAGCACCGTGGTGATCAGCATATCGGTACACACCGCAATGCCATACGCCGCCGCCAAATTGCTGGAAGACTTGAACATGCCCACGGCCAGCACAATCACCACAAACAAGCCCCAGTTCACCGAAGGAATGTAAATCTGCCCGGCCTCGCGCGCGCTGGTGTGAATCAGGTTCAGGCGCGGCAGGTAACCGAGCTGAATCACCTGCTTGGTGACGCTAAAGGCGCCGGTAATCAAAGCCTGCGAGGCAATCACCGCAGCCGCTGTGGCCAGCACGACCAAAGGTATCAGCGCCCAGTCCGGCGCCATCATATAAAACGGGTTTTTGACGGCAGCCGGGTTCGCCAACAATAAAGCGCCTTGGCCAAAATAGTTAAGCGTCAGCGACGGCATGACCACCGCAAACCAGGCTATGCGGATCGGCTTTTTGCCAAAGTGCCCCAGGTCCGCGTACAAGGCTTCGGCACCGGTTACGCACAAGACCACGGCGCCCAGCAGGATAAAGGTCACGCCCGGGTTCTCCCAGACAAAGAGTGCGGCGTAATGCGGGCTAAGCGCCAGCAAAATAGCCGGGTTGGCCGCGATATGAAACACACCCAAGGCGCCGATAACGGCAAACCAAACCAAGGTGATGGGACCAAAAAACTTGCCGATACCGGTGGTGCCGCGCTTTTGCACCCAGAACAGGCAGAACAAAATCACCAGGGTTAGCGGCACCACGTACTTCACAAAACGCGGCGAGATCACTTCCAAACCTTCCACCGCGCCCAGCACCGAAATCGCGGGGGTAATCACCCCGTCGCCGTAAAACAAACAGGTGCCGAAAATCCCGACGTTGAGCAAGACCCGGCGCAACACCGGCTTGTCTTTCACCGCTTGCGAGGCCAGCGCCAGCATGGCGATCAGGCCGCCCTCGCCCGCGTTGTCGGCGCGTAGCACCAGCACCACGTATTTGAGCGAGACGATGATGGTCAGCGTCCAGAAAATCATCGACAAGATGCCGTACACATTGTCTGGGGTAAAGGGCACATGCCCGGAGCCGAACACCTCTTTGAGCGCGTAGAGCACGCTGGTGCCGATATCGCCATAGACCACGCCAATGGCGCCAACGGTCAAGGCCGTGATTGATGATTTTTGTGAAGACACAAGTTGCACCGGCCACCAAAGCGGCGCGGATTCGGTTGTCGCGGGGAGCGCCATTGTGCTACGGCAAAAGCCGTTTCCAGCCCGCTTAAGGGGGCCGAACCAAAAAATATGTTGCAATGCAGCAAGAAAAGTCGCTGCCGGGACAAAAGCTACACCCTAGCGGGCGGGCTAATCGCCCTCGTCGGCCAGCGGATCGGTGCCTTCCAGCTCGTAGCTGGCGGCCAGCATGGCCAAGCGCCCCACCACGCCGTACATATAAAAGCGGTTGGGCTCGCTGGCGCCGGGGCGCACGCCTAACTGCGGCAGTTGGGTGCTAGGCCCAAAGGCCAGAGGCACATACAAAGAGCCAGGGGCGCTGAGGTTTTCGTCCTCGCCGCGGTCGGCATGGATGCGGTAAAAGCCGCCCACCACGTAGCGGTCCATCATGTACACCACCGGCTCGGCCACAGCATCGTTCATGCGCTCGTGGGTGAGCACGCCTTCTTGCACGATCAACTGGCGCAAGCCGCCGTCCTGCGCTGCCGCCTGGGTGCGTGCCACCAAATCGGGCACTTGCTTGGCGTCGCGCACGGTCATGAGTCCCATGCCGCTGCTGCTGTTATCGGCCTTGACGATGACAAAAGGCTTTTCTTTGATGCCATATTCCTTGTACTTGCGGCGCACTTTGCTCAGGGTGGAGTCCACCCGCGCGCTCAAGGCCGCCAACCCATTGGCATCTGCCAGATCGACATCGCCGCAGCTTTCGTATAGCGGGTTGATCAGCCAGGGGTCGATGCCGGTGAGCTTGCCAAAGCGTTTGGCGATTTCTTCGTAGCAGGCGAAATGGGTGCTTTTGCGCCGCACCGCCCAGCTGGCGTGCAGCGGGGGCAGCAGGTATTGCTGGTGCAAGTCTTCCAAAATGCCGGGAATGCCTGCCGCCAGGTCGTTATTGAGCAAGATGGTGCAAGGGTCAAAGTCCTTGACGCCGATGCGCCCTTTGTTGCGCAGCACTGGCTCTAAGGTAATGCTCTCGCCGCCGGGCAATTCGATAACGGTGCTTTTCTTTAGCTCCGGGCTGATAGACCCGATGCGCACATTAAGCCCCGCCATGTGAAATATGCGTCGCAGCTGCGCCAGGTTACTCAGGTAAAAAGTGCTGCGAATATTGTGCTCGGGGATGATGAGCAGATTGCGCGCCTCGGGGCAGATTTTTTCGATAGCCACCATCGCCGCCTGCACCGCCAGCGGCAGCATCTCGGGCGTCAGGTTGTTCCAGCCGTTGGGATAAAAGTCGGTATCCACCGGCGCCAGCTTGAAACCGGCATTGCGCACATCCACCGAGGTGTAGAAGGGCGGCGTGTGCTCCATCCACTCCAGCCGAAACCAGCGCTCAATCGCCGGCATGGTGTCCAGCAGGCGCTGCTCCAGTTCATTGATCGGGCCGGTCAGGGCGGTAACGAGGTGGGGGACCATAGGTTTGGGTGCTCAACAAAAGGCCGTTGCGGGCCGGAATGGGCATGTAGCAATCCTTTAGATGGTGCATTTTGGCGCAAATGCAAGTGGCCAGCGGAAGCGCTCTACCCGCTTGCATAAATACATGCCGCCAATGCAGCGAAAACCATTGTCAATATTCACATCAATTTCTATGCTTCTCTTGTGGTGCGATACATCGCTGCCGCGCATAACCATCCTGAAAAAACCTTGAACTACTGCACTATGACTCTCAGAGAAAACATTCGTACGCTACTGCTCGCCACCGCTTGCGCATCCCTTCTTGGCGCCGCATGGGCTCAAGAAGCCCCAAGCTTTACACCACCGATAGCGCATGCCCACCTGTTACCCACACAAGGCAGCAATGTGCTGGGCACTGTAGTCTTTACCAAAGTTGCCAAGGGCCTCCAGATACATGCCCACGTGCTCAATCTTCAACCCTCACAACAACACGGCTTTCACATCCACGAAAAAGGCAATTGCAAAAGCCCGGACGGAAGCAGCGCCGGCGGGCATTACAACCCAGAGGGAAAAGCACACGGGGCCATGGGTGCCGATCATCATGCCGGAGATTTACCAGCCTTGCAGGCTAATGAATTGGGCATCGCGGACGCGCACCTTTTACTGACGGACTTGAATTTTGGCAACGGCGGCGCCAAAGACATTGCAGGCCTTAGCCTCATCGTGCATGCGCAGCCGGATGACTATAAAACCCAGCCCAGCGGCAATTCTGGCCCCCGCATCGCCTGCGGGGTCATTCAAGCGCTATGACAATAGTTCAGCTATGCAAGCCCGGTCTGCAAATCACGCAAGTTGGGCAGCAGAGCGGCAGGCCTCGCCAGCATTGCATTCGGATTTGAATGACGGATAGCCCACCGACAGGCTCTCAAAAGCACGCCGTAAACGGTGCACTGCCGCTTTGATACGCGCCAAACGCTTAATAGAAACATGGTACGAAAGATAGACGGTTTGCCGTTCAAAAACCAAATGATCGAGACGCTGTAGTTGTGGGTTGGCGCGAACCTGGCTGGTGGGCAAAACCCCAATGCCGTAGCCCAAACTAATTAGTTGCTCGGCGCTTTGAAGGTTATCTACTACCGTAACTCTATCGTTGGCTCCCGTCTGCCGTGAAAAATCAAACCAACCCTTGAGCGCACGAATATGGCTTAAATCACAAGAAACCAAAGAAAGCGCCTTGATCGCATCACTATTCGGCGGCATTCCTGCACTTTCAATATATGTCTTCGCAGCATAGAGCCCAAATTCTTCGGTAAATAAAACTTGGGAAATTAAATCTGCGCCAGTGGGCTCGTTGTAGCGAATCACCAGATCGGCGGAAAGGTATATGTCATCCAATGGATCAGCACAACCTATAAATGCGATGTGCACATCGTCGGAATCAATAGTATCGGCAAGCAACCAAGGCGAAATTGCCACAATCATGCCGGGGGGCATCGCTACGCTCACCGTCCCTGAGGGTGTTTCCTGCTCGCTCCGGATTTTATGTTGCACGGCATGAATGGCCGTCTCTGCCTTGTATGCCGCATCAACCAACTTATTACCAATATCCGTCCAGGAGAGGGCACGACTTCCACGTATCAATATTTGAAAACCTACCGCCTTCTCCAGCGAAGAAAGGCGCCGACTAACGGTGGACTGGTCAACACTAAGACTTTTGGCAGCCGCCGCAAAAGAATTCGCCCTCGACAAAGCGAGCAAGACTTTGAGATCGTTCCAATCCAACGACAAATCCAGCATGTCTACTCCCTTTGTTTTTTAACCCAACGAAATCCCGCAATGAACATTTTCACCAGGCCAAATCTCAATTGCATTTTTTGAAACTTTATTTTAATTACTGACAATTGTTAACACAATGGTTAATATTGACTAGTTACGCTAATATAAATGGATGAACCCCGCCATGCACATCTTGATAATTGATGACCATTCGCTTTTCCGCACCGGGCTTCGTATGCTCCTAAAGCAGCGCTTCAATACGCCAACGATTTTGGAGGCTAGCTCGACGCAAGAGGCCATACAGTGCAATGCACCAGAGCTGGACCTGATATTGCTGGACATCCAGCTACAGGGTCTCAACGGGTTGGACTCTATCGGCCTGCTCAGACGCCAGTGGCCGCAAACGCCAGTGGTGGTGGTGTCCTCGTCTTTAGATCCGCGAGATGCGGCAGATGCCTTGGCATGCGGAGCCGTCGCGTTTCTTTCTAAAGCGGAAACAGACAAAACGATGGTGGAAATCGTAGCGAGCGTCCTGAAATTTGATGCTGTCGCGGGTTACGCCAACTCCGCTTCAACTTCCGATCGGTTTATCAAGGCCAAACTGACACCAAGGCAACATGAAGTCTTAGGCCTGTTGTGCGAAGGTTTGTCCAACAAAGCAATCGCTAAGCGCATGCATTTATCCGAATTTACGGTGCGAAGCCATGTGCAGGCTGTCTTTATTTTTTTGTCCGTCACCAGTCGTGCGCAGGCGATTGTGGCTGCGCGCCGCATAGGATTATTTGAATGATTCCGTGGGGCGCTTTGCGCATAGAGCCAGGGCACTTATTGAATGAACAACTTCGGATTGTGCTCAGAAATCAGGATGGCTCTGTCATACCGGGTATCGCATTCATGACCTTGTTGGCGTGGCGAATGGTGCAGTCAGTCCAATGGGAAAAAGTACTCGCTTGGTGGCTCACCATATCGATCTATTCCTTGGTCGTATGGCTCCAAGCACGTTACTATCTGAAACGTGGTTGGAGCCCCGAAAAGGCGCCCGCGATTGTTTGGCAGCTTTGTCTGGCGCATGGCATTGATGGATGCCTGTGGGGTACTTTGACTTGGCTAAGCTTCGGGGTAGGTGACGGTCAGCTCGAGATCATTGCAACTGCAAGCTTAACGGGCATCGTCGCCCAAGGGGTCGCCCAAAATTCTGCTATTCCTCTGGTATTTTTGAGCTTTCTTTTTTCAATCATTGTGGTTGGCGACTTTCATATGCTGGTGAACGCCGACCCGACTGTCCGGTTCCTCGGACTCGGTGGCTTGCTATTAGTTCCCACTTTTATGGCACAGGCGCTCAACAGCGCCCATGTGGTGCGCAACACTATTGAGCTCACTATTGAAAAAGATGCGTTGATAGAAGAAAAAGATGCGTTGATAGAAGAAGCAGAGTCCGCACGCCAAGATGCGGTGCGCGCCAATACTGCCAAATCTGTGTTCCTGGCTGCGGCCAGCCATGACCTGCGCCAACCGGTACACGCGCAAGCGTTGTTTCTAGAGGCACTTTCGACAACGCCACTAGCCGTTTCTCAAAAGGAATTGCTGGCCAACGCTCGGCTTGCGGCCTCTGCGTCTTCCGAGTTACTCGATGCATTGCTCGATTTTTCTCGTCTAGAGGCGGGAGTCGTGGTGCCAGCCCCGCTGCCGTTTAGCATCCAAGACTTGTTCTACAGAGTAGAAAATGAAGTGGCCCCGATGGCCGATGAAAAAGGGCTGGTGTTTCGCTGCCGGGAAACTACCCTGTCCACCTACTCAGACCCCGCGCTGGTGGAGCTCATCGTTCGTAACTTGACCTCCAACGCCATCAAATACACCTGCTCTGGCGGCGTCTTGTTGGCGGCGCGGCGCAGGGCATCTTCCGTAATCCTGGAAGTTTGGGACACGGGCGTCGGCATTGCTCCGCACAACCAAGAAGCGATTTTCCAAGAATTTCACCAGCTCAACAACCCTGAGCGCGACCGCCGCAAAGGGCTCGGCTTGGGTTTGGCTATTGCCAAGGGAATCGCAGTGCGGCTTGGCCACGCCTTGACAGTGCGGTCTCAAGTAGGTCGTGGAAGTGTATTTCGATTAGAGATACCGTTGTACCAGGGGCAGCTTGAACCAAACACCGCCAGAATAATCATCGAAACATCACTCAGCGGCAAAAAGGCCTTAGTACTTGACGACGATGAATTAGCTTTGCATGGCATGGGTAGCTTATTGCAAAGCTGGGGCATGGTTTGCGAGCTTGCCCAATCCCTAGGGCAGGCCTTGCAAGCGGTTGTTAGGCAGCACCCCGACATCATCGTTTCCGATTTCAGACTTGCAGAAGCGCGCGATGGCGGCATGGCCATTGCGCAGTTACGCGCCGCCCTGAATCAAGCCATTCCGGCGTTGCTGATCACCGGAGATACCTCGCCTGAACGCTTGCGCGAGGCTGAGGCTACTGGCATTCCTTTACTGCACAAACCTGCTGCGCCAGAAGAATTGCGACGCGTGATTTCACAGGCCTTAAGCTAATGCTTGGCGAAGACTCGACGGTCAACTGCTCGAACGCCCTAGCACTGCATGCTGCGTTGCAGCTTCAATGTGCATGCATCAAATGCGGTGCTGCACTTCGTTTTTGAACTACCGCAAGATGATCGGCCTGTTGGTGCGAAAAATCCGCCTGCGCCTCCTCCATATGCTGCCGGATTTCGTCCAGGGCATCCTGGGTTGCGCGCCTAGCTTCTTCTACCAGATAGGTCATTGCTGCCGTTTCAAATATACGTACATGCCGCGTGAATTTTGGTGTGATATGAACCACCCGCATACCCGAGGCGCGGGCAAGCTCTAACTGCGAATGCATCAGATTATTCGTCGTCGCCGCAAATATGCGGTTGAACATTTTGAGAGGGGAATTGATAAGACGAGGCATCATCGAATCTAAGCCTATCGTCACCACCGTCTGGGCATCACTCGCTACCATCACAGGCAAAGGGTCAGAGACCACGCCATCCATCAAAAATTGTCCATTGACCTTATGCGGTGGAAACACAAATGGGATAGAGCTGCTTGCGCACAATGCATCCACCAAGGAGCCTTTATCTAAGACTACGCGCCGGCCGGACGCCGCATGCGTTGCCGTCACGCGCATCGCCACCGGCATATCTTGAATTTGCGTATCACCAAAAGCTTTGGTAATCCGGTCCGCAATAACCCGGTAGTCTTTGAAAGAAAAGTCTTCTTTGAAGAAGCCAAACTTCGATAGAAACAGCGCAGGCATAGCTGACCAACGTGTGACCTGGGTGACTTCGGCAGTCCAGAGCTTTTCGGCTTTTCGCAACGCTGCAGATGAACCATTGCCTTCTGCCAGCGCCGCGCCAAAAAGTGCGCCAGCACTGCAACCCACGATCAGGTCTGGCTCTAGTCCCGCTTCGGTCAAAGCCTGGAAAACACCAACTCCGACGATGCTGCGAATACCTCCGCTGCCAATCACAAGAGCCAACTTATACGGTTTATGCTTGAACAAGAATCTTTCTCCAAAAAATGCGCGATGTCAAAAAGGATGGGTGAAGTTAGATGGGTGACCAGGCACCGAGTCCATTCGGCTACCTCGTAATCGAGCAAGATGCAGCCGACTATGCGATGCCGAGCCACTGCTTGGCGCGCAGTCAATTGCAATAGCTTTTAAAAATTGGCGCATCGCCATATTCGAAGCCAGCACTTCGCCGACCAATTCACTAAATCCATAGGCGTGCGCGGCATCCATTAGGTGCGCCATACACCTGCGCCCAATGCCTTGGCGCTGCCAAGCATCGTCTACCACGATGGCATATTCAGCCTGCCAAGACTGTGCGCCGAGTGCCACGCAGCGCACTTCGGCGACCATGTGCTCCTGCCCCGCTTGTAAGGTACACACCATGAAGGCAATATGCCTTTCTGCGTCCACTCTGCTTAAGTACCTGGCTTGCGCGTCGGTAAGTATGCGCCGGTCGCAATGAAAACGCTGGTAGCGGGACAGTGGCGATAGCTTCGCAAAGAACTGGTTCAGCATCTCCACATCATTGGGCGTGATAGCGCGCAGCCCAAGCTGGCTGCCATCTGCGCTGCGCCAGCGATCTCGATAGACCTTTAATTCAAACATAAATACACCTCGGGTTCCGACTGTTTCACTAGGTTTCTCTTACGAAGACTACTTACTCATTGCTAAACACCACAACTGCAAACAATAGGATGCCTAGAAACACCAGCATGGAACCAGCGGCAACCAAGGGCTCTACCGACTCATTACCCGTCACCAGAAAATAGAGCATGGGTAGCATCACGACACAGCCCGCCACATAGATCCAAAATTGCGCTGTCGCAAGTCTGGTATCGGCTTTGACCGGATGCAATGCGTAATAGACGCCAAACAACGCCGAGGTAACCCAGCCGACTAAATTGATATGGGCATGCGCTGCATGCGCGCTATGGTTATTGCTGATCGACATGTGCAGGCCGACAAGCAGGCCGAGCAGCAGAAAAACTATGGCCACTTTGAAATAGCGCTCTGCCAAAACAGGTATTTGCTGGCCACGTGGGTAAAGGTCAGACGGGTGCTTGGCGACAGCGCCCTGACCGGTTTCGTTCATGAGATTCCCTTTTGCGTTCAATTCAATGCAAGCAAGCAGCAGCGTTACGAGTCTGCCGGTTGCGCTTTATTGTGGCGATGATTCCGGTCTTTCATCGGGTATAACTTCGCAAAACAACAATGCATATTTGCAAGTGTCTTGTGTTCAGAAGAGCACGTCCTGGGCCACCTCTCTTGCGCCCACCGCAGCGTTTAAGTTTGCGGCGCGGGCTAGTTGGACACCTTGTACTACTCCATCGTCAAACAACTGCTCGGCAGTCCGGTCGCACTGGTGCTGCTGCAACGCGACTTGGATACCAACTACCACGCTACTGCCAGTGCGACCTGGATGGGGCCAGCAGCACCCTGATGCAGAGGCGACCGCACCAAAAGAAACGCCTCCACGGAGGGAGGCGTCGGGCCGCAGATGCGATCTGCGGGGGGGTTAGCAAACTAGGCGGCCAGTCTGCGCAATGTTAAGAGGCTAGCCTGGTTGTCGCGTTGCGCAATTTTAAGATCATAAGTGGTCTGAAGGTTCAACCAATATTGCGGGGTCTGGCCCATCACACGGCCCAGCCGCAAGGCTAACTCGGCAGTTACCGGTCGCTGCCCTCTCAGCACATGCGAAACGCGCATGGCGGAAATACCCAAGGCGTCGGCCAGTCCCGTCTGACTGAGTTGGAGTTCCTCCAGCAACTCCTTCAAAAACTCGCCAGGATGGATTGGAGGCATTCCATCCTTAACAGGCATGTTGTGCGCCATACATCGGCTCCTTATTGATAGTCCACGATTTCCACATTTAGCGCCGCGCGGCGCGCAAAGCGAAAACTATCCCCGCACTTCCCCCTGCCCCAGCACCACGTACTTGAGCGAGGTCAGGCCCTCAATGCCCACTGGGCCGCGAGCGTGGAATTTGTCGGTGGAGATGCCGATTTCTGCACCCAGGCCGTATTCAAAGCCGTCGGCAAAGCGGGTGCTGGTGTTGACCATGACGCTGGCCGAATCCACCTCGCGCAAAAAGCGCTGCGCGTGCATGTGGTCGCGGGTGAGGATGGCGTCGGTGTGGTGGCTGGAATAGTGGTTGATATGCGCAATCGCCGCGTCCAGGCCATCGACCACTTTGATGCTGATGATGGGCGCCAGGTATTCTTCAAACCAATCTTGCTCGGTGGCGTCTTGCAACTTGGCGCCGGGCAGGCCTGCGAGTAGGGCTTTGGCCTCGGGGCAGCAGCGCATCTCCACGCCTTTGGCCGCGTAAATAGCGCCGATTTGCGGCAAAAACTGCGCTGCCACTGCGCGCGCCACCAGCAGGCCTTCACTGGCATTGCAGGGGCTGTATTTTTGGGTCTTGGCGTTGTCCGCCACCGTCACGGCCATGGCGATGTCGCAGGGGTCGTCCACATAGGTGTGGCAGTTGCCGTCCAGGTGTTTGATGACGGGCACTTTCGCCTCGCGGCTAATGCGCTCGATCAGGCTTTTGCCGCCGCGCGGGATGATGACATCCACAAACTGCGGCATGGCGATCAATTCGCCCACCACCGCGCGGTCGGTGGTCTGAACCAACTGCACCGCGTCCGTGGGCAGGCCCGCTTGCGCCAGCGCTTTGCCCACCAGCAAGGCCAAGGCTTTGTTCGAGTCGATGGCTTCGGAGCCGCCGCGCAAGATGCAGGCATTGCCGCTTTTGATGGACAGGCTGGCCGCTTCGATGGTGACGTTGGGCCGGCTCTCGAAAATCATGCCAAACACGCCAATGGGCACGCGCATCTGCCCCACGCGAATGCCGCTGGGCTGCTGGCGCAGGCCGCTGATTTCGCCAATAATTTCTGGCATCGCGGCCAACTGCTCGCAGCCCTGGGCGCAGGTTTCAAGCACTTTGGGCGTGAGCCGCAGCCGGTCCACCAACGGCGCGGCCAGCCCGGCGGCGAGGGCGCGCTCCAGGTCTTTGGCGTTGTCCACTTGTAAGGCCTGGATGTTTTCGCGCAACAAAGCCGCCAGCGCCAGCAGCGCCCGGTTCTTGTCCGCCGCACTGGCCCGGGCCATAGCGCCAGATGCCGCTTTGGCCTGCGCGCCCAAGAGGCGGGTGGTTTCGATGGGGTTGGCAACAGAGGTGTTCATAGCTGGATTTTCATGCAAGTCCAAGTGTAGTTTCGGCAAAACAGGGCCAGACTCACGGGGAACGCTCAGGCGCTGGCAAGGGTGGTACGCGACGAAGCAGGCTTAGGCGGCGCGGCCAAGCGGCACAAGTCCAGCGCCAGCCGGTGCAGCGCCTGCCAGCCGCTAGCGGGCCAGTCGGGCTGCTTGAGGCCTTTGATGATGCCGTCCACCGTGTGCGCCGCTTGCAGCAATTGGGCCAATTGCGGCGCGCTGATGCGCGGTAGCACGCGTTCAAACAAGCGCTCTTTGTTGCCCCAGATGCGGTTCTCGCGCAAGGCCAGCGGCAGCGGGCGGCCATGGGCCATGGCGTCTTTGACGCGCTTTAAGGCGCGTATGTCTTCAGCCAGGGTGTAGTGCACCAGCACCTCGGCCTCGCCCTCAGCCTGCAGGCCTTCTAGCATGCGCTGCACGCGCAGCGGCTGCCCGGCCAGCACCGCCTCGCTCAGCTTAAACACATCGTAGCGCGCCACATTGAGCACCGCAGCTTCCACTTGCTCCCAACTGAGCACGCCGCCGCTTTGCGCCGTGGGCGCAAACAGCAAAGCCAGCTTTTGCACCTCTTGGTGCGCGGCGAGTAAATTACCTTCCACGCGGTCGGCAAAAAATTGCAGCGTGCGCTGGCCTTCTTCGCCCGCCGCCACGCGCAGACCCTGCGCGCCTAGGCGCTGGGCAATCCAGGCCGGCAGGTCTTTGCGCTCCACCGGGTCCACTTGCAGCGTCACGCCGCAGTTTTCCAGGGCACTAAACCAGGCCGTGCCTTTGGTGGCTTTGTCCAAACGCGGCAGCAAGATGATGGTCAGCACCGCATCATTGCCCTGCGCCTGCTCGGCAATCTGCTGCAAAGCAACGCTGCCTTCTTTGCCCGGCTTGCCGCTGGGAATGCGGATTTCGATAATTTGTTTGTCGGCAAACAAACTCATGCTGCCACCGGCGGCCAGCACTTCGCTCCAATCAAAGTGCGCACCTGACACCATGTGCGCACTGCGCTCGGTAAAGCCTTGGGTGCGCGCATGTGCGCGCAACGCGTCTAGCGCTTCTTGTTGTAGCAAGGGCTCATCGCCGTGCAGGGTATAGAGGCCTTTAAGCCCGCGCTCCACATGGCGGCCTAGTTGCGAAGGCGCTAATTGCATGGCACGCCAGCCTTAAGGCGCCAGCGATTTAATCGCCGCCAGGCGGCGCACGATTTGCTGCACGGCGTCGGTCTGCATATCGCGGTTGAGCATGACCTCTTCGGTTTCTTTGGACAACACCGTCGCCTCGTTAAAACTGACGCTGCGCTCCAGTCGGATATCGGTCGGCTCGATCAAAACCTTCCCGCCGGGGGTACGGACCGAAAACCGCACGGCCAAACGCAACTCAAACTCGCGCACCAAACCAGCAGCATTCAGGCCTACCACGACTTTTTGACGCAACTCGCTCAACACTTCAATAATCGCATCAGGCGCAACAGCGCCCTCGGGCGTTACCGCCGGGCGCACCCGGTTACCCAGCAAGCGAGACAACTCTGCCGCCACGCCACCTGAGCGCTCGGGCGTCACCGCTACCGTATCAAACACATAGTTGGGCGCGCCGCGCAATGCAAAGCCGCAGCCCTGCAAAAGCGTTGCCGACAAGGCCAGCGCCAGCCAAAGGACCACCGTGCGAAGCGTTGTGTGCAACATGCTACGCACAGCGCCTAAAGCACCACGTTGACCAAACGGCCCGGCACAACCACGACTTTTTTCGGCGCTGCGCCTTGGGCAAAACTTTGCACCGTGGCGTTTTGCAGCGCCAGTGCTTCAATCGCTTCGCGGCTCGCATCCGAGGGCACCAACAAAGCGCCGCGCAATTTGCCATTTATTTGCAGCACCAGCGAAATTTCGTCTTGCACTAAGGCGCTGGCATCCACGGCGGGCCAGGCAGCGTCGAGCAAATCGCCGCCGTGCTTGGCAAAGCCCAATTCCACCCATAGCGCATGCGCCAGATGCGGCGCGGCCGGGTACAAGACGCGCAACAAAATACCAAAGCCTTCGGCCAGCGCCACCAAGCCATCGGGCGCAGCGTGGCCCTTGAAGTCTTCCAGCGCGTTGAGCATCTTCATGGTGCCAGAGACCACGGTGTTGTATTGCATGCGCTGGTAGTCGTAATCCACCTGCTTGAGCACGGTATGCAACTCCAAACGCAGCACCTTGGCCTCTTTGGAAAATGCCACCGCCGCCAAGCCATCATTCGCTGCCAGTGTGGCATGCGCGCCAACCAAGTCAAGCGCCGACAACTTGTAGCCAAAGTTCCAAACGCGCCGCAAAAAGCGGTAACTGCCCTCCACGCCCGCATCGTTCCACTCCAGCGTAGCCTCGGGTGGCGAGGTGAACATGGTGTAGAGGCGGGCCGTATCGGCGCCGTATTTTTCAATCAAATCTTGCGGGTCCACGCCATTGTTTTTGGACTTGGACATGGTGCCCACGCCCTCGTAGTCGATCGCGGTGCCTAAGGGCAAATCGCCCACTGCTTTGACGAGGCGGGCGCCTATGACTTTGCCGGTGGCATCGTGCACATGCTCCACATCTTGCGGCCAGAAATATTCTTTCCCGCCTTTGTCGGTGCGACGCGAATAAATATGGTTGAGCACCATGCCTTGCGTGAGCAATTTGATAAACGGTTCATCCACCTTCACCAGCCCCAAATCGCGCATCACCTTGGTCCAAAAGCGCGCGTACAACAAATGCAAAATCGCGTGCTCAATGCCGCCGATGTACTGGTCCATAGGCGCCCAATAGGCCGCGCCCTCGGCCACCATGGCATCGCTATTGGTTGGGTCGCAATAGCGCATGTAGTACCAACTCGAATCGACAAAGGTATCCATGGTGTCGGTCTCGCGCCGCGCCGTTTTGCCGCACACCGGGCAAGTCACGCCCGCATGAAAACCCACATGCTTGTGCAGCGGATTGCCCGACCCATCAGGAATGCAATCAAGCGGCAGCACCACCGGCAAATCCTTCTCGGGCACCGGCACCGCGCCGTGTTCATCGCAATGGATGATGGGAATCGGCGTACCCCAATACCGCTGGCGCGACACGCCCCAGTCCCGCAGCCGCCAGGTCGTCTTTTTCTCGCCCAGCCCCAACGCCGCCAAGTCAGCCGCCACTGCATCCAAACAAGCTTTGAAACCCAGCCCGTCGTACTTACCCGACTGCACGGCTACGCCCGCGCCTTTTTCGGCGTACCAGTCCTGCCAAACGCTCGCGTCAAAAGACAAAAATGCAGCCTCGGCAGTGGAGTTGGATTTGGCATTCCCACCGTCCGCACGCAACCCGGCCACGCCAAGCCCTACGCCGGGTGCCGACTTTGCGCTTGCGTAGGAGGAACCCGGCGCAGGGCTTGGTGTGACCGCCCCCGAGGAAGTAGAAGCAACCGCAACCACCTGCCGAATCGCCAACCCATATTTCAAAGCAAACGCAAAATCGCGCTCATCATGCGCCGGCACGCCCATCACCGCGCCATCGCCGTAGCTCATGAGCACATAGTTCCCCACCCACAGCGCCACCGGCTCACCAGTCAAAGGATGCGTCACCACCAGGCCCGTATCCATACCGGCCTTCTCTTTCACCGCCAGCTCAGCCTCAGTCGTGCCGCCCGCCTTGCATTCTTCAATAAACGCCGCCAAAGCCGGGTTCGTCAAAGCCGCATGCTGCGCCAAAGGATGCTCCGGGGCCACGGCGCAAAAGGTAACGCCCATGATGGTGTCGGCGCGCGTGGTGAACACATGCATACGCCCATCCCCAATCAAGGCGCCGCTGGCATCTTTAATCGTGTGCGGGAACGCAAAGCGCACGCCTTCGCTCTTGCCGATCCAGTTTTCCTGCATCAGCTTGACACGCTCGGGCCAGCCGGGCAGGCCGGTTTGTACGTGGTCCAAAAGCTCTTGCGCGTACGCGGTAATTTTTAGGTAATAGCCCGGAATCTCGCGCTTTTCCACCAGCGCGCCGGTGCGCCAGCCGCGCCCGTCGATCACCTGCTCATTGGCCAGCACCGTCTGGTCCACTGGGTCCCAGTTCACCACCTGGGTTTTGCGGTAGGCCACGCCAATATCCAGCATCTTCAAAAACAGCCACTGGTTCCACTTGTAATAGGTGGGGTCGCAGGTAGCCACTTCACGGCTCCAGTCGATGGCCAGGCCCATGGCCTGCATCTGCTGCTTCATGTGGGCGATGTTTTCGTACGTCCACTTGGCGGGCGGCACGCCGTTTTTTAGCGCCGCGTTTTCGGCCGGTAGGCCAAACGCATCCCAACCCATGGGCATCAAGACGTTATAGCCCTTCATGCGCAAATAGCGCGTCAGCATGTCATTGATGGTGTAGTTGCGCACATGCCCCATATGCAGCTTGCCGCTGGGATAGGGCAGCATGGAACAGGCGTAAAACTTGTTTTTGCCAGCGTCTTCGGTGACGCGGTAGGCCTCGTGGCCATTCCACAAAGGCTGCGCCCAATGGCTACGGGCGGCTTGCTCTATGGCGGTGTGTTGGTACTTGTCTTGCATTGGGGGCTGGGGTTAAAGGCAACGGGCATTTTAGGCGCGCAGGCCGCAAGGCCTATTGGGGCGGCGCAGGGCGCGCGGTTGCCAGCGCCAGCCCTGCTTAACGCGGCTTTTCGGTCACAAAGCCAATGCGGCTCAAGCCCGCTGCGTTGGCCAGCGCCATGAACTCCACCACCCGTCCGTAAGGAACTGCCGTGTCGGCGCGCAATTGCACCTCGGTGGCCGGGTTGCGCTCTGCGGCTTGTTGCAAGGCTTGCTGCAAGGCCTCGCCCTGCAAACGCTGTTCTTGTACATAGACAGCGCCTGCCTGGTCGATGGTCACGGCCAGCGGCTGTGCATTGCTTTGGCTACTGGCGGCGGCATCGGCCTTGGGGAGGTCTACCTTCACGGCGCTGAGCATCATGGGCGCGGTGATGATGAAAATCACCAGCAGCACCAGCATCACATCAATCAGCGGCGTCATATTGATGTCGCTCATGGGCGCATCGCTGCGTTTGGCTTGGAGGCGCCCGAAAGCCATGGCCTGCTTTTAGTCCAGCGCGCCGTCCGGCGGATAGGCCGCCGATTGGCTTTGGTACACCAGCAATTCGCGCACATCGCGGGCAAAACCCTCCAGGTCAGCCTCGATGCGCCCGATAAGCCGCCCCAGCAAGTTGTAGCCTAGCACCGCCGGTATCGCCACCGCCAAGCCCGCCGCCGTCATGATCAAAGCCTCGCCCACCGGCCCGGCCACTTGCGCGATACTGATTTGCCCTGCCTGCGCAATCGTCGCCAAGGCGCCGTAAATGCCCCACACCGTGCCAAGCAGCCCGACAAATGGCGCCATCGAGCCCACGCTGGCCAAAATCACCTGCCCGGATTGCAAGCGGCGCACCCCGGCTTGCAAAGCATCGCGCAGCACGCGCGTCAATTGCTGGGCGCTAGAGCCTTGCGCCGCCAGCCGGGGCTGCGCGCCCTGGCGCATTTGGCGTCGGCCCGCTTCAATCAAGGGCGTCAGCAACCCGGCGCGGTCAAAAGTAGGCAAAGTGTGCAGAGCCTGTTCCACATCCGGCGCCTGCCAAAACGCCGCAATGCTGCGCTCCAAACCCGCCAGCGCACTGCGCAGGAAAAAACTTTTCCACAAAATGATGGACCAACTGGCCAGGGACATCAGCAGCAGCACCCCAGCTACCGCTTTGTGAACCGCGTCGCCTTCCAACATGGCACGCCCGGTTTAGCGCAAACCCAGCACGTCGAACATATCGAACATGCCGTTGTGCTTGCCCGCCAAAAAACGCACTGCGCGCAAGCTGCCCTGGGCATAGGTGGCGCGGCTGGACGATTTGTGGCTGATCTCAATCCGCTCGCCGGTACCGGCAAACAAGACCGTGTGGTCGCCCACAATGTCCCCACCGCGAATCGTGGCAAAGCCGATGCTCGACGGGTCGCGCTCGCCGGTAATGCCTTCGCGGGTGTAGACCGCACAGTCGGCCAGCGTGCGGCCCTGGGCTTGGGCGATCACCTCGCCCATCTTCAGGGCGGTGCCCGAAGGCGCGTCCACCTTGTGGCGGTGGTGCGCTTCGATGATCTCGATGTCGTAGCCCGTATCCATGGCCTTGGCGGCCAGCTCCAATAACTTCAGCGTCACGTTCACACCCACGCTCATATTGGGCGCCAGCATGATGGGAATGTCTTTGGCAGCCTCAGCAATCTGCGCTTTTTGCGCCTCGCTAAAGCCGGTGGTACCTATCACCATAGCCACGCCCAGGCGGCGGCACACGGCCAGATGCGCCATCGTGCCTTCCGGGCGAGTGAAGTCGATCAGAAATTTACTGTGCGCAAGGCCCGCTTGCAGGTCCGGCGAAATCAGCACGCCGGTGGCTTGTCCGCCAAACGCCCCTGCATCCTGGCCGATGGCCGGGCTGTCCGCGCGGTCCAGCGCGGCGGCCAAGTGGCAATCGTCGGCGGCGCGCACTGCGTCCACCAGCATGTGGCCCATGCGCCCGGAGGCTCCGGCAATGGCTATCGCGTGCGTCATGGGTGCGCTCTCTGTGTGGGGCGGCGGGCCTAGGGCTCGAGCGGCGGGTAATTGGTGCGCGGCGGTGGCAGCGCAGTCGCGGCTGGCTTAGCCGCAGGCGCGGGGAACTTGGCAAGCGCCTCGGCGCTGGCTTCCAGCGGCTTGGCTGCGGGTAATTCCACCTTGGTGCGCAAACTATTCACAAACTCGGCCTCGGTAGGCAATTCATCAGCATCGATGCGCTCCATGCTGTCGCCCTTGAAATACACCGTCACCTGGCGCAACTGCGGGGTTTTGCCTTGCTGGTACAGGCTGAAGGCGTACACCCAGCGGTCCGCATGGAACACACTGGTGAGCAAGGGCGTGCCCAGCACCCCAGCCACCTGGGCCCGGCTAGCGCCTTTGGGGATGGCAGCCACTTGATCGCGGCTGACCACATTGCCCTGGACGATCTCCATGCGGTAGGGCTCTAGCACGCCCGCCACCGAATTGCTGGCTTTGTCCAAACTGCCGCAGCCCGATGCCAAAAACAGCACGCCAGGCAGCGAAAACAGGGCGGCAAAACGGCGCAAAGTGGGTATAAAAATCATGGCTTGGGGGCGGCAGTAAGATCGTGTCATTGTAGCCACGCCCCTGTAAACCACGCTTTGCGCATGACCAACATCGACGAACTCAAAAGCACCGGCCTCAAGGCGACGGTGCCGCGCTTGAAGATTTTGGAAGTCTTCCAGCGCAGCCGCCAGCGCCACATGTCCGCCGAAGACATCTTTAGGGTGCTGCTGCAAGAGCGCGCCGATGTGGGATTGGCCACGGTGTACCGCGTGCTGACGCAGTTTGAGCAGGCAGGCATCCTAAAGCGCAGCCAGTTTGAAGGCGGTAAATCCGTGTTTGAACTAGACCAGGGCGAACACCACGACCACCTGGTCTGCTTGGACTGCGGCCAAGTAGAAGAGTTTTACGACGCGGAAATCGAAAAACGCCAACACGCGGTTGCCAAAGCCAAAGGCTTTGCCATCACCGACCACGCGCTCAGCCTCTACGCCAGTTGCACCAAAGCCGACTGCGCCAACCGCAAAACCACCAGGCCCTGACGCTGCCAAGGTGCCGGCGCCTAGGCTGGCGACGCAAACTCCCGCCGAAAACCACAGGGTGTGGGCAGGC
This sequence comes from uncultured beta proteobacterium, assembly GCA_903869595.1. Classification (GTDB taxonomy): domain Bacteria; phylum Pseudomonadota; class Gammaproteobacteria; order Burkholderiales; family Burkholderiaceae_C; genus Allorhodoferax. The sequence goes on along the minus strand of CAIPZV010000073.1, from coordinate 3,651 downwards.
GCCTAAAACCACAGCGCTCAGGCAGGCGCCTAGCGACCCTCTGCATGCCCCCCAAACCCGTCATTGCGAGCGCAGCGAAGCAATCCATCTTGGCTTGACCATCAAGCAGCTATGGATCGCCGCGTCGCTACGCTCCTCGCGATGACCGACTTATGCCGACCTTCCGCAGCGGACATACAAGTTCAGTATTGATTTTGAAATAGTTGCAAAAATGCAACTATTTTTAATTTTGTAATTACATTTCCAAGCTTTTCATTGCACTGCATCAATCCCCCATGTTTCAATAAACCGTGTTCTATTTCAAGAACATGTTTTGTTTAACAATTTTCATGGATTTGATATTAAAAAAACATTGATTGCTTTGGCAGCACTGTCTGTCGCGGGCTTGGCTTCTGCACAAGTTTCCATCACCGGTAGCATTTCTACTGCCTACCAATCTAATCTGGCCAAAGTTTCCGGCCTCGCCATGACTGACAACACGATCAACGTGTCTGCCAGCGAAGACCTGGGCAACGGCATGAAATTCTCCGCATCCATGACGCTGGAGAATGATGCTGGTCGTGGAACCGAATTCACCCGCGCCGACCAAAGCCTTTCGCTGACTACTCCCGTCGGTTTATTGGCGTTCAAAAATACCCGCTCAGGCGGCAACCAAGGTGCTGCATTAATTGCTCCCGCCAATTTGGCGGATGACCAATGGTCTAGCGCCGTTATCACCCGTCAACAAATCGATGTCTTAGCCTTTGCAATCCCAGTCAACGATTCCATTTCACTGGTGCTTAGCTACATTGAAGCAGGCAACAAAGACGCTGTAGCCGTAACACCAACCGATTTGGCATCCGCGAAGCTCGCTGTTGGTGCCGCTGGCGCCGGCGGTGCGGTTACTCCGGGTAACGTAAGCTATGTTGGCACCGCAAAGTATTCGGGTAACGGTTTGTCTGTGACAGGGCAATTTGTTTCAACTACTTTCACAGACAATGCGCTAGCTGGCCTCAAAATTATCCGCGGCGGTGATGTTCAGACCACATCGTACGATCTGAGCGCCATTTACGATGCTGGTTTTGCTAAGGTTGGTTTTGGCTATGACTCTTCGCGTCGTGGCTATACCAGCGCTGACAAAGCTGCTATGTTGTTCGGCGCATCGGTGCCACTGGGCGCAATCACCGTTGGTGGTAACTACGGTACGCGTGACGAAGCCAATTTCCTGCAATTGGCTGCTCAGTATGACCTGAGCAAGCGGACCAACGCAAACGTTTCCTGGGGTCAAGATAAACAAGGTGCTGGCAAAGATACCAACAGCCAATACCGCATTTCTCTGAACCACTCCTTCTAAACCCCGCGCTGGCCTTGTGCCAGTTGGAGCTTGAAGCAAAAAAAATCCCCCGCGCATGAAAATGCTGCGGGGGATTTTTTTGTCTGGTGCGTCCGGCAAGTCCGCCCTTGCGGGCCCGGCCCTGCGGATAGAAAGCAAGCAGTCTGGCTAAGGCCTTGCCAGCCTTGGTGCTTGCCATGCGAACAACTTAAAGACCCAAGGATGCCTTGAGCTTGCGGTAATTGAACTCTGACACCCACCACATTACCGTGCCAAAAACCGCGCCGCAGCCCAACCACAAAACCGCGTTGCGCAATGCTTCTTCCGGCACCAATGCGTCCCCGCGCAGCAAAGTTTGTACGCCGTACATAAACACATACAAAGGCAAGCCCCAGCCAATCAGGCCTTTGCGCAGTACGTAACGCAGGGCGCCAGCCTTGCGTTCGCGCTCCCAGCGCGCGACGGCGATGATGGCGACCCGGTCACCCGAAAGCGCAGCCGCAGCTGGTTTCAGCCAGACCACGGGTACTTGGGAATGCAAATAGACGGCGCGGATTTTGTCTACGGGCCAACGCCAAAGCCAGCGTACCAGCAGCGCGTTGAGCAGCCAGCCCAGCAAATAGCCCAGCAGCAATTGCAACACCAGGGCGCATAAAAATACCGCTACCCACATACGCCCTGTGGGGTGGTCGAGCAAGCGGGTTTGGGCGGGGATGCCCTCCAGCTTTTCCAGCCATTGGGCAAAGAAATAACTCGGCCCAAGCGCCAGCAGCATGCAGGCCAGCGGTAGCGCGCTGACCGCCACCTGAAAGCGAAGGCGCAAGTTTTGGGGCACCAGGGAATTAAAGGCCAAAGGCGTCATGGTGCTTATCTTACGCATTGGTGGCAAGTTTCGCTTGGGTGGGCTGACGGCCAAGCGGCAGGCGCTCGCTTGCATCGCCAGTATGATGAGCTCAGTAGCTCAGCCGAGCAAACACCGCTTGCGGCTTCGGTCCTTAGCGCAATGTCTCTACCCACGCGCCCGCTTTTCCGCTTTTAGGAGTAACCATCATGCTCGATATGACCCACCGCACCCTGGTTACGCAAGAACAAATAGGCCAGGTGTTTGCCAGCCAAGCTGCTACTGCGCTGCGCTTGCGCAGCTCCACCGCACAAGAGCGGATTGCCAAAATTACCAAGCTGCGCGACGCCGTGCTGGCGCGGCGTGAGGAATGGTACCGGCTGGCCGCGGCCGATCTGGGCAAACCGGCGGCGGAGGTGGATATCGGTGAAATTTTGCCGATTTGTGTGGAAGCCAATGACGCCATCCGCAACTTGAAGAAATGGATGAAGCCCAAGCGCGTGTGGCCCACCCTGATGACTGGCGGCACGCGCAGCGAAGTGCAATACGCACCCAAGGGGCGCTGCCTGATCATCGGCCCGTTTAACTACCCACTCAATCTAACCCTGGGGCCGCTGGTGTCCGCGCTGGCGGCGGGTAACACGGTGATCCTCAAGCCTTCTGAGCTGACGCCACACCTCTCGGGCATGATCAGTCAGCTCATCGGCGAGCTGTTTGCGCCGGACGAAGTGGCGATTTTCCAGGGCGATGCCGATGTGTCCAAGGCCTTGCTCGACCTGCCTTTTGACCATATTTTCTTTACCGGCAGCCCCACGGTGGGCAAGTACGTGATGGGCGCTGCGGCCAAACATTTGTCCAGCGTGACACTGGAGTTGGGCGGCAAGAGCCCGACCATTATTGACGCCAGCGCCGACCTGGAATTGGCCGCCACCAGCGTGATGTTTGGCAAATTTTCGAATGCTGGGCAAACGTGTATCGCGCCGGACTATGTGTTTGTGCATGAGAGCGTGAAAGCGCGCTGGCTGGAGTGCTGCAAAGCTGAATTGGCCAAGGCCTACGGCGCAGACGCGGCAGCGCAACAGGCCAGCAAGCACTACACCCGCATCGTGAACCCGCGGCACACCGCGCGCATTAAAGCGCTGCTGGACGACGCCAAAGCGCACGGCGCCGGGGTGTTGGCCGGTGGCGCGGTGGACGAGGCGCAATGCTATGTGCAGCCCACTTTGCTCGACAACATCGGCGCCGGGGCGCGGATTTTGGAAGAAGAAGTTTTCGGGCCTTTGCTGCCCATCATCACCTTTACCGACATCAACAAAGTCATCGCCCAGGTTAACGAAGGGCCCAAGCCTTTGGCCTTGTACCTGTACAGCCAAAACCAGGCCACGATAGAGCAGGTATTGGCCCAAACCCAATCGGGCGGGGCCTGTATCAACCACGCCATGATTCACTTTTTGCACGGTAACCTGCCCTTTGGCGGCATCGGCAATTCCGGCCTGGG
>CAIPZV010000072.1 GCA_903869595.1 uncultured beta proteobacterium | reverse complement strand
CTGGCTTTTTGTAATCAGCCAGCAAACTGTCGATTAGATCTTTGGGTACTGCTTTCTTTGTATTTACGGTCATATCCACTCCTGGAAGTTCGACGGTTACCCGCCATTAGACCGTTTACACAAAATTCAGTACACCCCCCGCAGCCACCGACGATCATGGATTCCTCAGGTCGCGCTGATCAGATCAGCGTCTTACTTCTCACTCCCTATCAGCCAGATTATTGGTTGTTACCAGACTCGGGTGACAAAAGCACTGTCACTTTGCAAGCGCTTGTCCCAGTCTGCTGAGGTACTCTGGCGCTTTTGAGCCAAACCTCTACACTTTTAAGGACAGCGCCCAAAGTGTTGTGAGAGTCTTTTGATTGTTTGGGCTGATTGGTCTCGTCTGACCATTCTTTGTTGGTCAAATGAATGGTGTTTCTAAGTTCCCGAAGTTTCGTTACCTGCTTCTCTAATTCGGTGTCGATAAATTTTTCTTCGACTGCCACAGCCACCATCCAAGCAAAATTGGTTCCTTTGGGTAGGTTGGCCGGTGGATTTCCCCATTTGGCTTTTGCCTTCATATTTATGCTCGAGAACTTCCAATGTTTGCCAGCTAAAAGCTTCATCTTTGCGGCTTCGATGATTGTGTACTCTAGTACTGCCTCACAAATAGCTCCGTAGTTAATGACTTGGGTTCGTACATGCGCTTGCAGCTCTTGTTGTTCCGTAGCCAATAACTTCCCAACGCTGTACACCCACTTTGCACCGTAAAGAGTCTCCGCCATCCTGTTTTTCAGTTTAGGATCAAGTACGAAAGCGAAATGATTAACTCCAATCTCTGTCGGAGTTTCAGCAACATCTTCCCTTGCATATTCGATCAATTCCTTCAACAGACGATCTCCAATGCTTGCAGCCCGCTTTTCATTAGACATTCACTATTCCCAAATGCTGGTTTAGATATTGGGTCCAAGCTTTCCGCATGGGTGCGAGCCTTCAAACAAAGGAAGTTTGCAAATTAGCCAACGGTGACGTACCAGATCAGTGGCGATCCATGCGCTACCTGAATTGGTCGAAATTTCAGCTGTCATTGTTTTCCTCCACACCCTTGTTGCTTTCTGCTTTCCGCGCCGCATTCCAGAATGTGTTGAAGACCAGTCTCAACCCCATCCACCACGCGTAAATCGCATGAATCGACTGAAATGAGTCATCATCTAAGAGGCCGTGAGCCAGCTCGTTCCGCAAATTCGGCCCAAGGGCATCGCAGAACAGCGCCTTGATCTCAAAGGACAAGTCTTTCCCGAATACCGTTTCCGTTTCTGGCAAACCCATAAGGGTGCTCAAGCCGTTTTCATTCTCAATGCCATCAATGCCGAGATTGGTGGTTTTCACCCCAGCATTCTTCAGGTGGAACCGAACCATATGCTCTATCTGAGGCACCAGCAGATGCATTGCTACGGTGAAATCGCGGTCATAACCCGCATAGAGCGCCTTGCCGAATAGACGTTCTCGGCCGCGTGGAACGGTTGGGGACTGACTTGCGAGATCAATGAAATCGTTCTCACTCAAGCGATGCTCTTGCAACAACACTTCGTGGGCCGGCCATATGTCGCCATGCACAACGATATTGATCAAAATCTGATGGTCGTGGACCATCTGCGCCCACAACGCTGGGTCGTCACTGGCCTGAGTATTGTCGAATCCAATTGCTGGCTGCTTGGCTATGACCCGCCCATCTCGAGACAAATGCGTGCTACCGGCCAAACGGCGAAAAATACTCTGCTGCAGGATCTTTTCTGCCGCTGTGCGAACTTGATCTACCCGAGCCCCTTGGTAGATATTTGCAAACGAGAATAAGGCATTATGTACTGACTTCCTTGTAACCGATTTGCGAGCATTTTCAACAAGCTCGGAGATATCGACCCCAGGGGTTTTAACCACGGTAAGTTCATCCAGTGAATTTTCTCCGGCATCACTCATGTGCCGATGCAGTTCGGCAATCCGCGCATCACCTCGGTGTATCGCTCTCTGACTGCGTGGAATGCTACGGTATATTTGGATGGCTTTTTCATAGAAGCTTGCAGCGACCATATGGCTGGGTTGGTCGGATGAAGCCCGGGCAATCGCTTCTTTCACCCATCCTTCAGCCACTGCGACAGTCATTTCTGCCGATTTGGCTTCGTCACCAGACCGATCAAACCAACGGCTTGCCGCATCGAAAAACTCGCGGGAGCGATGAAGGTCGCCACCTTCCTCAAACTCAACAGCCATAACATTCAGCTTCTGTGCAATGACTAACGAATGCGTTCGACCAAGACTATGTGCATCCAATAAATCAGCCAGCCAAAGCCCAAGAAAACCGCTTTGCTTGGTTGCCGCATTGAAGGCGTCAAGGATGGTTGTTTCCATCTTGGCCAAGCGTGTTCCTGCGCCAATTTTCAACATGCGCGCCAAGCTGATGGCGCGCTCCCAGCACTCCTGGCCACCACGAACCCACGTTTCAGTGCCCAATGGGATCTGCAGGTATGCATCGATCGCCGCTAGCGCAATCCGGACGTTTCGTGGTCTCTGCTTCAGCCAAACGAGATCAGCTACTCTTGCCTTCAACCATGCATCATCGATGGCATCGACAATCTCGGCATAAAACGCGATGTCTGATTCTGATAGATCGTCAGGAATCACCGAACGCCGACCCTCCATTACCATGAACGGTTTAAAAGGCTCATTGAGGCTTTTCGGCGACAGCATCATGGAGCAGGCATCCGCAAGTAGCCACAGAGCTTTTCCGTGTGACGGGCGATCGTCTTCCGATGCTATGCGAGCTGCGCTAGAGAGCGCCTGCCACATTGCGGAATAGCCCTCGCGGTCTATGTCGGTAAGCGACTTTTTCCAGCCGCACTCTGTAAAGTCTTGCACCGTGACGATCAGGTCTGTGGAGTAACGATGGTTGCTCATTTTTTACCACCGACAAAACATCCCGTCTCTCGCTTTTCCCGCCACGCTCGCAGCGCCTGGTCGCGTGTGGCGTCGGGGTGCTGGGCAAAGTAGTCGCGCATGTGCTGGTTGAACTGAAATTGCGCCCCAATGGGCCGGCGCTGGTGGCGGGTTTGGAGGTACAAGTCCACCGCTTGGCCTAGGGTTTGGCCTTGCGGGTTTTGAAACAGCGCGCGCAAGGGCTGGTTAAACCGAAACGTTTCGCCCACCTGGCTGACAAAAAAGCGGCGCAGCCCGTGGCTTAGCGCCCATCCGGGCTGTATGACGGTGTGCAGGTGCAATGCTTCGGGCAGCTTGGCCTTGGGCAAATTGCCTTGGACCGCTATAGATGCCAAGGTGCCGCCCAGATGCGCCCCCACCCGCTGCGCCAAATCAGCTTTGCTGCCGCCCATAGGCAAGCCTTGCGCCCGGCAATATGTTTGCAACTCGGCTTTGAGCCAGTACCACGCGGAAAATTTGCTAGCGCTGAGCGTGGAGTCGAGGGCGGGACGCGCGTTCGGCTTGGACGGTGTTTTCATGGGGTTGCTTGTGTTCATGCTTACGCCTTATGTATTTCCAACAAAGCCCGGTCTCTTTCTAATTCCGCTTGCAACTCCGCTTCGGTAGGCATCAGCGCTTGGTATTTGCTGGCAAACAATTGGGCCTTGTCTGCCAGCTGCGAATACTTGGCCACCGCCGCATTGCGCTCCGAGCACAAAATCAAGCCCAGCGTCGGGTTGTCGCTTTCTTGGCGGTGCTGCTCGTCAAACACGCGCACATACATGTCCATTTGCCCTACGTCTTGGTGCGCCAGCTTGCCCACTTTCAAGTCCACCAGCACAAAGCACTTGAGCAGGTAGTTGTAGAACACCAAGTCAATAAAGCAGTCTTCGCCTTCTACGCGCAGGTGTTTTTGCCGGGCAACGAAGGCAAAGCCTTTGCCCAGCTCTAGCAAAAAGGTTTGCAACTGGTCTAGCAGGCCTTGCTCCAGGTCTTTTTCATAAAGGGCTGGCACGGCAGCTGCGCCCAAAAACTCCAGCACATACGGGTCGCGGATGAAATCTCGCGGGTCGGGCGTTGCTTCTTTGTTGATGTTGAGCGCGGCTTCGTCTTTTACCTGCGCCTTAGCTTTGTCTTGCGTGCTGAGCAGGCGTTCGTAATACAGCGTGGAAATTTGCCTGTCCAGCGCCCGCACGCTCCAGCCTTGCTGGGCGGCTTCTTGGGCGTACCACTCGCGGGCTTGGGCGTTTTCAATGCGGATCAGGCTGCGGTAATGCGTCCAGGACAATTCGAGACGCAGTGCGTCGCGAATTGGAAAGCACTGGAAGAACTGCCGCATATTGCGTAAATTGCTGACATCAAAGCCCGCGCCAAACTCGTCGCTCAGTTTGAGTGCCAACTCTTGCAACACCTGTTTGCCATAAGCTGCTCGTTTTTGCCCGCCTTGTTCGTCTTCCACAATCATGCGGCCTATGTGCCAATAGGTTTGCACCATGGCGGTGTTGACAGTTTGCCGCACCTGGGTGCGGGCGGCCAGTAGCAAGGCGCGTATGCCTTGGTACAAGTCGGCTTGGCCGGGCGCGCCAACGGCGGGTGCGGTTCTGGCTTGGATGGGATGCTTCTTAGCCATGGCAGATAACCCGTGTTGACGTCCACTTTTTTGAAGTGCCCAAAGAAGCGGGAATGGGGTGGTGCAGCCCGCTGCTTTGGGCGAGTTGCATGCCAAAGTCGGCCAGCGTGCCCATGACCCCGGCGCGAATGGCCACACTGGGCACAACGATGATGAATTTGTTCCAGCCATAGGCGGTGTGCAGGCGGTAGAGGGTGCGCAAGTACACCAGGGTTTTGCCGGTGCCGGTTTCCATCTCCACACACAGATCCATCGGCTGGCCCTGCCCCGGTGCGCTGAGCTGGAGCCATTCGTCGCTTATGCGCTGGCGCAGGGCAATTTGCTGGATATTGGTTTTCAGTTGCTCCCAAGGAAGTGGGCATCGATTGCCGGACCCGTCTTGGGGCTGCGACTTGGGCGTGCCGCTAAACACCTCCACCACGGCGCGCACCGCCTCGTTTTGGTAAGCCAGGGACTCAAGCTGAAAGGTCTGAGTGGTCATGCGGGCGCTTGGCTGTAGCACCGCGTGACGGGCTATTTAATTTCAATTAAGTTAATTGTAATTAAATAAGAAATTGAATATTTTTAATTTTTATCGCAAGACGGGCATGTCCGCATGGCTTGTACTGCGCTTGTTTCAATCGCCCAACAAGAGACTGGCAGTATTTTTTTAAACAAGGGTGATGTGGTCAGTGCGCATGGCACCGTTACATCAACTAGCCTCGCCCGGAAAGTTTGCTTTCAGTCCTCGATCCCGCGCTGCGCCGGAACACCGGCTTGGAATGCGTGCTTGACCATGGTCATCTCGGTTACCGTGTCTGCCAGGGCGATGATTTCCGGGGGGCAGCGGCGTCCGGTCAACACCACATGCACATGGCTGGGGCGGCTGCGCAAGGTGTCCAGCACATCGTCCAGCGGCATCCAGCCGTAAATCAGCGGGTAGGTGATTTCGTCTAAGGTCACCATAAAGTAGTCGCCGCTGTGGATGGCCGTTTTGGCTTTTTGCCAGCCATCGCGCGCCAATTGCGCGCTGTGTTCTAAGTCCTGGCTTTTCCAGCTAAAGCCGTCGCCCAGGCCTTCAATAGGAATGCCTAGTTGCTCAAACATGCGGTGTTCGCCAAAGCGCGCCGAGGGTACTTTCATGAACTGAAAAATCTTCACCTTCTTTGCGCGTCCATGGGCGCGCAAAGCCAGGCCGAAAGCCGAGGTGCTTTTGCCTTTGCCGTCGCCGGTGTTGACGATGATGAGGCCGCGGCGCTCGCCCTCCGATTTATCGTAGGGCTTTTCGGTGGGGGGCGTTTCTATTTGCATGAAGGTACAACTTTTTTAGAAATAAGGATTAGGTATTGGACGGTAGGGCCACCCATTGACCCGCCAAGGCGTGGATGGCTAGGCGATGGTCAAACACCTGCTCCACGGCGCGGTGGGTTTGCGCATCGGCGCAGGGCCCGTGGTGCGTGATACGGCCTTGCGCCATCACCACCATATGGTCCGCATGCAAGGCCATGGTGATCTCGTGCAACACGCTCACCACTGTACGCCCTTGGGCTATCAGGGCGCGCACCAGTTGCAACCAATCGGCTTGGTGCGGCGGGTCTAGATTGGCCAGTGGTTCGTCCATCAGCAGCACCTGCGCTTGTACCGCCAGGGCGCGCGCCAAGAGCACACGCTGGCGCTCCCCCGCCGAGAGTTGGCCTAGCGCACGCTCGCGCCAATCCCAGGCCTGGGTGGCGCGCAAGGCCTGCTCCACCGCCGCATGGTCCGCCGGGCTAGTTGCGCCCAGCCAAGACTGGTGCGGCAGACGGCCCAGCATGGCGACATCCCACACCCTGAGGTCATCGCCAGTACTTTCGTTTTGCCCCAGCCATGCCATTTGCAATGCGCGGGTGCGTGCCGGTAGGCTGTGCAAGGGCTGGCCTAGCAAGGCAACATGGCCAGCGGCAGGCAACAAACCGGCCAGTGCTTTGAGCAGTGTGGACTTGCCTGCACCATTGGGGCCGACGATGCTGGTCCACTGACCGGCAGCAATGTCCAAATCTAGGCCATGCAGCACAGGCGTACCCGCTAGGCTGACTTGTAATTGCTGCACCTTGAGCGCGCTTGAAATAGTGGAGGCAGACATATCAAGCAGCCCCTTGCGCTACCGAATTGCGGTGCATCAGCCAGAGCAAATACGCGCCGCCGAGCACGGCCGTCACCACGCCCACGGGCAACTCCTGAGGCGCAATCAGCCAGCGCGCCAGCACGTCTGCGGCCATGAGCAAGACCGCGCCCATCAAACTGGCCAACACAATCAACCAGCGATAACCCGTGCTCAAAACTGAGCGCACCAAATGCGGCGCGGCCAGGCCGACAAAGGCAATCAAACCAGTTTGCGCCACCGCCGTGCCGGTGGCGATTGCCAGCACGCCAATCAGCACCATGCGGATGGAGGCGACCGGCAGGCCCAGACTGCGCGCAGTCGTTTCCCCCAGACTCAGGCCATCGAGTACCCGCCCCAGCGCGCAGGCAATCATCACGCCCAGCAACCAGACCACACCCATCAATCCGCACGCAGCCCAACCCGCGAAAGCGGTAGAGCCCAACATAAACGATTGCATAGCCTGCAAGGATTCGGGCGAGAACAACAAAACCAACTGGGTAGCCGCCCCCAAGACCACGCCTACCACCACGCCCGCGAGCAACAAGCGCAAAGTGTGTTGCACACCACGCGACAAGACCAGGGTTAGCAACACCGCCAAGACCGCACCGACAAAGGCCGCACCGGTCAACCCCAGGCGCACCAGCAAGCTGCCCGAATACACGCTGAAGGTGTTGCCCGCGCTCATCATGGTGCCGCCCAACATGCCCCCCGCGCCGCCCATGGCCAGCAGCGCCAGCGCCACGCCCAGCGCCGCGCCCGAGGCGCTACCCAGCAAATATGGGTCGGCGAGCGGATTACGAAACAAGCCCTGTGCCACCGCACCGGCCAGGCCCAGCAAGGCCCCTGCCGTCCATGCACCCAAGGTACGGGGCAAGCGGATATCCCACACGATTTGCGCGGCCAATGCGCCTTGTTCGGCGTCAGCCTGTTGATGCAATAAAGGGCCGAGCAAATCTTCAAAGCCAGCGCTACCCACGCACACGCCCAGCAGCATCAGCGCTGCGCTGAGCAGCAGCAATACCAAGGCCAGACGCAGCGCAGGTGTGCTCATGGCTGCACTTTGCGCGCGACCGTGCCCGGCGATTTGTCGGTGAGGCAAGCGGCCATCAAGCGCGCTGCCTCGGCCATACGCGGGCCGGGGCGTACCAGCACATTGGACTGCGCCGGTGAAAACGCGCACATGCGTTGTTCGCGCACGGCGCGCATAGCAGGCCAGCCCGGGCGCTGCAGCATGGCTTCGGCGCTGCTGTCACCGACCATGATCAGGTCCGGATTGGCGCGCACAATGAATTCGGGGTTGAGTTTGGGGAAGGGGCCGAGCTTGGCGGGGATGATGTTTTTCGCGCCCAGGCGGGTCAAGGTCTCGCCAATGAAAGAGGCCTCGCCCGCACCATAAGGGCCGGGGTTGACCTCGAAATACACCCGCGTGCCGCGTGCCGAGGCCGGTATCGATTGGGCCGCGGCCAAGACGCCGGCATCGATGGTGCGCCAAATTTTGTCAGCGTCGGGGGACTCTAATAATTGCCCTAGCTTGAGCAGCACCCGCTGCACATCGCCATGGGTTTTGGGCTCCAGTGCAACCACGTTTAAACCGAGCGCGCGCAAGCGCTCACCCGCGCGCGAGGATGCCGCCATCACCACCACGTCGGGCTTGAGCGCCACTATCGCTTCAATATTCGGGTCCAAGCCGCCGCCCAATTGAGGCAGGCTTTGCAGGCTTAAAGGAAAGTTGGAATAGCGATCCACGCCCACCAAGCGCTGGCAATAGCCGAGTTCGCAAATCGTCTCGGTTAAAGACGGCAACAGACTGACAATACGTTGCGGCGCTTGCGGCAAAGTAGTGCGAAAGCCGCGGTCGTCCACGACTTCCACCGCGTGCGCTGCAAACGATTGCAACAAGACAAGTAGCAACCAAAAGAAATAGCGTTTCATGGAGCGGCCTTCAAAGTCAGGGGCAAGCCAGCGGCCATCAAGGTGACACGCGCGCACACCTGCGCCACACGCTGGTTGAGCCGGCCCAGTGCATCGACAAAAGCGCGCACCTCAGCGCCCATGGGGATCACACCCATGCCAATTTCATTGCCCACCAAAACCACCGGGCCGGGGGCCATGGCAATCGAAGCTGCCAAAGCAGACACTTGGCTTTCAACATCAAACGCCGAGTCTGCTTGCGGGTGCATGGGCATCATGCCATTGGTCAGCCACAAGGTCAGGCAATCGACCACCAGCAGCACATCGGGTCGGCTGTGCGCGGCCAGGGCTTGCGCCAAGGCCAGGGGCTCTTCTATGGTTTGCATGCCGGGCACGCGCTGCGCCCGGTCGGCCTGGTGGCGCGCAATGCGCGCGCGCATTTCCTCGTCCCAGGGCTGGGCGGTGGCGATCAATACGGCGCTATGGTTTACTGACATGCCAAGCCACTGCTGCGCCAGCATTTCGGCGCGTCGTGACTTGCCGCTTTTTTGCCCGCCCAAGATCAATTCGCTGCGCGCGATAGACAGTGTTTCAGGCATACACACGCGCCCAGTCCATGATGATGCGGTGCAGTTGCGCCAAACCATCGGTCAGCGATGCCGGGCCGGGTTGCAATATGTCGGGCGATTTGATTTCAAACAACTGCTTGTGTTGTACCGCTTTAACGTTTTGCCAACCATCGCGCGCTGCGACTTTTTCGGGGCGGAATTTTTTGCCACACCAAGAGCCGATGATGATGTCCGGGTCGCGCCGTACGATCTCACTGCTATCGGCAATGATGCGGTTTTTACCCAAGGACTGTTGCGCTAACTCCGGGAAGCAATCATCGCCACCGGCAATGCCTATCAGTTCGGACACCCAGCGGATGGCGCTGATCGGCGGCTCGTCCCATTCTTCGAAATACACACGCGGCCTGCGCGGCAAGGCCGCAGCGGCGAGCGCTACCGCCTGCATCTGCGCCTGCATGGCGGCGATACGCTCCATGGCCTGCTGCGCTTGGCCGACCATGGCGCCCAGCTGGTAGAGCATGGACAAAATCTCGGCCACGCTGCGCTGGTTAAAGATCGTTACTTGCACGCCCTGGCGGATCAAGGTGGAAGCAATATCGGCCTGTAGGTCTGAAAAACCCAGCACGCAGTCGGGCTGCAAGGCCAGTATTTTGTCGATCTTGGCGCTGGTAAAAGCGCTGATGCGCGGCTTTTCTTGCCGTGCACGCGCGGGCCGCACGGTGTAGCCGGAAATGCCCACAATACGATGTTCCTGACCGAGCAGGTACAACCACTCGGTGGTCTCTTCGGTCATGCAAATAATGCGCTGCGGGCCGATGGGAAAGTCAAAACCGGTCGTCATAAAACTATGCTCCTTGGCCTGTAAACAAGGCTGCGGTGGCTACCGGGTTGGAAGGAAACCAGGCATGGAAATAACTGGCCTGCACCGATCCACTGTAATACAAGGCTTCACCCACATCAGGCTTGGGCTCCTGGCCGGGACGCGCGGTGCGCTGACGCACTGCCGCAGTGCTGTCGCAGGTGGAGTAATGAAACGTATGTCCGCGCAACAGTCCGGCTGGTGTGCGCAGTTGCTGCGGGCCTAAAGCGGCAAGGCGTTTTTGCATGCGCACCGTGCCCGGCAGCAAGGCCCATTGCGCGTGGCTTTGGCCATCGGCATCTACCAAGGTCTCAAACAAAACCATCATGCCGCCGCATTCGGCCCAGACAGGCTTGTTGTAGGCGACATGTTGCGCCAAACTATCGCGCAACGCATGGTTAGCACCCAGCACGTGCGCATGCAATTCCGGGTAACCGCCGGGCAGCCACACAGCATCACAGGCCGGCAAAACGCTGACTTGCAAAGGCGAGAAGAACACCAGTTCTGCGCCCAACTCCTGCAAGCAATCCAGATTGGCCTGGTAAATAAAACAAAACGCGGCATCGCGCGCCACGGCAATGGTGCGGCCTTGCAAAAGTTTGCCTGGGCTTGCAGCGGGCTGCTGCCCGTCGGGCAAACGCAATGCCCAGTGCGTCATGTCTTGCGGCGACATGCGTCCCAAAGGCGTTGCGGCCAAGGCATCGGCAGCGGCGTCTAGGCGCGCCATGGCATCGCCCACTTCACTGGCCACCGTCAAGCCCAGATGGCGCTCGGGCAAAGTAAACGTGTCATCGCGCATCAAAGCACCCAGCCAGTCAGCTGGTGCGCGCACACTGGTTTTTAGCATGTCGGCATGGCCTTCGCTGGCCACGCGGTTAGCTAATACACCGGCCCAGGGCATGGCCGGGCGATAGTGTTGCAAGCCCCATGCGAGCGCGCCAAAAGTACCGGCCATGGCGCCTGCGTCGATGACCGCCAGCACATGCAGGCCAAAGCGCTCGGCCAAATCGGCGGCACTGGGTTCGCCGTCAAACAACCCCATCACGCCTTCGACGATGATCAGGTCTGCCTCAGACGCCGCCTGCGCCAGGCGTGCGCGGCAGTCGTCGGCGCCGGTCATCCACAAATCGAGTTGGTACACCGGCTGACCGCTGGCCAGCGCATGCCAATAAGGGTCCAGAAAATCCGGCCCGCACTTGAACACCCGCACCTTGCGCCCCTGGCGCGCATGCAATCGCGCCAAGGCCGACACGACCGTCGTCTTACCCTGGCCGGAGGCCGGGGCGGCGATGAGTATGGCGGGGCAGGCGGGGGCGGTCATCGGGTTCCGGTTATTTAAACCAGGCCTAGTGGTGCGGACTCATAGAGCCCACTTGAATCCGGCGTACCAGCTTCGACCGGCTGTCGCATATCCGCCCGCCAGCACATAAGGCACATCGCCGGCGTTCTCCAGACGCAAAAGCACACTTAGGTCTTTCGTAATTTTGGACTGTGCATACAGATTGAGTAAAGCATAGTCTGACAGTTCGTTTTTATTGGCAGCATCGTCATACCGCATGGACGAAAACTGTAGTTCCGATCCCAGCAGCCAACCATTCCAAGCGGTCTCCAAAGCCAGCATGCCATGTTGGCGCGCCCGGCGAGCCAAAAGCTTGCCGCTATCCACATCACGAGGATTTTGGAAATCCAAGGATGCGCGCGCGTTCACGAAACCGAAGTCGCGAGAGGCAGTGATCGTCACGCCCTCGTAACGCGCCTTGGCGACGTTGGCGTAACACCCGCCCCATTCGCTTCCATCGGCCCCGGCACAGGTTCCAGCGCTGACACTACTGTCATACACGATGAGGTTGCTGACCTCGTTGCGATACACCGTCAGTCCCAATTCACCCATATCGCCCGCATACCGCAAGCCCGCTTCCAGGTTCTGGCTGGTTTCGGGCTGCAAGAGCGCGGAACCATAGTCGCTATAGCGCTGAAACAGCGTGGGCGCTCTAAACGCCGTGCCCACACTTGCGCTTGCACGCCATTGCGGCGCAAAGGCAAACCCATAGCCAGCAGAGCCGGTGTTTTGTGCGCCAAAAATACTATCTTCATCATGGCGCAAATTCAACTGTACCGCTTGCGCGCCTTGCACCCAGTTGTAGCCCAGCGCCACAGCATTTTGCGAATGGCTGCTGTTCTTGGGCGTGGTACTGGCATTACTCAGGCTGTCATCGCGACGCTCTAACGCAGCACTTAGCAATGAATTACCCATGCGGTACTCGTTTTGCCAGTAATAGGTATTGAGCTGGGTATCGGTGAGGTAGACACTGGGCGTGGTTTCATACCGGTCTTGCGAAGCCCCTACGCTAATTGTGCTGCGGTACTGCGGCGTCCATTGGGCTTGCCACTTAAAGGAAGTTGCTTGTAATTTTTTGATGGACACATCGTCGACGACGCTTTGGTATCCATCGTATTGCGCGCGCTGCTGATTGAGCAGAAAACTTGCTTCGAGGCTATGCTGTGCGTCGAGCTTGAATGCCACCCGAGCGCTAGCCGATTCAGCAGTAAAACCATCCTTGTCGGGATTACTCTTGGTTTGCGCATTGAAGCCTTCGCTGCCGTCGCGAGCGATACCCAGCGCGTAAGACCAAGCCGCGTCGGACCCACTTACACCCATTTCGGTTTTATAGCTGCCATAGCTGCCCACGCCCAGGCCTACATAAGGATGCACACCAGGCTGACCTCTGCGCGTGAATATTTGAATTGCACCGGCGATCGCATCTGATCCATACACGGCGCCCAGCGCGCCACGCACCACTTCAATACGATCAATGTGGGACAGCGGTATGGCGTCCCAAGAGGCGCCGCCGGTTGACTGTGAATCAATGCGAACGCCATCGATATACAGAGCGGTAAACCGTGTTTCGGCACCGCGCAAGAACACGCCGGTCGTACTGGCAGGACCGCCGTTCCGGTTAATTTCAAAGCCGGGCAGACGCGCCAGTACATCACCGAGGGCAAGCGCACCGCTGCGTTCAATTGCTGCCCGATCAATGACCGAGACATCGGCCAGCACCTCTGCCCGCACTTGGCTAAGGCGGGTCGCACTCACCACCACATCTGGCAGGCTAGCGTTTGGTTTTTCAATTGAAGTTTGTGACAGCACACAGAAAGAAGCCGAAAACAGGGCGATAGAACACGCAGCCCGGCGCACGGCAGAGATACCATTTTTCATAATAAAAAAGTTTCAACAAAACCCTCGCCGTCTTCCCCGACAGCGCATGGGCGTTACGGTGATGCGCACGCGCACCACCACCTTGTTGGCCGGTATCCGGGCTGGTGGCGCAACTCCCATCGCCTTCCCAAGCGCTTGTTCAAGGCACTCAGTGGCTGTGATGGGAGCGAAATCCTTGCGGATTTGTCCACTTACCGTTGCGGGGGCAGCGCAGGTTAGGTTGGCTTTGCGGGGCCTTCCCTCCTGCTTCCCGTTGAACTGCGCCATGTGAACCACGGCGCGAGCACCAACGGGACGATTGTAGGCCCAGGTCAGCGCGGGCCGGGGCGCTACTACAATCGCCCCCCATGGAGCAGGCATCCCCCATTGACCAAATTGCCGAGCGCGTCGAGCGCTTGCTGTTGCGTTACGAGGAATTGCAGCGCACCAACGCCCTGCTGACCCAGCAAGTGGCCACGCTCACCCAAGAGCGCGACTCTTTTAAATCGCGTCTTTCAGCTGCCCGCTCGCGGGTCGATGCCTTGTTAGAGCGTATCCCTGCAAGCGCCATCCCAAGCGCAACAACGGCCACTACCACCCCCACCGATAGCCGCTTTTGACCACCATGAAACAACTGGAAGTGCAAATCATGGGCCAGAGCTATCTGCTCGGCTGCCCCGATGGCGGCGAAGAACAGTTGCTCAAAGCCGTTCAACGTGTGGACGCCGGCATGTGCAAGATTCGCGACGCGGGCAAGGTGCGGGCGCGTGACCGGATCGCCGTGCTGGCGGCCCTGAACCTGGCCTTCGACGTCGTCTCGGTCAACGGTGAGCTTCCTTCCGAGCTGGCTGTGGAGAACAACCAGGCGCTGACCCTCAACCGGCGCCAGAGCGACCGGGTGCTGGAGCCGCTCATCAAACGCCTTGACAAAGTGCTGGCCAACGACGGCCTGCTGTTCTAAGTACCACCCGCCTCTGAGAGGCCTTGAGCGGCTTTTCTTTCGCAACATGACCCCTACAATGGTCAGCGTCTGCGGTTCCACCGGGCTTTTAATTTCCTGAACCAATGCTCATTGAGCCAGGGCTTGGAACATCGCTCCCCAGGCGTGATCATCTCGCGTTAGATGGACCCAATGGGGTGCTGACCTCGCCCACCTAAACTGCGGTTTAGGATGCGGGTCCGGTGGCCCACCGCAGACACCTTTACTTCTTCTCCCCACTACTTTCCCCACCCCCTTATGTTCGAACCCCTCATGGTGATGGAACTGGCTGTGCTCGGCTTGGGCGCGGGCCTCTTGGCGGGCATGCTGGGCATTGGCGGGGGCATGCTGATTGCCCCCTTTGTCAGCATCATCCTGGAGCGGCGCGGCGTGGGCACCGACATCAGCGTGAAGATGGCCATTGCCACTTCCATGGCCATGATTGTGTTTACCAGCCTGTCCAGCGTGCGCGCCCACCACCAGCGCGGCACCGTGCGCTGGGATATTGTCAAAGCCTTGGCACCCGGCATTGCGCTGGGCGGCGCACTGGCCAGCGCTGGGCTATTTGCCATCCTTAAAGGCAGCGCACTGTCACTGATATTTGCCGCCTTTGTCGGCTTCTCGGCCACGCAAATGCTGCTCAACCGCCAACCCAAAGCCAACCGCGAGCTGCCCGGCTGGAAAGGTCAGACCTTGGCCGGTGGCGCCATCGGTTTTCTGTCAGGCCTAGTCGGCGCAGGCGGCGGCTTTGTCAGCGTACCGTATATGGTGGCGCACAACGTGCTCATCCTCAACGCCGTCAGTACCAGCGCAGCACTGGGCTTTCCCATCGCGTTTTTCAACACTATTGGCTACATCGTGTCAGGTTGGCACAACGAAGCCTTGCCGCCTTGGTCGCTGGGCTACGTCTGGCTACCCGGCCTCTTGGTCACCGCATCGTGCAGCGTTTGGACCGCGCCACTCGGCGCCAAACTGGCGCACCGGTTGAACCTGGTCATGCTCAAACGCATCTTTGCCATCATGCTCTATGGCTTGTGCGCATACATGGTGCAAAAGGGCTTGAACGCCTAAGCCTGTCATCCATTGCGCGCACAAAAAAGCCGACGCTAGCGTCGGCTTTTTACTGAAGGCTTGCAAGCCCGCAGCGTATCAACCCATGTGCAAACCGCCGTTGACCGAGAAGTCAGCGCCGGTGGCGTAGCCGCCTTCTTCCGACGCCAGCCAAGCGATGATGGAAGCAATCTCGCTGGGTTCGCCCAGGCGTTTGACCGGCACGGTGGCGACGATCTTGGCCAGCACGTCTTCGCGGATGGCTTTGACCATGTCGGTGCCGATGTATCCGGGGCTCACGGTGTTTACCGTCACGCCTTTGGTGGCCAGCTCTTGGGCCAGGGCCATGGAGAAACCGTGCATACCCGCTTTGGCAGCCGAGTAATTGGTCTGGCCCGCCTGGCCTTTTTCACCATTGACCGACGAGATATTGATGATGCGGCCCCAGCCTTTTTCCACCATGTCTGCGACCACTTGCTTGGTCACGTTGAACATGGAGTTGAGGTTGGTTTCGATGACCATATCCCAGTCTTCGCGGCTCATTTTCAGGAACATGCGGTCGCGCGTGATACCGGCGTTGTTCACCAGCACGTCAATCACGCCATGCTCGGCCTTGGACTTGGTGAAGGCTTCCACAGTGGAATCCCAATCGCCGACATTGCCGACCGATGCGTAAAAGGTGTAGCCCAGTGCGGCTTGCTCTGCGATCCACTTGACGTGGTCGCGCGTGGGGCCGCAACCGGCGATGACTTTAAAACCTTCTTTGTGCAGGCGCTGGCAAATGGCGGTACCGATACCACCCATACCACCCGTAACGTACGCAACTTTCTGACTCATGACTGTCTCCTTTTTGTAGATAAAACTAACGCAAATTTCAAATCAACGTTCGATGGTGAGTGCAACACCCATGCCACCACCGATACACAGGCTGGCGATACCTTTTTTCGCACCACGGCGGCCCATCTCGTGCAGCAGGGTCACCAAGATGCGGCAACCGGACGCACCAATAGGGTGGCCGATGGCAATCGCGCCGCCGTTGACGTTGACCTTGGAGGTGTCCCAGCCCATTTGCTGGTTCACGGCGCAGGCCTGGGCGGCAAAGGCTTCATTGATTTCCAGCAAGTCCAGGTCTTGCGCATTCCAACCGGCGCGGGCCAGGGCTTTTTGCGAAGCGGGCACCGGGCCCATGCCCATCATGGCTGGGTCTAAGCCGGTGGTAGCAAAGCTGGCGATACGGCCCAAGGGCGTTAGGCCCAATGCGGCGGCTTTTTTAGCCGTCATGACCATCACCGCAGCAGCGCCGTCGTTGATGCCCGAGGCATTGCCAGCAGTCACGCCACCAGCTTTGTCAAACGCGGGGCGCAGACCGGCCAGGGCTTCGGCGTTGGACTTGCGGTTAATGAACTCATCGGCCGCAAACACAATCGGGTCGCCTTTTTTCTGGGCGATGCTAAAGGGCACGATTTCATCGACAAACTTACCTGCGTCTTGCGCGGCAGCTGCTTTTTGCTGGCTGGCCAGCGCCAGTGCATCTTGCATATCGCGGCTGATGCTGTGGGCCTTGGCCACGTTCTCGGCGGTGATGCCCATGTGGTACTGGTTGTATACATCCCACAGACCATCAACGATCATCGAGTCCACCATATTCCAGTTGCCCATGCGCTGGCCGTCGCGGCTGCCCATCAACACATGGGGCGAAGCGCTCATGTTTTCCTGGCCACCGGCGATGACGATCTCGCTGTCGCCCCAGGCCACTGCTTGCGCGGCCAGCATCACGGCTTTGAGACCGGAGCCGCACACGGCGTTAATGGTCAGGGCCGGTGTTTCTTTGGCCAAGCCGCTTTTCATCAGCGACTGGCGCGCGGGGTTTTGGCCGGAGCCGGCTGCCAAGACCTGGCCCATGATGACTTCACCCACTTGGTCAGCGGCCAGACCGGTGCGCTCCAGCAAATTGCGAATGACTGCGGCGCCCAATTCAGGCGCGGCGACTTTGGACAGGCTTCCGCCAAATTTACCTACGGCGGTGCGGGTGGCAGCAACGATAACGATGTCTTGCATTTTTTATATCTCCAATTAGTGAAAGTTAAACCGACTCAGTGATAAGTGTGTGTAACGCCGTGGCCCGGCTCAGGCCTTGGCCAGAACATAGGTGCCGGGCGCGGCGAAAGTGGCTTTGTATTTGGCGCGGCCATAGGATTTGGGCGCGGCTACTTGTTTGCCTGCGTGGGACTTGAGCCATTGGGCCCAATCGGTCCACCAGCTGCCAGGGTGTTCCACCGCCGCTTGCATCCACTGCGCGTGGCTGGCAGGCAGTTTGCCGTCGGCGCGTATCCAGTGGCTGCGCTTGTTTTTGGCGGGCGGGTTGATCACGCCAGCGATATGGCCGGACGCACCCATGACAAAACGCTTTTTGCCCGGCAGTGCTTGCGTCGATGCGTACGCGCCGTCGATAGGCACGATATGGTCTTCGCGCGAACCATAGATATAAAAAGGCGTGTCAAGCAAACCAAAGTCGATCTGCTCGCCACAAACCGTGGCCGCACCGGGTTGCACCAATTTGTTTTCCAGGTAGGTGTTGCGCAGGTACCAGGCGTAATAGGGGCCAGGCAAATTGGTCGCGTCCGAATTCCAGTACAAAAGGTCAAAGGGCGGAGGGGTTTCGCCTTTGAGGTAGTTGCCCACCACGTAATTCCAAACTAAGTCATTGGGGCGCAGAAAGCTGAAGGTAGACGCCAAGTCCTGGCCTTTCATCAAACCGCCATCACCCATTTCCTGTTCGCGGAATTTGACAAAGGACTCGTCAATAAACACATCCAAGATACCGGTGTCGGTAAAGTCCAGCAACGTGGTCAGCAGTGTGGTGCTGGCTACCGGATGCTCGCCGCGCGCCGCCAGCACGGCCAGCGCCGTGGTCAGCATGGTGCCACCTACGCAAAAGCCCAGGGCGTTGATGCTGTGGTCGGTGCCGCGCTTGCCGACGATGTCTTGCGTCACGCCAATCGCCTGGATCACCGCCTCGTCGATGTAGTCGTCCCAAGTCTTGTGCGCCAAGGTCGCATCCGGGTTACGCCAGCTGACTACAAAGGTGCGGTGGCCCTGGGCGACGGCGTAGCGCACGACCGAGTTCTCGGGCTGCAAGTCCAAGATGTAATATTTATTGATGCAGGGCGGCACCATCAGGAAAGGTTTTTCAAACACCTTGGCCGTCAAGGGCTTGTATTCAATCAGTTGGAAGAGTTCGTTTTCATAGACCACGGCACCCTCGGTGGTAGCCACGTTTTTGCCCACGGTAAACACGCTCTCGTCGGTCATAGACATATGGCCCTGGCGCATGTCGTGCAATAGGTTTTGCAAGCCTTTGGCAATGCTCTCGCCCTTGGTTTCCAGGGCTTTTTCCTGGGCTTCGGCGTTGAACGCTAAAAAGTTGCTGGGGGCGGCGGCTGCGACGCCCTGTTCCACGGCAAAGCGCAGGCGGTTGCGGGTTTTTTCGTCGGCATCGACTGCGTCTGTCAGCGCCATCAAGGTGCGGCTGTTGAGCAGATACACCGCAGCGCTCAGGGCGGCTACCGGGTTGTGGTGCCACGCCGGGTTGGCAAAGCGCTTGTCCTGGGTTTGCAGGCCGCCTTCGCTCATCATTTGCGTCATCAAGGCCTGCGCATCTTGCATGTACTGTTGCTGCACCGCTTGCAGCTTGTCCGCAGAAAACTGAATAGCCGGTGGGGCCGAGGGGTGCGCCATGGCCGACATGGCCGCACCCAGATCCAGGCTTTGGAAATTGGCCAGTGCTTTGGTCCAGGATTGGCTTACAGTCTCTTGGAATTGGGCGGCGGTTTTCGACCAGATATCAAACTGCGGGTTGTCCACGTTGTGTCCTCTTGATCCGCAGAAGGGTGCTGCGTTGGTGGTGTTTGCTTCAGATTATCGGAGTGCTGGCCTTCGCCAGCCTGACAATTTTTGCTGCGGTGCAGCATTTTAAGCGAAAAATATGTATATCGTCCCTATTGCCTGGTTGTATGTGGCTTTTATGATGGCCGTGGCCGAAGCCACCAGCACCCAGGGTACGGTGCTGGGGGCTTTTTTTACCTTTGTGTTGTACGGGCTGATGCCCATAGGCTTGCTGCTGTATTTCATGGGTACCCCCGGGCGGCGGCGCCAGCGCCTGGCGCGCGAAGCAGAAGAAACCGAGGCCTATTTGGCGGCCCAGGCGACGAATTTGGCCCAGGCAGTCCAACCGACCGAACCGACCCAGTTGACCCAGCCAGCACAGGCGGCACAGGGAATACAGGCCGTGCAGGCCGCGCAGCTCCCGGGTCTGGACAGCCCCGCCTCACAGCAGGCAAATACTGGCGACCTGCCGCCCGGTGACCTTGTCCCGCCGGTACGAAAAGAACCTTGAGGGATTGCCCACGGTGCACCAAGTGGGGCTGCCGTCATTACCAAACACCGCCTGCACGCCGCTGGCCGCCAGGCGCTGACGCGCGAGCAGCGGCAGATCAGCCAAGAATTTGCCGCCCGCCAAGGGCACAAAGGCCTGCGCCGCCTCGGGTGAAAAGGCCATAAAAGCCGCCCGCACTTCGGGCCCCACTTCAAACGCTTGCGGGCCAATGCACGGCCCTAGCCAGGCTAGCCACTGGGCGGCGGGCCTGGGGGAAGTCTGCATAAGTGCGTCATCGCGAGGAGCGTCGCGACGCGGCGATCCATCAATGCTTGATTCGAAATCAGAAATGGATTGCTTCGCTGCGCTCGCAATGACAGGGTTGGAATTTTTAATGGATTGCTTCGCTGCGCTCGCCATGACGGGTTTGAAATTTTTCAAAGGCTCCCTACCCATCGCAGCCTGGGAAGCAAAAAAAGCCTCGACCACGCCTACCCCCTGTTCCCCCGCCAAGCCACGCCAGCCCGCGTGCAAGGCGCCGACCTGGGTAGCCTGGCCATCTGCCACATGGCACAGCAAGATCGGCAGGCAATCGGCAATGCCCACGGTGCAGGCCAAACCGCGCTGGCCGGTGTAGCTGCCGTCGGCCTCCTGGTAATCGGGGGTTTGCGCTTGAAGGGCCAGCAAGTGCGTGCCGTGTACCTGCTTGAGCATTACAGGCCGCCCACCCAGCGCCTGCGTCAGCCGCTGCACATTGCGGGCCACCGCCTGCGGCGCATCGCCCACATACGCGCCCAGGTTCATGCTGCCATACGGGGCTTGCGACACGCCTCCGGCGCGCGTGGTACACAGCGCGTGCACCGACGGCGGCACTGGCCAATCGGGCAGCAGCCAGTCAGGATGCGCTTGCGCGGGCGCGGCGGGCTCTGGAATTTGCATAGCCCGAGCATAAACCGCCGCTTGCGCCGCTAACATCGGCTTGCTGCACCATGGCGCATGGCACGCGCCACACTACTTGCCCGAAAGCATTCCATGATTCTTGAAATCGCCGACATCCGCATCCACCCCGGTAAAAACGCCGACTTTGAAGCTGCCATCGCGCGCGGCGCGGGCAGCGTCATTGCGCAAGCCAAGGGCTTTCATGGCTACAAGGTGAACCGCAGCATGGAAACGCCCGAGCGCTATGTGCTGCAAATTTTTTGGGCCACGCTGGAAGACCACACCGTGGGTTTTCGCCAGTCACCCGCCTTTACCGAATGGCGCTCCATCGTCGGGCCGTTTTTTGCGGCGCCGCCGTTGGTCGAGCATTTCGAACTCGTCGCCCAATCCGCCTAATATAGGAGAGCCGCATCATGATTTATAGCTTCACGCCCCCCGCCGTGGTCGGCGTCCCGGTGGTGGACTCGCCGGCACTTTTCCCGGTGCACCGCATTTATTGCGTGGGCCGCAACTATGAAGAGCACGCCAAGGAAATGGGCGGCACCGGCCGCGAAGCGCCCTTTTTCTTTATGAAACCAGCCGATGCCGTGCTCTATTGCGCGCCGGACGCCACCGCGCAAATGCCCTACCCCACGCTCACCAGCAATCTGCACCACGAGATTGAGCTAGTCGTCGCTATTGGCGTGGGCGGCCACCACATCAAAGCCGCTGATGCGCACCGCCATATTTTTGGCTACGCCGTGGGCTTGGACATGACGCGCCGCGACCTGCAAAACGACATGAAAAAGCAAAGCCGCCCCTGGTGTATTGGCAAAGGCTTTGAACACTCCGCGCCGATTGGCGCGATTACCCCGGCAGCCCATGTGCCCGGTATTGCGCAGGCGCGCATTGCCTTGGAAGTAAACGGGCAGATGCGCCAAAACAGTGTGATCAGCAAAATGATCTGGAATATTGCCGAGACGATTGAGCAGCTCTCTATGGGCTGGACCTTGCAACCCGGCGACCTGATTTACAGCGGCACGCCCGAAGGCGTGGGCGCGGTACAAGCCGGGGACGTGCTGGTGGGCAGCGTGGATGGTTTGTCCGATCTGCGCATGGTCATCACCGCGCCTACGGCTGCCTAAAGCGCGCGCATGCACGGCTCTCCGATCAAGCATTGCAGGCAATGCGGCAGCGCGGTCGAAAACCGCATCCCCGACGACGGCGACACCAAGCCGCGCGCCGTCTGCCCGACCTGCCACACCATCCATTACGTCAACCCGCTCAATGTGGTGGGCACCATCCCGCTGTGGGGCGACAAAGTGCTGCTGTGCAAACGCAATATCGAGCCACGCAAAGGCAAGTGGACGCTGCCTGCGGGATTTATGGAACTGGGTGAAACCACCGCCGAGGGCGCGGCCCGCGAGACCGTGGAGGAAGCGGGCGCACAGTTTGAAATGCAGGCGCTTTTTTCCCTGATCAACGTGGCGCGTGTGGGCCAGGTGCACTTGTTTTACCGCGCCACTTTGCTCAGCCCCGAATTTGCGCCGGGCACCGAAACCCAAGAGGCCTTGCTGTTTGACGAAGCCGATATTCCCTGGGACGAAATCGCGTTTCGCACGGTTAAAGAAACGCTGGAACATTTTTTTGCAGATAGGCGCGCAGGGCATTTCGGCTTTCACGCGTTGGACATTTGATGCACGCCCGCGCGCAGCCCCCGCTGCTGCTTGCATTGCGTCAGTTTAAGTACGCGCCCTGGCCCGAGCGGCGCGAACTGCTGCATGCCTGGGTGTATCGCTTTGGCATTTACGCCGCGCTTAATTTCATTGACGAACCGGCCTGGTTGGCGCTGATTTTTTGCTGAAAGCAGCCCACGGCATGTTGCCCTGTTTTGTCGTCATCGACCTGGAAACCACCGGCGGCAATGCGCAGCAAGACCGGATTACAGAAATCGCGGCCGTGCGCGTAGAGCACGGCGTGGAAGTGGCGCGCTGGAGCAGCCTCGTCAACCCCGGTGTGCGCATACCGCCTTATATCCAAAGCCTGACCGGCATCAGCGATTCCATGGTGCAAGACGCGCCCTATTTTGAGGATGTGGCCAGCCGCTTGCTTGAACTACTCGACGGTGCAGTGTTCGTAGCGCATAACGTGCGCTTTGACCATGGCTTTGTGCTGCATGCGCTGGAGCGCATGGACAAGCCCTTCAAGGTCAAAACTTTGTGTACTGTCCGCTTATCGCGCAAGCTGTATCCGGCGCACAAAGGCCATGGCCTGGACGCCATATCGCAGCGCCATGGCTTGCATACCCTGGCGCGCCACCGGGCCATGGGCGATGTGGAATTGGTGTTGGGCTTTTTACAGGTAGCACGCGCTGAATTAGGCGCAGAAGTGCTGGAACGCGAAGCCGCTGCCTTGCTGCAAGGCAGCGCCAGCGTGCCGCCGCAATTAGAAACGCCGATAGCCGATGTGCCGGACCGGCCTGGCGTCTATGTGTTTTACGGCGAAGGCGCGATTCCGCTCTACATCGGCAAAAGCGTGAATATGCGCACCCGCGTTTTGTCGCACTTTCAGGCCTCTACGCGCCAGGCGCGCGAGATGCGCATACTGCAAGAGATACGCCGCATCGAATGGCAAGAAACCGCTGGCGAACTAGGCGCGCTCTTACTTGAATCGCGCTGGGTGAAAGAGCGCCAGCCGATACACAACCGGCAACTGCGCCGCACCCGCGGCTTGCAAGCCTGGCAACTGGCTGAGTCGCCCGAGGCCAAGCCCTTGCTCACGCTCGTGGGCTTGGACGAGATGGACGCCGCAGCATTTGGCACTTTGTACGGCGCCTACCGCTCCAAACGCCAGGCATTGGATGCACTGCGCACGCTGTGCGAGAACCACACTCTGTGTCCGCAAACCCTGGGCCTGGAGTCCGGCAAAGGCCATTGCTTTGCCAGCCAGATCGGCAAATGCAAAGGCGTATGCGCAGGGCGCGAAAACCCCAGCGTGCACCGCCTGCGCGTGCAACTGGCCTTGACGGGTGAGCAATTGCAGGCCTGGCCTTTCGCCGGCCCCATAGGCATTCGCGAATACGACGCGCGCAGCGGCCGCACCGACATCCATGTGTTCGAGCAGTGGTGCCACCTGGCCACTGCGCACGACGACGAAGAACTCCAAGCCGCCTTGCAAACCCGCCAGGCGCTGGCTTTTGATGTGGATACCTACCGGCTGCTGCTCAAAAGGCTTTCGGGTAAGGGGGATCGCAATGTGCTGGTGCTCAAGCGGCAAACCGACACAAGCCAAAGCGACGCTATTGGCCCCGGAAGCTAAAAACCGAGCGATTTTTTTAGCGAAATCGTGTCAAAGTAACCCTTAAATGCCTCTTCGGCGACTTGGATCCTGGGTCTCAGACGGACCCGATGGCGTTTGGCAATAGCTTGCATCACTTGGGCGAGGTGTCTAAGCGTATGCAGGACGCGGCTGGAGTGTTTGCTTAGGTTTTTTACGCCAATCTTACCGTCTATTATTACATTGATATAGTATATTGGACGGTATAATTAAGCATGGACTTTGAGCGAACACTTAAAACGCACATTCTCGAATGCAGTGAAAACTTTCCTGTTGTCTTGGTCACGGGCGCGCGCCAAGTGGGGAAAACCACCTTGCTGCGTAGCTTGTGCGAACCTGATCGCCGCTACATCAGCTTGGACGACCCATTGGCACTTGCGCTTGCCAAAGAAGATCCCGCCTTATTTTTGGAGCGACATCCACCCCCCCTGCTAATTGACGAAGTGCAATACGCGCCTGAGTTGCTAACGCACATCAAAATTCGTGTCGATGCGCAAGGTGGCGCGCACGGGAAAGCTGCTTACTGGCTCACAGGCTCACAGCCCTTTCATTTAATGCGCGGCGTTGCCGAATCGCTCGCGGGACGCGTGGCGGTGATCACCATGCTGGGCCTGTCAAGGCAAGAGATGGTGGGCCAAGGTGCGGCACTTATCCCGCCCTTTGTGCCAGCGGCATCCGCTTTGCAAGCGAGGCAAGCCTTGCATCAAAGCGCACCATGGACACACGATCAACTGTTCGCCCACATTTGGCGCGGCAGTTATCCGGCGCTGGCACGCAACGCGAGACTCAATCGCGATGTGTTTTATAGCTCCTACATGCAAACCTACATCCAGCGCGATGTACGAGCGCTGGCGCAAGTAGGCAGCGAAGTTGTCTTTACCCGCTTTGTCAGGGCAGCAGCAGCGCGGACGGCGCAGCTGCTCAACGTTGCCGATTTAGCCCGCGACACCGACATACACCCCGCAACCGCCAAGCAATGGCTGTCCATCTTGCAAGCATCAGGAATAGTCCATTTACTTCAGCCCTGGCATAGCAATACCACCAAGCGCCTGGTTAAAACGCCCAAACTCTACTTTTTAGATACCGGACTTTGCAGTTACCTCACCCAGTGGAGTAGTCCGCAAACGCTAGAAGCGGGTGCCATGTCGGGCGCAATTTTTGAGACATGGGTGATCACCGAAATTTTGAAGAGTTATTGGCACACAGGACGCACGCCTGTGTGCAGTTTTTTGCGCACCAAAGACCAATACGAAGTCGATTTACTCATCGAGCAAGACGGCATGATTTACCCCATTGAATGCAAAAAATCAGCATCCCCGTCCCGGCACAATTTACAAGGCATTAACGCACTCCATCAGTTGCAAACCAACGCGGCTGATGCGGCTGTGGTTTGTTTAGTGCCAAACGCCATCGCACTGAGTTCGCGTATTCAGGCAGTGCCTATTGGGTATTTGTAGCCTCTAGCAGGACGCAAAAACAGGGCTACTGCGTGAGGTTTCGCCACGCTGCAAACCGGTAGGCACTGGCCTTGATGCGGATACCTACCGGCTTCGGCTCAAGCGCTTGTCCGTCAAGGGCGACCGCAATTTACCGGTGCAAATGCGGGTTGAACAAAACGAGCCGTGACGTGGTGAAGACTGCGCCCTCGATTTAGCGAATCGGCAAATACATGCGCAAGGGCGCATCGGCAAACGCCATAAAGCCATAGCGGGCATAAAACGCTTTTGCAGTGGCATTCTTAGCATCTACGATCAAGGCATAGGCAGCCACTGACGCGCTGGCTTTGCGGCAACGCTCCACCGCCAAACCCAGCAGGATGTCGCCCATGCCGGTTCCCCGACTCTCCAAGTCGCGGGCCAGGCGTCCCAGGCGGAAACAAGGCACGGGATAGCGGGGAAGTTTGCTTTGCTCCGCCAAGCTGAGATGCGCCACCTCCACCTGCGCCGCGCTCAAGGTGTAGTAGCCCAAAATTTTGCTCGGATTGACATCGTCCACTACGACAAATACCGAGCTCAGACCTTTAGAGCGCTGCTGCTGCGCGTATTTGCGCAGATAGTCGTCCAGCAGGGGCTCGCCGCTGTGAAAAGCGGTGCGGTCGTGGCGTTTAGGGTCGAAAACCTGCTCTTCAAGCACGCTTGACCTTGGCCGCAGCCTTCAGGGCTTTTTGTAGGGCGGGGTTGGGCGTAAAGGCGCCGGCTATGGCCGATTGCAATTGCCGGAAATCACGTGCCGTTAGGGCGATCTGCGCCTCTTGCTGCAATAAGGCTTGGGCTTTTTCTTTGGCGGCGCTGCGTACAAAGCCGGCCATAGTGGTGCCCATTAAACCGGCGGCGCGAGACAGCATGTCTTTGTCCTGTGCGTCCAGCTTGAGATCGAAACGGGCAGTAGTCGTCATGGCATGTCCATCTGATTTTGATACGGTATTTTACCGTATCAATTGCACTGTACCCTTTCAAGGCGGCAATGCCTCCGGCAACAACACCGTGCGCAGCACCATATCCACAATCAGCCCCTCGGCTGCTGCAAAGTCGGCCTCGTCGAGTTCTTTCTTGCCGAGCACCAGGCTGATCTGGCTGCTCCAGTCGGCATAGACCTGCGTCGAGGCCCACAGCAGCACCATCAGGTGGCGGCCATCCACTTGGCGGCACAGGCCGCGTTCGGCCCAGCGGTTGAAGATGGCTACATCAGCTTGCAGGGCCGGGATCACGCGCTCGGCAATTTCGGCCGCAAAAATCGGCGCGCCGGAAATCACTTCATTGGCATACACGCGCGAATCGTCCGGGTGCTCGCGCGAAAAGCGCAGCTTGCCGGCGATGTACTCGCGCAGCGCCTGCTCCGGGTCGTCCGGGCGTTGGCTGAGCGTATCCATATAAGACAGCCACACGTCCAGCACGCCGTGCAGCACGCGCCGGTACAGCGCCTCTTTGCTTGGAAAGTAATACAGCAGGTTTTGCTTGGAGGCGCCCACCGCCTTGGCAATATGGTCCAAAGACACGCCGCCGTAGCCGCGCTGGGCGAACAGGCGCTTGGCCACGGCCAGGATGTCTAGCTCCAGCTTTTCCCGCGCAATGCTGACCTTGACTGGTTTCATGCCTGCATTGTTTCACCATTGGTACGGCTCTTGCTCACTAAATCGCTAGGGTTTTTACCAATTGGTAAAACAAATTTTTAATACTCAAATGCAGGCTGTCGCGCAAAGCTCAGTTTTTAACTGCTTAGCGGCGCGGCCTTGGATGGAAAACCTGTAACCGGATCAGCCACTATGCACACAGACAGCTCCACCCCCGGCATTGCCGCCGGACGCCTTAGCGGCGCGGACTTGGCGCGCAATTTTTGCGACGCCCACCCGCCCATGAACCTGGCGCAAGCCCGCGTCGAGGCCGACCGCTGCTATTACTGTTACGACGCGCCCTGCCAGACCGCCTGCCCCACCGGTATCGACGTGCCCAGCTTTATCCAGCGCATTGCCGATGGCAATCTGCGCGGCGCGGCGCACACTATTTTGGAAGCCAACCCGCTCGGCGGCATGTGCGCCCGCGTGTGCCCCACCGAAGTGCTGTGCGAGCAAGCCTGCGTGCGCAATACCCAAGAGGACAAGCCGGTAGAAATCGGCCAACTGCAGCGCTACGCCACCGACCACCTGATGGCCCACCCCGGCAAACCCTTGTTCACCCGCGCCGCACCCACGGGCAAGCGCGTTGCCGTAGTCGGCGCTGGCCCCGCGGGCCTGGCCTGCGCCCACGGCCTGGCACGTTTGGGCCACGAGGTGGTGCTGATGGACGCGCAGCCTAAATTAGGCGGCCTCAATGAATACGGCCTGGCGACTTACAAGACGGTGGACGACTTTGCCCAAAAAGAAGTGCAATGGCTGCTCTCGATTGGCGGCATAACGGTGCGCCACGGCACCGCCTTGGGGCGCGAGGTGCACCTCGATGGACTGGCCGCTGAATTTGACGCTGTGTTTTTAGGCCTGGGCCTGGGCGGGGTCAACAGCATTGGCATATCCGAACCCCAGGCCAGCGGCCTGCGCAATGCGGTGGACTTTATTGCCGAACTGCGCCAAGCCCAGGACTTCACCCAGGTGCCGGTGGGTCGGCGGGTGGTCGTCATCGGCGGCGGCATGACCGCTGTAGACGCCGCCGTGCAGTCGCGCAAACTGGGGGCGCAAAGCGTCACCATGGTCTATCGTCGGGGCAGCGCCGACATGGGCGCATCCGGCCACGAACAAGCCTGGGCGCTGGAAAACGGCGTCCACATCCAGCACTGGGCCAGCCCGGTGCAAGTGCTGAGCGAAAACGGCCAGGTCAGCGGCGTAGAGTTTGAGCGCACGCAGATGGTGGGCGGCAAATTGCAAGCCGGTGGTGAGCGCTTTGTGGTGGCCGCGGACGTGGTGCTCAAAGCCATTGGCCAAACCATGGTGGCCCAGCCCCTGGGCAGCGCGCTCGAACTGCAGTCCGGGCGCATCCGCACCGATGCCGAGGGCCAGACCTCACACCCCAAAGTCTGGGCCGGTGGTGACTGCCGCGCCGGTGGACGCGACCTGACCGTCGAAGCCGTGGAACATGGCAAAGTCGCCGCGCACGCCATCCATGCCACCTTGGTCGCCGCGTAAAGCGGTCCCGCCCCCTCATTCGGAGAACACACACCATGGCCGACCTCAGCACCGTATTTGCAGGCATCCGCAGCCCCAACCCCTTTTGGCTGGCCTCTGCGCCGCCCACCGATAAAGCCTATAACGTCAACCGCGCTTTTGAAGCGGGTTGGGGTGGTGTAGTTTGGAAGACCTTGGGAGAAGAAGGTCCGCCCATCGTCAACGTCAGCGGCCCGCGTTACGGCGCGCTGCACACACCCGACAGACGCCTGATTGGCTTTAACAATATCGAGCTCATCACCGACCGCGACCTGCACCTCAATCTGCGCGAAATCAAAGAGGTCAAGCGCAACTGGCCGGACCGCGCCATGGTCGTGTCCCTCATGGTGCCCTGCGAAGAGCAAGCCTGGAAATCTATTCTGCCGCTGGTGGAAGACACCGGCGCGGACGGCGTGGAGCTGAACTTCGGCTGCCCGCACGGTATGAGCGAGCGCGGCATGGGCGCCGCCGTAGGCCAGGTGCCCGAGTACATCGAAATGGTCACCGCATGGTGCAAGCAGTACAGCAAGCTGCCAGTTATCGTGAAGCTCACACCCAATATCACCGACATACGCAACCCGGCGCGCGCCGCCAAAAAAGGCGGAGCCGATGCGGTCTCGCTCATCAACACCATCAACTCCATCATGGGCGTGGACCCGGACACCTTGGGCATGAGTCCGTCCACCGGCGGCATGGGCTCGCACGGTGGCTATTGCGGCCCGGCGGTCAAACCGATTGCCTTGAACATGGTGGCCGAAATCGCCCGGGACAAGGAAACTGCGGGCTTGCCCATCAGCGGCATCGGCGGCGTAGGCACTTGGCGCGACGCGCTGGACTACTTGGCCTTGGGCGCAGGCAATGTGCAAGTGTGTACCGCCGCCATGGTCTATGGCTTCAAGATCGTGCAGGAAATGCACAGCGGCTTGTCCAATTACATGGACGACAAAGGCTTTAGCAGCGTCTCAGACATCGTTGGCAAAGCGCTGCCCACCGTCTCGGCCTGGCAGTTCCTGAACCTGCAGCACATCACCAAAGCCGTCATCGACCAGGACAGTTGCATTCAGTGCGGGCGCTGCCACATCGCCTGCGAAGACACCTCGCACCAGGCCATTACCGCCAGCAAAGACGGCAAGCGCTACTTTGAAGTGCAAGAAGACGAATGCGTGGGCTGCAACCTGTGCGTGGTCGCCTGCCCGGTGCCCGAGTGCATCACTCTGCGCGACCTGGCCCCCGGCGAAACCGACCTGCGCACCGGCACCGTGGTCACCGGCGGCCACGGCGACTGGACCACCCACCCAAATAACCCCATGCGCGCTGCGGCTTAGTCCACAATGGGCCACGGCACGCGTTACAACCCCTCACCACTACCCACGTTGAAGGAATTTTTCTTATGAGCTCACTGCATATCCGAGGCGGCACCGTTGTCAATGCCGACCGCCAATTCCGCGCCGATGTCATCACCCAAGACGGCAAAATTGTGGCCGTCGGCGAAGGCCTGGCCACCCCGGCTGGCGCCATCGTCGTCGATGCGGGCGGCCAATACGTCATGCCCGGCGGCATCGACCCGCACACCCACATGCAACTGCCGTTTATGGGCACCGTCACCATGGACGACTTCTTTACCGGCACTGCCGCAGGCATGGCCGGGGGCACCACCACCATCATCGATTTCGTCATCCCCGACCCGCAGGAAAACATCCTTGAGGCCTACAAAAAATGGCGCGGCTGGGCCGAAAAAGCTGCTGGCGACTACAGCTTTCACGTCGCCATCACCTGGTGGAGCGAGCAAGTGCGCAAAGACATGGGCACCTTGGTCAACGAGGAAGGCATCAACAGCTTCAAGCACTTCATGGCCTACAAAAACGCCATCATGTGCGACGACGAAACCCTGGTCAATAGCTTCAAACGCAGCCTGGAACTAGGCGCCATGCCCACCGTGCATGCGGAGAACGGCGAACTGGTTTATCTGCTACAACAAACCGTGGCCGACATGGGCATCATGGGCCCCGAAGGCCACCCGCTCTCGCGTCCGCCCATGGTCGAAGGCGAAGCGGCCAACCGCGCGATTGCCATTGCCGATGTGCTCAATGTGCCCATCTATGTAGTGCACGTTTCGTGCATCGAAGCGGCAGAAGCCATCGCCCGCGCCCGTGCACGCGGCCAGCGTGTGTACGGCGAAGTGCTAGCCGGCCATTTGGTGATTGACGACAGCGTTTACCGCCACCCGGACTTTGCTACCGCTGCCGGTTACGTTATGAGCCCACCCTTCCGCCCCAAAGGCAATCAAGAATTTTTATGGCGCGGCCTGCAATCGGGCAATCTGCACACCACCGCCACCGACCACTGCACTTTCTGCGCAGCGCAAAAAGCCGCAGGCAAAGATAACTTCGCCAAAATCCCCAACGGCTGCGGCGGCGTAGAAGAACGCCTGGCCGTCATCTGGGACGCCGGTGTGAATACGGGCCGCCTGACACCTTCCGAGTTTGTCGCCATCACCTCAGCCAACACCGCCAAGCTGTTCAATATCTACCCACAAAAAGGCAGCGTGTCGGTAGGCGCCGACGCCGACTTGGTAGTTTGGGACCCAGAAGGCAGCAAAACTTTGTCGGTCAAAACCCAGTTCAGCAAAGGCGACTTCAACATCTTCGAAGGCCGCACGGTACGTGGCGTTCCCACCCATACCGTGAGCCAGGGCAAGCTAGTGTTTGTGCAAGGCGATTTGCGGGCAGAGCGGGGAGTGGGGCGGTATATCAAACGCCCGGCGTTTAATGCGAACTTTGCGCCTATGGCTTTGCGGGCTGAGGCTTTGAAGCCTACAGCGGTAGAGCGGTAGAGCGGTAAAGGTATTTTTACCTTCGGCGCATGTTTACTTTTTTTGGCCCTGGCGGGACTTCTTTTTTCCCCCGCTTCCCCCCCGCCCCTTCACCCCCTCGGGGGGTGAAGGGGGGCTTGAACAGCCAATTTGGTTTCTTTGGGCCGGATAGGGGTGTTGGTGCGGGAGGTTACGGTGCGAGTTTGTTCGCCACTATGGGTAAACGATGCGGTCGTAGTCAATGGATGGGGGCTTGGCGCGGATGCGAGAGCGGGACAGCACGCGCGAGCGCCAGCGGGCGCGTCTGCGCGCGCACCGCGCGCAGTGCGCCAAGAAGCGTGTGCAAGGTGAGCGCAGCGAACGAGCACACGCGGTCCCCCGCTGCCATTGGCCGTGCTGAGCAACGCAGCGGCGACCGGATCAGGGCGGGCGCTTGTTTGAGCGTAGCGAGTTTGCGCCCGACCCCGGGCGACGCGAGTAGCGCAAGGCACCCCGCAGGGGCACGGCCT
>CAIPZV010000071.1 GCA_903869595.1 uncultured beta proteobacterium | reverse complement strand
AGCGTGGCGGCTTTGGGTACGGCGCAGGTAGTGGCTTTGCGCACCGACCAGGCGCAATTCCTGGCCACGCAGCAGGTAGTTGCCTTGGGCACAGCCCAAGTGGTGGCGCTGGAGACGCAAGACTTTGCATCCTTGTCGACTAACAGCATTGCCGCATTGCTGACCAGCCAGGTAGTGGCCTTGGCCACGGCGCAAGCAGCGGCTCTGACTAGCGCCCAAGCCTTTGCCTTGGCTACGGCACAGTTGGTGGGTATGGAGACGCAAGACTTTGCTGCGCTCAAAACCAGCGCGATTGCCGCGTTACGGACACTACAAGTAGTGGCTCTGACCAGCGACTACATCATTGCCTTGCGTACGGACCAGGCGCAGGCTTTGATAACGCAGCAAGCAGTAGCCTTGACGACCGCGCAACTCCTGGCTATGGAGACGCAAGACTTTGCATCCCTCTCCACCAACAGCATTGCCGCCTTGCTGACGGCGCAGGTGGTCGCTTTGAGCAGCGCTGCGGTCATCGCCTTACGTACCGACCAGGCCTTTGCTTTCACCACGCAGCAGGTGGTGGCCTTGGATACGTCGCAGATCGCGGCTTTGGAGACAACGGACATCTCGGCCATCAGCACGCGCAGCATCGCCGCACTGGGCACTGCGCAGATATTTGCGATCACGACGGCGCAGGCGCAAAGCCTGGCCACCCAGCAGGTAGTGGCCCTGGGCACCTCACAAATTGCAGCGCTAGAGACGCCGCAAGACGCGGTAGCCCTGTCCACCAACAGCATGGCTGCCTTGTTGACAGCGCAGGTGGTGGCCTTGACCACAACCCAAGCAGCGTCGCTGAGCAGCGCCCAGGTGTTTGCCTTGACCACAGCGCAGCTGGTGGGCATGGAGACGGCGGACTTTGCGGCGATCACCACCAGTGCGATTGCAGCCTTGCGAACACTGCAAGTGGTGGCTTTGACCAGCGCGGACATCATCGCTTTGCGTACCGACCAAGCGCAGGCTTTGGCGACACAGCAGGCTGTGGCTTTGACGACGGCCCAAGTCCTGGCGATGGAGACGCAAGACTTCGCATCGCTGAGCACAGCTGCTATCCAGGCCCTGGCGACTTACACGGTTTCTGTGTTGACCACCGCAGAGATCATGGCCTTGCGCACGGACCAGGTCAATGCATTGCGCACGGACCAGGCTTTTGCATTAGCTACGGCGCAAGTGGTGGCCTTGGAGACGACTGATTTTGCTGCCCTCAGCACAGCCAGCATTGCCGCGCTGCGGACTTTGCAGATCGCCGCATTGACGACCGCTGAGATCATGGCCTTCAGCAGTGTACAGACCGCAGCGCTGATCACGCAGCAGGTGTTCGCTATGGGCACCTCGCAGATAGCCGCGATGGAAGCAACGGACTTTGCCGCTTTGAGCAGCGACAGTGTGATGAACCTGCAGACCAACCAGATCGTGGCATTGACCACAGCGGATCTGGCGGCATTGGCGACATCCCAAGCGGTGGCTTTGATGACGAAGCAAATGGTGGCCTTGGAGACTTCGGATCTCGCGGCCATGAATACCAGCAGCTTCGCAGCCCTGCTGACCTCGCAAATTGCAGCCTTGACCACCTCGCAAACTGTCGCACTGACAATAGCCGAAATG
The DNA here is from genome assembly GCA_903869595.1 of uncultured beta proteobacterium. GTDB lineage: Bacteria > Pseudomonadota > Gammaproteobacteria > Burkholderiales > Burkholderiaceae_C > Allorhodoferax. The sequence goes on along the minus strand of CAIPZV010000071.1, from coordinate 8,803 downwards.
GGCGCCATGACCACGACGCAAATGCAGGGCATGACGACCAATGACATCGCAGCACTCTCCACCACGCAGGTGGCAGCGCTGACTACCTGCGGATTTACCGCGCTGCAGTCCCAGGCCTTGAGTGCCAATGCCAAGTTGGTCTATACGCCTATCGTGCTGGACTTGAACGGTAATGGCATCACGACGCTCGCCATGGCCGATGGCGTACAGTTTGATTTGCTGGCTAGCGGCCAGCCGGTGCAGACCGGTTGGGTCGCGCCAAGCGATGGCTTGCTGGTGCGCGATCTCAATGCCGATGGAACGATAAATAACGGTACCGAGCTGTTTGGTAATGCCACGGTACTAGCAGATGGCAGCAGGGCATCGGACGGCTATCAGGCCTTGGCCGAGCTCGACAGCAACCATGACGGTGTGATCAGCAATGCCGATGCAGCCTATAGCCAGCTGGGCGTGTGGGTCGATGCCAATTCGGACGGTATCAGCGAAGCCGGTGAGGTGCAAAGCTTGGCTGCGCTGGGCATCACCGAAATATCGATGACGGCGCAGGTGACTACCACCCAGGACCATGGCAATACCATTGGTTTGACTTCCAGTTACCAAACTGTCGACGGCGTGCGCCACCTGGCGGGTGACGTGTGGTTTGCCGCGCAAGATGCTGCCAGCTATGCGGCTTTGAGCGCACTGAGCACGGCAGCCGTGGCCGCTTTGCGTACCGACCAGCTCAGTGCCTTGAGTACCGTGCAAGTACAAGCGCTGACCACCGGGGACTTGGCTGCACTGCAAACCCAGTCGGTATCCGCCTTGGGTGATGTGGATGGATTGGCGCCTATGGCTGCAGCATCGGTGACGTCCGCCAGTGCCCTTGTCGCGCAGGCGGCGGTCGCTAGTGATCAGGCTACGAATGAGCCATCGCAAGACGTCGCGGTGGCGCTAGCGGACGGTTTGGCGCAGCGTGCCAGCGCCTTGGCGCAAGCCATTGGCACGTTTGACCTAGCGGGCGGACCGCGAAGCGTTGCCGCACCAAGCTTGAGTGTCCCTGTGGATTCTTACGGCGCCAGTATGCGCTCGGCCACCCTTGCGGTTGGCAATTTAGTGGATCAGATGCGCAGCTTTGACAGCCAAGCTACAAGTGCTGTGCAGGCTGGCGTAGGAACCGCAGCTCCGTCTGCCTTGACAGCGATGCAAGTAGCGCCTATCGGTATGTTGGATCCCTTGAAGCAGGCGGCGACCAATGACTTTGCAAGCCTGTCGGGGATAGACCTCAAACGCTAATGCTGGTGTCGCTTGTACGATCAGCTAGCCACTAAGGCTGCGAATCGTAATTTCAAGCACTGCGGCACAACCGCACGTATCTACCCTGTTAGGCACCGCCGTAAGCGGCTCAGGCTAGAGGCGGAGTACCGTACCATTGCGAAGGGAGTACTAATTCATCGCGGCTGTGGTAACAGGCATTGTCCAGCGGGTGGGGGAATTCTCGGCAGAAGTCCAAAGCGGGCGAGCGGTCCCTGCGCAGCAAGGTGATTTCAAAAAATTGCGGTGCCGCAAACCCGTTGATATCGAGTAAAGCGCCGTGGTTATTGGGATGGTTGTGCACCACATAAAAGTCAGCTAGGACTTTCTCAAACATGGCTTCTACGGTATTGAAAAACAGCGGATGCGCCCAGCATTCGACGTAATGGATTTCCAGCACGATGATTCGGAAGCGCCTTAGCAATTCTTGTGGCGTGGCCAAGAGGGTCAGGTACTCGCCACCTTCAATATCCATTTGCAATAAAAAATCATGCTCTAGCTGGTATTCAGCCTGGTTTTTTACCCATGCTTCCAAGGTAATGTGTATGGGGTTGTTATTGGGGCCCAGGAATTTTTTGATAAAGGACTTAGGCTGGAAATTAGCGGGTGGCCCATCGACCGAATAGTCGGCAAGGTGCGAGCCGATGCCGGTTTTTTGCAGCAAGTCCAGCTCGAAGCTGGAGTTCACTTCCACGCCAGGCGAAAAGCAAGCCGAAATGCCGCCTAAATCATCGGGCACCAAATAGCCGCCATCATGTGCACTGCCGATGCGAATCAGGGGAAACCGAGTCTGTACAGGGCGCAGGGCTTGAGCCAATTGTTGTAAGCGTTGGGGATGTGTGGCGTTTTCCACATACACGCCGTTTTGGTACAAGGTTAGGGATTTAATCGGTTCCAAGGGTTACTCCGCGGTGCTTCAAATCATGGGTATGAGCGTGTCAAGGCAAACGGCCGCCGCGCGTTCAAGGTGCGCGATCCGCGAAGGTGGGACTGGCCCCTGACACCCGTGATTGCAGAAAATGCAGTATTTTGTCGGCCGTGCGGTTCCAGCAATAGTGCTGGCGTACATAGTCGGAGCCGACCAAACCTGAAGCACCGGGTCTGGCCGCTGCGGCCAAAATACGCTGCGTCAAATCCGAAACGTCAGGGTAGGCCCATTGCCCAAAGTCGCCGTCACTATGCCCTACTGCATCTTTATAGGCTTTGCAGTCGACCGGGGCTAGGGTAGTTTTGATAATCTCGGCCTCCGGCAGGAAGCCCAGGTATTCCGAATGGCCGCCAAAGCGGGTGCTGATACAGGGCGTTCCACATGCAATTGCTTCAATTAAGGGCAAGCTCCAGCCTTCGCATCGCGAGGGATGTAAAAAATAATCTGCAGAGTAGTACAGCAAGCGTATTTGTTCGCGCGAAAAATTGCCGTTGTACACCACGATGCTGAACTTGTCTTGGTATTGCTGCACCAGTTGGATGAACTCGGGATGGAGCACGGCATTGGTACCGTTGATCCAGTCGGACTTGGTGAGCAACTCTAATTGTGCACCTTGCGCTACCGCCATACGCAGTGCCTCAAAGGCTTCGCGGTAACCCTTTTTCTGCTCGTATTTGCCCACCATTAGAAATTTAGTTTTGCCACTAGGCGCGGCTTGCGGCCTGCCGTAAGGGTTGTAAAACTTGGGATCGACGCCTTCTGGGATGACGAAGATTTTGCTGCCGTCCATTCCGCGCTCGAGCATGATGTCGCGGCCCCACTTGCTCGTAGCGAAAATATAGTGAAAACTTTCAAGCCATTTCTCGTAGCCCGAATTTGGGCGACTTGCCTCGAATACGCACCAGTAAATCTTGATTCCCTTCAGGTTATTGGCATACTCTTCGGGAAAAAAGAATATGTTGACGTCGCTGTCCTTGCTGTCCGACACCGCAGCCTGAACCTCGTTGATGTAGTTATGCTTAATCAGCTGAATTTGGATATCTTGAAACTCAAAAGCCTGTAATGCTTTGACAGTTTGGGAGCAATGGGTTCCTACGCCCGTGGGGGTGTCAACGCCAAAAAAACGAATCCGGGTAAACATTGTTAATTTGCTCAAAATGGTTTAGGCGCGCGCGCGCGGCACCCAGCATTGACCCCAGTCCAAGGGTGGCATATTGTTGACGTTGGGAAAGTCTAGGGGATGCGGAGTGGCAGCGATTGCGCCAGGCGCTGCACGACTGCGGCTGAACAGCGTCAGTTCGAAAATGCGCGGCGCTACAAAACCATTCATATCGACCAGGCCCATAGCGTTATTGGGGTGGCTGTGCACGATAAAGTGAGAGCGCAGCAATTTGGTGAAAGTGGCTTCCACGATGTTGAGGAAGTCGCCATGGCCCCAGCTCTCTACCGAATGAAACTCGATGACCATGATGCGAAATTTGGCGAGCACGCTGGCAGGGCAGGCCAGCAGGGTTTCGTATTCAGCGCCTTCCACGTCCATCTGCAAAATCAACTCGTCCTTTTGCGCTTGCGGTTCGAACTGCGTTACCCAGTCTTCCAAGGCCACATGGTGGCCCGCTGTATTGCCGCCCACAAATTTTTTGACAAAGGACAGGGCCTGCAAACCCTCGGGCACTTTATCCACGCTGTAGTCCGCCAGGTGCGAACCGATGCCACGCTTGAGTAAGTCGGTTTCAAAGGTCGCAAAGGTATCGACACCAGGGGAGAAGCAGGCTTTTATGCCTTGTAAATCGTCAGGTACCAGGTAGCCACCATCGGCTGCGGAGCCCATGCGTACCAAAGGAAATTGCGATTGCTGTGGGTGTAGCTTCTGGGCCAGCGCATCCAGGCGACTGGTCTGTGGCATGGGATCGACAAATATGCCCTGTGAAAACATGTCGTAGCGAAAATGACCAGGTGCTTGCATGGTGCGCTTTCAATCAGGTGGGTAGGCAACTTTTGATGGTGTTCACGATCTCGTTGTTAGAGACAAACAAGGCGTCGTTGGCAAATTTGTGCAGTAAAGAAAATCCAGGCAGGCATGCACTTAAGGTATTGAAATTGATTTGCCCTTCGTACCATTCGTCGTCGCTGAACTCGGTGTAAAAAAACCGGGTACGGCTGAGCACCGCTTGGGCGCCCAGCACTAAATCACTCTCGGCGCCCTGCACGTCAGCCCAGATGAAATCCACAGCCTCAATTTGATTTTGGATGGCCCAATCGTCCAAGCGCATCATGGGCACTGGAATTTGGCGCTCGAACTTCACCCAAGGCCAGACCTCTAAATGCGACTTCGGTTTGCGGATGGAGCCTGAATGGTCCCAGCCCTGTGGGTCTATGTGTTCAGCGCCCGAGCTTTGATGAAACATCACGGTGCCGTTGTCGGCGCCTATAGCAATTTCCACCAAACTCACATATGGGCTGTGTATGTGGGACTTGAATTTTTGTATGGCACGGGGGTCCGGCTCGAAACAAATGATGCGGGCCTCGGGCATGCACTGTATGAATTCAACGGTTGTCTGCCCGCTATTGGCACCCACTTCCAGTATCAAGCTCGGATCGGGACCACCACCGATCAGATGGCTTACCTCTTGGACAGTAAGCGAGTCACCAAAGGATAGCTGCCGCAAGGCTCTGTAGGCGTGGACAATGTCGGGATTCATAAAGCCTCCTTAAGATGTGCCGACAGGAGGCGATGCCATTTGAAAGCGCTCGATGAGGGCTTTTTCGAGAATAGCGTCCGATGCGATCGGCGTTACAGGGCGATAGGTTAACGCTTGCTGTAAGGCCTGTTTTGCCTGTTCATTTTCTCCAAGCAGTGTTTTCGCATAAGCCAGATGCAGCCAACTGCTAGAGCGCGTGGTTTCCAGTTGCAAGACTGCGATGAAGTACAAGCTCGCTTGGCGCGGCTGACTCTGATTAAGCAACATGACGCCTAAGCTATGTGCGAGGTCAGGGCGATGTGCATCGGGCATGCGCTCAAAGCCCATTCGCATCAGATCCAGGGCTTGGGTAGTGGCACCGTTTTGCATCATGGTCTGACACACTTGTAAGAGTATGCCGGGCGCAATGAGTTGGCGTTCGATTTGCTGCGTCATCTCCGTGAAGCTGAAAAAAGGAAGAGCAGGCGGACGAGCTATTGGTACCAGTGGTGCAACATCACCTAGCAACCTGGCCATGCGTTGGAAGGTTGAGCCAGAAAAACCCACTATCTGGCTATGTGACAGTATCAGTAAATCTATGGCCCCCTCGATCATGGCATCACGACTTCGCTGAATATTGCCATAGGAAATTCGGCCTTCTTGATCCTTGGACAAGCTAATCCACTCCGACTGCATTTCCTTTTTTTCGACGTGGTGCGTTTTAATGCGCGCATGTACATGAGGGTGTGCGCTGGCAAGTGCCTCGGCCTGCGGGTCATCTGAGCACACAAAAAATACTTCTTGGGGATTGCCTTGTACCAGTGCCATCACTTCGGGATCCGTTAAGCCAACGCGCAAGTCAGTGCGCCGAAGGTGCAAGCCGTGGAAAGGGCGCTGGATAGTTTGATTGATGAAATCGCTAACGCATTGCGTAATGTGCTGACTAAAGCGTATGCGCCGCAAACTGTCGTTTACTAGCTCTTCTGGTATCCATTGCGGAATGACTGCGGGGTAAAAGAAAATTTCGCCACTTGCTGGCAGAACTATGCGTTCAAAATCATCCAAGGATTGGTAATCGTAAGCAGAGGAAAACGGCACTTTCAAAAACTGGGCGCCGATTTCATCGTGCATCATTGCTTTTGCATGGCTAAACTTACCGGCTAAGGTGTCTAATGCATCCGTCCGTACCTCTAAGATATTCTGGAAGATATCACTGAACGCTGCGCCACACCAACTATTTATAGGCCAGTAAACGGTACGATGCATGTCAAACCGATCAGCAAGTGCTAAGCCGGAGATCAGGGCGTTGATACGATTGCCAATTCCTCCATCACAAAAAATGTTTATTCTGGTGGTCATATCTTCATTGAAATAGTCAGCGTGGTTTACTGCAAAACGTTTTTGGCCAAGCCCAGATCCATTAAAGATTGGCGTATGTTTTCCACGTCAAACGCATCTTTGCAGGGCGGCGAGTAGGGGTCGCCCCGGTGGCAAATAACCCCAGTGATAGGCGGAGGGTAATGCTCTTGGCATCCATAGCAATCCACTTGTGGTTGGATTGGAATAAAGCGCGCTTGGGGTGGGCGCTCCAGCGGCTCGCGCAGGCGGTGGTGGGCACTGCTAAACATGGCGATCACCGGAGTATCGGTGCAGGCGGCGACATGTAAAGTGCCCGAGTCCACACCCACATAGCATTGGGCACCTGCGATGATTTCCCGTAGCTCATGGATATTGAAGGCGCCTAGCATATTCAATAAGCGGGGGTGGTAATCAAATGCAATTTCGTGGGTGGAGCCCACTTGCACGATTTTGCAATCGGTGCATTCCAGCAATATGTCCAGGATTTGCTTCCACGTTGCATCCGGCAGATTGCGACTCGGCCAGGTGTCCTTGCGCATATGAATGACTACATAGTCGCCCGCAATATCCCTGGTTTGAACCAATTTTGCCCGCTCTCTGTCCGCATCGGTGGGGAATAACTCCAGGCGCTTATTTTGAATTTTGTCGGCGGACCCGTGGGAAGTCATGGCATAAGCGTCCACCACATGGACATGGGGCATATTCTCATAAGCCAGATCGAGATTGATAACCCGCGCGTAAGGGCCTTTGGCCTCGCTGAAAGTTTGTGGCGTGTAAACCCGACGCACATAGGGATTGTTTTCAAATATCTCGGGCTTCATGGTCAACACGTCGATATAGCATTGGCCGGCGTAATCTTGATGCAGTTGCCGGATAATCGGCGTGGCAAGTAAGACGTCCCCAAGCGCAAGCTGCCGCACCACCATGAAACTGGGAACTAAACTCATTTATATATCTATTTAAATTATGTAAATTAAATACGTGGATGTTGGTCTTTAGCTTCAAAGCTAATTGTATGGAATTTATCTTAACCGCCCGCGCGCATTTTTTCCTCAGTGCCCGCGCATGCAAGGACAGATTCACCGGTTTTGTTGCATTTATTCACCTTTGCGCTTGAACAAATGGCCATGCTTGGGCAAATTTGCCGTGCTGCGCGTGTGCCGCGCCTAAGATGTTCCAGTCAGTGCTGACCGTTGCGCTGAAATAAAATTGCGGCGATACTCTTCGCATCGCAGTGTTTGTCAGCGCTTAGAAAAAGATGCTAGCAAAGCGGTCTTAGAAAATGACAACCATGAATATATATAAATGCCTTGTGTGTGGCCAAGCAGCGCCTCTTTATGATGTGGTCGATTTCAATAAGAATTGCGAAGAGCATCGTGGACAGTTTTTGCCCCTTTCCGGCCATGCGGTTTATTATGCGCGGTGTGGTAGCTGCAATTACACCTTCGCGCCAGAGTTTGGTTCATGGACCGACCAGGATTTTCTGGAAAAAATCTATAACGACGACTATATCAAGGTAGATCCTGATTATCTGGATAAGCGGCAACAAGAAAATGCGGTGATGCTGAATAATTTTTTCGGCGCCTACCGCATGCATATCAGGCACTTAGATTATGGCGGAGGCAACGGCAGATTGGCCCAATTGCTCAGCGGTGCTCAGTGGCAATCGGTTTCTTACGATCCATTCCCTAAAAATAATACGCGCTTGTCGGACCTTGGTACCTTCAATTTCATTACCGCCTTTGAAGTATTTGAGCATGTGCCGGATCCGCATGGGATGATGGAAAATATCTCTAAATTGCTCGAAGGCCAGGATTCCATGGTTTTTTTCTCGACCGGCATCTCTGACGGATTAATCAAGGACAAAGAACGTTTGAACTGGTGGTATGCGGCACCGCGCAATGGCCATATTGGCATTCATACGGCCAAGAGCCTTCAAGTGTTGGGCCAAATGCATAATTTGAATTTCGCCAGTATGGGTACCTCGTTTCACGCCTATTACCGTAAATTTCCGCAATGGGCAGAGAAATTAACCAAACTTTGAGGCCAATCCCTGATTAGACTGCCTCTAGGAGAAACATGCATTGAACGCTCTTGAAAACTTCGCCGACTGGGTCTATCAAGCCTGGCAGGGCAGCCTGGAATTTTCCGCACTGATCGACGCCGCCTCGCGCCTGGATGCCGCTGGCAAGCGCCCCTTGGCAGCGGTTTTGTACCGCACCTGGTTGTCGCGCAATAGTTCGCAGTTCAACCATGTGATCCAGTTCAACCTGGGCGCCACACTCAGTTTAGAAAAAGACATCACCGGTTCAGAAGCGGCTTACCGCGAAGCCATCCGCCTGGCGCCTGGTTTTGTGCAGCCGCGTGTCAACTTGGGTACTTTGCTTGAAGGCCAGGGAAAGATTGAAGAGGCCCTGACTGAGTGGCGTTGGGTAATTGACCATGTGTCGCCACAAGATCCTAATAACAAGCCTCTGGTGGTGATGGCCCTGAACCAAATGGGCCGGGTGCTAGAGATCCATAAGCGTTTGGACGAGGCCTCGGT
>CAIPZV010000070.1 GCA_903869595.1 uncultured beta proteobacterium | reverse complement strand
GATCATCGCGGTATCCTGGTCCATCGGCTGGTTGATGGTGACCATCTGACCGAGCTTCATCAATTGCTTGATGACTTCGGAGGCCTTGATCGCCATCTTGTGCGCCAGCTCGGCCACGGTAATAGTTTCTGGAACGTGCACTTCGATAACGCGCACTTCCTGCGTCTGCGCCGGTGCGTGGTCTTCGCGGTCACGGTCTCCACCACGTTTACCACGCGGGCCAGCACGCCAGTTGGTGGAGCGGCCTGTGCCCGCACCCGTGTCACCACGTGTCTTGAGCTCTTTCTTCTTGGCCGGATCGCCAGCCCAGCTACTCGATAGCTTGGCGGATTTAACCTCTTTGCCCGAACCTGGCGCAGCAGTCCCGCCCGGTTTGGCCGGTTTAGCCACTGTAGAGCCGGCCGCTGGTTTGTGCAGCGTGCCTTTGATCGCCGCTTTCGGGTCGACTACCGGCTTGACTTCTACTTTTTTGGGTGGTGGCGCCACCTTGGCAGGCGCAGACATCATCACGCGGATGGCTGCTGCCTCGGCCTCGGCTTTGCGACGGCGGTCGCCCAAATCGGCGGCGCGTTTGTTTTCTTCCAATGCAGCTTCGCGCGATGCAGCAGCAGCTTTAGCAGCGTCTTGCGCACGCTGGGCTTGCTCGGCTGCCAGGTTAGCAGCTACGGCCTCGGCTTGCGCGGCTACATCCAAAGCGGCTTTTTCCGCAGCCTTGGTCAATTTGCGGGGTTTCGCAGCGCTATCGCTTGCGGTTCCGTCTGCGGCATCGGCTTGTGTCGAGGATTGGGCTTGAGCCGCAGCTTCTTGAGCAGCGCGCGCCTTGGCCTCTTGCTCTTCACGCGCTTGGCGGCGTGCGGCTAATTCTTCTTCCTGCCTGCGCAAAAACTCCGCCTGATGGCGCGCTTCTTCTTCGCGGCGCGCCAATTCGGCTTGGTCAATGACCGAAGCTGCGGGCACCGGTGCTTCAAGCACTTCCTCAGCCTCTGGTATCGCGTCCGAGCCATCTTCGCGCCGTACAAAGGTGCGCTTTTTACGCACCTCTACCTGGATGGTCCGGGCTTTGCCACTGGCATCGGCTTGTTTGATTTCCGTGGTCTGCTTCTTGACCAGCGTAATTTTTTTACGTTCCGCACCCGCAGTGCCATGGGCAGACTGCAAATGGCTTAGCAACTTGTGCTTATCCGCGTCGGTCAACACATCGCTGGCAGCGGCTTTGGCCACTCCTGCGGATTTCAGTTGGTCCAACAGGGTTTCGGTAGATTTCTTGAGTTCACTGGCTAACTCGGCGACAGTCGTACTGGACATTTAGCGGGTAACCTTTCATGGCCGTGACTCTTGAGCGGTGGCGTCATCGGTAAACCAATGTTCGCGCGCCTTCATGATCAGGGCAGTGGCTTCGTCAATAGACTGGCCGGTGATTTCTGTAAGTTCGTCAGTAGCCAGATCGGCCAAATCGTCCAGGGTTTTGATCCCGTGTTCAGCCAGCATCCCAATGTGCTCGGCGCTCAAGCCTTCCAAGTCACGCAAGTCTTGCGAAACACTGGCAGTGCTCTCTTCACGCGCAATTTCTATGGTCAGCAGCGCGTCTTTGGCACGGGTACGTAACTCGTGCACCGTGTCCTCGTCAAAGCTTTCGATTTCCAGCATTTCTTGCAAGGGCACGTAAGCCACTTCTTCCAAGCTGGTAAAGCCTTCGGCGATCAGGATGTCTGCAATTTCTTCATCCACATCCAGCTTGTCCATGAACAAGCGGCGACCCGAATCGGTTTCGACTGCCAGCTTCTGGGCCGACTCTGCCGCGTCCATGATGTTGATCTTCCAGCCAGTCAATTCGGATGCCAGACGCACGTTTTGTCCGCCGCGTCCAATGGCAATCGCCAGATTTTCTTCGTCCACCACCACGTCCATGGCGTGGCGCTCTTCGTCCACCACGATCGAGCTGACATTGGCTGGCGCCAGCGCACCGATCACGAACTGGGCCGGGTCTTCGCTCCACAGCACAATATCCACACGCTCGCCAGCCAGCTCAGTGGTCACGCCGTTGACGCGGCTGCCGCGCACGCCCACACAGGTGCCAATGGGGTCGATACGCTTGTCGTGCGAGAGCACTGCAATCTTGGCGCGCGAACCGGCATCGCGGGCGCAAGATTTAATTTCCAGCAAGCCTTGCTCAATCTCCGGCACTTCCTGGCGGAACAGCTCAATCATGAAATCAGGCGCCGAGCGCGACAACAAAATCGGCGCGCCACGCAGTGTCAAGTCCACTTCCATGATCATGGCACGCACACGGTCACCAGCGCGCAGGTTTTCCTTGGGGATCATCTCAGCGCGGCGCAGTCGTCCTTCGACGCGGCCGCTTTCCACGATCACATCGCCCTTGTCCATGCGCTTGACGGTTCCGACAAAAATATTGTCTCCGCGTGACATAAAGTCGTTGAGCAGCATTTCGCGTTCTGCGTCGCGGATTTTTTGCAAAATCACTTGCTTGGCCGCCATGGCGCCGATACGGCCAATAGGCACCGACTCAATCGGCTCTTCGATGTACTCATCGACCTCGATGTCAGAAATTTGCTCTTTGGCTTCAAAAAGCAAAATTTCTTGGTCTGGCAATTGCAAGCCGGCTTCGTCTGGCACCACGTGCCAGCGGCGGAAGGTTTCGTAATTACCGCTGTCGCGGTCCAGGGCGACGCGGATATCCACGTCTCCCACATAGAGTTTTTTGGTGGCTTGCGCCAGGGCGGCCTCTACGGCGCCCAAAACCACATCGCGTTCCACGTTTTTCTCACGGGAGATCGCCTCTACCAACATCAACAATTCGCGATTCATGCCTTCACTCTCCTGACAATTCAGTTCACAAACAAAAACAAATGCTATCCAAAGCCTTGTTCATCGCAACCCAATACCTCTATGCCGCTTCACCGGCGCCATCGGCTCCCGGCTCCGGCAGCGCCTCGCCCTGCCCCTTGCCACGCCCTTTGAAGCTGACAATGGGCGCCAGACGCGCCTCTTTCAATTCATCCAGCGCAAAGCCCATGGCCTGCAAGGGCGGCGCGGGCCGCTTCTTGCTCACCTTCTGGCCCGGCTTGATGGCCGGCGTCTCGCTCCACACAATCTGCCAATGCGCAGCGCCGGTTGCCTCAGCAACCCGCTCCAGCGTGCCGCGAAACTTCTTACGCTTGGCATTGACCACGCCGCCGCCGGCCGCGCCAATCGGCTCGCGCAGGGCGATATCAACCACCTGCCCGGCAAAACGCTCAAAATCCGCCTCGTGCCGCAAGGGACGGTCAATCCCTGGCGAGGACACCTCCAAGCGGCTGTACGCCGTGCCCTCCACCTCTAAGGTAAATTGCAATTGGCGCGTCACCTTCTCGCAATCTTCCACCGTCACAAACTGCTCCTCTTGCAGAGCACCCGGTGCCGCTTGCACCCAAGGCAGGTCTATCGTGACCCGCAACAGGCCGCCGGCGGAGCGTTCCAGCTCCACCAGGTCGTATCCCAGACCGACCACAATTTGACGCACGATGTCTTGCCAAGCCACGTTGCTGATGCCCGCTTTCCAAGCTGTCCGACTGCCCAAATAGGCAGCCTCTAAAAACGATCGACCAAAAAAAACGGGCGGTAATTACCCGCCCGTTTGGTCGTGAAGATGGCATTGTAATGGCAAAAAGCGGTAAAAACCAAGCACTTAGCGTGGGTTTTACCTTTGTTTTGAGGGGGCTCCCATCTATTTACCGCTGATATGGTCCGCGCCCTTGCCTACGCGGCCCAAAGGTTGCGCAATTGAGGATGCGACGAACCATTCAATCAGACGAACCAAGTCAAGTCCTGAACACGTGCGACCCACCACGCTTTCGCCCTGGGCTTAGCAGGCTTGGGGCTTGCGCCTACAGTGCATCGCAAGCCCAGACCAAGCCAAGTGCACCAATAGGGAACAAATCGCTTTTTAATAAGGGGACATTCAAGGGTTTTCACTAGGGTAAGCGGCCTTTTCCACGGAACATAATGCCAAAGCTATTCGTTCCTACAACCCCTCCCGGAGACATACGTTATGCAGGTTCAATTGAAGGTTAATAACCGCCAGGTTTCAGTGGACGTCCCGCCCCATACCCTGCTGGTGCAGGTGCTGCGCGAGCACTTGCATATGACAGGCACCCACGTGGGCTGCGACACCGCCCAGTGCGGCGCCTGCACCGTGATCAAAGACGGCCACGCCGTCAAATCCTGCAACATCCTGGCCGCGCAGGCGGACGGTGCCGAGATCACCACCATCGAAGGCCTGGCCGCGCCAGACGGAACCATGCACCCCATGCAAGCGGCTTTCAAAGACTGCCACGGTTTGCAGTGCGGTTTCTGCACCCCGGGCATGGTCTTGAGCGCTATCGACCTGTGCGCCAAGCACCCCAACGCCAGTGCCGAAGAAGTGCGCACGCACCTGGAAGGCAATATGTGCCGTTGCACCGGTTACCAAAACATCGTCAAAGCCGTGCAGCAGGGTGCTGCTGCCATGGCTTCTGCCTAAACCATTCAAGGAGCAAGCAATATGGGTGCCTCAGATTTTTCCAACCTCCCGCATATCGGCGAGTCCGTTCGTCGAAAAGAAGACTACCGCTTCCTGACCGGTGCCGGTCAGTACACCGACGACATCACCATGCAAGCGCAAAGCTACGCCGTCTTCGTGCGCAGCCCGCACGCGCATGCGGTGATCAAAAGCATTGACATCAGCGCGGCGTCCGCCATGCCGGGCGTGGTGCGTATCTTTATCGGCAAAGACCTCGAAGGCAAGATGGGCGGCCTGCCTTGCGGCTGGCTGATCAACAACCCCGACGGCACGCCCATGAACGAGCCGCCGCATCCAGTGCTGGCCCTGGGCAAAGTGCGCCATGTGGGCGACCAATTGGCCATGGTGATCGCAGACACACTGGAGCAAGCCAAAAATGCGGCCGAAGCCGTGCAAGTCGATTACGACGTGCTGCCCGCCGTGGTGGACGTGCGCGATGCCGCCACCGGCCCGCAACTGCACGATGCCGCCCCTAACAACAAGTGCTACAAATGGGTGCTGGGCGATAAAGCCAATGTCGATGCCGCCTTTGCCAACGCCCACCATGTGACCAAGCTGGACTTGATCAACAACCGCTTGGTGCCCAACGCCATGGAGCCCCGCGTGGCGATCGGCAACTACAGCCGTGCCACCGAGGAATACGTGCTCTACGTGTCCAACCAAAACCCGCACGTCGAGCGCTTGCTGATGACGGCTTTTGTGCTGGGCTTGCCCGAGCACAAAGTGCGTGTGATAGCGCCCGACGTAGGCGGCGGTTTCGGCTCCAAAATCTATTTGTACGCCGAAGACGTAGCCCTCACCTGGGCGGCCAAAGAAGTCAACCGCTCCATCAAATGGACCTGCGAGCGCTCCGAGTCCTTCCTGACCGACGCGCACGGCCGTGACCACGTCAGCCACGCCGAAATGGCCATGGACAAAGACGGCAAGTTCCTGGGTATGCGGGTCCACACCCATGCCAACCTGGGCGCTTACCTGTCCACCTTCTCCACCGCCGTGCCAACGATTTTGTACGCCACGCTGCTGGCCGGCCAATACACCTGCCCGCAAATTTATGTGGAAGTCGATTCGTGGTTTACCAATACCGCTCCGGTCGATGCCTACCGTGGCGCAGGCCGCCCCGAAGCCACTTACCTGCTGGAACGCCTGGTCAGCCGCTGCGGCTGGGAGATGGGTTTGTCGCAAGACGAAATCCGCAAGCGCAATTTCATCAACAGCTGGCCCTACCAAACGCCAGTGGCTTTGCAGTACGACACCGGCGACTACCTCGGCTGCATGGTCAAAGCGCAAGATATGGCGGACGTGGCCGGCTTCCCCGGACGCAAAGCAGCTAGCGCGGCTAAAGGCCTGTTGCGCGGCATCGGCTACTCCAGCTATATCGAAGCCTGCGGCATTGCGCCTAGCAATATCGCCGGAGCCCTGGGCGCCCGCGCCGGCCTGTTTGAGTGCGGCGAAATCCGCGTGCATCCCACGGGCAGCGTCACGGTGTTTACCGGCTCACACAGCCACGGTCAAGGCCATGAAACAACGTTTGCACAAGTCGTTGCCGCCCGTTTGGGTGTGGCGGTCGACGCGGTGGATGTGGTGCACGGCGACACCGGTCGCGTGCCTTTTGGTATGGGAACTTATGGTTCACGCTCCATCTCAGTAGGCGGCGCTGCCATCATGAAGGCGCTGGACAAAATTGAGACCAAGGCAAAGAAGATCGCAGCCCACTTGATGGAATCCAGCGATGCTGACGTCGAATTTGCCAACGGCGAATTCACCGTGAAGGGCACCGACAAAAAGGTTACTTTTGGCCAAGTGGCGCTGACGGCCTATGTGCCGCACAACTACCCGCTGGACAAGCTGGAGCCGGGCCTGAACGAGACCGCGTTCTACGACCCGACCAACTTCACTTTCCCCGCAGGCACCTACATCTGCGAAGTGGAAATCGATCCGGCTACCGGCGTCACTCGCGTGGAGAAATTCACCGCAGTGGATGACTTTGGCACCATCATCAACCCTATGATCGTCGAAGGCCAGGTACACGGCGGACTGGTGCAAGGTATCGGCCAAGCCCTGATGGAAAACTGTGTGTACGACCGCGAAACCGGCCAGTTGCTCACCGGCTCTTTCATGGACTACGCCATGCCCCGCGCCGACGATTTCCCCGAGTTCAAAATCGGCAATATCTGCACCCCTTGCACCCACAACCCCTTGGGCACCAAGGGCTGCGGCGAAGCCGGCGCCATCGGTTCGCCACCGGCCGTTATCAATGCCGTGCTGGACGCGCTTCATGGTCTGGGCGTCAAAGAATTTGACATGCCCGCCACGCCCCACCGCGTCTGGGAAGCCATTCAGGCAGCCAAAGCCTAAAGCAGCAAAGGAACTTACACATGTATGCATTCACACTAGACCGTCCTGCCTCCCTGGCTGATGCGGTAAGCGCAGCGGTTTCCGGCGGCCAGGTTTTGGCCGGCGGCCAAACCCTGCTGCCTTCCATGAAGATGCGCTTGTCCCAACCCGGCCGTTTGGTCGATTTGGGCGGCGTCAAAGAACTGTCGGGCATCGAGCCCAACGGCAATGCCGTCGTCATTGGCGCGATGACGCGCCATATGGACGTGGCCAATAGCAGCACCGTCAAATCCATGATTCCGGCGCTGGCCGATCTGGCCTCGCACATTGGGGACCGCCAAGTCCGCGCTATGGGCACCATGGGTGGTTCGGTCGCCAATAACGACCCTTCCGCCTGCTACCCCAGTGCAGTATTGGGTCTGGGCGCTACCGTTCACACCAATAAGCGTCGCATCGAAGCGGACGATTTCTTCCAAGGCATGTTTACTACAGCGCTGGAGCCGGGCGAGTTGATCACTGCTATCAGCTTCCCCCAGCCCAAATCGGCGGCCTACATGAAATTCGTGCAAGCGGCTTCGCGCTTTGCCTTGGTGGGCGTATTCTTGGCCCAAACGGCGGGTGGCGTGCGCGTTGCCATCACCGGCGCGAGCCAAGGCGTATTCCGCCACAAAGGTTTGGAAGACGCGCTCAACAAGAGCTTTACCGTGGCCTCTGCCGCTTCGGTGCAAGTGGATGCCGATGGCCTGAACGCCGACATCCACGCCACTGCGGCTTACCGGGCCAACCTGATCAGCGTGCTGACGCAGCGGGCTGTGGCACACTGCCTGGCCTGATACCGTCCCCGGCTTAAGGGCCGGTGCAACAAGGCCCCGTGTGCACAACGCGGGGCCATTTTTTTGAGCCAAGCTATGAACTTGTTTCCCTCCATTGACGCCCTGATCGAAGCCTTGCGCCAAGCGGGCTATTTTGCAGATAGGCGCCTGGCCACTGCCGTTTTTTTGGCGCTCAAGCTAGAGCGCCCTTTGCTGCTAGAGGGTGAGCCCGGCGTTGGCAAAACCGAGCTCGCCAAGGCCCTGGCCACTGCACTGCAACGCCAGATGCTGCGACTGCAATGCTATGACGGACTGGAACAACGTGACGCGCTATACGAATGGAACTACGCCGCCCAATTGCTGCACATGCGCGCCGCGCAAAGCCATAGCGAAAGCGCACAAGGCGCAGCGCCCGCCGTGGATGCCATGGAGCGCGAGGTCTATCAAGACCGCTACCTGATCCGCCGCCCCTTGCTGCAAGCCTTGCAAGCACCTGCCCCCGGCGCCGTGCTGCTGATCGACGAAGTAGACCGCGCCGATGAGCCTTTTGAGGCCTTTTTGCTCGAATACCTGGGTGAGTACCAGGTCAGCATTCCGGAAATCGGCACGATCCGCGCCGTGGTCAAACCGGTCACCATCCTCACCAGCAACCGGACGCGCGAACTCAATGACGCCGTCAAGCGTCGCTGCCTTTACCACTGGCTGGACTACCCGGACCGCGACCGCGAGTTGGCCATCATCAGCGCCCAAGTGCCCGGCGCGTCCGAAAAATTAGCACAACAAGTAGCCGACGTGGTCACCCGCTTGCGCAACCAACCGTTTTCCAACGCGTTTCAGCGTGCGCCCGGCATTGCCGAAAGCGTGGAATGGGCCAAGGCTTTGGTGGCGCTGGACACACTGGAGCTGGACCCGGAAACCATGAGCGATACCGCGGGCATCATGTTCAAGCAACGTGAAGACGTCGCCGCCCTGACCCTGGCGCTGGCGCAAGACGTACTCGCTCCACCCCCTGAAGCCGACGCCGCCGCATGACCCTGGGCGATTCGCGTACCGGCAAGCTGGCGGGCAACCTGGCCGCTTTCGGGCGCACGCTGCGCCGCGCTGGTGTGCAGGTGGACAGCGCGCGTATTGGCCTGTGCGCACAAGCGGCGCTGGAGGTCGGCTTGGGCGACCGCCACGACCTGAGCGCCGCCATGGAATCCGTGCTCATCAGCCGCGAGCAGGACCGCGCCGTATTTCGCGAACTCTTCGAGGCCTTTTTCCGCGACCCGAATATGGCGCACAAGCTCTTGTCGCAAATGCTGCCCAGCGCCGAGGGTAAGGCCGAGCCCAGCAAACGCAGGCCCCGGGTGCGTGAAGCACTGTCACCGCCCAAAATACGCGCCCAGCAAGCCAAGCCCAAAACCGAAGACCAAAAAGTGGACTTTGACGCGGCTATGACGGCCAGCGACATCCACCGCCTGCGCCACGCCGACTTCAACGCCTTGTCCGCCAGCGAATACCGCCTGGTCGAGCGCCTGGCGCGCGATATCGCCCTGCCCCTGCCCCAGCACGCCAGCCGCCGCATGCGCCCGGGTGTGCATGGCAGCCAGTTGCACTGGTCTGGCGTATTGCGCAACGCCGTGCGCTTGGGTGGCGAAACCCTGCACCTGCCCAAGCGCGAACGGCGCCAGCAGCCGCTGCCTTTGCTGGTGCTGGTAGATGTGTCCGGCTCTATGGAGCGCTATGCGCGCTTGCTGCTGGCTTTTTTGCATGCCGCCACGCGCAAGCACCCGCGCCGGGCGGTGTTTGCCTTTGGCACCCAGCTCACCGAATTGACCGGCGCCTTCAAACTGGGCGACACCGATGCGATGCTGGACCATGCCAATGCCTTGATTGAAGACTTTGCGGGCGGTACGCAGTTGGGTAAGTCGCTTGCAAGCTTGCGGGAGCACCATGCGCGCAAGCTGGTAGGGCGGCGTACCATGGTGCTGATCGTGACCGATGGTTTGGATACCGGCGAGCCGCAAGAATTGGCCGAGGAACTGGCCTGGCTGAAATTGCACACGCGGCGGATTTTGTGGCTCAACCCCTTGCTGCGCTTTGACGGCTACGCGCCGCTGGCCCAGGGCGCACAGGCGCTCAACCAGGTGGCGCATGGCATGGTGGCGATCCACAACCTGACCAAACTGGAAGACCTGGCCAGCAGCCTGGCCAAACTGATGAAGCAATAAGGCCACAGCGGCCACGATTCGAATACCGACGAAAGGAAACACCATGGAAATGCAAGGAAGCCGCGATCTGGCGATCACGCAACAACAAGCCTGGGACGCACTCAACGACCCCGAAGTGCTCAAGCAATGTATTCCCGGCTGCGACAAAGTCGAGGCCAGCGGCCCTGATACTTTTTCCATCGGCATGGCCCTGAAAATCGGCCCAGTGTCCGCCAAGTTCACCGGCAAAATCACACTGTCGGATATCAATCCACCCAATAGCTACACCATCAGTTTTGAAGGCCAAGGCGGCCCGGCCGGCTTTGGTAAAGGCAATGCCAAAGTGCTGCTTACGCCCCATGGCCGGGGTAACACCCTGAGTTACGAAGTGCAAGCCTCTGTCGGCGGCAAAGTAGCGCAAATGGGCCAGCGGCTGATTGACGGCGTGGCCAAGTCCATGGCCGAAGATTTTTTCAAGCGCTTTGACTTAGCGATGCAAGCCCGTTACCCCGAGGCCTATGCCGAGCCTGCGCAAGATGCCGCTGCCGCACCGGCATCGGCCCAAGAAGACAACGAAGGCCCCGGCATGGGGGTACTGGTTTTCGGCGCTATCGTCGTGCTGGCGCTGGCGGCTTACGTGTTTATGCGCTAAAGCTGCGTGCGACAATCCCCGCTGGCATCAACTCAGGGCACCGACGAACATGGGCTTTTTAAAAGGCAAAAAATTACTGATCACCGGCGTACTGTCCAACCGCTCGATTGCCTACGGCATCGCCAAGGCTTGCCGGGCGCAGGGTGCGGAACTGGCCTTTAGCTATGTGGGCGAGCGCTTCAAAGAGCGCATAACCGAGTTCGCCGCTGATTTTGATTCCACGCTGGTGTTTGACTGCGATGTAGGCGACGACGCGCAAATTGACAAACTGTTTGCTGACTTAGGTACACACTGGCCCGAATTTGATGGCTTCGTCCATGCCATCGGCTTTGCACCCCGCGAAGCGATTGCCGGTAATTTTTTGGACGGCATCAGCCGCGAGGCTTTCAAGATCGCGCACGATATCAGCGCCTACAGCTTCCCCGCCATGGCCAAAGCCGCCCTGCCCCGTCTGCGCACCGGCTCGGCCCTGCTGACCCTGAGTTATCTGGGCGCGGACCGCATCATTCCCAACTACAACACCATGGGCCTGGCCAAAGCTTCGCTCGAAGCCTCGGTGCGTTACCTGGCCGAAGCGGTGGGCCCGCGTGGCATCCGCGTCAACGGTATCAGCGCTGGCCCGATCAAAACACTGGCGGCTAGTGGTATCAAAGACTTCGGCAAACTGCTCAAAGTCGTGGCAGACGCCTCCCCCATCCGCCGCAACGTTACGCTGGAAGACGTGGGCAATGTGGCTGCGTTTTTGCTCAGCGATTTAGCATCGGGCGTGACTGCCGAAATCACGTTTGTGGATGGCGGGTTTAATAAGACGATGGGCGTGCAAACCGAATAGGCCACTGCCTGCATGTCGCAAAAAAAGAGCGCTAATGCGCTCTTTTTTAGTCCTGGATGTGGCAAGCGCACTGTGGAGAAGCCTACAACGCGCCTGCCAAGCGGCTCATTAAGCCCTCACGCAATCCGCGTAATACCGCGTCTTGCCGTTATCGTCGGTTTCCTCCACCAGGCCGTGGATGTCGGTCTCAAAGCCAGGGCATAGGGCATTGAACTCGCGGGCGAATTTGAGGTAATCCACAATTTTCTTGTTGAACACCTCGCCGGGAATCAGCAGCGGAATACCCGGCGGGTACGGTGTGACCAGGCCCACGGTAACGCGGCCTTCCAGGTGATCAATCTCCACACGCTCAGTTTTACGCAAAGCGATGTGCGCATACGCGTCGCTAGGCTTCATCGCAGGCGTTAGGTCGCTCAGGTACATCTCGGTCGTCAGGCGGGCGATGTCGTATTTGGCGTAGAGCTGGTGCACATGCTGGCACAAATCGGCCAGGCCCATTTTTTCGTAGCGCGGATATTTCTGCACAAATTCCGGCAGCACGCGCCACATGGGTTGGTTTTTGGCGTAATCATCTTTGAACTGCTGCAAGGCGGTGAGCATGCTGTTCCAACGGCCTTTGGTAATGCCGATGGTGAACATGATGAAGAAGCTGTACAAGCCGGTTTTCTCCACCACCACGCCGTGCTCGGCCAAAAACTTGGTGACTATGCTGGCGGGAATGCCTTGCTTGGCAAACTTGCCACTGAGGTCTAGGCCCGGCGTCACGATGGTGGCCTTGATCGGGTCCAGCATATTGAAGTCGGTGGCCATCTTGCCAAAGCCGTGCCAGTTCACACCGGCCTTGGCTTTGGCCGCTTCGCCCTTCAACTTCCAGTTGTCTGCGCGGCCAACGCCTTCTTCGGCTATTCCGTCTGGCCCCCAGACTTTGAACCACCAGTCCTGGCCGTATTCTTCGTCCACCTTGCGCATGGCGCGGCGGAAATCCAAGGCTTCCAAAATGCTTTCTTCCACCAAGGCGGTACCGCCGGGCGGCTCCATCATGGCGGCGGCCACGTCGCAGCTGGCAATGATGCTGTACTGCGGGCTGGTGCTGGTGTGCATCAGGTAAGCCTCGTTGAACAAATGCTTGTCCAGCTTGACGGTTTGTGAGTCCTGCACCAGCACATGGCTGGCTTGGCTGATGCCAGCCAGCAGCTTGTGAATCGACTGCGTGGAATACACCATCGCCTCTTTGGGGCGCTTGCGCTTTTTACCCATGGCGTGGTAGCTGCCGTAAAACGGATGGAAGGCCGCATGCGGCAACCAGGCTTCGTCAAAGTGGATGTTCTCCACATAGCCGTCGAGCATGTTTTTTACGGTCTCGGTGTTGTAGAGCACGCCGTCGTAGGTGGACTGGGTGAGCGTCAGCACGCGCGGTTTGATAGTGTTGACATTCACATCACCCAGGTGTTCTTTCACCAGCGGGTTGGCCTTGATCTTGGCACGGATGGTGGCCGGCTCGAACTCTTCTTTGGCAATCGGGCCGATGATTCCGAAATGGTTACGCGTGGGTTTGAGGAAGACCGGAATCGCGCCCGTCATGATGATGGCGTGCAATATGGATTTGTGGCAATTGCGGTCCACTACCACGATGTCATTGGGCGCTACCGTGTGGTGCCAGACCATTTTGTTGCTGGTGCTGGTGCCGTTGGTCACGAAAAAGCAGTGGTCGGCGTTGAAGATACGCGCGGCGTTACGCTCGGACGCGGCGACCGGGCCGGTGTGGTCCAGCAACTGGCCTAGCTCTTCCACCGCATTGCACACGTCGGCGCGCAACATGTTCTCGCCAAAAAACTGGTGGAACATTTGGCCTACTGGGCTCTTCAAGAAAGCCACGCCACCGGAGTGGCCAGGGCAGTGCCAGGAATACGAGCCGTCCTCAGCATAGTCCAGCAAGGCTTTGAAAAACGGTGGCTGCACGCCTTCGAGGTAGCTCTTGGCTTCGCGGATGATGTGGCGCGCCACAAACTCGGGCGTGTCCTCAAACATATGGATAAAGCCGTGCAGCTCGCGCAAGATGTCGTTGGGGATATGGCGGCTGGTCTTGGTCTCGCCATAAACGTAAATCGGCACATCCAAATTTTTGCGGCGCACTTCTTCAATAAAGTTACGCAGATTGAGCACCGCAGGGTCCAGGTCCGGGCCGGGGGTGAATTCTTCGTCGTCAATCGACAAGATAAAGGCGCTGGCCCGGCTTTGCTGTTGGGCAAACTGGCTGAGGTCGCCGTAACTGGTGACGCCCAGCACCTCAAAGCCCTCGGTTTCTATCGCTTGGGCCAGGGCCCGGATGCCTAGGCCCGAGGTGTTCTCGGAGCGAAAGTCTTCATCGATGATGATGATGGGAAAGCGAAACTTCATTACAGGGCTCCGGCGCAGGCCATAAGTCAAAAAGAGGCGCAAGTGTAAGGATTTATTGCGTCGCCCAGCTTGCAATCCGCCCCGCCGGGCGCACAATACAACAGACAAAAACGTGTAAACAGGAGGAATTTCCCATGGAGCCGTCAACAATTTGGTGGGTTTTGGCTGGCATCACGGTGGCCGCCGAGCTCTTAATCGGCAGTTTTTACCTGCTCATGCTGTCCCTGGGCATGGCCGCCGGGGCGATATCGGCCCAAGCGGGCAGCCCACTCACGGTGCAACTGCTCGTCGCTGCGGGCGTCGGTGGCGCTGCGGTGCTGCTGTGGCGCCGCATGAAGCAAGGGCGTGGCGCCGAGCTCGAGGCCCAATCCAACCCCAATGTAAATCTGGACATCGGCGCACTCGTTACTGTGGATGCTTGGGCCTCGGACGGCAGCGCGCAAGTGCACTACCGAGGCGCCAATTGGACCGCCCTGCACCGGCCCGGCCTCGCACCCGAGTGCGGTGAACACCGTGTCGTGGAAGTCCAAGGCAGCCGCCTCGTGCTTGAAAAAACTTAAGGGAAGAACATTATGGAAATCGCAATCGTCCTACTGGTTATCGCCGTTATCTTTATTACCCAATCCGTCAAAGTGGTGCCCCAGCAGCATGCCTGGGTCATCGAACGCTTGGGCAAGTATCAGGGCACGCTGACGCCAGGACTCAATTTTTTGGTGCCGTTTATCGACCGAGTAGCCTACAAACATGTTCTTAAAGAGATACCGCTGGACATTGCCAGCCAGGTCTGCATCACGCGGGACAACACACAACTGCAAGTTGATGGCATCCTTTACTTTCAAGTGACCGACGCCATGCGCGCGAGCTACGGCTCGTCGAATTATTTGGTGGCGATTTCGCAGCTGGCCCAGACCTCGCTGCGCTCAGTCATCGGCAAGCTGGAGCTCGATAAAACCTTTGAAGAACGCAGCCTGATCAACGGCCAGGTGGTTGCGGCCATTGACGAAGCGGCGCTCAACTGGGGCGTGAAAGTGCTGCGCTACGAGATCAAAGACCTGACGCCACCTAAAGAAATCCTGCACGCGATGCAGCAACAAATTACCGCCGAGCGCGAAAAACGCGCCCTGATCGCCGCCTCCGAAGGCCGCCGGCAGGAACAGATCAACATCGCCACTGGCGAGCGCGAAGCCTTTATCGCCCGCTCCGAAGGCGAGAAGCAAGCCGTCATCAACAAGGCCGCCGGCGAAGCCGCCTCCATCACCGCCGTGGCCAATGCCACCGCCGAAGCCATCGAACGCATCGCTGCTGCTATACGTCAGCCCGGCGGCGAACAGGCGGTGCAACTCAAAGTTGCCGAGCGTGCGGTGGATGCGTATTCCCGTGTAGCTACTGACGCATCGACCACACTGATCGTGCCTAGCAATATGAGCGAAGTGTCGGCCTTGATTGCTTCGGCGATGAAGATGGTGCAGGTGGGGAAATAGCGCGACCTAAGCGGCCTACTTCGCCCCAAACCCATAGCCCTAGTAATTACTTCCTTCATGATTTCATTGGTGCCGCCGTAGATGCGCTGCACGCGGGCGTCGGCGTAGGCGCGGGTGATGGGGTATTCCCACATATAGCCGTAGCCGCCAAAGAGCTGCACGCACTCGTCCATCACTTTGCATTGCAGGTCCGAGCACCAGTATTTGGCCATGCTGGCGGTCGCAGTGT
>CAIPZV010000069.1 GCA_903869595.1 uncultured beta proteobacterium | reverse complement strand
CCGGTATAAATATAGGGGCGCTTGGCCGCCAGCAAGAGCTGCAAAGCTTTGCGAATTTGACCACCGTGGCCTTTGCGCACGGGGTTGTACGAGCGCATTTCTACGCTGGTCGGGTAACCTTTGTAGGGAACTTTCTTGAAGGATACATCCTTGGGGATATCGACCACCACAGGGCCGGGTCGACCACTGCGCGCGATATGGAAAGCTTTTTTCATGATGTCCGCCATGTCGCGGGCATCTTTAACCAAGAAATTATGCTTGACGATGGGGCGTGTTATGCCCACGGTATCGCATTCCTGGAAAGCGTCCAGACCAATCGCGTGGGTCGGCACCTGCCCGGTGATGATCACCATGGGAATGCTGTCCATGTACGCGGTAGCGATTCCGGTCACCGCATTGGTCACGCCTGGCCCAGACGTGACCAAGGCCACGCCAACCTCGCCAGTCGCACGCGCATAGCCGTCAGCGGCGTGCACGGCCGCCTGCTCGTGGCGCACCAGCACATGCTGAATCGTGTTTTGCTTGTAAAAAGCGTCGTAAATATGGAGCACAGCGCCGCCGGGGTAGCCCCAGATGTACTGCACATTTTCGGCCTGCAAGGCCTTGATCAAAATCTCTGCGCCACGCAATTCGGGGACGCTAGCGGACTTGGGGTTTGCTGCTACAGCAGCTGCGGAGGCCAATTCGGCCTTGGATATTTCCATGATGAACCTTTGCGAATTTCTCTGACGAAACACCTTGGGTGCCCCTTCGTAAACACTTGTGGTGCCTCGTCGGGACTTAAGATTTTGGACATAAACGCATTGAATGCTGCGCCGGACCAGAACCCGTTTGCTTTTTGAACGAAAGGCGTATTATGGCATCAATTGCCATTACCGCCCCCTGGCCCCGCCCTACCGCAGTGCGCCGGTGCGATAATTTGTGCACACTTATGAGACCTAGCCGCACACCCTTAAACGCGAAAATGCACCTTCGCCGTGCGCCCCGGAGGCGGTTTGGCAACTGAACGCGAACTCGACGCGTTCTTACGCGGCGTGGAAAAGCGCGCCTTTAAGCGGACTTACTACCACGTGCGCAACGAAGAGTCCGCCCTGGACATCGTACAAGACAGCATGATGAAACTGGCCGAGCACTACGGGCACAAGTCGCCCGAGGAACTGCCCATGCTGTTCCAGCGGATTCTCAGCAACGCCACCCTGGACTGGTTCCGCCGCCAAAAAACCCGCAACGCCTTGTTCACCCAATTGGGCGACTTTGACACTGCGGAAGGCGACGGCGAATTTGACGTTTTGGAGGCTTTGCTTGCGAATTCTGACAATCCGCAGCAAGAAAGCAGCCAGTCCCAGGCCGAACGGGCCCAAACTTTGCACGCTATCGAGCTGGAAATTCAGAATTTGCCAGCGCGTCAACGGGAAGCCTTCCTCATGCGTTATTGGGAAGAGCTGGATTTGGCGGAAACCGCCTCTGCCATGGGCTGCTCCCAAGGCAGCGTTAAGACGCACTGTTCTCGGGCGGTGAGTGCCTTAGCTAAAGCTTTACGATTGAAAGGGATTGATCCATGAACATTTTTTCTGAGCCCACCGGCCCTGGCAGGCAAACCGAGGCGCGCTTTGGCGCCCGGATCGCGGCACGCCTGGAAGAAGGTTCGCGGGACCTGCCCCACAACATCACCGAGCGTCTGCGTGCGAGTCGCATGCGGGCGCTGGCAAACCGCCGCGTTACGGAAATCCAGCTAGCACCCGTTTTGGCCGGCGCGCACAGTGCGGGCGGCACCTTGGGCGCCAATTCACCGGGCTTTTGGACGCGTGCCTCCGCTTTGTTGCCTTTGCTGGCGCTGGTGCTGGGCTTGATGGCGATTGGCGCTATGCAAGACCAGGAGCGCGCCTTCGAATTGGCGGAAGTGGATGCCGAGTTGCTAACGGCTGATTTACCGCCCACCGCCTACACCGACCCCGGCTTTTTGCAATACCTGAAAAAGGCAGCGCAGGAATAGAATCGGAGGCTAGTCGTCTCCATGTTCCTTTTGCCCAAACTCAATACCCTGCTGCGCCCGTGGCTCTGCGCCTGTGCGCTTCTATTGCTTGCAGGCACGGGCAATGGACAGACTACCCCCAATGGCCAAACAGCGCCGAGCGTGGCGACGGCGGCTGCAGAGCCTCGATGGGAACAGCTAACTGCTGCTGAGCAGCAGTTGCTCCAGCCCCTGGAGTCGATCTGGAGCGGCCTTTCCCAGGGCCATCGCCGCAAATGGATGGCGCTGGCCAAAAATTACCCGGCCATCAGCGACGCGGACCGGGAAAAGCTGCAAAGCCGGATGGCCGAATGGGCCGCCTTAAAGCCCAAAGAGCGCGAACAGGCCCGTTTGAACTTTGCGCAGACTAAGAAGCTGCCGCCGGATGCCCGCGCGGCCACCTGGGAAGCCTACCAAGCGCTGACCGAAGAGGAGCGACGCGCCTTGCTCGACACTGCACCTAAAAAGCCAAGCGGCGCCGCCATTGCGGCCAAACCGGTTGCACCCAGTAAACTGGCAGAGGTAACCGTGACGCGCAAAACGCCTGAGCCGGTCAAAGCCTCTTCCAATGCGCGACCTGCTATTGACCGCTACACCTTGCTTCCCTTGAAGGACAACGCAGCGTCAAACTAAAGCGTGCTGAGCGTATGAAACTATTGCGGAGTTGCCTGCAAGCAGCCATGAAGCCCGACCGGCCCGCTTACCAACCCCCAAGCTTGGCACCAGACGCCCCGTACCCACCGCATGTCCGAACCCACTGCTTTGGAAAATTTTGAATACCAAACGCCCGGCGTGTGGCGGCGCATGGCTTGCTGGCTTTACGAAGGCATGTTGCTCTTTGGCGTGGTTTTCATCGCGGGCTACCTGTTCGGGACGCTCACCCAAACGCGCAACGCCATGGACAACCGGACGGCGCTACAGGTGTTTATCTTTTTGGCCCTGAGCGCCTATTTCGTCATTTTCTGGACGCGTGGCCAAACACTCGCCATGAAGACTTGGCATATCCGGCTGGTCGATACCCAGGGCGCCTTGGTCACCCGGCAACGGGCCTTGTTGCGTTATGTGCTCAGTTGGGTGTGGGTGCTTCCGCCTTTGGCACTGGCCTGGGAAGCTGCCTTGCCTGCAGGGGTGCAAGCCTTGGTATTTTTACTGTGGGTGGCCGCCTGGGCAGGAAGCAGCGGGCTGGCGCCGAACAGACAGTTCTGGCACGACATTGTGGCGGGTACGCGGCTGGTTCACTACAAACCGACCGAGCCCACGCGCAAGGGCGTGGGCACTTAAGCCTAGCCCTCAGAAAAGCGAGTCAAACAGCCGACTCGTCCTGCTCGCCGGTGCGAATACGCACCACGCGCTCCACCGAAGTCACAAAAATCTTGCCGTCGCCGATCTTGCCGGTATAGGCCGCCTTCACGATGGCATCCACACAGCGGTCCACATCGTCGGTCTTCACGACGAGTTCCACTTTCACCTTGGGCAAAAAGTCCACCACGTACTCAGCGCCTCGGTACAACTCGGTATGGCCCTTCTGGCGTCCAAAACCTTTGACTTCGGTGACAGTCAAGCCACTGGCCCCGCATTCAGCCAGGGCCTCGCGCACTTCTTCCAATTTGAACGGTTTGATGATGGCGGTAATTTGTTTCATGGCAGGTCCCCAAAGTTAAAAAAATGGATTCAGGCACGGAATCGATTGGTAATAGGATAACGCCAATCCTTGCCGAAACTGCGGTGGCTGACGCGAATTCCGGGGGGCGCCTGGCGACGCTTGTATTCGTTGATCTGAATCAGGCGGGTGACGCGCTCGACGTCGGCGGCGCTGTACCCGGCGGCCACGATCTCGACGATGCTTTGGTCGTTTTCCATGTAGCGCTCGATGATGGCATCTAGCACCTCGTAAGGCGGCAAGCTGTCCTGGTCGGTCTGGTCAGGCCGCAGCTCGGCGCTGGGGGGCCTGGTGATGATGCGCTCTGGAATCGGCTCTTGGCCCGTGCCATAGGGGTCGTGCTGATTGCGCCAGCGCGCCATGGTGAAGACCTTCATCTTGGGCAAGTCTTTGATCACGGCGAATCCACCGGCCATATCGCCATACAGGGTGCAATAGCCGGTAGCCATTTCGGACTTGTTGCCGGTGGTCAGCACCATGGAGCCGAATTTATTGCTCAAGGCCATCAAGAGCGTGCCGCGTATGCGGGCCTGGATGTTTTCTTCGGTGCTGTCTTCTGTGCGCCCAGCAAATTCACCGGCCAGCGAGGCCTTGAAGGCTTCAAACTCGGGGCGAATAGAAATTTCGTCGTAGCGCACCCCCATGCGCCCAGCCATCTCGCGGGCATCCATCCAACTGATGTCGGCGGTGTAGGGCGAGGGCATCATCACCGCGCGCACCCTATCGGCACCCAGCGCGTCCACCGCAATAGCCAGCACCAGCGCCGAATCGATACCGCCCGATAGGCCTAGCAATACGCCGGGGAAGCGGTTTTTACCTACGTAATCGCGCACCCCTAAAACCAAGGCGTCCCACAAATCGGCTTGTTCGGGGCGCTGTGGCTCGATGGCAGCGGTCCATCTAGCCAACTTATCGCCCGGGCTGACAGCTACCGTATCGCCGTCCTCTAACGCACAAGCGAACAGGGCCTCCTGGAAACTGGCTGCTCGGCCCTGCACCTGGCCTTGGGCATCCAACACGAAAGAGCGCCCCTCAAACACCAATTCGTCCTGCCCGCCCACCAGATGCGCATAAACCAAAGGTAGGCCGGTGCCGCGGCAACGCTCGGCCATGACCTGCTCGCGCTGATAGCCCTTGCCCAAATGAAAAGGCGAGGCATTGATCACCGCCAGCAACTCTGCACCCGCCGCCCTGGCTGCCAGTGCCGGGCCTTCAAACCAAGCGTCTTCACAAATTAGCAGGCCCACATGCACTGGTGCATGCGCCGGACCGGCCTCGAACACACAAGTCTGGCTGCCGGGCGCAAAGTAGCGCCGCTCGTCAAACACCTGGTAATTGGGCAGTTCCTGCTTTGCGTAGGTGGCTATCACCTGGCCTTCGCGCAGCACGCTGGCACAGTTAAAGCGTTCCGTGATGGAAACTGCCGTGCCGCGCTGGTCGCCGCCTTGCGGGTGACCGACCACCACGCACATGTCGGCAAGACCCGCTAACTGCGCGGCCAGCCATTTCAGGGCATCATCACAGGCCTGCATAAATGCGGGGCGCAAATACAGGTCTTCGGCGGCGTAGCCGCACAGCGACAATTCGGGTGTCAGCAGCAAACGGGCGCCCTGTGCATGGGCCTGGTTTGCCGCATCCAGTATTTTTTGCGCGTTGCCGCTCAGGTCACCTACGATGAAGTTGAGTTGGGCAACGCAAATTTTGAGAGTCATGTACGAATGCTTATGAAAACTGTGGCGCCGTGTGCGCCATCGGGCGCCTTCCCAGCCTGCGTCGGGAGGCTGCATGGGGCTTAATGATTATGTCACCCGTGTACACGACTCGGTCTGCGCCATCGATGCCGGACTATGGGACGGCTTGCTGGCCGAGCACCCGGAAGCCAGCCCCTTTATGCGCCACGCCTACCTGGCCGCTTTGGAGCAAAGTGCCAGCGCTTGCCCGGCTACCGGCTGGAAGCCCGTATGCATCAGCCTGGAGCGGGGCGGCATATTGGTAGGCGCCTGCATGCTGTACGAAAAAGACCATTCCTATGGCGAATACGTATTTGACTGGGCCTGGGCCAATGCCTACCAGCAGCATGGTCTGGCTTACTACCCCAAGGCCACGGTGGCAGTGCCCTTTACGCCGGTGCCGGGCGCCCGCCTGCTGGCGCGCGACGCTGCGGCGCGGCAAGCGCTGATCGCCGCATTAATAGCCCACAGCCAGGGCCGGGAAATGTCCTCGCTGCATTTGTTATTCGTATCGCCCCAAGATGCCCAAGCCTGCGCTGATAGCGGCCTGATGTTGCGCCACACGGTGCAATTTCACTGGACGAATACCACGCCCGGGTTCGCCGATTTCGACGCCTTCCTAGCCAGCCTGTCGCAAGACAAGCGCAAAAAAATCCGCCAGGAGCGGCGCAAAGTGGCTGACGCAGGTGTGCAATTTCGCTCGGTCAAAGGCAGCGATATCGGCGATGCTGACTGGGATTTTTTCTACCGCTGCTATGAGCGCACCTACCTGGAGCACGGCAATGCACCTTACCTGAGCCGCGCTTTCTTTGCGGCTATGCAAAGCGACATGCCTGAAAACTGGTTACTTTTCGTGGCCGAACGCGCGGGTCGCCCTATCGCTAGCAGCCTGATTGGCCTTAGCAGCGCCAATCCGGATTGCTCCCAGCCCCGCGTCGCCTACGGACGCTACTGGGGAGCGCTGGAACGGGTGGACTGCCTGCACTTTGAGGCCTGCTACTACCAGCCCCTGCAATGGTGCATAGAAAACAATTTCGGGCGCTTTGAAGGCGGCGCCCAGGGCGAACACAAAATGGCCCGCGCCCTGATGCCGGTCAAAACTAGCAGCGCGCACTGGTTGGCCCACCCCGCGTTTGCCGACGCAGTGGCCCGTTTTTTGGAGCGCGAGGGTGACGGCATAGACCACTACATGGGGAACCTGCAGCAACGCTCGCCCTTCAAGGGCATGTCCGCCGAACCTCAATAAAGCTTGACCTTCAAGGCGCAGCGCTCGCCGCGTCCTGTATTGACAAGCGATTGATCGACCTGGGCGTTAAGCAGACTGCTCTTTTTGGTAGTTGTCCATGCCTTCGGAAATTTCCTGATGCGCTGCCTCAGGCCCTTCCCATCCCAAAATTTTGACCCATTTACCCTCTTCCAAATCTTTGTAGTGTTCAAAGAAATGGGCAATCGTTTTCAGACGCAGCGGATTGAGGTCGGCAGGCTTTTGCCATTGGGTGTAGAGCGACAAAATTTTATCGATGGGCACCGCCAGCACCTTACCGTCCATTCCCGCTTCGTCTTCCATTTTGAGGATGCCGATGGCGCGGCAAGGCACCACCACGCCTGGAATCAAGGGCACCGGCGTGATGACCAGCACATCGACCGGATCGCCATCGCCGGAGATGGTCTTAGGGACATAGCCATAGTTGGTCGGATAGTGCATTGCCGTACTCATGAAACGGTCTACGAAGATCGCGCCGGTTTCTTTATTGACTTCGTATTTCACCGGGTCTGCGTTCATCGGGATTTCGATGATCACATTGAATTCTTTGGGCGCGTTTTTTCCGGGGGTGACTTTGTCAAGGGACATAAATAGCTCGTGAGGTGGTTAGAAGTGGATACCGATCACTATCAGTATTAACCCTGATTTTACTGACTTGGCCCTTGCGAAGCTCCGTATTGCTGACTTTTGCGGCTACAGTTGCGGGAGTTGGCCAATCGGCTCTCCGACTATTGCAGGTTGTGAGCACGAGGAAGCAACGCAGCGGGAGTACCGCCAGCGTTACTCCTTTGTTCGCGAAACATGCTAGTTTGGAGATTTATATGACAGGTAACTCAGCGCTGATTCTTGCGCTTGTCTGTGGTTTGATTGCCGTGATTTACGGTGTTTGGGCCCGCAGCTGGATTCTTTCCCAAGACGCAGGTAATGCCCGCATGCAAGAAATTGCAGCGGCCATTCAAACCGGTGCCGCCGCCTACTTAGCGCGGCAATACAAAACCATCGCCATGGTCGGCGTGGTACTGGCTATTCTTATTGCGGTAGTGCTAGACCCCTTGAGCGCGGGTGGTTTTGTGCTCGGTGCGGTGCTCTCAGGTGCTTGCGGCTTTATCGGCATGAATGTGTCGGTGCGCGCCAACGTGCGTACCGCGCAGGCTGCCACGCGGGGCATCGGCCCGGCGCTCGATGTCGCCTTTCGCGGTGGTGCGATAACCGGCATGCTGGTCGTGGGACTCGGTCTCTTGGGCGTGACCGGCTTCTACTGGTACCTTACCTCCGGCGGCGTGCCTGCGGACGGCAAAGCGCTGGCCGCCATGCTCAACCCGCTGGTGGGCTTTGCCTTCGGCTCCTCGCTGATTTCCATCTTCGCCCGTCTGGGCGGCGGCATTTTCACCAAGGGCGCTGACGTAGGCGCTGACTTGGTGGGCAAGGTCGAGGCTGGTATTCCGGAAGATGACCCACGCAACCCTGCCGTGATTGCGGACAACGTGGGTGACAACGTGGGCGATTGCGCCGGTATGGCCGCTGACTTGTTCGAAACCTATGCGGTGACCCTGATTGCCACCATGGTGTTGGGTGCGCTGCTGGCCGGTACCGCCGGTCCGAATATGGTGCTGTATCCGCTGGTACTCGGTGGCGTGTCCATCGTGGCTTCCATCATTGGATGCTTCTTTGTCAAAGCCAGCCCCGGCATGACCAATGTGATGCCCGCGCTGTACAAGGGCTTGGCCGTCGCGGGTGTGCTGTCATTGGTGGCGTTTTACTTTGTAACCCAGTCGCTATTCCCCGCCCCGGTGGCTTTGCCCGATGGCAAGGCCTTGAGCGCCAGCGGACTCTTCGGCGCCTGCGCTATCGGCCTGATTTTGACCGGCGCGCTGGTCTGGATCACCGAGTACTACACCGGGACCCAGTACGCGCCAGTGCAGCATATTGCGCAAGCATCAACCACCGGCCATGGCACCAACATCATTGCGGGCCTGGGCGTGTCTATGCGCTCTACTGCCTGGCCTGTGCTGTTTGTTTGTGCGGCGATCTACAGCGCATTTGACCTGGGCGGCTTGTACGGTATTGCCATCGCGGCCACCTCCATGCTGAGCATGGCCGGTATCGTGGTCGCCTTGGACGCCTACGGCCCCATCACCGACAACGCCGGTGGCATTGCCGAAATGGCCGAATTGCCCGCCAGCGTGCGCGACATCACCGACCCACTGGACGCCGTGGGTAACACCACCAAGGCGGTGACCAAAGGCTACGCCATCGGTTCTGCCGGTTTGGCCGCACTGGTGCTGTTTGCTGATTACACCCACAAGTTAGAAGGCCTGGGCGCGCACATCAAGTTTGACTTGAGCGACCCCAAGGTCATCATTGGCTTGTTCATCGGCGGCTTGATTCCTTACTTGTTCGCTGCGATGGCGATGGAGGCGGTGGGCCGCGCTGCCGGTGCCGTGGTGGTGGAAGTGCGCCGCCAGTTCAAGGAAATCAAAGGCATCATGGACGGTACCGGCAAGCCCGAGTACGACACTGCGGTGGACATGTTGACCACAGCGGCCATCAAAGAAATGATGATCCCCAGCTTGTTGCCAGTCGTCGCACCCATCGTGGTCGGCCTGGTCCTTGGCCCAGCGGCTTTGGGTGGTTTGTTGATGGGCACCATCGTCACCGGTTTGTTCGTGGCTATTTCCATGTGTACCGGAGGCGGTGCCTGGGACAACGCCAAGAAATACATCGAAGACGGACACCACGGCGGCAAAGGCTCTGACACCCACAAAGCGGCTGTGACCGGCGACACCGTGGGTGACCCCTACAAAGACACAGCCGGTCCTGCGGTCAACCCCTTGATCAAGATCATCAACATCGTGGCGCTGCTGATCGTGCCGGTGATGATGAAGATGCACGGCGGCTGATACCTGCTAGGCCAATCGCCGCCCTGACCGGTCCGCCACGGACCGGTCTCCATCCCGCAAGCCATGGGCTTTGCGGGATTTTTTTTGGCCACTATGGTGAAAGGTGTAATATTCACCGATCTATAAATACTATTAAGTTGGAAGCCCAAGGCGTCGTGAAAATACTGATTGTGGATGACCATGCGCTGGTGCGCGAAGGCCTGGGCCAAGTGCTCTCGGGCATGTACCCCCGGCTGCAATTGCTGCACGCCGGCACTGGTGCCGCTGCTATTGACATGCTGCTGCCGCACCGCGATATCGACCTGGTGCTGCTGGACTACCACCTGCCCGATATGAATGGTTTAGAGGTGCTGCGCCAGATGGGCCGAATACAACCGGCGCTGGTGGTGCTGATGATCTCGGGTAGCACCACACTGCAATTGATTCAGTTAGCGCTCAAAAATGGCGCTGCCGGTTTCGTCACCAAGTCGGGCAACACCGACGATTTGCTCGAAGCGATTTCCCAGGTGCTGAACGGGGAGATTTATTTGCCCCAGGAACTGCGTCCGCTGACCGCAGCAGGTAAAGCGGCCTTACCGGCACCCCTGTCGCGCAAACAAGAAAAAGTCTTGCGCGGCTTGATGGAAGGCCAAACCAACCGAGAAATTGCCGCTGTGCTGGAAGTTTCGGAAGAAACCGTCAAAACCCATGTCAGCGCGATCCTGCGCTACTTTGCTGCCGACAACCGCACGCAGGCGGTGCGCGCAGCAGCCAACTACGCCTTCAACGGCAGCAACTGAAGCCCGCAAGGGCTAGCTTTGCACCGCGCGGCGTAACCAGGCGCGCAACTGCGCTGCTTGCAGAGGCTGGCCCAGGACGGCGGTAGCGACAGGCACATTGGGCGCCGCGTCGCCCGTGCCAAGGTCAGCGTAAATGATGCAAGCCGGTATCTGGCTTGCATTAGCCGCGCGCAGCGCCTCAATGTGTTTGCCTGCCGAAAGCGGCGCATCCGCCTGCCAGGCGCACACAATGGCTTGTGCTTGAAATCCCTCTGCAGCATTCACGGTCTGTGCAGCGTCCAGGTTCAGGTCGTTCACTACTAAACAACCCCAACTTGTCAGCCAGGCGTCCACGGTCCGGGCGCGTTCCTGGTCGGCATCTAGCAAAGCCACGCGCAATCCGTTTAGGCCGATGGCCTCCAAAGTAGTAGGTAATTCGTCCCCGTCGCGGCGCTCCTGCGCCGCAAGCGCCAGCGTGATGGAGAAACGGCTTCCCCGCCCTAGCGCCGAGCGCAGTTGCAGGTCGGCCCCGAGAAGCCGCGCATGGCGCGAAGCAATATGCAGCCCCAGCGAGGGCCGCGACGGGCCTTGCGGGTTTGCCGCATTTCGCTGGGCAAATGGTTCGAAAATTTTGACATGGTCGCGCTCGGCAATACCCGGCCCGCTGTCGCTGACGTCAATACGCACGGCAGTGCCGCCTTGCACAACCCGGGCACTGAGCAAGACCGTGCCCCGCTCGCAAAATTGCAAGGCATTTCGCCCCAAGGCCAACAAGATGCGTTCGAGCAATGCGGGATCCGCTATCACCGACTGGCTCTTAGAACGGAGCGCTAAGCGCAAACCCTTGGCCTGCGCCTGTCCAGCGAGCTGCGCGTTCAAGCGGGAAAACAGTTCGTCCACCGACACCACCATGGTGGAGGCCTGCACTTCGCCCGCATCGATCTGGGCCAGTTCCATCAGACCGCTGAGCAAGCGCGTCAAATCGTCCATGGACGATTGCAAATAGCCGTGCAAAGCATCCGCTGAGGCTTGCGGAGGCAGGCGGCGCAGACGCTCTAAAAAGAGCGCCAGGGCCTGCGCGGGTTGGCATAAATCATGGGTGGCGGTGGCCCAAAATTCGGCGCGCTGCGCCAGTAAATCTGGCGGCGCAACCTTTGCGGGGCCCGCTGCTTGCAGGAGTGACAGGGCTTCCTTGGTGATTCGGCGCGGCTCCAACTGAACCTCAGCCTGCTGCTGGGCCTGTGCCTGAACCGACAGTTCGGTCGGGGCAGCACTGATCGCCGTCCTTGAAGATACCGTTGGGGCATCAGTATCTGGCTCCCGCCAAAGACGCTGCCACCAAGCCCGCAGCCCCCCCGCGCCTTGGCGATCATCAGAGGATTCGCTCATAGCTCGCAAGGCCGCGCAACCCGACCTACTACTCGCGCAGCAAATGCGTTCCAATCGCCAGTGGGTGCTTGCCTTAGCCAATCCATAGCTAACGATCATAGTACGAAGGCGCTCAGAAAGGCCAAGTCGCACACTGCACAATAGCGGCATGAGCAATTCCAAGCCACCCCGCGTGATTCCGGTGCATGACCAGCGCCAAAGCGCCCATCCCATGCCCCCGGCCAACACACATGGCGGCCCCAGCCTGACCACGCTGCCCATGGACCGTCTGGGGCGCCCCTTGCGCGACTTACGTATCAGCGTCACCGACCGTTGCAATTTCCGCTGCAGCTATTGCATGCCCAAGGAAGTGTTTGACAAGGACTACCAGTATCTACCCCAGTCCGCCCTGCTGTCCTTTGAAGAAATCGTGCAAGTGGCGCGCGAGTTTGTGGGCCTGGGCGTGCAAAAAATCCGCCTCACCGGGGGCGAGCCGCTGCTGCGCAAAAACCTGGAATTACTAATAGCCCAGCTGTCCGCCCTGCGTACTCCACAAGGTCAGCCCCTGGACATCACCTTGACTACCAACGGCGCCCTCTTGGCCCGCAAAGCCCAAGCCCTGCGCGATGCGGGTTTGCAACGCGTCACCGTCAGCCTGGATGGATTGGACGACAGCGTTTTTCGCCAAATGAACGATGTGGACTTTCCGGTATCTGAGGTGCTCAAGGGCATTGAAGCAGCGCAAGCGGCGGGCCTGGGGCCGATCAAAGTGAATATGGTGGTTAAGCGCGGCACCAATGATCATGAAATTTTGGCTATGGCCAGGCATTTCCGGGGCACCGGCATCGTGTTGCGCTTTATTGAATACATGGACGTGGGCGCCACCAACGGCTGGCGCATGGATGAGGTGCTACCTTCTGCCCAGGTGATAGAGCGCTTGCAAACGGAATTTGCGATGTTGCCAATGGAGGCCTTTGCACCGGGCGAAACCGCGCAGCGCTGGGCCTATGCTGACGCACAAGGCAAGCCCGATGCCCACGCAGGTGAGATAGGCGTGATCAGCAGCGTAACCCAGGCCTTTTGCGGCGACTGTAACCGCGCGCGCTTATCCACCGAAGGCCAGTTGTATTTGTGCCTGTTCGCCAGCCGGGGCTATGACTTGCGCAGCCTGCTACGCGGCGGTGCGAGTGCGAATGATTTGGCAGGTTCCATACGCGCCATCTGGGCGCAACGCGATGACCGCTACTCGATGTTGCGTGCCTCGCTGCCCGCGAGCGCTGCGGCAGCGCCGGGGCGGCGGGTGGAAATGAGTTACATCGGCGGATAAGGCGCACACCGGTCTATGCAATCGCTGGCAGACATCGCTGACGCCTTGCTGGGCTACGACCCGAATGCCTTAGCGGCGCAGTCCGTCAATGACTTCCTGGCCGCTATGGTGCCAAGCCCCACGCAGTCCGAATCGCTGCCGCTCATGCAGACCCTTGGGCGGGTATTGGCGCAAGACGTGATTAGCCCGATGGACGTGCCGCCGCACGACAACTCGGCCATGGACGGTTACGCCTTCGATGGCAGTGGCCTGTCCGCAAACACACCGTTGCAATTGCAAATAGCAGGCCGTGCGCTGGCGGGGAAAGCATTCACGGGAAAGATAGGCGCGGGCCAATGCCTGCAAATCATGACCGGGGCGATTTTGCCCACCGGCCTGGACACGGTGGTGCCACAGGAGCTGGTGAAAGTGCAAGAAGGCCACATTGAAATATCACCCGGCACTGTGCGGCCTGGTGACAATCGGCGCTTGCAGGGTGAGGACGTGATGATTGGCAATATTGCGCTGGCCCAGGGTTCCGTCCTAGGTCCTGCCGCCTTAGGCTTGCTGGCCAGCCTGGGCCTGGCCACGGTAACCGTGTTTCGCAAGTTGCGCGTAGCTTATTTCTCGACCGGCGATGAAATCCTAAGCCTAGGCGAAGCGCCCCGCGAAGGCGCGGTCTATGACAGCAACCGCTACACCGTGTGGGGCATGTTGCAAGGCATGGGCATTGAATGCATAGACCTGGGTGTGGTGCGTGATGATCCTGCTTTGTTGGAAGCGGCGTTTCGCCAAGCCGCGGCGCAAGCGGACGCGATTATCACCAGCGGGGGTGTGAGCGTGGGCGAAGCCGACCACACCAAGGCCATGATGCGGCAGCTGGCGCACAGCGAGACCCCCGGCGAAGGCGGCGTGGCCTTTTGGCGCATCGCCATGCGGCCTGGCCGCCCCATGGCGGTGGGCCGCATCGGACGCGTACCCTTGTTCGGGCTGCCAGGCAATCCGGTAGCGGTGATGGTGACTTTTTTGGCCTTCGTACGCCATGCCCTGTGGCAAATGATGGGTGCCAGGGCGGATGACCCGCAGGTGCAGATTCCTTTGTTGCAAGCACGCAGCAGTGAGGCGATTCGCAAAAAACCGGGGCGCACCGAGTACCAGCGCGCCATCGTCTCGCGCGCTGCAGACGGATCGCTGCAAGTACGCACCACCGGTCAGCAGGGTTCGGGGGTGCTCAGCTCCATGGTGCAGGCCAATGGATTGATGGTCTTGCCGCATGAGCAAGGCAATATCGCCGTGGGCGATGGGGTCGAAGTGATGATGTTCGCCGGCGTGCTGTGAGCTAGCGCGCCAGTCGCTCCACACCCCGGTTGGCCAACGCGTCGGCACGCTCATTGCCGGGGTCCCCGGCGTGGCCCTTGACCCATTGCCACTCAATGCGGTGCTCGCTTTGGTGCACCAAGGCGTCCAGTCGTTGCCATAAATCAACGTTCTTGACCGGCTGCTTGGCCGCTGTGCGCCAACCCTTGGCTTTCCAGCCATGCAGCCATTCGGTCATGCCTTTGAGCACATACTGGCTGTCCACATGCAAAACCACATGGCAAGGGCGCTTGAGGGCCGAAAGTGCCTCGATGACCGCCATCATCTCCATGCGGTTATTCGTGGTCTCTAACTCGCCACCATATAGTTCTTTTTCTGCACCATCGGCAGCACGCAAGAGCGCACCCCAACCGCCCGGCCCCGGATTGCCCTTGCAGGCGCCGTCGGTGTAAATAACGACCTTGTTCAATCTGCTTGCTCCTTATGCAATGCGTCCTGGTTGCTCTGCCCCGCTGGCACTTGCCTGGGCACACGCCCGCGTGTCGGTTTCCACACCGCACCCAGCATGCGTACCCCGCGCACACGTTTTACGCCCACGACCAGATAACTGGAGCCAAAAATCGGCCACCAACGCGGCCCCAGGCGTTCCATCCAGGCAAAGCGCTGCAGCCAGGCCGGGCTAGACACCGCTGGGACATAGCAACCAAAACGCACTATTTCCACTTCGAAGTCCAGCAGGCGCAACCAATCCCGCAGGCGCCAATAGCCTATGTATTCCCCCGCAACCGGCAAGTAACCCCGGCCCGGCCAGCGTCCGCCGGTCAGGCTCTCCCACAAGCGCGAGCGCGCCTGGCGCAGCGCCCACAAGCCCACGGGGTTAAAGCCGCAAATCAGCACCCGGCCTTGGGGCACCAACACGCGCTCCACCTCGCGCAAAGTGGCATGGGCATCCATGCTCACCTCCAGGCTGTGCGGCATCAAGACCAAATCCAGGCTGGCAGCGGGAAAAGGCAAGGCGGAAAAATCAGTGACCAGTGCAGGCTGTAGCCCAGCGGTCGCTGCGCTTTCTTGGCCTACTTTTACAGCCTCTGCAGGCGCATCGTTCGCGGGTGCGTGGGCTGAGGTGTTCAGCAACGCTTCTTGTGTTTCGGTAGATGTCAATGGCGCATCCGGCGCAGCAGCATCTAAAAAAGCCTCGTTGGGCTCTTGCACCGCCAGCCACCGGTGCGGCATGCGGTTATGTTCTAGGCCATGCAATTGCGGCATACCCAACTGCAACGCATGAAAGCCGAACATATCGGAAACCAGCGCATCGACTTGGCCCTGCTCCCAGGCCAACATGTAGCGACCGGCATCGGTATGGAGCCAATCGTGCAAATCTATAATCCGGTCGCTCATGACATTGTTTTCGCTGCCCGCTCTGCCCACGCTGATTTTTTGGATGTCCCACGACGCGTCGGCCAGTCGCCCGCCAGTCCATCTTCCACCCCAAGACGCTACTGCGCAGCAAACCGCCGCTAAGTCCGGCGCATTCTAGTCAGCCCCCATTGCCCCTCTCCATGTGTAACTGCCGCTTTCGCGCCCTGCGTGCGCTCACCAGCCTGCTGCTAATGGGCTGGGCGACCATCGCATCTGCGGCTGAAGGCCCGGCCAGTCTGCAACCGCTGGAATTGCAGGAAAGCAAATCCCTGTCCGTAGCGGCAACAGCCACCCCCGCCGATTTATGGGAACGCATACGCCGTGGCTACGCCATGCCCGACCTAGAGAGCAATCTGGTACGCGACCGCGAGCAGTGGTACACCAACCGGCCCGATTACATCTTTCGTATGACCGAGCGATCGCGTAAATACCTCTTTCACATTGTCGAAGAACTGGAAATGCGCAATATGCCGACCGAGCTGGCCTTGCTGCCTTTCGTCGAAAGCGCGTTTAACCCTCAAGCTGTTTCCAGCGCAAAAGCGGCAGGCATGTGGCAATTTATGCCAGCGACCGGCAAAAGCTTCGAACTCAAACAAAACGTGTTTCGCGATGACCGGCGCGACGTGCTAGCTTCCACCCGCGCCGCGCTGGACTATCTGCAAAAACTCCACGGTATGTTTGGCGACTGGCACCTGGCGCTGGCGGCCTACAACTGGGGCGAAGGAAGCGTGGGACGGGCCATAGCCAAAAACCAGCGCCTGGGCCTGCCCACGGGCTATACCGACCTGGGTATGCCGCAGGAAACGCAGTACTACGTGCCCAAGCTGCAGGCGATTAAAAACATCGTCGGTCACCCAGAAAATTTTGCTGCGCAATTGCCGGATATCGGCAACCATCCTTATTTCAAAACTGTGGGCATCGTCAAAGACATTGATGTCGCGATGGCGGTCAAGCTCTCGGGTGTGCCTTTGGATGATTTCAAATCACTCAACCCTTCGGTCAACAAACCCGTGATCATGGCCGCAGGCACGCCACAAATTTTGCTGCCCTGGGACAACGCAGATGTGTTTGAAAAAAACCTGCAGGAGTTCAAAGGCCCACGTTTAGCTAGCTGGACGGTTTGGGTAGCCTCCTCCACCGTGCGTATTGCTGAAGCGGCTAAACAAGTGGGTATGGATGAATCCCAATTGCGCCAGGTCAACAACATACCGGCGGGCATGCTCATCAAAGCAGGGTCGACGCTGTTAGTGCCCCGCGCCGCCAATTCGCAAAAGGACGTGAGTGAATCGGTCGCCGACCGCGGGCAAGTGACACTCACCCCGGAAATGATCAGCGTACGCAAATCTATACGCGCTGGTAAGGCCGACACCGTGGCTACATTGGCCAAACGCTTTAATGTCAGCCCCGCCAACTTAGCCCAATGGAATAAGGTAGCTGCCACCGCAAAATTCAAGCCGGGTCAGGCACTGGTGATTTTTGTGAACGTCCCCGCAGGCTCAGCGGCCAAACTCAGCAGCAAACCCAAGGCGGCGGCCTCAGCGGTGCCCAAGTCAAAGGGCAAAAAGCCTGAAGATGAGCACAAGAAAAAATAGGCGCTCGCTGCCCCTCATTCTTTGTTGAGGGCGTTTTACAAAGCCCCTACCCGCAATTGCTAGCCAAGCGACGCTTATGCGCCAGTCGCGCCAGAAAAAAGAATAGCAATATTGGTGGCTAGTGCCAAGGCCCAAGCCAAGCTGCGCGCATTGGCTTGGTCGGTGATATACAAAGCGACATACACCACCCGCAAAGCGACAAAAATCAGAGCCAGCATATCCAAGCGCGCGGCGTCCGCGCCTGCATGCTGCGCGAGAGCGACTGCACCAATGAAAAACGGCAGCGATTCAAAACAATTGGACTGCGCTGCATGGGCCCGCGCACGCCAACCGGTTTGGCCTGCCAGCCACTGGCGCGGCATGGCGTTGTCGTAGCCGCCTTCCAGCACCGGCTTGCCAAAGCCACTCGACTTGGCCATACCCGCGCAGAGTATGGGCATGATGGCAGCCAGAAGAACACACCAGTGCAGTACGGAAAAAGCAGAACCCGTCATATAAGCCCCTAAAAAAAAGAAAAACCAAATGCTTCACAAAGATCCACCAAGGCTTGGGCAGTCATGCCACGGTGGAGCCATTCAGAGAACGCACGTGCTCAGCGCCTATCCACCAAGGCGTGGGCAATCGTGCCTAAGTCCACATATTCCAACTCGCTACCCACCGGCACACCGCGCGCCAGGCGCGTCGGATTCAAACCCTTGGCGCGCAGACCTTCGGCGATCACATGGGCGGTGGCCTCGCCTTCGGCAGTGAAGTTGGTTGCCAAAATCACTTCGCGCACAAGGCCGTCGCAGGCGCGCACAAACAATTTATCCAAGCCCAATTCATGCGGCCCAATGCCATCGAGCGGACTGAGCTTGCCCATCAAAACAAAGTACAGGCCGTGGTAGGCGCCAGTACGCTCCATGGCTGCCTGGTCGGCCGGTGTTTCCAACACACAGAGTTGCGTGTGGTCACGCCGCGTGTCCAGGCAGGTGGCGCACACCTGGTCTTGGGTAAAGGTGTGGCAGCGTTCGCAATGGCGCACGTTATCGCTGGCCTCTTGCAAAGCGCGCGCCAGCGCCTGCGCCCCTGGCCGGTCGCGTTGCAACAAATGAAAGGCCATGCGCTGCGCCGATTTGATACCCACGCCGGGCAAACGACGCAAGGCCTGAATCAAGGCGTCCAGTGCATGCGCGTCAGACATGGCGCCATGCCTCTGCTTGGAATGTCATCACGCCTTAAAACGGAAGCTTCATGCCGGGTGGCAAGCCAGCCGTGATCTTGGCCATTTTTTGCGCCGAGGTTTCTTCGGCCACGCGCAAAGCCGCGTTAAACGCGGCAGCGACCAGGTCTTCGAGCATGTCTTTATCATCAGCCAGAAGGCTGGGGTCGATGGTGATGCGCTTGACCTCGTGCTTGCAGGTCATGGTGACTTTGACCAGACCGGAACCGGACTCGCCACTCACTTCAATCAGGCCCAACTCATCCTGGGCTTTTTTCACGTTGTCTTGCATAGCCTGCGCCTGCTTCATCAGACCGGCAAGTTGTCCTTTATTGAACATCAAAAATCCTTTTAGCTGTACTTAATAAAAACGGGAAGTGCCTCTGCCATCCATCGATGACCAAGCACTACAAAGGTCGGATGCTACCGGGAACAATTTTCGCCCCAAAGTCGCGCATCCAAGTTTGTACCAGAGGGTTGCTGTGGATGATGCGCTCGGCGGCCTGCTGGCGCTCGGCGCTGGCGCTGGCATTGCGGCGTGCTGGGCTGTCACTGACGCGGCCCACCTCCACCGCCAAGGCAACCGCAAAACCGGCGTCTTGCAGCGCCTGGCTGAGCCGATCGCGGCTACCTGCCTGGTTGAGCGATTCGCTCTCGACCCGCAAAATCCACTGGTCTTCGTCGCGCCCAATCAGCTGCGATTGCAAAGCCAACTCGCGCGCCAAAGCGTTCACCGCCTGCGACTGCACCAGGGCTTGCACGGTTGCGTGCCAAAAAGCCCCATGCTCACTCTCCACAAAACCGGCCACCGCGCTACTTTGTGTCTGGTCCAGGCGGCTTTCCTGCTGCACCCGCATCGGGACGCCCACCACGCGGTGCGCGGTGGTGCTTTTTTCAGCGGGCTGCGACTGCGATGGGGCTGCAGATGGATGAGAAACTTGCGCGCCCTTCGCTTGGTCAAACTCAGCGCTATGGCGCGCGTCCTGGTCATGTACCGCCAGCAATTGACCTGGCGGCACCTGGACGGTGGGGGGAGGGGAAGCGGTAGCTTCAGGATGGCCGCTAGAGCTAAATCCGGTGCTGGTAATTGCGGGCACGCTGGCGGTGGCGCTAGGCTTATGGGCTTGCTCCGAGAGCGGACTATGGGGTTGCGGCTCTTGCGGCGACCCCTTAGCGGCCACGGGAAAAGGCGATTCCAGCGCGGGCTCGGCCGTGGGCGCTTGGCTGTGATCAGCACCAGGATCGGCGCCACCCGCAAGCTCAGGCGCCGATTTCAGGCTTTTTTTTTCCGCTGCCAGTGGCCCGGCTTGCAAGGATGCGTCAACGGGCTTGAAAGCCAGCAAACGCAAAAGCACCATGGTCAGGGCCGCATATTCATCGGGCGCGAGGCCCAAATCGCCGCGTCCGTGCAGGCAAATGCTGTAGAGCAACTGCGTTTCATCGGCGGGCAACACGGCGGCCAGGCGGGCCATGTCCGCCTCCTGCGGGTCGCTGCTATCAAGCGCCGCTGCCTCACCCATGGACTGATAAACCGCCATACGGTGCAAGACGCTGGCCATTTCCTCTAGCGCGGAAGCGGCGTTCAGACCCTGCACACGCAGGCTTTCCACCGTTTCCACCACTTTGCGGCCTTCACTGCGGGCCAGCGCTTCGATCAAGGCAAAAACATACGACCGGTCCACGCTGCCGAGCATTTGCCGTACCGTGGCTTCGGAAAGCTGCCCGCCACCAAAGGCGATCGCCTGGTCGCTCAGGCTCAGCGCGTCACGCATGGAGCCGCGCGCCGCACGCGCCAGCAAATGCAAAGAAGGCTTATCAAAAGCCACCCGCTCTGCGCCCAGCACCTGCGCCAGATGGTCAAAAATGGTTTGCGGCGCCATAGGTCGCAAATTAAATTGCAAGCAGCGCGAGAGGACAGTTAC
Organism: uncultured beta proteobacterium; assembly: GCA_903869595.1. Classification (GTDB taxonomy): domain Bacteria; phylum Pseudomonadota; class Gammaproteobacteria; order Burkholderiales; family Burkholderiaceae_C; genus Allorhodoferax. Next base: position 46,167 of record CAIPZV010000069.1, on the reverse strand, counting down.
CGGCACTTTTTGCGGGTCGGTGGTGGCCAGCACAAATTTCAGGTAATCCGGCGGCTCTTCCAGCGTTTTGAGCATGGCGTTGAACGCATGCCCAGTGAGCATGTGCACCTCGTCAATCATGAAGACCTTGAAGCGCCCTTGCACGGGCTTATAGACGGCTTGTTCCAGCAGCGCCTGAACCTCATCCACGCCCCGGTTGGACGCGGCATCTAGCTCGGTGTAATCGACAAAGCGGCCGGCATCGATGTCGGTGCAAGCCTGGCAGACGCCACAAGGCGTAGCGGTAATGCCGCCATGCCCATCGGGCCCCTGGCAATTGAGGGATTTGGCAAGAATGCGCGAAACCGTGGTTTTCCCAACCCCCCGCGTACCCGTAAAAAGGTAAGCATGGTGCAGTCGCTGCGTCGTGAGCGCATTACCCAAGGCTTGCACCACATGGCCCTGGCCCACCATTTCCGCAAAATTGCGCGGTCGGTATTTGCGGGCAAGAACCAGATAAGACATGGCTAGATTCTACGGTGGCCCACAAGCGCACCCCGCTCGGGCAATGGCGCGCTCAAACGCGATTGCTGGGGGCACCAAACAGTCCGCAGGACCTTAAATCGCCGCTTTGGCAGGCGCAGGGGCTGCCTGGCCAAGCATGGCTTCTTTCAATTGGCGGTCTGCCGGATCCTGGCCCAACCACAAGCGCATCAATGCCACATAAAACTGCGGCTCTTTGATGGTCTCGCCCACTTGCTTGCCGTTGTGCGCCATCAAGGTGCCCACGCCTGGCACAAAGTCGATCGCCAAGGTCTCGCCCACGCCAAGCTTTTTACCACCCGCAAAAACCTGCGCAAAAGCGTCGCCCATGCGACTGGTTCCAGGGACAATTTTGCTCAAGTCCTCGCCTTTAAGCGTGTTATTTTCAATACCGCGCACGAACAATTTGCCCAACTCTGCACCATCGACCTCGCGCAGCATGACCAACTGCACACGTTTGGGTCCGCTGGCGGACAAAGCGGCTTCAGGCGTTGTAACCTTATTCTGCAAATACAGGCCTGCGGCATACACTTTAAAACCAAAACGGTAGCGAATCCCCGCGCCATTGAGATTGAGTGCCGTATCAGCCACCTCCACCGACTTGGTAAATGTCGCAGGCCCGAAGCTTACGTTTTGCGCCTGCACCAAAGGCGCTGCCAGGGCGATTGCTAAAAGCAAACCCATAGACCGCCCTACCCCGGCCAATTTGACACGCCATGGTTGACTGGTACCGAATTGCTTCATATTTTTTGTCCCTTCTGTTTAAAAAATGTAAATTGAACTTTGCTAAACCCGCAGCTTGAAATACTGGTTTTTCTAACGGTCAGGTCTGCCGCTTTATATCACCATATTAATATTGGTTTCAAATTTAATAATTTAATAATTGGCACCGGGAAGGTCAATTGCGGTGGAAAGCGAATTAAACCTGGCCGTATTGCGAGCGCAAGGACAGTCGTCGTGTGGGACCGTGGTTCCGCCCCTAGGCTGATGCACCGCCTCGGCGCGCCAAATTGAACAGCCGCTGCCATGCCCTTTGTAAGGTGGCTGAGTGCCTCAATCCGGTATATTGCACCCTATGAAATACGGAGCCACGCCATGAATATGCCCGCAGCCGCAGCCCTCTTAATGAGTGGCGACGACTACCGCGAATCCCTCCGCCGCTACCGCCCCCGGGTGTTTTTGGACGGCCATCTGGTCGAATCCGTGGTGGACGAGCCCGGCTTTTCGCCCGGGATGAACGCCATCGCGCTGACTTACGACTACGCGCTCAAACCTCAGTACGCCAAAGTCATGACTGCGGTCCAGCAAAGCAGCGGTAAAACCGTGAACCGGCTCACCCACATCAATACCAGCTCCGGTGACCTGCTCAATAAGCTCGAGGCCGTACGTCTGGTCTGCCAAGAAACCGGTTGCGCCCAGCGCTATCTGACGCACGACGCGCTCAACGCCATCGGCCAGGTCAGCGCGCGCATCGATGACGCCAAAGGCAGCACCGAGCACACCGCGAAATTCCTGAACTATATGCACCGCGTGCAAGACCAAGACTTGACACTGGGCGTGGCCATGACCGACGCCAAAGGCGACCGGGGACTGCGCCCGCACCAGCAAGGCAACCGAGACAGCTATGTCCATATCGTCGACTACCAAGCCAAGCACAACGGGCAACACGGAATCTTGATATCGGGCACCAAAGCCATCGTCACCGGCGCGCCCTATATGCATGAACTGCTTGTCATGCCTTGCCGCAATATGGGCCAGGCCGATGCGGACTTTGCGGTCTGCTGCGCGGTGCCGATTGACGCACCGGGCCTGACCATCATCGCCCGCCCCGCCGGCCGGCCCGGCGAACCCGAGCATGGCGCTGCCCTTTTTAGCAGCAAATACGGCCAAAGCACGGCGGTATGCATGTTTGACAAGGTGTTTGTGCCCATGGACCACGTGTTTTACGCGGGCGAATGGGAACACTCCGGCCACCTGACCTATAGCTACGCTACCCACCACCGCCATACCTGCATTGGCGCGCGCGCTGGGTTTGGCGATTTGCTGATTGGCGCAGGCGCATTGATGTGCGAGGCCAATGGCTTTGACCCCGGCCAGGAAAGCCATTTGCGTGAACAAATGGTGGAGCTGATCACCATCACCGAAAGCTTTTATGCCTGCGGCGTGGCGGCCAGCGTCTATGGCAAAGCAGACCCACACAGCCACAGCTTTGTGCCCGATGCAGTGTTTTCCAATATCGGCAAACTGTTGCTGGCGACCAAAATTTATGACATGCACCGCATCGCGCACTATGTCAGCGGCGGCCTGATCGTCACCCTGCCCGGCCCGGACGAAGACCACAACCCCGAGACCGGCGCGAAGCTCAGCGAGGTGCTGCGCGCCAACCCGGACGTGCCCTACGAGCAGCGCATACAAACCGCGCGCTTTATTGAAGACCTCACCGCCGGTTACCAAGGCGGTTGGTATTCGGTCATCAGCCTGCACGGCGGCGGCTCGCCAGCCGCCATGAAACAAGAGATTTACCGCAACTACCCCATAGGCTCCAAAGTGGAGTTGGTGGAACGCTTGCTAGAGCGCGGTATTGCCGCCGACGGCTCTGCGGCGCCCGCCCCGCATGACCCTGAGCGCGCCATTACCCAAAACCGCCAACCGGGTAAATGCTGCGACACTGGCTGCACCGTGCCGGGCACGCCCATGATGGTGGACTTGCCCACGGTCGAGGCCACGCTGCCCTCCAAACGTGTAAGCGCCAAGCCCTGAAGCTTGAGCCCTGGACTCTATGCGCTAGACGCCTCTCGCGGCCTTACGCTTGGTCTTTTCCTTGGCCTTGGATTTTTCTTTTTTCGGGGACTTGGCCACCCGTTTTCCACTCACATCACGCGACCACACAGACCGCGCATCCGGCGTGGGCGGATCCATGAATGCATCACCTAAATTGCCCGGACCGGGTTCAGGCAAGGGGCGTCCGCTGTCGCGCCACTCCACCGCTGCTGGAAAACCATAGGTTTGCGCATAACGCTTAAACCACAAGCCCTCGGGTGAATGGCGGGTGATGCCGTCAAACACATTGGCAAACATTTGCGTCTGCTCCAGGCCCATAGCGTCTATGGCCTGGTTGATCACCAACTTGTTCATCATCAATTGGTTTTTCGGCACCCCGGCCATGCGCTCTGCCAGCTGCTGCACCACGGCATCTAGTTTGGCAAGCGGCGCTACCTCGGTGGCCAAACCCCATTCAAAAGCCCGCTTGCCGTCGATCAAATCTCCAGTCAACATCATGCGCTTGGCGCGCATCGCGCCCAGGCGATAGACCCACATCGCTGGGCTGGGGCATCCCCACACGCGCACGGGCATATAGCCAATGCGCGCCTTGTCTTCCATCACAATAAAGTCGCAGCAACTGGCAATGTCGCTGCCGCCCGCCGCAGCATAGCCATGGACGCGCGCAATCGTCGGCTTGTAGGAACGCCACAAACTCATAAAGTCTTCGGTATTACGCTTCATGAATTTGTAGTCGATCATCGGGTCCCAGGGCATGGGCTGGGTGATCACGTTGGTGGGGTCGCCCTCGGCATAGTGTTTCAGGTCGTAACCTGCGCAAAACGCATCGCCTGCGCCGCGCAACACAATCACATGCACCCGGTCATCGGCATTGGCCAGTTCCACCGCCTGGCGGATTTCGCCAGGCATCTCGTCGTTGATAGCGTTCAGGCGCTCGGGCCGATTGAGGGTGATGGTGGCTATACGCCCTTGTACCGCAATGTGCAGCGTGGAAAAGACGCGGTCTGCATGAACGCTGGCCATGCGTTTGCCTAGGGCCGCAGCGGGTTTGGTCGGTTTTTTAGAGGAAGCAGCAGATGGTTTTTTTGCTGCCTTCTTGGCCGCCGGTACTGACTTTTTGTCGGTGGATTTGCTTGCCATATGAGCTGCCTTTGTACTGCATTAAATAGAAGAAAAATCGCCATGGCGGCCTAGGCCGTCCTTGAAGCGTCCGGCACCGCCCACGCCTTCTTGCACCAGGCATTCCAGGCCGTTGTACCACTCCTTGCGCATGGCATCGCGCACGGTTTCGCCATGTTGCATATAGATGGAGCGCCGGTCAGCGCGCACGCAGGCTTGCGGGAAACGGGCAATTTCAGCGGCTAGTTTTTCGGCCTCCACACGGGCTTGTCCGTGCGGCACCAGGCGCTCGCACGCGCCTATGGCCAAGGCCTCGGTAGCGGGCACTTTGCGTCCGGTCAGCGTAATTTCCATGGCCCGGCCCATGCCCACCAAACGCGGCAGGCGCACCGTGCCGCCATCGAGCAGGGGAATGCCCCAGCGTCGGCAATACACCCCAAAGTACGCATCCTCGGCCATCACGCGCATATCGCACCACAGGGCGAGTTCAAAGCCGCCCGCCACTGCCGGGCCTTCCACGGCAGCAATCACGGGCTTGGACAAATCCAAACGCGTGGGGCCCAGAGGGCCGCGCGGTACATGGCGTGTCGGGTCGGTGGGGTAATCAATGTCGGTAAGCGGGCGCTCCGAATCGGTCAGGGTGCTGGCGTATTTCAGATCCCAGCCCGCGCAAAAAGCCCCGCCCTCGCCCCACAACACGGCAACGCTGGCGCTATCGTCCCGGTCAAACTCCTCAAAGGCCGCCACCAGGGCATCGGCGCTGTCCGGGTCCATAGCGTTGCGCGCTTCGTCAAAACGGCTGTGGATGATGGTCCATACCGCTGCATTTTTTTCGATTCTTACCATGTCAAAAGGCTCCGGGTGTTCTATATCGATTTATTACGCTCATCGCTGTTTGGCGGGGGCGTGTTGCCTATGGGCGTTCCAAAAGTGCCGCCTATGCTAGTGCATAAAAGTAGGCGCGAAATGCCAGAACACCGAGATCCAGGCAAGCCCTAAGGCTTGGGATTATTGGCCTGAATGCAGCGGGCAATGTCGCAGGCGGTGGGCAAGGTGGCGCGGTATTCAAAACCAGGACGTGGCAGGCTGCCATCGCGGGTAAAGCAGCGCTCGCCCTTGCCGTTGTCGTAGTAGGAGGTGACATCGACACAGCGCCGCGAATGCGCCATCAGCCCAAAGTGGTGCCCCATTTCGTGGGAGATCACCATTTGCAGTGTCTCGCGCGCGTCGTGTGCCGGGTTGCGGGTATTGAGCAAGCGAAACATGGCCGGGCTCATGGCCAAAAGGCCCCGGCCCAAATCCGCCTGTGCAAAATTGCCACCGCTGTTTTTTTCGCTCCACTGGACGATGACCGCCCCCTCGGGCAAGGCGACATCGGGCTTGAAAGGCTGCACCGCGTTAGGCACGCCACAGGGCGACCAGGCCAGCGCCGACTTTTGCACTGCGGCTAAGACCTGCTCTTGCGAAAACCATTCTGGCGCAGCGCTATGGTCATACACAAACACCAGTGCAGTTTTGCCAGCGGGCCGGTCGCGGCCATCGCCCCAGGTGATGATTTCGCCGGGCAGGCATTGCGTTATTTCCCGGTCGCGCACTGTCTGCGCCGCTAGCGTCAGGCTCGCAAGCGCCGTAAGCGCAAACCAAGCGGCAAGCACGCTGCGCCGCATTTAAGCGCCCGCGCGCATCGACACCGCAAAACCGCGCTGTACGGCGGGGCGGGCCATCATGCTCTGGTACCAGCGCTGTACTTGCGGGAAATCAGCCAAATCCACTTGGTGACGCGGGTGGCGCCAGACCCAGCCCAGCAAGGCGAAATCGGCGATGGACAGCGCATTGGCGAAATACTCGCGGTTCACTAGGCGCCGGTCCATGACCCCATAAAGGCGGCGGGTCTCAGCCATGAAGCGCTCCAGCCCATAGCGCCGGTCGGACTCCGAGTCCAAGGCCACGAAGTGATGGACTTGGCCCGGTACCGGCCCAAATCCGCCCATCTGGAACATCAGCCACTCCAAGACTTCTACCCGCGCACGGCCCTCACGCGGTAAAAAAAGCCCGGTTTTTTCAGCCAAGTACATCAAGATAGCGCCTGACTCAAAAACACTAATGGGCTGCCCGTCTGGCCCGTTCGGGTCCACGATGGCGGGAATTTTGTTATTCGGGCTGATACGGTTAAAAGCGGGATCGAACTGGTGCCCGGCGCCAATATCGACGACCTGCACGGCATAGGGCAGGCCCATTTCTTCCAGGGCGACACTGATTTTTCGCCCGTTGGGTGTATCAAAGGCAAATAGCTCTATGCGCATTACCGGCATCCCGCTTAAAAAGGTGAACTACCAGGGCATGGAGGCCAGGAAAAAGCCCGATTAGAAGCTCGCAATGCCGCCAGGTTCCAGCACTATCACTTTGGTGCTCGATGTTCCCAGCGCATCCATATATTCCTTTGGGGTACCCCGCAGCAACGCATTGGTTCCGTAATGCACGGGAATGGCAAATTTTGGCTTGATCATCTCACGGGTAGCCAATGCGGCGTCACGCGGGGGCATCACAAAATGGCTGCCAATGGGAATAAAAATCAAGTCGGGTTTGTACAAATCGCCAATCAATTTCATGTCGCCAAACAAGGCGGTGTCACCCAAGTGGTAAATCTTAAAACCATTTTCCAGTTCGATAATGAAACCCATAGGCTCACCGCCCGGGCGCATTTCATCTTTACCGGTTTGCGCATTCGTCCAGCGGTACTCGGAACTATGCTCTGCATGGGTGCCAATAATTTTGATACCGCCATCAGGGCCGAACGGCAGCACAATGCCGCCCTTATTAAAGCGCGGTGCCAGCTCCACCGGCAGCACACCTAAGGTGGTCATCGAATCGGCCAGTCCGGCAGGCGCATACACCGGCGCCTTATTCATCAGAGATAAGGCCGGGGCGTCGGCCATATGGTCGGCATGGGCGTGGCTCACCAAAATCAAGTCCACCTTACCCAGCGCATCGAGTTTTTTGAATTCCGCTGGTGTCTTGGGGTTAGCCACCAGCCAGGGGTCGATGACGATGACTTTACCGCCAGGTGTTGTAATTTTCATGGCCGATTGGCCTAACCACTGCACTTGTACCGGGCCATTTTGCGCAGCCGCCCATAGGTGCTGCACGCCGAGGATTAGCACTGCCAATAGTTTGACCATACGATGAATAGAAAAAAGTTTCATTACCGGGTTCTCCAACGGGTTAGGTATTGGGGGGCGATACGCTAGGGAAAGCACGTGAAATAACTCAGGTACTAGCTTACCACCCAGCACTCGCAGCGCTAACTAATCGTCCTCAGCCGCCGCAATACCTGGAAACAATATCTCGGTAAACCCGAATTGCGAGAAATCGCGCATCCGCATGGGGTAGAGCTTGCCCCACAAATGGTCGCACTCATGTTGCACCACGCGCGCATGAAAACCGTCCACGGTGCGGTCTATCGGATCACCAAAAGCATCCCAACCGGTATAGCGGATGCGCGCCCAACGCGGTACCACGCCGCGCAGGCCTGGCACGGACAGGCAACCTTCCCAATCAGACTCTTGGTCCTCGCCTAAAGGCGTGATGGTCGGGTTGACCAGCACGGTGCGCGGCACCAGGGGCCGGTCCGGGTAGCGCGGGTTGCGTTCTTCCGAACCAAAAATTACGACTTGCAAATCCACCCCAATTTGCGGCGCCGCCAGGCCCGCGCCGTTGGCTGCGCGCATGGTATCGAGCAAGTCGGTCACCAGCAAATGCAATGCATCGGTATCGAATTGCCCTACTTTTTGCGCCACGCGCAGCAAGCGCGGATCGCCCATTTTCAAGATCTCGCATACCGCCATCAGAGCACCTCCAGCATTTTGTGCAAAGCGGCCTCGTCGATCACGGGCACACCCAGTTCCTGCGCTTTGTCCAGTTTGCTTCCGGCCTCGGTACCCGCCAGCACATAACTGGTTTTTTTGCTAACCGACCCCGCCACTTTGGCGCCAGCGTCTTCGATCAAGGCTTTGGCGGCATCGCGACCCAGCGTGGGCAAGGTGCCGGTGATGACAAAAGTCAAACCCGCCAGCGGTTTAGGCGCGTCCGACGCCGCTTGTATGTCTGGCCAATGCACGCCGCAAGCGCGCAGTTGTTCCACCACCTCACGGTTGTGCGCTTGGTCGAAAAAAGCGCGCAGGCTCTGCGCCACGGTGGGTCCAACGTCGTTCACTTCCAGCAATTTTTCCAAAGGCGCGTCCATGATGGCTTGCACATCGCCAAAATGCCGGGCCAATTCTTTGGCCGTGGCCTCGCCCACATGGCGTATACCCAGCCCATACAAAAAGCGCGGCAGCGTGGTGGACTTAGACTTTTCCAAAGCCTCCAGCAAATTGTTGGCCGACTTGTCGGCCATGCGCTCCAAGGCAGCCAGGGCCACAAAACCCAGACGGTAAATATCAGGCAAGGTGCGCACCAGACCGGCTTCCACCAATTGGTCCACCAGTTTTTCGCCCAGACCCTCTACCTCGACCGCGCGGCGCTGCACAAAGTGCGAAATCGCTTGTTTGCGCTGCGCGCTGCAAAACAAACCGCCGGTGCATCGGTAGTCGGCTTCGTCTTCTTCGCGCAAAGCAGCGGACCCGCACACCGGGCAGCTACGCGGCATGGTGAACACGTCGCCTCGGGTGGACGATTCCAGGCTGGCGGGCAGTACGCTAACGACCTCGGGAATCACATCGCCCGCGCGGCGCACGATCACGCTATCGCCCACGCGCACATCCTTGCGCCGCGCCTCGTCTTCGTTGTGCAGCGTGGCATTGGTGACGGTGACGCCGCCTACGAACACTGGCGCCAGCTTAGCCACTGGCGTGAGCTTGCCGGTACGACCCACTTGCACATCAATGGCCAGCACCGTGGTCACTTGCTCTTGCGCCGGGTATTTGTGCGCCACCGCCCAACGCGGCTCGCGGCTGACAAAGCCCAGGCGCTGCTGCAAGGCCAGGCTGTTGACTTTGTACACCACGCCGTCAATATCAAAAGGCAGTTGGTCGCGCAGCGCACCAATGCGCTGGTGAAAGTCCAGCAAGCCTTGGGCGCCTAGCGCGGTGGCAGTCTGCGCAGCCACCGGGAAACCCCAGGCTTTGAGCGCCATCAGCAAATCCATATGCGTAGCCCAAGCGGGCCCGCCTTGCAACTCGCCCACACCATAAGCAAAAAAACTCAAGGGCCGCTGCGCCGCAATACCGGGGTCGAGCTGGCGCACCGCACCGGCAGCGGCATTGCGCGGATTGACAAAGGTTTTTTCGCCTTTATCGCCTTGGGCTATGCGGGCGCGCTGGCGGGCATTGAGCGCCTCAAAATCATCGCGCCGCATATACACCTCGCCACGCACTTCCAGCACCGGCGGCGCATCTTGCAAGCGCAGCGGTATCTGGCCAATGGTGCGCGCGTTGTGCGTCACATCTTCGCCGTATTCGCCGTCCCCGCGTGTGGCAGCCTGCACCAAGACGCCATTTTCATAGCGCAAACTCATGGCTAGGCCGTCAAACTTCAGCTCGGTAACGTACTCCACCGCAGGCGCGGTTTCCAGCAGTTCCAGCTCTTTGCGGATGCGGGTGTCAAAAGCCTGGGCGCCGGTCGATTCGGTATCGGTCTCGGTGCGAATGCTCAGCATAGGCACCACATGGCGAACGCTGTCAAATTGCGCCAGCGGCTTGCCGCCTACCCGCTGTGTGGGCGAATCCAGGGTACGCAAATGCGGGTGCGCTTCTTCCAGCGCTTGCAAGGCACGGAACATGCGGTCGTATTCGGTGTCCGGCAACTCGGGCGCGTCCAGCACATAGTACAAATGCCCGTGGTACTGCAATTGCGTGCGTAGCAGCGCCATGCGCTGCGCTACCTCGTCCTGCGGCGTTGGGCTATCGAACAACTTGGGAGTGCTCACCTGCGGCCCTGCTTTCTACACGTGCGGTTTGAGAGGAAATAGGCCGTGCGCAGGCAGCGACGCAAAGCGCGCGCTCAGGAAAACAAGCGCCGCGCCAGCGCAGAACCGGCGGGAAAGTCCCGCTCCGCCAGCCGCACGTACAACTGCTGCAACTCCTGGCTGATGGAGTCCAGGGCCTGCACCGGCAAGGCCTGACCGTTGTCATCGGTGACGATGCCGTCCATACTCTGCGCCATGGCTTGGGCGGCCTGGCACATGCGCTCAAAAGCTTGTTCGGCGCGGTCCACTTGCGGCACGTCCATATGGAAAACGATATCAAATATCGCCGACTGCGCTGGGTCTTCGGCTAAGGCGGCCTGGCTGTCAAAGGTCAGCGCTAGCAGGGGCGGCAGGCCATCAGCCGGCGCGGGTAGCACCATGCGTCCGGGCAATTGGCCCGGCACAAAACCGTGTTGTGCTGCCACCTGCGTGATATAGCCCGGGCTCCAGGCCGCATGGCGGGCGCGCAGGTTCAGGCCTAGCTGCGCGTCATGCTGGCCGGCAAAATGATCGAGTTCCTTGGCGCGGGCCACTTCGTCGCGCATTTCGCGAAACTCGGGCGTGGCGTTCATGGCATCGGCAAACGCCTGGGTTTTGACGACAAATTCGGAGTACTCGATCTCATTGAGTGCCCCTGCCCGGTTGGCCAATTGCACCGCCGTTTGAAAAGCCATATAGCGTGCACCTGGCACCGGGGTTTCCCACTCCTGCGCATCGGCGTTAAAGCCTTCAATCAAAAACGGTTTGCTTCCCACGCGCCAGCTACCGGGAAAGGCGGCCACTGCCGCATCGCCTGAAACGGCGGACACCATGGGGTCCAAATTGACAGCGGCCACAGTATCAACCAGGCTGTCAATCGCCGGGCGGCGCGGCGCGGCCACGGCCAAGTTCAAATTGCTAAAACCCGAGTCGTCAAACACCGGCTCGGTAAAGCTGGGTTTGCCGTCTTGATCGGCCGTCTCACCCTGCGTATCGGCCTGGCGCGGCGCATTGGCACGGGCCGACCACAGGCTTTGCACCAGCACGCCCAGCAAGACCAAAGCGCCCAGCACCAAGATGCCGATTTGAAAATCGCTCATGTTGCCTCTACCAGCCCGACTGCGGCTTCCATGTCAACCGCCACAATGCGCGAAACGCCTTGTTCTTGCATGGTGACGCCAATCAGTTGCTCGGCCATTTCCATAGCAATTTTGTTGTGGCTAATAAACAAGAACTGCGTGCCCGCACTCATGCGCTGCACCAGCCGCGTGTAGCGCTCGGTATTGGCGTCGTCCAGCGGCGCGTCCACCTCGTCGAGCAAACAAAAGGGCGCAGGGTTGAGTTGGAAAATCGCAAACACCAGCGCAATCGCGGTGAGCGCTTTTTCGCCACCGGAGAGCAAATGGATAGTCTGGTTTTTCTTGCCCGGCGGTTGCGCAATCACTTGCACGCCCGAGTCCAAAATTTCATCACCCGTAATCACCAGACGCGCATTACCGCCGCCAAACAGCACCGGAAACATCTCGCCGAAATGACGGTTCACTTCGTTAAAGGTTTCGGCTAAGAGCTCGCGGGTTTCGGCGTCGATCTTGCGGATCGCATCTTCCAGCGTGCTCATAGCCTCGTTCAAATCCAGGCTTTGGGCGTCTAAGAATTCTTTGCGCTCGCGGCTGCTAGTCAGTTCGTCTAGCGCCGCGAGATTGACCGCGCCCAAAGCCGTAATCTCGCGGTGCAAGCGGTCGATTTCGGCTTGCAGAGCTGGCAGCTTGATGTTGTTGCCTTCCAGGCTTTGGGCCAGGGCATCCAGATCGGCCTGGGCTTCAAACAATTGGTTTTCGAATTGCTCAAAACCCAGGCGCGCAGCTTGCTCTTTCAGCTGCAAATCGGTAATGCGCTGGCGCATGGGGTCGAGCTCGCGCTCCAATTGCAAGCGCCGTTCCTCGTGGCTGCGCAAGGTGGCCGTTAAGTCCTCATAGGCGCTGCGCTTGGCGCCCAGCGCCTGTTCGCGCTCGCCCCGCAAAGCCAAAGCGCTTTGTAAACCGGCCTGGGCCGCTACGTCGGACAGCTCCTGCAATTCAGCTTGACCACGCGCTACTTCTTCCGCCACGGCTACGGCTTGCGCGTCGGCGGTTTGCAGGGAACGCTCAATTTCCTGCGCCCGCGCCTGCAAGCTGCGCTGGTTGAACATTTGCTCTTGCACCTGGCGCTCCAGGCTACGCAATTGCTCGCGGCTTTGGTCTAGCTGGGCTTGCGCCGCCATGGCGCGCTCCTCCAGCTCTGCATGTTTTTCCTGGCTTTCACCCAGTTGCATATCCAAGGTCTCAAAACGGGCCTCGGCCTCCTCCGAACGCGCTGCCAGATCTTCCAGCATGGCGTCCACTTCGGCGGCATCGGCCTCGATCTCGCTGCTGCGCTGGCGGGTTTGTTCGGCCAATTGGCTCAGGCGCAAAACTTCCACTTGCAAGCTGTGGCTATGGGTCTGGCTTTCCTGCGCCTGGCGTCGCACATCGACCAATTGGGCGGCGCATTCGGCATACGCGCTTTCGGCCCGGTTCAGGGCGCTGCGCGAGGCCTCAGCCATCATGGCCTGGGCACGCAGGTCTTTTTCCAGATTTTGAATTTCTTGTGCCCGCGCCAACAAGCCGGCTTGCTCGGCATCAGCCGCATAAAAACCCACGCTGTGCGCGCCCACCGCATGGCCTTGGGGCACGAAAAGGGTTTCGCCGGCTTGCAACTTATCGCGCTGTGCAAAAGCCTGGTCCATATCCGGCGCGGCATAGCAGCCGCGCAACCACTCGGCCAGCACGGCGGCCAGGCCGGCGTCATGCACTTGCACTTTGTCGGCCAGCGCCGCCAAGCTGCTGGCAGCACCGCTGCGCCCGGCTACCGGGCGTGTGAAGAAAGACAATTTAACGGGCGGCAGGTCCTGAATAAAGGCCTGCACCATCTCCAGCTTGGACACTTCCAGCGCGCCCAAGCGGTCGCGCAAGGCGGCCTCGATGGCGTTTTCCCATCCGGCCTGCACCTGGATGCGGGTCCACAAACCCGGCAAGTCCACCAAGCCGTGCTTGCTGAGCCAGGGCTTGAGTTTTTCATCGGTGCGCAAACGCTCCTGCAAGGCCTTGAGCGCTTCCAGGCGCGCGGACACATCGGCATAGCGCGCGGCATCGGTATTGACTTGCTGCTGCTGGGCGCGGCGGGCCTCATCCAATTGAGGCGCACTTTCCTGCAAGCTGTGCAAGCGCTCCAGCGATTCGTCGGCCACCGCGCGGGCTTGCTCAAATTGGGCTTGCAAATCCTGCAAGCGGGCGTCGTCGGTCTGCGTCAGGGCATTGCGGTCGGCGCTCAAGCGCTCGCGTCGGGCACTGAGCTGGCGACTTTGTTCCTGGATATTGCGCTGTTCTGAGGCCAACACGCTGATGGCTTGCTGCACCTGGGCCACCGCATCGCGCTGCGCCACCGCAGCGGCTTGGGCGCTTTGCAGAGCTTCTTCTAGCGCGGGCAAATGCTGGGCCTGCTCCTGGGTTTGCGCATCGAGCAACTCGGCTTGCTCAGCGCCGGTTACACGCGACACCAGCAGCTGCTCCTGGTCCAGCAAAGCCTGCGCCCGGCGCTCGGCCCATTGCGTCGTTTGGGCTTGCAACATGAGTAGGCGTTGTTCCACGCGCTGGCGGCTTTCCACCACGTAGCGGATTTCGGCCTCCAAGCGGCCCACTTCGGCGCTGGCTTCGTAAAGCAAGCCCTGGCTTTGGTTCACTTCGTCCGCAGCAGCGTAATGCGCCTGGCGCACTTGTTCTAATTCGGCCTCAATATGGCGCACTTCGGCCATACGCGATTCCAGCGCGTTCACTGCGGCCTGCGCATCACGCTGTACTTTGGCCTGCTCGGCTTGCGCTTCGGCGCGGCGCAAAAACCAAATCTGGTGCTGCTTGCGCGTGACATCGGTTTGCATGGTCTGGTACTTTTGCGCGACCTCGGCCTGGCGCTCCAGCTTTTCCAGACTGCTATTGAGCTCGCGCAGAATGTCTTCCACCCGCGTTAAGTTGGCACGGGTGTCCGACAAGCGGTTTTCAGTCTCGCGGCGGCGCTCTTTATATTTAGAGACACCCGCTGCTTCTTCCAAAAACAAACGCAGCTCTTCGGGCTTGGACTCAATGATGCGGCTGATCGTGCCCTGACCGATGATGGCGTAGGCGCGCGGTCCCAGGCCTGTGCCCAAAAATACGTCCTGCACATCACGTCGGCGCACTGCCTGGTTGTTGATGTAGTAGCTAGAGGTGCCGTCTCGTGTCAACACCCGGCGCACGGCAATTTCGGTGAACTGGCCCCATTGGCCTCCGGCGCGGTGGTCGGAATTGTCAAACACCAGTTCCACACTGGCGCGGCTGGCTGCCTTGCGCGAGGTGGTGCCGTTGAAGATGACGTCTTGCATGGACTCGCCACGCAACTCGCTGGCGCGGCTCTCGCCCAAGACCCAGCGCACCGCGTCCATGATGTTGGACTTGCCGCAACCGTTAGGCCCCACCACCCCGACTAATTGGCCCGGCAACAGGAAATTGGTGGGTTCAACAAAAGACTTGAAACCCGACAGCTTGATGGAATTGAGGCGCACAGGGACTGCTAGATACGGCTAAGTGGTTGATTTAATTGGCGTAAGTCGACCGCAACGATACGGTCTAGGGCCGCCATGATACCGCGCGCCACCCCTTCGCAGGTGCCCGCTGAACCGGGCGTGTGCACCCCAGCGCCCTAGCCGCCCGCTTGCTGGAGAAAACTGTTGGATTCCTGCACCAACTGGCGCAAAGGTGGCAAGAGCGCTTGCACCTGTTCTACCGTTTGCGGGCTGTCGTCGCTGCGGCTGCGCTTTTCGAGATCCACCAATTGCGCGGCAAATTCGGCGTGGCAAAACACCGGAATAAAGCCTTTGAGCGAGTGCAAGGTGCTGGCTATTGCTGGCAAATCGCCCCGGACCAACAAGCGCTCAACTTCGCCGATGTCTTTGCTTAGGCTGGACACCAGCGGTTGGAGCAGATCCGAGACCGCTTGCTCGTCGCCCAAGAACTCGATGGCACCGGCCAGGTTCAAAACCTGGTAAGGGGCGGCCTTGCCCGCGTTTTCATTCATATAAAACTCCCCGCTACAAGATGGGCAGCACGGCTTGCCGCCGACGTACGACATAGAGTGCAGACACCCCGTTGAACGATAATATACCGCTATGAATGTGCATTTGCCGCTGCTCCACGCCTATCCGTTTGAACGCTTGCGGCAACTTTTTAGTGGCATCACGCCTGACGCAAATTACAGCCCTATCAGTTTGGGCATCGGCGAACCCCGCCACGCCACGCCCGAACTCATCAAGCAAGCTTATTGCAAAGCCATCGAAGGCACCGGTTTGGCCGCTTATCCGGGCACCGCTGGCGAAGCGGCTTTGCGCGAGGCCATCGCCCACTGGCTGCAACAACGCTACCAGTTGGCGGTGCGCGCGAGCGACCAAATTTTGCCGGTCAATGGTTCGCGCGAGGCCTTGTTTGCATTGGCACAAACCGTCGTCTCCAGCACACCCGGCCAGCCCAAACCCCTGGTGCTCTGCCCCAATCCTTTCTACCAAATTTACGAAGGCGCGGCCTTGCTGGCCGGGGCGGAGCCCTATTACGTGGCCTCCGTGCCCGAGCGCAATTTCGCCCAGGACTGGGCCTCGGTGCCCGACGACATTTGGGCACGTACGCAATTGCTATTTGTATGCAGCCCCGGCAACCCGGCTGGCGCGGTGATGCCGATTGCGGAATGGAAAACTCTACTCGATTTGAGCGACCGCCACGGCTTTGTGATCGCATCAGACGAGTGCTACAGCGAAATTTATTTCCGTGACACACCGCCGCTGGGTGGCTTGGAAGCGGCGGCACAGTTAGGCCGCGCAGACTTTAAAAATTTGGTGGCTTTCACCAGCTTGTCCAAACGCAGCAATGTGCCGGGCATGCGCAGCGGTTTTTGTGCGGGGGACGCGGCGCTGATGGCGCAGTTTTTGCGCTACCGCACCTACCACGGCAGCGCCATGAGCCCGGTCGTTCAAAGCGCCAGCATCGCAGCCTGGCAGGACGAAACGCATGTCGTAGAAAACCGCGCCCTGTACCGCGAAAAATTCCATGCGGTAACGCCGGTGCTGGCCGAGGTGCTAGATGTGCGCTTGCCCGACGCCGGTTTTTACCTCTGGGCCAAGGTGCAGGGCAGCGACGAGGACTTCGCCCGTGCGCTCTACGCTGCCTACAATGTGACGGTTTTGCCCGGCAGCTACCTGGCGCGCAGCGCGCAGGGCCACAACCCCGGTGCGGGCTATGTGCGCATGGCGCTGGTGGCGCAAACTGCCGAATGCCTAGAAGCCGCGCACCGCATTGCAGCCTTTGTACGCGGCACCCCAAAAGCGAAAACCTAATTACCAATAGCTCCGAACCGAAAGCCTTTTTATGACACAACAACTTCAAACTATTTTGGACGCTGCATGGGAAGACCGTGCCAATATTTCGTCCACCTCCGCCCCGCAAGAAGTGCGCGATGCGGTGGAACACGTGATAAGCCAACTCAATAACGGCAGCCTGCGCGTCGCAACACGCCAAAGCGTGGGCCAGTGGACTACGCACCAGTGGATTAAGAAAGCCGTTTTGCTGAGCTTTCGCCTGAAAGACAACAGCGTGATCAAAGCGGGCGATTTGGGCTTTTACGACAAAGTGCAAACCAAGTTTGCGCACATGGACGAAGCGGGCATGAAAGCCGCTGGCGTGCGCGTGGTGCCACCTGCGGTGGCCCGCCGTGGCAGCTACATCGGCAAGGGCGCGATTTTGATGCCCTCGTACGTCAACATCGGCGCCTATGTCGATGAGGGCACCATGGTTGATACCTGGGCGACCGTAGGCTCATGCGCACAGATCGGCAAAAACGTGCACCTGAGCGGCGGCGTCGGTATCGGCGGCGTGCTCGAACCCATGCAAGCAGGCCCCACCATCATCGAAGACAACTGCTTTATCGGCGCCCGCTCCGAAGTAGTCGAAGGCGTGATCGTGGAAGAAAACTCGGTGATTTCCATGGGCGTATATATCGGCCAAAGCACCAAAATTTACGACCGCGCCACGGGTGAAGTGAGCTATGGCCGCATTCCTTCCGGTTCGGTGGTGGTCTCGGGCAATCTGCCAAGCAGCGATGGCAAGTACAGCTTGTACTGCGCCGTCATCGTCAAGCGCGTGGATGCGCAAACCCGCGCCAAGACTTCGCTCAATGAATTGCTGCGTGACTGACATCTATGACGAACGCTGAACCGGCATTTCCTGCGCCTCGAGAAGGGCTGGATCGTTTGCTGCGCCTGTTGGTGCAGAAAAACGGCTCGGACCTGTACCTCAGTGCCAACAGCTTACCGGTGGTTCGCCTCCACGGTATATGCGTTCCTGCCAGCAGCAAGGTCCTCGGTGCTTCGGATATCGTCCAGTTATTGGCTTTGCTTGTGGGCACACAGCGAGCACAAGCGCTGCAAGCGCCGGATCAACTGCATTGCGTTGTAACGCTTGACGACATAGGGCAATTTCGTGTCAATGCATTTTTTCAACGTGGATTTCTCTCGCTCACATTGCGACCTATTGCCGCGCAAGTGCCACATTTAGAAACCGGCCAACTCGCGCCGGCACTGCGTGATTTGGCGATGGCGAAGACTGGTTTGCTGGTGATAAGCGGCGGCGCCGGTACTGGCAAGACGAGTACGGCGGCCGCCCTTCTCGACTATCGCAACCGGCAAACTTCTGGGCACATCCTGACCTTAGAGCAGCCCATCGAATATCAAATAGAGCCCAAAAAATGCGTCGTTAACCAAATTGGCATAGGCACGGATACGGCGAGCTGGGACAGCGCCTTCGAAGGGGCAGCCAAACGGGCTTGTGACGTCGTGTTTATCAGCGAAATCCATGATGCCGCAAGCGCGCGCGCCGCTCTCCAGCTTGCTCAGGATGGCATGCTTTGCGTAATCACCATGAACGGCACCAGTGCCGGGCAAACGCTCAATCGCCTGGTGCAAGTTTTCCCGGCTGCAGATCGCCCTGCTGCTCAAACCCAACTGAGCCAATGCCTCAAGGCGGTTGTCGTGCAAAGACTCGCGCGCACCAAGCAAGGTCAGCGCGCCGCCTTGTGCGAGATCTTGGTCAACGGGCACACGAGCGGGGAGATCATTGCCCGTGGCGCGTTCGCAGAGTTAGACCACATGGATATCTCCTATTACCCCGGCAGCCTATCATTCAGACACGACGCAGATCGCCTACTATCGCAAGGCGTGGTTTTTGATAAAGATGAAAACGCCTTGAGCAATGTGTTGGGTAATTCCGTCATGCCGGTTTGGGGATCCTCCCGCTTTGTAGATTCAAAAGATGCCGGCACGGGTGTAGCCGGGTCTGCCGACAAGGCAAGTTCGCCAATTACGCTTTCAATCAAGTCCTGATGGCCGTCCTTGATACCCATGCCACCTTGCGGCTGACCGAGCAATTGCTCAGCATGCCCTCACCCACGCCTTCGGACGGCGGATGCCAGGCCTTGATGGCAGCGCGCCTGGCGCCGCTAGGCTTTGTGTGCGAAACCATAGAGAGCGGTCCGGCCGACTTCCGCGTCACCAATTTATGGGCTAAACGCGCTGCCACCCACAGCGCTGCGAAAGCACCCAAGACGCTGGTGTTTGCAGGCCACACCGATGTCGTACCTACCGGGCCTTTGGCGCAGTGGGACAGCCCACCCTTTAGCCCCAGCCACCGCGACGGCAAGCTCTATGGCCGTGGCGCCAGCGATATGAAAACCTCGCTGGCGGCGTTTGTGGTGGCGATTGAAGAATTTGTGGCGCAGCAACCCGATGCCGCGCTCAACATTGCCTTGCTGATTACCAGCGACGAAGAAGGCCCGGCGCTGGATGGCACCGTGGTGGTCTGCCAGCAACTGCAAGCGCGCGGCGAGGTGCTGGACTATTGCATCGTGGGGGAGCCCACATCGGTAGAGCGCACTGGGGACATGATCAAAAACGGCCGGCGCGGCACCATGAGCGGTAAGCTAACGGTGCATGGCGTGCAAGGCCATATCGCATATCCGCAATTAGCCGACAACCCCATTCACCGGCTGGCACCCGCGCTGGCCGAATTGGTAGCGGTGCGCTGGGACGCAGGCAATGCCTTTTTCCAGCCAACGAGTTGGCAGGTGAGCAATATCCACGGCGGCACCGGCGCCAGCAATGTGATTCCCGGCCAGGTGGTGGTGGATTTCAACTTCCGCTTTTGTACCGAGTCCAGCCCCGAATCCCTGCAACAGCGCTTGTGCGCGGTGCTCAACCGCCATAGCCTGGAATACGACGTGGCCTGGACGATTGGTGGCCTGCCCTTTCTGACTACGCCGGGCGCTTTGGTAGAAGCGGTGACACAAGCAATTAAAGACGAAACCGGGATTGACACCCAGTTATCGACCACCGGCGGCACCAGTGACGGGCGCTTTATTGCGCAAATCTGCCCGCAAGTGGTTGAACTGGGTCCGCCCAATGCCACCATCCACAAAATCAATGAGCATGTGGCGCTGGCCGACATCGAGCCGCTGAAAAATATTTACCGTCGGGTACTGGAGCGCCTGCACGCGCTGGCGCTGGCATGACGCTGCGCGAACTGGTCGAACACTGCGCCCGCCAACTCCAAGCCGCCTCAGTCGCTTTCGGTCATGGTACGGACAACGCCTTTGACGAAGCTGCCTGGCTGGTCTTGTGGCAATTGGGGTTGCCCTTGGACACGCAGCTCGACACGCCGCTAGACGGCCCCCAAGCCCCAGCTGCTTTGACGCCAGAGCAGCAAAGCGCCTGCGAAGCGCTGATCGCGCAGCGCATTAGCACCCGCAAACCGGCCGCCTACCTCACGCGCCAAGCGTGGCTGCAAGGCTACGCGTTTTATGTGGATGAGCGCGTGATCGTGCCACGCTCGCTGATTGCTGAGTTATTGGTCGATGGCGGCATCGACTATTTTCTGCACGAAGGCACGCGCCAGGTGCTGGACTTGTGTACCGGCAACGGCAGCCTGGCCATCATCGCGGCCCATGTGTATCCGGACACGGTGGTCTGCGCCAGCGACCTCTCGCAAGACGCGCTGGAGGTAGCAGCCATCAACGTGGCGCAACACGGTCTGCAAGCGCGCATCACGCTGCTGCCATCGGACGGCTTGGAAGCCCCGGCTTTGCAGGCGCTGGGGCCTTTTGACCTGCTGCTGTGTAACCCGCCCTATGTCAATGCCGACAGCATGGCCGCGCTGCCCCCCGAATTTCGTGCCGAACCGGCGCTGGCGCTGGACGGCAACGCCGACGGCGGGCGCGATGGCATGGACTTTGTGCGTCGCCTGCTGCGCGATGCGCCGCAGCATCTCCATCCCCAAGGCGTGCTCGTGCTGGAAATCGGCAACGAGCGCGCTTTTTTTGAAGCCGCCTTCCCCGCCTTAGCAGCGGTGTGGCTGCCCACCAGTGCGGGGGAAGACCAGGTCTTGCTGCTCACCCGCGAATCGCTTCTTGCATGATTACTTTAAAAAACGTCACCTTGCGCCGTAGCGCCAAGGTCTTACTCGAACACGCTTCGGTCACCATCAACCCCGGCGAAAAAGTCGGCCTGGTCGGGCGCAATGGCGCGGGCAAGTCCTCGCTGTTTGCTTTGTTTACCGGCCTCTTACACGAAGACGCGGGCGAGTACTACATCCCCGCTCAATGGCGCATGGGCCAAGTGGCGCAGGACATGCCCGAGACCAGCCAAAGCGCCACCGAGTTTGTCATTGAGGGGGACACGATGTTGTGCGCCGCCCGCGCCGAGGTGCAAGCTGCCGAAGCCGGTGACGATGGCGACCGCATGGCAAACGCCTATATGGCGCTGCACGACGCCGGTGAGCACGATGCGCCCTCGCGCGCGCAGGCTTTGATTTTGGGCCTGGGCTTTAAAACCACCGAACTGGAACGCCCAGTAAACAGTTTTTCCGGCGGCTGGCGCATGCGCTTGCAACTGGCGCGCGCGCTGATGTGCCCCTCGGATTTGCTGCTGCTGGACGAGCCCACCAACCACTTGGACCTGGACGCACTGGTCTGGCTAGAAGCGTGGCTCAAGCGCTATGAAGGCACCATGCTGGTCATTAGCCACGACCGCGAATTCTTGGACGCAGTGACCAATGTCACCTTGCATATCGACGGCGGCAAGCTGATGCGCTACGGCGGTAATTACAGCAAGTTTGAAGACATGCGTGCCGAGCAAATGGAGTTACAGCAAAACAGCTACGCCAAGCAACAAGAAAAAATAGCGCATCTACAAAAATTTATTGCCCGCTTCAAGGCCAAGGCTAGCAAAGCCAAGCAAGCGCAAAGCCGCGTCAAAGCCTTGGACCGCATGGAGAAAATCGCGCCGCTTCTGGCCGAAGCTGACTTCAGCTTCGAGTTCAAAGAACCGGCCAATTTGCCTAACCCCATGCTCTCGCTCTCGGGCGTCAGCTTTGGTTACCCCGCGCCCGAAGACGCCGCGCCGGGCACCGACCCCACCATCATCGTGCGCAACGTCAGCCGCTCGGTGTTGGCCGGGCAGCGCATCGGCATCCTGGGCGCCAATGGCCAGGGCAAATCCACGCTGGTCAAAACGGTAGCGCGGGACTTGGCGCCCATAGGCGGCGAAGTGACCGAAGGCAAGGGTCTGAATATCGGCTACTTTGCGCAGCAGGAACTGGACGTGCTGCGCCCCAACGACACGCCGCTGGAACACATGATCCGTCTGGTCAAAGACCTGACGGCCCAATCCAAACTGGCCGGCCAGGCCACCCGCGAGCAAGACTTGCGCAGCTTTTTAGGCACGTTTAACTTCAGCGGCGACATGGTCAAACAAGCCGTGGGCAGCATGAGCGGCGGCGAAAAAGCACGGCTGGTGCTGTGCATGATCGTTTGGCAACGCCCCAACCTTTTGCTGCTAGACGAACCCACCAACCACCTGGACTTGGCCACGCGCGAGGCACTGGGCATGGCGATCAACGAGTTTGAAGGCACGGTGATGTTGGTCAGCCATGACCGGGCCCTGCTGCGCTCGGTGTGCGATGAGTTTTGGATGGTGTCGCACGGCGGCGTCGCGCCCTTTGACGGCGACCTAGACGACTACCAGCGCTATTTGCTAGAAGAGGCCAAGCGTGCCCGCGAAGCCGTGCGCCAAGAGCAGGTGCAGGCCAACAAAGCCCTGGCTTCGGCAAAAGCCGCGCCGATTACCAAGCCCTTACCGGCAGCGACCGCGGAAAAACGCAAATGGGAAAAAGAGGTTGCTAGGCTGGATGCGCGCATGCAGTCCCTAAGCACCGAAGGCAGCCAACTGGAAAGCCAGATCAGCGCCAATCCCACACCGCAAGAAATTGCCTCGCTAGGGAAACGGCTGAAAGCCATAAACGAGGAACTGCAAACCTTAGAAGACCAGTGGCTGGGCGCCACTGCTGCGCTGGAAGCGGCACTGGCAGCGGGCTAAACCGGGCAGCGCCGGCAGCGGCCCGAGACGGCTAGTGGTGGCCGCCCTTTTTCTCCTCTTTCTTGGGTTCGAGCTTACCGGTAGCCGCTTTTTCGGCTTCGGTCATCACCAGCAGGGTTTTACACACCTTTCGGGGCTTGGCTTTGGCGGTTTGCTCGGTCATTTCGCAGACGCGCTCGGTTTTGTAGGCAAAGGCTGGTTGCGCTAGCACCAAGGCAAGTAGCAGCCCAAGCAAGCCCAGTCGGCCGGAAAAAAGACAGGTTGTGTGGATTAAAGCCATCATCGCTTAGAAAAGGTTTTCCAACAAAAAATGGGGAATAGGGTCTGATTCTATTGAATAAACCATTTTCTATAAATTGAAAACATTTTTTTAGGGCCAAGAAGAGCGTGATGCAGGAAAACCGGCGCGTGGGTCTTATTTGCCCAGAGCAGGCCCACCAGCGCTATCACTGACCTCCACCACCACTACCACCGAGCCAGCCACAAAGTCTTCTAAGGTCCGCTTTTTCTTATTCAAAAATGTGTAAGCCAAGGACATCAAGGCAAAGCAGTTCAAGGTCTCGTTCGCGAAATCTAAACTCGAATTAGGGAAGTCGTAAGATAGGTCGAAAGCTTTCTGCAGCCCCCAGTCTGGGAGCTTGAGGCGTCTCATCAAACCTATTAGGTATAGTCCCTGCAGCCAAATCAATAGGCTATTGGAAGCCGTAGCTATCTCCCGTAAAAATACGGCACGGTAAGAAAGTAATTCGCCATTAGTACGGATTACCTTTAGGCCCATCCAACGGGCGCCCAGTGTTTGGCCCGAGCGCACGGTCATTACCGACCAATAAATAGCCGGGACCATGCACAAGTAGAGGCCGGCGACGACGAACAAGGTGGGAAGGTATAGAAAAATGAGTAGAAGCAGTACCAAATTGGGCGCAAGAATGATTGAATCAATCAACAAAGCAGCTACGCGCCTGCGTCGGGAGGCATATACAGTCAATTTTTCGCTCCTAAAGAATCGTTAAGCATCTGGCCTTTTAAAACGCCACCCGTACCGCCTTGCGCTCCTCGGGGTTGTCGATTTGCAGCAACTCGGCCGGGCCAAAGGCGTAGCGCCTGGCGATCAAGTTGGAGGGGAAGCTTTGGCAGGCGGTGTTGTAGAACATCACCGCGTCGTTAAATGCCTGGCGCGCAAAGCTGACGCGGTTTTCCGTGGAGGCCAGTTCCTCCATGAGGTCGCCTATGGTCTGGTTGGCCTTGAGGTCTGGGTAGGCTTCTGCCAAGGCCATAAACCGCCCCAGCGTCGCGCCCATGGCGCTTTCGGCCTGCGAAAGGGCGCGCACCGCCTGCACGTTCTCGGGCTGCTTAGAGGCGCTTTGCCGGGCCGCATCGGCGCTATTGCGGGCAGCGATGACTTCCTGCAATGCGCCGCGCTCGTGGGCCATATAGGCTTTGGCGCTTTCCACCAGATTAGGGATGAGCTCGTAACGGCGCTTAAGCTGCACGTCGATTTGCGCAAACGCGTTTTGAAAGCGATTGCGCAATGCCACCAATTGGTTGTAAGCCAAGACGGCCCAGACCAGGACACCACCGACCAGGAGCAAAAGAATAATCAATTTTTCGGACATACCACTTCCTTTCTAGCTGATAAAGGGGTCGACTTTCAGGCCCGGCGGCGCTAGCGGGCAGTGCACTTCTAAACATTGACAGAGGATGCGAACAATCTCCCACTCCGATACGTGAACGACCGCGTCATGCATGGCGCAGGCCTGCACCGCCGTCACAAAATTTTGTTTTTCTAAAGGGCGCAAACCTGCCAACGCAAGTACGCTGCGCCGCACCGCCTGCGGCTCGCAGTCTTGCAGCGGTAGCATCTCGCGCAAGTGCAAACCCGGTACTATGCCAAGCGCATATTGGTACGATTGGTGCGCCGCCTGCGCTTGTCCACGTGCGCCGCAGTAGGCCAAGTAGGACAAAGTCAAGTGAATGTGCTGCGCTGCCGTACCCCAGCCACACAGTACGCTGGCGGGCCTGGGCTTGTTGCTCAAAGAAATTCATCGCTTCGCCCTATGGATGCGCGGGGATACCTTGTCTGCTGATCGACGCCCGGGGGCCGTGTCCAAAAGGTATTGATAAGCCGCTTTTGAGCCAAATAAACGTGCCACGCAAAGTCTTTGGCGGGTAAGGCATGAGGGGCTGTCCTCCGTGGTTGGGGCTGGTGGCATTGCTGAATCGCTTAAATCATAGCCAATTTTTGTATATTTTTTATATAAGATAAATTTATTTAATTGAAATGTTTACAGGGCCTTTTGATAATCGGGGCTTTTTTCGCCTTGCGCGAAACTCACCCTAGAATGAATTTGAATTGTCAAAAAATCCCCAAGGAGACCCCTTATGACCAGTCCCGCCAAACTCATACTTGACTACGTTTACCAGCACGAAAAAGAGCGCGCCCAGCAGGTATATCTAACCCAGCCCCTTGGCGGCGGTCGCGTAGCGGACTACACCTGGGCCCAAACCCTGGACCAGGCGCGGCGTATGGCCACGCATTTGCAATCCCTGGGCTTTGCGCCGGGCGCGCGTATTGGCATCCTGTCCAAAAACTGCGCCCACTTCTTTATGACCGAGTTGGCCATTTGGATGGCCGGTTACACCACGGTGGCCATTTTCCCCACTGAAAGCGCCCAAACCATCCGTTTTGTGCTGGAACACAGCGAGGCCAGCCTGCTGTTTGTCGGCAAGCTAGACACCTGGCCCGACCAAGAACCCGGCGTCCCGGCCAATCTGCCACGCATCGCCTTTCCCCTGGCGCCCGCCACCGCTTACGAAACCTGGGACGCCATCACCGCCCGCAGCGTACCCATGGAGGGCCAGCCGCACCGCGCTGGCACTGACCTAGCCATGCTGATTTACACCTCGGGCTCCACCGGGCAGCCCAAGGGCGTGATGCACAGTTTTGAGCGCATTACCGTAGCCACCGAGCTAGCCGTTGCGCAAAGCATGTCGCAAAACCTGGGCGATGACCAAGTCCACCGCGTGCTGTCTTACCTGCCCCTGGCGCATGTGTTTGAGCGCGCGGTGGTGGAATGTGCCAGCTTTGTCAGCGGCCAATTGCATGTTTTTTTCGCTGAATCGCTAGACACCTTTGCATCCGACTTGCAGCGTGCCCGGCCCACGATTTTTGTATCCGTGCCGCGTTTGTGGCTGAAGTTTCAACAAGCGGTGTTTGCCAAGATGCCGCAGAAAAAGCTGGATTTACTGCTGCGCATCCCGATTCTGAAAAAAATCATCGCTAAAAAAATCCTCACCAACCTGGGCCTGGACCAGACGATTTCCGCCTTCAGTGGCTCGGCACCCCTGCCTGCTGACCTCATCCGCTGGTACCGCAGCCTGGGACTGCAATTGCTCGAAGGGCTGGGCATGACCGAGGACTTCGCCTACTCCCACACCGCCACGCCGCGCTTTAGCGAGCCGGGCTATGTTGGCGTGGCCAACCCAGGCGTACAAGCGCGCATCAGCCCGGAAGGCGAAATCTTAGTGAAGTCGCCCGGGCAGTTGGTCGGCTATTACAAACGCCCCGATCTGGATGCCGAATCGTTTACCGAAGATGGTTTTTTCCGCACTGGCGATTTGGGTTCGCTCGCCGCCGATGGCCAGCTCAAAATTACAGGCCGCATGAAGGAGCTGTTCAAAACGAGCAAGGGCAAATATGTCGCCCCCGCCCCCATCGAAAACCGCATCAACAACCATCCGCTGGTGGAAATGTCGCTGGTGGGGGGTGCCAGCTACGAGGCCGCCTTTGCCATCGTGGTGTTGGCCGAGGACATACGCCCGCGCCAGAAAGACGCGGCGGTACGCGCCGAGGTACAAAGCGCGCTGACCGCGCTGCTGGCCGAAGTCAACAGCCAGGTAGCCGACTATGAAAAACTCAAATTCCTGGTGGTGGCCGAGCAGCCCTGGCAAATCGAAAATGGCATGCTCACCCCGACCATGAAAATCAAGCGCGCCAATATCGAGAAAGCCATCGAACCCAAGCTAGACGCCTGGTACGCGGCGAATCAGCCGGTGCAGTGGGCTTAATGTATTCCCCGCTATCGGCAGGAACGTAGTGACGCGGCAATCCATGCAGGTAAGAAGTCGTGGAGTGCCACGGGCTTCGGCCTCGCACTGAACTGGTGCAATCGCCTGCGCCCTAACAATTGAGGTGCAAGTACGTGCGGCCTGACCAATGGGGCGGAATTTTTATGGGCTGCCCAAACGCCCTAGCGTGGCGGCAAGTTGGCGCAAACCTATCGCCTGCACTCCGTCACCTACGGGATAGGCCTCGGTGCCCGGGTACACCAAATAGCGTCTGGCGGGAGCCAGATCGGCGCAGGCGCTGTAAAAGCCCCGGCGCGGTTTGCCGCTTGCGCTGCGCTTAATCTCTACGGCCCACAAGCCCTGGCCTGGAATATCGAGGAGCAAATCCACCTCTGCGCCATTGCTGCTGCGGTAAAAACCACAGCCGGTATTGAGCGGCGCGGCATTGATCAAAGTTTCCAGCACAAAGCCTTCCCAACTCAGGCCGACCACAGGGTGCGACAACAGCGCATCGTGGCTAGCTATCCCTAACAAGGCGTGCACCAGACCACTGTCCCGCACATAGACCTTGGGCGACTTCACCAAGCGCTTGCCCGTATTGCCGTACCAAGGCTGCAGGCGGCGCATCAGCATCAGATCGACCAGCATGTCCAGATAGCGATTGACCGTCTTAGCGTCGAGCATCAGGTTGCGGCCCAAATGCGAAACATCCAACAAAGCACCTTGCTGGTGCGCGAGCATGGTCCATAAACGGCGCAAGGTTTCGGCAGGAATGCGGGTACCGTAACTAGGGATATCGCGCTCCAGATACGTTTTGATCAGGTTTTGCCGCCAGCTCAGGCTCTTGGGCACGCTGGGTGCCAGAAAACTGGGCGCAAAGCCGCCGCGCAGCCACAAAGCGTCCTGCTGATCGGCGCCCACTTCCATGGCTTGCAATGGGGGCAATTCCAGATAAACCACCCGGCCGGCCAGACTTTCACTGGACTGGCGCAGCAACTCGCCACTGGCCGAGCCCAGCAATAAAAAGCGCCCGGTGCCCTGCCCCTGGCGGCGGCCTTGGTCGATGACGCCACGCAAGACCTGAAATAGGGCCGGCATTTGCTGCACTTCGTCCAGGATTACTAGCTTGTCGGCATGTTGCGCCAAGTAGGCAACCGGGTCTATCAGTTTTTGCCTATCGCTGGGACGTTCCAAGTCCAGGTAAATGCTGTTGGCACGGCTGGCTGAGGGCGCGGTGTGGGGCCACTGCTCGCCCACCTGCAGCGCCAAGGTGGTTTTGCCCGACTGACGCGGCCCCAGCAAGGCCAGCGCCGGCGTATCCGACAGCGCAAGCTGTATGGTGGTGAACAATAGGCGCTCAATCATCCATGCATTATACGGATAATAATCCGTAAATTACATGGTAAAACTGAACCCAGTGACACCATGCTACACGCTTGATACGCAGCCAACCAGCCGGTGCAGTGGGCTTGATATAAAGACTGCGGAGAGAACTCTCCGCCCGTCCCAAGCGACTCGGCGCGCCCAGCCTTAGAAGCCTGGGCGCCCTGTCTTAAAAGCCGATAGCCGCGCCATCCGAGCGCGGGTCGGAGCCGCCGTAGCGCATGCCGGTTTGCGGGTCGATCATGATGCCGTGCGCGTGGCCGGCAAACTCGTTCCAGTCGCCCCAGCGGTTGAGCAAGTGGCCGCGCCGGTCTAGCTCGGCAATGGTCTCAGCAGGGAAGCGTGCCTCGATGTGCAGCGTGTCGCGGGACTCCAGCAGGCCAAAGCGGCCCGACAGCCAACGCGGCGCCTCCAGCGCTTCTTGGATGTCGCAGCCGTAGTCAATCAGGTTGATATAGGTTTGCAAATGGATTTGCGGCTGCCCGTCGGCGCCCATGCAGCCGACCACGCCCCAGAGCTTGTCGTCTTTGAAGGCGATGGACGCAATCAGCGTATGCAGCGGCGTCTTGCCCGGTTGCAGGTGGTTGGGGTGGGTCGGGTCCAGGTTGAAATAGGCGCTGCGGTTTTGCAGCACTACGCCGGTATTACCCGCCACCACGCCCGAGCCGAACACGCCGTACAGGCTGTGAATCAGCGCCACGGCATTGCCTTCGGCGTCCACCGTGGCGATAAACACGGTATCACCGCTCAGGCTGCCGTAAGACGGCACTTTGTCCCAGGGCAAGGCGCGCGCCGGGTCCATCAGGCTGCGCCGCTCGTCGGCATAGGCTTTGGAGATCAGGCGCTCCATCGGCACGTCCGCAAAAGCCGGGTCGGCCAGGTGGCGGTCGCGGTCGTGGTAGGCGATCTGCTTGGACTGCACCAGCAAATGCACATGGTCTGCGCCCAGATGCGGGCGTTTGTGCAGCTCCAAGGGCTCCAGCAGATTGAGCATTTCCAGCACGGTAAAGCCCTGGGTGGGCGCAGGCGTTTCAAAAATCTTGACGCCCCGGTAGGTGCCGCTGATGGGTTCACCCCAGCGCGCGGTTTGCGCGGCCAGATCGGCCTCGGTAAACAAGCCGCCTTTTTCCTTAGAGAAACGAGCCAGCTCGCGCCCTACTTCGCCTTCGTAAAAACCGGCGCGGCCCCGCTCGGCAATGGCTTGCAACGTTTTGGCCAGGCCGGGGTTGCGCAAAAGCGCGCCGGGGCGCGGAGTTTTGCCATCGGGCATAAAGATGGCCATGGTCTCGGCGTGGGGCGCCAGGTCTTTGGCGGTGGCGTCGATAAAGCCGGACAAGCGGGCCGTGACCGGAAAGCCGTCGCGCGCATAGCCAATGGCGCTTTGCAGATTGCGCGCCAGGGGCAGTTTGCCGTAGGCGGCATGCGCCTCGGCCCAGCTGGCCACGGCGCCGGGCGTGGTCGTGGTGGCGGGCAGGATGCCGCGAAACGGAATTTCGCTGTGCCCTTGGCTCTTAAACCAGTCCACCGTGGCGCTGGCCGCTCCCCGCCCGCCGCCGTCCAGGTAGCGCACCGCCTTGGTTTTGGCGTCGTAAATCAGCCAAAACGCATCGCCGCCAACGCCCGTCATGTGCGGGTAGAGCACCGCCAAGGCTGCGGCGGTGGCGATGGCTGCATCCACCGCTGAGCCGCCAGCGCGCAGCACGTCTGCGCCGGCGGCGGAAGCCAAAGAATGTGGGCAAGTGACCATGCAGGAAGGGCCCATGGTGACGGGGCGGCCGGTATTGATTTTCATAAGCGGTGGGGGGAAGGTTTTGGATGTAGTTAGAAGCGCCAGCGAGAGCCTAGGCCGCAATGCGCATTATCAGGGAATGAGGGTTGGGTGGACCGCGCAGGGCGTTGTACGTCAAAAGCCGGGATACGCGGCAATAAATCGACGCAGAGCCGCATTAATGCGGATTTATAAGTCCTCGCCGCCCGCTTTGAAATGGGTCATGACATGGGGGACGAGCGGATATTGACCCGCGCTTTAGGGCTTCCCAATGGCGGGCGACCACGCACCTTGAGCGATTGCACGGCGCAATCGGCGCCCACAACCCGGGGCAGTGCTTCACTCACGTACCACGCCTTGACGAGTGCGGCGGGAGACCACAACGAATTGTCGGCATCGACAAGCTCAGGATTGGATTTTTTATTGGTAACGGTTTACCTGGCGCTCCTCAGTTCAGATGCCACCTTGACTGGCAAAGTGCTTAAACGAGTTAAAGGAAGAGCATTAATTACCATGCCAATTTGAGTAAACTTACTTTTTTAGAAAGTTTTTATGTGGCTCATCACACGCTATGGCTTCTTCAGCATTGTTGAAAAGCCGGGGGACAAAGCCAAGGCCTACCTAACGGTGCGCAGCCGGGTGCGCGCCGACCTGGAACGCTTGCGCGAGGCCTTGCTGCCCGAACTGGGCGACATCACCGAAAGCCACCACACCGACTACCGCTTCAGGGCCAAGGCCAGCAAGGTGGCCCTTGGGCAGGCGCTGGCGCAGGCGGCGATGGATATTGACTACAGCAATTTCAAAAACGTGGTGGCCAGCGAACAAGGCTACGAGCGGGCGCACCTGTACGCCGATGTGTGGTCCGCGCTCTACCCCTTGCAAAAAGCCCCGCCCAAGCCATTGGCGATTGCCAAGGCGCAGTCATATGGCGGGGTGGTGATCAACGATGCCAAGCACATCTTGCTGCGCGAGCCGTCCAACCACTATGACGGCTACGTGTGGACGTTTGCCAAAGGCCTGCCCGAAAAAGGCGACACGCCTGAGCAAACCGCGCTGCGCGAAGTCAAGGAAGAGACCGGCTACAGCACCACGATTCTGGACGTACTGCCAGGCGTGTTTCGCAGCGCCTTTGGCAGCGCCGCCTATTTTGTGATGGTCCCCGTCGGCAAGCCCGGCCCGCATGATTTTGAAACCCAGTCCATCCGCTGGGCCACCTTTGATGAAGCCTACGCACTGATCAACCTGACCACCAACCCCAAAGGCAAAGCCCGCGACCTGGCCGTGCTGAAGGCGGCGCGGGAGTGGGTTGAGGGAAATACTTAGTTAACTATCATCCAACCGGGGAGATAAATATGAGCTTTTTTCTGTTACAAGATAAATCTTTGAATGGCGCGAAGGCGGCGGGGAAAAAATTATCCCTTGAGGCGGCTGGTATCACGGAGGATAAGTTGCGGGATTTGATCGCCGATCAAATTAATGAATGTTTCCCTGATGAAAACCTATTTTTAATCGCAACCGAATACAAAGGATGGCAGGACATTGGCAGAAGTTTGGATATATTGGCCGTGGATAGTGACGCCAATTTTGTGGTCATTGAGATTAAGCGTGATAACAAGGGCGCGCACGCCGAGTTGCAAGCACTGCGATATGCCGCTCTCTTATCGGTATGCACATTAGATAATGTTCTAGACGCTGGCATTGCATACAGAAAAAAACTTTCAGCAAGTCAAGATATTGAAGCCTACAAAAAAGAACTTGTTGACTTTTTGATGGTTCAAGACGAGACTGAAATTGCCTTTGGAGAAATACCAAGAATCTTTCTCGTTTCAAGTGATTTCAAAAAAGATTTAACAACTACAGTTATTTGGTTGAATGAGCAATTCGGAAAGAAAAGCGATGATTCGAGTGGGATCGAAATATCTTGTTTTCAATCTAATATTTTTACTATTGACACAGGTAACATTCTATGTATTGACCAAATAATTCCAATTCCAAATACTAGCGACTATCAAGTTAAAGCGCGCGCCAAGTTTGATTCAACACAAATTGCTGTTGCGGCCCAAAAGTCAAAGCGCGCATGGATTATTTTAGAAAAAAATAAAATACTAAAATTGGGGATTGAAATTGAATACATTAATGTAAAACAGATTCCTGACCTTGCCCCCGAAGATGCAGTTGCGATTTATCAAGGCGGCGGGAAATATGAATGGAAAAGCCTAATTTACCCTTCGCTCAATGCAGTCACGAAAGCGTTATGGAAAAAATATGGCCTGGACTTCGGCAACGTACAAACACCAAAATATTGGCGCAGAAAAGGCTCTACGCAGTCGCTTTCTGACGAAGCGGGAACTTGATTAATTCACAGAGAATTTTATTGGTAGCTAACCTGCCGCAAAAAAGGCCCCTTTAAAGCCTCAAAACCGTGCGGCTCGCCGCAACGGCTTTATCACCCCACTACCCAGCGGCATCGCTTCAGTTTCAAGCGCCAGTTCATGGGCAAAGTCCTTGCGGTTCCACCGCATTGGGACACAGAGGCGCAAAGTGCCGTCAGTGCCCCATTCAGCTAGCAATTAGCCACCCTGCTTTAGGTTGTTTTGGCGGATATAGATCGCTGGAAGACGAACCGCGAGGCTGCTGCCCCATTTAGAAATTTTCAGCTTCAACATGGATTCAATGGTGCTGTCTCACATTGGCATTGTCAACTCCCTCACACTCCCTCATCCCACTAACCCCAAACCACCTCCACCCGCTCCAACCCATGAAAGTGGTACACATCTTTCACCACAGGCCGCTGCGCCAGCCGCAGGCCTGGCAGCCGGGCAAAGAGGATGGGCAGCGCAATTTGCAGCTCCAGCCGCGCCAGCGGGGCGCCGATGCAAAAGTGGATGCCCGCGCCAAAGGACAGGTTGGCGCCTTGGTCGCGCTGCGGCCAAAAGCGCAGGGGCTCGGTAAATTGCAGCGGGTCTAGGTTGGCGGCGGCCAGGATGAGGCCGATGCTTTGGCCTTTTTGGATGTGCACGCCCTCGGCTAACTGCACGTCTTGCAGCGCGTAGCGCGAAAAAATATGCACCGGGGCGCAGATGCGCAGGCATTCTTCCACCGTGGCTGTGGTGGCGGCGTCATCGGCAAACAATATGGCCGGGTTCAGCCCGCTGTCCAGGATGGTGGTAACCGCGTTCCCGATTTGGTGCACCGTGGCTTCGTGGCCGGCGTTGAGCAGCACGATGATGGTGGAGACCAGTTCCTCATCCGTCATGGGCGGGCCGGCGCGGTCGCTGCTGATCATGCAGCTGATCAGATCGTCTTGCGGATAGCTGCGCCGCTGCGCGATCAGGCCGCGCACATAGTCGGCAAATTCGCCCGCTGCTTGGTTGGCCGCCAGTTCGTCGGCATGGGTGCGGCCAAACATATACATGCGCACATAGTCGTGCGACCAGCGCAGCAGCTGCGGGCCCATGGACTCGGGTACGCCGAGCAGGCGGGCGATGATGGTGACGGGGATGATGTCGGCAAAGTCTCCAAGTAATTCGGCATGGCCTCGGTCTGCAAAGCCATCGATCAGCGTATGCGCCAGCGTGGCGATTTGCGGGCGAAAGCGTGCTATCTGCCCGGACACAAAAGCGCGGTTGACCATGGTGCGCAAGCGCGTGTGCTCGGGCGGCTCTAGCGACAGCAGCGACCATTGCTCGGCCTGGTCAAAGTCGCGCAGATGCGGCGCGGGCGCAGGCAGGCCCAGTTCTTGGCGCGTAGCCACATGCAGTATCTGCCGCCCAAAGCGCTTGTCGCGCAGCAGGCTATTGACTTGCGCGTAGCCGCAGCAAAACCATTGCGCTTGTTCCTCCCAATAAAACAGTGGGCATTGCGCGTGCAAGGTGGCGTAGGCGGCGTTGGGCTTGCGATAAAAAGCGGGGTCGCGCGCGTTGAGCGACACGCGGCGGGTGGCGGGGTTTATGTGCAGGTACGTAGGGTGCATGAAGGTAGTTGGCAGGGGCTGCGAAACGGTTTCATCAAGTGCTCCAGCGATCAGTGGGTGACTGATTCAAAAGCAAACCTGGATTACTTCGCTTCGCTCGCAATGACGAATTGAACCCTCTACTGAACTTGCTTCACTGGATGGGCGTGGCGCGCAGCGCAGCCCAGCTCAGATCAGCGCAACAATTAAAAATGGATCACCGTGCGGATGGACTTGCCTTCGTGCATCAAATCAAAAGCCTCATTAATCCGCTCCAGCGGCATGGTGTGGGTAACGAAAGGGTCTAGCGCGATCTCGCCGCGCATGGCTTGCTCGACCATGCCGGGCAATTGGGTGCGGCCTTTGACGCCACCAAAGGCGCTGCCGCGCCAGACACGGCCCGTAACGAGCTGAAACGGGCGGGTACTGATTTCTTGGCCTGCACCGGCCACGCCGATGATGATGCTTTCGCCCCAGCCTTTGTGGCAGCACTCCAGCGCGGCGCGCATGACTTGCACATTGCCGATGCACTCAAAGCTGAAATCGACACCGCCATCGGTCATGCCGACGATGACCTCTTGTATCGGCATGTCAAAGTCGCCCGGGTTGATGCAGTCGGTGGCGCCCATGGTGCGGGCTAGATCGAATTTGCCGGGGTTGGTGTCTATGCCGATGATGCGCCCTGCCCCGGCCATGCGCGCGCCTTGCACTACTGCCAGACCGATGCCGCCCAAACCAAACACCGCCACCGTATCGCCCGCCTTGACTTTGGCTGTGTTGCTAACCGCGCCCAGGCCGGTGGTGACGCCGCAGCCCAGCAGGCAAACTTTTTGCGGATCGGCAGCGGGGTTGATTTTGGCGAGGGACACTTCGGCCACCACGGTGTATTCGCTAAAGGTGCTGGTGCCCATGTAATGAAAAAGCGGCTGGCCCTGGTAGCTCAGGCGCGAAGTGCCGTCAGGCATGAGGCCCTTGCCCTGCGTGGCGCGCACGGCTTGGCACAAATTGGTTTTGCCCGATAAGCAAAATTTGCACAGGCGGCATTCGGCGGTGTAGAGCGGAATCACATGGTCGCCCGGCGCGACGCTGGTGACGCCCTCGCCCACTTCCACCACGATGCCCGCGCCTTCGTGGCCCAGCACTGCCGGAAACAAGCCCTCGGGGTCATCACCGGACAAGGTGTAGGCGTCGGTATGGCACACGCCGGTGTGGGTGATGCGCACCAGCACCTCGCCCGCGCGGGGCGGCGCGACATCGATCTCTACCACTTGCAAAGGCTGATTGGCCCCAAAGGCCACTGCGGCGCGTGATTTCATTGTCGTCTCCTAAGTTGGGGAGGAATATAGCTGCAGACTGTTAGGGAAGGTATGCAAAGGTCCGTCATCGCGAGGAGCGCAGCGACGCGGCGATCCATAAGTGCAAGATTGGCAAGAAAAAATAGCACTACAGCGCCTTGGCATACCGCGCGCACTCCACTTGCAGCCAGGCCAAGAATTGCTCGGTCACTTCTAATGGGCGCGTGCCCGCAGGCACCAGCGCGTAGTAGGCGGACGAATGCGCGCAACTATGCGGATGCGCGCTTTGCAATTCGCCCTTGTTTAGCAGCGCGTCGGCAATCGAGCGGCGAGTCAAAGCCACGCCCAGGCCGGCGCGTGCGGCCTCTAGCAAATGGGTGGAATCGGTAAATTCCAAGCGTGCGGGCGGGCGCTGCACTTGCAGGGGCGCATCAGGCATGGTGGCCAACCAGGCGGACCAGTCTTCACTGGCTTGCAGTTGCGGCAGGCGCAAGACCTGCTCTAATTTGCTGGGCGGCTTTTTGCCCAAAAGCGCGGGCGACGCCAGCAGCACCAATTGGTCGGGCATCAAAGGCCGCACCACAAAGTCCGGCCAATGGCCATGGCCGAAACGGATGGCGCAATCGAGTCGCTGCTGATCGGGCTGGGCAAAGTCCATCGAGGCTTGCAAGTGCAATTGCACATCCGGGTGCAGGCGGTAAAAACGCGGCAGGCGCGCAATGAGCCAACCATGCGCAAACGAAGGCAACACCGCCACCCGCAGCGCGCGTACCCGGCTGCTGCGGCGCGGACGCAGCAAACGGTCCGAGGCCTGCGCGATCACCTCCAGCGCCTGGCGCACCTGGTAGCCGTAGATACGGCCCTCCTCGGTCAGCACCAGGCTGCGGCTATCGCGCTGCACCAGACTGACATTCAAAAAGCTTTCCAGCGCCCGGATTTGGTGGGTGACTGCGCCGGGCGTCAGACTGAGTTCTTGCGCTGCTGCGGCGACTGAACCCAAGCGCACCAAGGCTGCAAAGGCACGCAAGGCGGGCAGTGGGGGCGTGCGGCTGGAGGTCATGCAATTAGCAATGTAGGAATGAAAAAACGATTTGGAAAATTAAATTCGACGTTCGCAGCAAAAACATTCGCACATGCTTGCAAGGCCCTTGCCTACACTTTTTAGCAACTCCACCGTTTGGAGCTTTGCCAGTGCACAAGCCTGCAATTACCTAAGGAGAAGCTATGTTAATCGATGAAATTCGCGCATTTTTGAAGGACTATTTTGAGGTGCTGCAAACCCAGGATATGGATTTGTTTGACCGCGTTTTCCACAAAGACTGCGTGCTCTATTCGCAGCAGGACGATGCGCTGGTGGTGCGCCCCTTTGCCGCCTACCGCAGCATGGTGCAGGGCCGCCAGTCGCCAGCGTCAAAGGACGCGCCGCGCGCCGAGCAGGTGCTGCTGGTGGACTTTTTATCGCCCACCATGGCCGTCGTGAAAGTGCGCTTGCGCCTGTTTGACAACATCATGGAAGACCACCTCAACCTCATGAAGCACGAGGGCCGCTGGATGATTTACGCCAAGCATTTTTACCGCGTTGGCAGCGCCTAAATCGGCTTAAGCCGCCCTCGTAGGGCGCGGCGCATAATGGCCGGCTGCCGTCGGGCTGTCCCGGCGCGGCCCACCGTGAAAGCTTGCCCCGCCCATGATTGCCCTGCTCGAATCCCGCATCGCCGGTCAGTATGGCAAAGCCAGCTGGCTGCCCAATATCGTGGCTGGCGTGGT
Organism: uncultured beta proteobacterium; assembly: GCA_903869595.1. Classification (GTDB taxonomy): domain Bacteria; phylum Pseudomonadota; class Gammaproteobacteria; order Burkholderiales; family Burkholderiaceae_C; genus Allorhodoferax. The sequence continues at coordinate 9,057 of CAIPZV010000069.1, read as the reverse complement.
GGTGGGGGTGGTGGCGCTGCCCCTGGCCATGGCCTTTGCCATCGCGTCTGGCGCGCGGCCCGAGCAAGGCATCTACACCGCCATCGTGGCTGGCATATTGGTCAGCGTGCTAGGTGGCAGCCGCGTCCAGATCGCAGGGCCGACTGGTGCTTTTATTGCCATCTTGAGCGGCATCACCGCCACCCATGGCATCGTCGGTTTACAAATTGCAACCCTCATGGCCGGGGTAATGCTGACGCTCATGGGCCTGCTGCGTTTGGGCGGCGTGATCAAGTTCATCCCCGCGCCGGTCATTGCCGGGTTTACCACCGGCATTGGCGTGATTATTTTTGTGGGGCAGTGGAAGTATTTTTTCGGGCTACCTGCCACACAAGGCATTCACTTTCACGAAAAGTTGCTGGCCCTGGTGCAGGTATTACCGCAGTGGCACCCGGCCACGCTGGGCTTGTCGCTGCTCAGCCTAGCGCTAGTGCTTTATGCGCCCAAGCTGCCGCACATGCAGCGCGTGCCCGGGCCGCTGGTGGCCATGGTGGTGGCTACGGTGCTGCAAGCCGTTTTTGGGTGGGATGGCGTGGCCACGATAGGCAGCGCTTTTGGCGGTATCCCGCAGGGTTTACCTAGTTTGCAATGGCCCGACCTTACTTGGGCGGGCATGATCCCGTTGGTAGTGCCGGCGATATCCATCGCCTTGTTGGGAGCAATTGAATCCTTGTTGTCCGCCGTGGTGGCCGACGGCATGGCCGGGCTGACGCACGACTCCAACCAAGAGCTGGTAGGCCAGGGCATCGCCAACATCGTCGCGCCCCTGTTTGGCGGCTTTGCAGCCACCGGCGCCATCGCCCGCACCGCCACCAATATCCGCAACGGCGGCACCAACCCAGTAGCCGGTATTACCCACAGCCTGACGCTGGTGGCTACCCTGCTTTTTTTGGCACCGCTGGCCGGGCAAATTCCATTAGGCGCACTGGCGGCTATCTTGTTTGTGGTGGCCTACAACATGAGCGATTTAAAACACTTTTTTCACATCGCCCGTGGCCCCTCACGTACGGAGGTGCTGGTGCTACTAGTGACTTTTGCGCTGACAGTGCTGGTGGACTTGGTGGCCGCGGTGTTGGTCGGCGTGGTGCTGGCGGTGGTGTTGAGGCGGTGGGGCAAGGGTTGAATGGCTGGCTCATGCACCTGACTCTTTTTGGGATTAGAAACTGAATCCCGCGCGCAGCAAGCCACCTTTGGCAGGTCTGCACTGGCCGATGACGCGGGGCTTAGCCAAAAGGCGATTGCTGGCAATTGCGATTTGTAATTACAATCGTAAGCACATCACATCGAGGAACTTTATGCCCTTAGCCAAATCATCAAGCCAATATGAAGGTACTGTGGTGCAGGTCGGTAACTCCAGGGGAATGCGCCTGCCGGCAAGGTTTTTTCAAGCCCATCCGGAGTTTGACGGCAAGGTACAACTCACGGTGGTAGGCGACGGAACGGTCCTGATGTCTGCCAAACCGGCGACCAAAAAGAAAGATGTGGAAGATGACCCCGTGGTAGCCAGTTTTTTGGCGTTTCTGGAGAAGGAAATGAACGCGCACCCAGAGGACATCGTGCCCGCAGACTCAGCGCAACTGCGACGCATCGCCACGCTGGTCAAGGGCGTAGAGGCCGAGTAAAGCTATGCCGATCATGGCTAAGGGCTGGCGCCTGTACTACTACCGAACCTTTCAAGCCGCGCTCGACGAACTGGAAAATACGGTGAGCCAAATGGCCGAACGTGACCCCAAAGGCTATAAAACGCATCCCAAAACCAAGCTGCTGGCATCCGTCTACAAAGCCATTACAGAACTTGTCCCCGCCAACCCCGATGCGCCCGAATTTCGTCTCGGTAAAACATTGGGGGTCAACAACGCACATTGGCGTCGGGTAAAAAAAGGCATGCCCGAGCGCTACCGCTTGTTTTTTCGCTTCGCTTCAAACCCCAGCCAGGTGATCGTGTACGTCTGGCTTAACGACGAAGACAGCTTACGCAAGGCCGGCGCAAAGACAGATGTATACGGAACCTTCCAACGCATGCTGGCACGCGGTGTGGTGCCGGGTGGCATTGGGGAGTTGTTGGAAGCGGCTATTGAGGCGCCATGAAAATACTGAAACTAACTAGTGGTGAAATGCAGGGCAGTTCCGAAGCAATACATTATTCAGATCTGGTTTCAGTGATTCTGGATTGCGTCGAATTGATATAAGACTGTTTTATAAAATCAGCCACATTGTCGATCTCTGGGAAAATGGCGGCTTGCGTGATCCCTAAAACCTCAAGTTGTTCGCGAATCACAGCCTTCCGCTCTCTATTCACAAGCAAGCGACGCGAACCGAAGTTAGCTGGCAACCACGAGCGATTAACCACTGCTGGCCGAGTCTTGCATCGATTTACCCCAAAGAGCAAAAAGGCGCCTTCCTGCTTAATGATTCGCTCATTGTCTAGCTGCGGTTTAACGCAAACCACGGACTCCAAATGAGGTTCAAAAATATAGGGTTCGAAATAAGGTTTTTCTTTTCTTACCTCATTCAGAAGTTTATGGATTTGGGAGGTATCATTGAATCCAGCTCGATCCAAATTTCCATCAGGTAGTGCAAAATTCGAAGGCAGCATGCTTATGTTAGAAAGAACGCTAACTGTGTCACTATCAAAATATTTTATTTGATCTTTTGGAATTCGAAAAACCAAAATCTCACCATCAACTTGCGGTTGATCTTTATACTCACTCGCGAAATACAAAGCTATCAACGGATTTGCGGTTATGTCAAGCAACCGGGTGGGGAGAGAGTAATGCTGCATCCTGACTAGAGATTGAAATTTGGATTTATGGCCAACAAAGTCATTAGGGCAGCGTAGCATTAACTCTTTGATGATTATATTTTCATTGGCAATTAACTTTTCATCGCGATATATGCTTGGAATCAATTTAAACTGAAATCGCGAATGCCCGCGAAAAAAATAGACGAACCCACTCTCCCGATCAAACTCTTTTAATTCTTTCAATAGAGAACTGATGCTACCCAATTTAGTTGAATCTCTAGTTCCAGACATTTTTCGCATAATTGCCTTCATATTTCTTAATTCCAGCTATAGTGAATATCTCCAATCGCATTAGCTTTCACGTTGTGCGATTAGACCGTTGAAAATATTTTCAAATTCACCGGTGAATTCAGGAGACTTTAAGTGATACTGATTTCAGAATCTGAATTCACCACAGCAATAGCCATTTCTGCTGCGATATGCAGCCTATGCAAATATTCATCAGAGGATTCTGGCGGCCGCCCCGGAAATATCAATAGCATCAAATCAAGATTTATTGGATTTGTAGCAGCAGAAAATTCATTTAAAAATCTTTGACAGGTCAACCTATAAAGACTTTCACCCCAAGCGGTCACATCTCTTTCATGGCGTGGCGGCAATATTTTGAAAATTAATTTAGCAAAAGAGTAAAGATTTTCCTCCGTCGTCTCAAGTCCAAAGACGCCAAAATAAGCTAGTCCGAGGGACTCGACCTTTAAACCCACAGCCCGCAAAGTGTCGATATATGGCATTAACTCAGCTTGAGTTGAATTCGAAGCAATAACCTCAGGCTTATCTTCATTTCTAACTGAACTAGCTGTGCTAACTAAATATCCACTCCCGTCCAAATCAGGTCGGGTACTTGAATCACGTTCTGGTGTCCGATCCCAAACGAGTCCCAGAATCCAGTAGGCAAGTAACCCTGCTCCGCCAAACGCAAAGAAGATAAACATTAACCCTGGAATACCTCCATTAAACGAGTCGCGAACTCGAACAGCCATTACCATCCCGATCAAACTGACCGCCAAGCTAACTGGTACTTTCCATGCTAAATTTTTATAATGTTCATCCAAACGAAGAGCACAACTCGCACAAAGTGTTCGGAGTCCGTAGCTTTGCCCATACGACCCGCCACTGCGCTTACTAAAGTAGATTCGCGCAGACTGGCTTGTCAGTACTTGGCGCCGATACCCTTCTCCTGACTCAATTTTTGCACCGCAGTGGTAGCAATTAACCATTTCCGTCCCTCCTAACACTACCAAACAATCACGAGGCTTGGATCTCAAGAAAAATTACAAGAACTCTCACCAACATCAAATTCAACAACTTAGATATTTTTGGTGAATTTGAACGCCCAACCAACCAATATTTCTGCTTCGTTAGGGGTTCAACTATATACAAAATATTTGATAATGAGTGTCATTTTTAAAAGTTTTTCACAAAGATACGTCATCGCAGCGCTTAAGCCACCTGACCTGCAGTAATGTCCCATTCGGGGTGCGCTACCATCTAGCGAACGGCTTCATTGGGCGGCAACAATGATGATTGCACTATTTTATTTTTTGCTATCATTCGACCGTGAACGGAACCCATCGAAAAACCCTTGAGAAAATTCTTGCTGATCCTGTCAACGGCAACGTGGACTGGTTGCGCATTGAGTCGCTTCTCAAAGCGCTGGGCTGCCGCGTAGTGGAAGGTGCTGGTTCTTCGGTAACTTTTGAGTTCAACGGTCGCAAGTTGACCTTGCACCGTCCTCATCCGGGTAAAGAAGCTCTGCGATACCGGGTGTTGGCCGTTCGAGATTTTGTGCAAAGAATAGGAGTACAGCCATGAGCAACAACATGCACTACAAGGGCTATACCGCCAGCATGAACTTCGACACTGAAGATCAGGTGATCATCGGGCGCGTGCTCGATATTGATGACATCATCGCGTTTCATGGCGAGTCGGTTGCGGAGTTTCAAACACATTTTCACGCTGCGGTAGATGCTTATCTGGCCGCCTCTATCACCCTAGGATCGGCGCCAGACAAGCCGGCAAGCGGCAAAGTAATGTTGCGCATTGCGCCCGAAATTCATGCGGCAGCGCTCAAAGCAGCGGCCCGCAGCGGAACCAGTCTGAATAAATGGGCGGAGGCAACACTTGGGAAGGCGGCACTTAAGTCAGTTTCTCGCGCCAATGCTCAGGGCTCCGTCTGAACAAGACTTAAACCCCGGTAAAGCGAGAGCCTGTCTTCGCAACCGCAGCACCAGCATCTCCCGCCGAAGGGGGCTGCGGGCGGTGCGAAACATGTGTTTCAGATCGCTCACGTTGGAGGCCACTACGAACACGATGGCCGTTAGTGCACCCGCAAGGATTCACTCGGCCAACGGGGTGATAAACAGCATGGTGGCCACCAGGGACAGGCCCTAGGTGATGCCGAGAAGATGCACAAATGCCCGAACTATCGAATAGTGTTGTCAGTCAAGCCACCTTCAACCGAGCTCCTGCCAGCCCCGTCTCCAGCAGCAGCCGCTCTGGCGCGCTAAAGCACAGAAAGCGCTTATTGGTGGCGCGGCCTATGGCGCATAAGTTCAGGCGCTGGGCGACCTGGTGGCCCATTTGCGTGATGCCGCTGCGCGAGATCACCACCGGCACGCCCATTTGCGCGGACTTGATGATCATCTCGCTAGTCAAGCGGCCTGTGGTGTAGAACACTTTGTCATGCGCGCTCATACCGGTGCGCGCACCCTGGCCGGTGCTTTCGTTGGGCTGCATAGCCATCCAACCGGCGATAGCGTCTAGCGCGTTATGACGGCCCACGTCTTCTACAAACATCAGCATGCGTTCGCCCTGAAACAGCGCGCAGCCGTGTACCGAGCCTGCGGTTTTGTAGATGCTGTCGTTCAAGCGGATGGTGTTGACGATGCCATAGAGCTGGCTTTGGGTGATGGTGGCCGCAGGCAAGTGGATGCTATCGATGTCCGCCATCAAATCGCCAAACACACTGCCCTGCCCGCAGCCGGTAGTGACTACGCGCTTGGCCGTTTTTTTCTCTATATTGACAATGCCTTTATAGGTCTTGACCGCCGCAGCGCCCACTTCCCAATCAACGGTAATGGACTCCACTTCCTGCGCCGATGCCACCAAGCGCTGGTTGAGCAAATAGCCCAGCACCAACCACTCGGGCTGCGCGCCCAGGGTCATGAGCGTCACGATTTCGCGCTTGTCCACATACACCGTCAGCGCACGCTCGGCGGGAATTTGCAGGCTTTGCGTTTCGCCGTATTCATTAAGTACTTCAATAGCCTGCGTCACCGCCACCTGGGCGCGGCTCAGTCGCGGCAGACGCGGCGCGGGGGGTATGCGGGGCAAAGCTTGCATGGTCAAGCAGCCGCCTCTGCTACTGGGGCATTCACACCAAAGCCCGCGTTCTCGCGCGTGGTGCCGCCTTTGCGCACGGCCACTGCGCAGTACTTGAACTCAGGGATTTTGCCCACCGGATCTAGCGCCGAATTGGTCAACTCATTGGCTGCGGCCTCGTAGTAAGCAAAGGGCACGAACACCGCGCCTTGGGGCGTGCCGTCATCGCGGCGCACATGCAGCGCCACTTCGCCTCGGCGCGAGGCGATGGTGATGATGTCGCCCGCGTCCATACCGTGCGCCTTGAGGTCTGCGCCGCACATAGATGCGGTGGCCATGGGCTCAATCGCATCCAGCACCTTGGCGCGGCGCGTCATGCTGCCGGTATGCCAATGCTCTAGCTGGCGACCGGTGATGAGCACAAAGGGGTAAGCCGCATCGGGCCGCTCGTTGGCGGGGATGATGTCGGCAGGTACCAGTTTCACGCGGCCACTGGCGGTGGGGAATTTATCAATAAACACCGTGGGCGAGCCTGGCGCGTCTTCGCTTAGACAAGGATAGGTGACGCTGGATTCGCGCTGCAAACGCTCCCAGGTAATGCCCGAAATAGCAGCGTGCATGGCGCGGCGCATTTCGTCATAGACGGCGGCCACGCCATCGTGCGCGCCCTGGTAATCCCAAGGCAAACCGATACGCTTGGCCAGGTCTTGCAATATCCACAAGTCGGCGCGGGCCTGACCGGGCGGATCGATGGCTTGCTTGCCCAGTTGCACCATGCGGTCGGTATTGCTGACAGTGCCGGTTTTTTCAGGCCAAGCAGTGGCGGGCAACACCACGTCGGCCAACCAGGCGGTTTCGGTCATGAAAATATCTTGTACCACCAAGTGAGCCAGGCTCGCCAGCGCGTGGCGCGCGTGGTTGAGGTCGGGGTCGCTCATGGCGGGGTTTTCGCCCATGATGTACATGCCGCGAATCTTGTGCGGATCGCTGTCCTCGGCCAGCGCTTTGTGCATGATTTCCACCACGGTGTAGCCAGGTTTGTCGTCCAGCTTGCTGCCCCAGAAGTCTTCAAACCAGGCATGCGCAGCTGCGTTGTCCACGCGCTGGTAGTTGGGGAACATCATGGGTATCAGGCCCGCGTCTGATGCGCCTTGCACATTGTTTTGGCCGCGCAGCGGATGCAAGCCCGAGCCTGGTTTGCCGATCTGGCCGGTAACGCTGACCAAGGCAATTAAACAGCGCGCGTTATCGGTGCCGTGTACATGCTGGCTGATGCCCATGCCCCACAAAATCATGGCGCCTTTGGCCTTGGCAAAAGCCCGCGCCACTTCGCGCAAAGTTTGCGCAGGAATACCGCAAATCGGCGCCATAGCTTCGGGGCTATAGCCTTTCACGTTATCGCGCAGGGCTTCGTAATTGCTGGTGCGGTTGGCGATAAAGCTTTCGTCGACCAAGCCTTCTTCGATCACGGTGTGGATGAGCGCATTGAGCATGGCCACATCGGTATCCGCCTTGAACTGCAAGGTGCGCCAAGCGTGTTGCCCAATGTCGGTAATGCGTGGGTCAGCCAGCACAATTTTGGCGCCGCGCTTGGCAGCGTTTTTCATCCAGGTGGCGGCCACCGGATGGTTGGACGTGGGGTTAGAACCAATGATGAAAATCAGATCCGCGTGCTCCACATCGTTAACTTGGTTGCTCACCGCGCCAGAGCCCACGCCTTCGAGCAAAGCGGCCACGCTGGAGGCATGGCATAAGCGGGTGCAATGGTCTACGTTGTTGCTGCCAAAGCCGGTGCGCACCAGCTTTTGGAACAAATACGCTTCTTCGTTACTGCCCTTGGCCGAGCCAAAACCGGCCAGCGATTTAGGACCATGGCTATCGCGCAAGCCTTTTAGACCGCCTGCGGCCAGCGCCATGGCTTCTTCCCACGTGGCTTCGCGGAATACATCCGACCAATCGGCGGTATCGCGGTTGAGGTGGTTGATTTGCTCGGGGTCTTTGCCCACGCCGGCTTTGCGAATCAGCGGCACCGTCAGGCGCTGCGGGCTGGCTGCATAGTCAAAGCCAAAACGGCCTTTGACGCACAAGCGGCTATGGTTGGCCGGCCCGTCGCGTCCGTCGACGCTGACGATGACGTTGTCTTTCACGTTGTAGGTCAGCAAGCAACCGACACCGCAAAACGGACACACCGAGTCCACTTTTTTGTCCACCACCTGGGTGCCCACTTGCGTCTTCGGCATGAGCGCGCCGGTGGGGCAGGCTTGCACGCATTCGCCACAGGCCACGCAGCTGCTGTCGCCCATCGGATCGTGCAAGTCAAACACAATTTCACTATGCGCGCCGCGCATGGCGTAGCCGATCACGTCGTTGACCTGCTCTTCGCGGCAGGCTCGGACGCAGCGGTTACATTGAATGCAAGCATCCAGATTAACAGCCATCGCGGGATGCGACATATCAGATTTAGGTTGCTCGCGCCGAATTGCTTTCAGTGCCGGGCGTACGCTTACGTTCATGCGCTCTGCCCAGAGGCTTAGCTCTCCGTGCTGGCCTATTTTGGTATGCGCTTGTGCCCCATTGCCATCATGCGCGGGGTCAATATTGGCGTGCGCTTCTGCCACGGCGGCACCGGGCGCGGGGGCGGGCTCCTCATGGTGCGAGCACAAATCGTCACCCGCCCCAGGGCCCGGCGCTGCTGCGTCTTGGCGGGTTGACTGGGCGGCGGCTGCCGCAGTTGCGTAGTCACGGTCGGCTTGCTCGCGTGCTGCGAATTCTGCGTTGGCAACGACGCTGGCGGCCACGTTGGCGGCAATCAATGCCGCTTTTGATGCTTTGGCTGTTAGTTTTTTGCCACCTGTCGCACCCCAACCCTCTGCGGCGGAAGCCGGGTTGCCGGG